>NZ_VFWA01000029.1:0-18787 GCF_006442295.1 Mesorhizobium sp. B2-3-2 | reverse complement strand
CGCTCGGCTTCGTCGTCATCGCACAATCCCCGTTTCAAAAACAGGGAATCACAACCAGCCAATTTTGCAACAGGCCCCTCGTGGGGGAGATGTCCGGCAGGACAGAGGGGGGCGCTCACGCTCGGCATCCAGGATTCAAACCACCGCCATCTGCTGCAGACTCACCAGCCTCTGGATGCCTTTCTTGGCCAGGCCCATCAGCTCGGCGAACTGCCCTTCCGAAAAGGGCTCGCCCTCGGCTGTGCCCTGGATCTCGACGATGCCGCCCTTACCTGTCATGACGAAATTGGCGTCGGTGCCGGCGGAGGAATCTTCGAGATAGTCGAGGTCGATGACCGGCTGGCCTTCATGGATGCCGCAGGAAATCGCCGCGACATGGTCCTTCAGCACCTTGCCGACGCTCACCATCTGCCGCGCTTCCATCCAGCGCAGGCAATCGTAGAGCGCCACCCAGCCGCCGGTGATGGAGGCGGTGCGGGTGCCGCCATCGGCCTGGATGACGTCGCAGTCGACGGTGATCTGCTGCTCGCCCAGCGCCTGCAGGTCGACCACGGCGCGCAGCGAGCGGCCGATCAGCCGCTGGATCTCCAGCGTGCGCCCGCCCTGCTTGCCGGCGGAGGCCTCGCGGCGCATGCGCTCGCCGGTCGAGCGCGGCAGCATGCCGTATTCGGCCGTCACCCAGCCTTTTCCGGAATTGCGCATCCAGCCCGGCACCTTTTCCTCCAGGCTTGCCGTGCACAGGACATGCGTGTCGCCGAACTTCACCAGGCACGAGCCTTCGGCATGTTTGGAGACGCCGCGCTCGAAGGAGATGGCGCGCATTTCGTCGAACTGGCGTTTGGAGGGGCGCATTCGGCCTGCTTTCTTGTCAGCTTTTTTGAATCTTGGCCGGCTTTTAGACGCATGCGGGGCACGGCGTAAAGGAAAATGGACCGGCGACCGCAAACGCGGCGACACTGGGTGATCGCGCAACGCGACACCGGATGATCGCAAGTGCGACACCGGGGTGATCGCAAGTGCGACACCGGGTTGCGCGCGGCGCCGCGAAGTCTATATCCTTGAACCGGAGGTTATGGCCGCAATGACCAAGGCAGTCGATCCCGCTTCGCAGTCGCTCGCTCTTCCCGCGCCGGCACTTCAGGCGCTCGATATGCGTTCGCGCGACATCTTCCGGCGTATCGTCGATTCCTATCTGAGGGACGGCGAGCCCGTGGGATCGCGCAGCCTGTCGCGCATCCTGCCGTCCTCGCTGTCGCCGGCCACCATCCGCAACGTGATGAGCGACCTCGAACATCTCGGCCTGATCTATGCGCCGCACGTCTCGGCCGGCCGCCTGCCGACGCAGGCCGGCCTGCGCTTCTTCGTCGACGCCTTCATGGAACTGGGCGACCTCTCCGACGAGGAGCGGCGCAGCATCGAGGCGCAGGTGCGCGCCTCCGGCTCGGGCGCCACGCTGGAACACATGCTGACCGAGGCCAGCCAGATGCTGTCTGGCATGTCGCGCGGCGCCGGCCTGGTGCTGGCCGCCAAGAACGAGGTGGCGCTCAAGCACATCGAGTTCATCCAGCTCGAGCCGACCAAGGCGCTGACCGTGATGGTGTCGCAGAACGGCGACGTCGAGAACCGGGTCATCGATCTGCCGGCCGGCATCACCGTCTCGCAATTGCACGAGGCCTCGAATTTCCTCAACGCCCATATTCGCGGCCGTACGCTGGCCGAGGCGCGGGCGGAGGTCGCGCGTATCAAGGAAGAGACAAGGGCAGCGCTCGACACGCTGTCGCAGGACCTGGTGGAGAAAGGGCTGGCGGTGTGGGCCGGCGCGGAAAGCGGCCTGCCGGCGCGCCTGATCGTGCGCGGTCGCGCCAATCTTCTCGAAAACGTCACCGCCCAGGCGGACATCGAACTCTTGCGCCATTTGTTCGAGGACATGGAGACGCAGGACGGGCTGATCCAGCTGCTCGACCTCGCCGAGGCGGGACCGGGCGTGCGCATCTTCATCGGCTCGGAAAACAAGCTTTTCTCGCTCTCCGGCTCGTCGCTCGTCGTGGCACCCTACCGCGACAAGGACGCCCGCGTCGTCGGCGCGCTCGGCGTCATCGGCCCGACCCGGCTCAACTATGCCCGCATTGTCCCGATGGTCGACTATACGGCGCAGCTGATATCGCGCATGCTGCGCTGAGAGCTGGGATCGATCCAGACGGCCGAGGAGGAAAAAATGGCGCTGGAATCGTTCAAGGCCCAGATCAGCCTACTGCTGGAGGAGATGGTCAACCAGCCTGAGGATGTGCGGGAAGTGCAGGAGCAATTGCGCGAGAAGCTGCGCGAAATGCGCGCCATGGGCATGCCGCTGCCGGCCGACCTCGTCGAACTGGAAAAGAACCTCGACGCCGATCTCGACGCGGATACCTGACCCGAATTCCTTCAACTCCCCGTGTCGTCCGGAACGACTGCCGAGCCCGCCCGTTCCCCTGATGCATGTGATCCTCGGTCTTGGGACAACGACATGCATAGCGAAGCGAGAAGCTGGAGACTGGGATGATCAGACTTGCCGGCGCCGTGGCGATCCCCGCAGCCTTGCTTTTCGCCGCGACGGCATTGGCCCAGCAGACAGAACCGGTGCTCAAGGGCGCGGCCGCATTTGGTGACTGGCGGGCCGACGAGCCGGGCGTGCGCCGGCTGATCAGCCCGCAAGACCAGCCCAGGCCCTATGTCACCAGATCCGCCTCGAACAGCGCCGGTCCGGTGCAAAGGCCGCAAGGCGCCGAGCCGCGGCTGCCGGCGGGTTTTTCGGCGGAACTGATCGCTTCGGGCATCGACAATCCGCGCGTCGTGCGCGTCGCGCCCAATGGCGACCTGTTCGTCGCCGACAGCGAGGCCAACCAGGTCCGCGTCTACCGTCTGGGCGAGGGCAACGCGAAACCCGTCAGTGACGGCGTCTTCGCCCGCAATCTCAACCAGCCCTACGGCATCGCCTTCTATCCGCCCGGGGACAGTCCGCAATGGGTCTATGTCGCCAACAGCGACAGCATCGTGCGCTTTCCCTACCGCGATGGCGACCTGAAGGCCTCCGGCGAGCCGGAAACGATTGTCCGCGACATTCCGGCCACTCATCACTGGACCCGCGACATCGCCTTCTCGCCGGACGGCAAGACGCTCTATCTCTCGGTCGGCTCCGGCTCGAACGCCGCCCAGGACATGGCAAGGAAACCGCGGGGCGGGCTCGATGCCTGGGCCAGGTCGAAGCCGCTCGGCGCCGCCTGGGGCTCGGAGGAAGGCCGCGCCGACGTAAGGGCTTTCGACCCGGACGGCAAGAATGGCCGCATCGTTGCCACCGGCCTGCGCAATTGTTCGGGCATGGCCATCCAGCCGGCGACGGGCGCGCCGTGGTGCGTGGTCAACGAGCGCGACGCGCTCGGCGACAATGTGCCGTTCGAATATGCGACCGAAGTGAGGGAAGGCGCCTTCTACGGCTGGCCCTGGTACTATATCGGCGACAATGAGGATCCGCGCCACAAGGGCGCGCGTCCCGACCTTGCCGGCAAGGTCACCGTCCCCGACATTCTGATGCAGGCGCATTCGGCGCCGCTCAACATCGCCTTCTACGACGGCAGGAATGTCCGCGCGGGATCCGGTTTTCCGGCCGAATACAGGGGCGACGCCTTCGTCGCCCTGCACGGTTCGTGGAATCGCGGCAACAGGACCGGCTACAAGGTGGTGCGGCTCAAGTTCAAGGACGGCAAGCCGACCGGCGAATATGAGGATTTCATGACCGGCTTCGTCACCTCCGGCGGCGAGGTCTGGGGCCGGCCGGTCGGCGTGGCGGTGGCGAACGACGGCGCGCTGATCGTCACCGAGGACGGCAACGGCACCATCTGGCGCGTGACCTACGGCGACGGGCGGTCCTGACCCGCTTGGGAGGTCCCGAGCGCGGGGCATGCCTGGTGCAACCGAATCCGGATCCAGGCAATTCCCACCCGCCAAACTCTGTGCGACAAGGCGCCCTCCCAGCAGCGTTTCCCCGACACACGGCCTTCTCCATGACCCTCACCGGCTTCCTCGCCTACAGCGCAGCCCTTGGCCTCGCCGCCGCCATTCCCGGCCCCGGCATCACCGCGCTTATGGCGCGCGCGCTCGGTTCCGGCTTCCGCTCCTCGCTGGCCATGTCCTTTGGCCTGATGCTCGGCGACCTCCTTTATCTCACCGCCGTGGTGCTTGGGCTTGCCTTCGTCGCGCAGACCTTCGGCCTGGTGTTCCTCGCCGTCAAATGGGCCGGCGTCGCCTATCTCGCCTTCCTCGGCTGGCGCTTCTGGACCGCCGGCATCACGCCCGAGACGGTCGAGGCCAGGAAAGGCAAGGGCGGGCTGGCGTCGAGCTTCCTCGCCGGCCTGACGGTGACGCTCGGCAATCCGAAGACGATGATCTTCTATCTCGCCATCACGCCGACCATCGTCGACCTCAAGACCATCACGCTGGCCGATTACGGCATCCTCGCCGCACTCACCGTCCTCGTCCTGTTCGTGGTGCTGGTGCCTTATCTGGCGCTGGCGGCCAAGGCGCGCTGGTTCCTGCGCTCGCCGCGCGCCCTGAAGGCGCTGAACCGCACCGCGGCCGGTTTCATGGTCGGCGCGGCGGCGGCGATCGCCGCCCGCCAATAGGGCCATTTTTGCCAAAGCATTCCGCCGGCTCGGCTTTTGCGGGAATGCTTTTCCGAGGCCGATGCGTTTTAGACACGCGCCCCACTCGGATATTTTCGGGCGACGGTCTATCTTGCGTCCGTGGAAGGCCTATCCTGGCGGCCATCCGTCTGAGATCAGTTCCATCCGCCTGACATTCTGGGAGCCAAACCAATGAACAAGTCCGCCGCCTCCGCTCGTGTTCCCGGCCGTGGCCGCATCTACAATTCCATCACCGATACGATCGGCGACACGCCACTGGTGCGGCTCGACAAATTCGCCAAGGAGAAGGGCATCGTTGCCCATCTCATCGCCAAGCTCGAATTCTTCAACCCGATCGCCTCGGTCAAGGACCGTATCGGCGTGGCGATGATCGAGGCGCTCGAGGCATCGGGTAAGATCGCTCCCGGCAAGACGACGCTGATCGAGCCGACTTCGGGCAATACCGGCATAGCGCTTGCCTTTGCCGCAGCCGCCAAGGGCTACAAGCTGATCCTTACCATGCCCGAGACGATGTCGGTCGAGCGCCGCAAGATGCTGGCGCTGCTCGGCGCCGAACTGGTGCTGACCGAAGGGCCGAAAGGCATGAAGGGCGCCATCGCCAAGGCCGACGAACTGGCGGCCACCATCCCCAACGCCATCATCCCGCAGCAGTTCGAGAACCCGGCCAATCCCGAGATCCATCGCACGACGACGGCAGAGGAGATCTGGAACGACACCCATGGCGAGGTCGACATCATCGTCTCCGGCATCGGCACCGGCGGCACTATCACCGGTGTCGGCCAGGTGCTGAAGAAGCGCAAGCCTTCGCTGCATGTCGTCGCGGTCGAGCCGGAAACCTCGCCGGTGCTGTCAGGCGGCCAGCCCGGCCCGCACAAGATCCAGGGCATCGGCGCCGGCTTCGCGCCGAAAATCCTCGACACCACCATCTATGACGAAATCGTCACGGTCTCGAACGAGGATTCGGTCGCCAATGCCCGCCTCGTCGCCCGGCTGGAAGGCGTGCCGGTCGGCATCTCTTCGGGCGCCGCTTTGCAGGCGGCGATCGTCGTCGGCTCGCGGCCGGAGAACAAAGGCAAGAACCTGGTGGTGGTCATCCCGTCCTTCGCCGAACGCTACTTGTCGACCATCCTGTTCGAGGGTTTGGGGGCGTAGTACGCGGCACGCAGCATAGATTCGCCGCGATCCTTCGCGCCGACGTCAAAAGGTCCTGCCACTGCTCGCCTGGCCCGCTGAAAAACCAGCCGTGGCGGATGCCGCGGGCTTGAGCAGCGCCCTGCTTCCGGTTCATATCGCCCCGGGGCCCCGCAGGGCCGGCGGAGGACCTCATGTACAAGCTCTACACCCGTCCCGGCAGCGGCGGCTTCGTTGTCGAGGCGGCCCTGGCGCTGGCCAAGGCGCCGTTCGAGCAGATCGACGTACCGAAATCCGACCGGCCCGATCCCGCTTTCCTGGCCATCAGCCCCCTGAACCAGGTGCCGGCGCTGACCTTGCCGGACGGAAGCTCGCTGACCGAATCGGCAGCCATCTGCATCCTGCTCGCCGAACGCCATCCGCGGGCCGGGTTGGCGCCGGCGGCCGATGCCCCGGCCCGCGCCGACTTCCTGCGCTGGATGGCGTTCATGTCGTCCGCCCTCTATCCGGCGGTGCTGCGTTTCTACTACGCGCCGCGCTATACGGTCGACGCCGACGGCGCCAAGGCCGTCAAGCAGGCGGCCGTGGCCGAGATGGACCGCGGCTTTGCCGTCGTCGATGCCGCCTGCGCGGCCGCGACTGGTTGGCAGGCGAGGCGATGTCGGTGGCCGATATCTATCTGGCCATGCTGGTGGCCTGGCATCCCGACAGCGGTAAGGCACGCACCGCCTGGCCCGACATCGAACGCCTGTGGGCCAAGCTTCGCGAGCACCCGCTGATGAAGACGCTCAACGCATCGCACGAAATGTGGCCGGGCTGAACGGGCCGTCGGCAAAGCACCGCGCTCAGGCATTTCAATGCCTGAGCGTCGCGCGTTTTACCTGCAGGAAACGGCGTACCGCCGGATCGCTTTCGAGGCCGATCGCCCGGTCATAGGCTTCGACCGCCTGCGGCACCTGGCCGAGCCTGGCCAGAAGGCCGGCGCGCGCGGCCCAATAGGGCTGGTAATCATTGAGCCGCTTGTCGTCGCCAAGCACGTACAGCGCCGCCAGCCCCGCCACGGCGCCCTCAGCTTCGGCGATCGCCACCGCGCGGTTGATCGCCACCACGGGCGATCGTGCGATCGAAAGCAAGGCATCGTAGAATTCGCGGATCGCCACCCAGTCGGTCTCGCCGCTCAGCCGCCGCGCCGCGTGGACGGACTGCACGGCCGCTTCGAGCTGGTAGCGGCCGATGGCGTCCAGAGTGGCGGCGCGGCCGAGCAGGGCTTCCGCCTCGTCGATCAGCCCGTGATCCCACAGCGCATGGTCCTGCTCGGCGAGCGGCACATACTCTCCGGACCCATCGCGGCGCGCGGCGCGGCGCGCCTCGGCGAACAGCATCAGCGCAAGCAGGCCCAGCGCCTCCGGTTCGTCCGGCAGTAGCGAGGCCACCAGCCTGCCGAGCCAGATTCCTTCGGTGGCCAGGTTCCGGCGCCGCGTCTCGGTGCCCGCCGGGTCGGACCAGCCCTCGGCGAAGGTCGCGTATATGGCCTCCAGCACGGTATCCAGGCGCTCGCCGAGTTCGGCCCGCTCTGGTACGCGGAACGGAATGCCGGCTTCACGAATGCGGGCCTTGGCCCGCACCAGACGCTGGCCCATTGTCGCCGGCGGGACCAGGAAGGCGGAGGCGATCGTCGCTGCGTCGAAGCCAAGGACGGCCTGCAGGATCAATGGCGCGCGCACGCCAGGCTCGATCGCCGGATGCGCGCAGGCGAACATCAGCCGCAGCCGTTCGTCGGGCAGGTCCTGGTCGGTCATGCACGCCTCCGCCTCCTCGGCAATCAGCTTGAGATGGTCGCGGCCGGCTTCGCTGGTGAGCCGCCGCCGCACCGCGTCGACACGCCGCCGCCTTGCCACGGCAAGCAGCCAGGCCTCCGGCTTTTCCGGCACGCCGGTCTGCGGCCAGCGTTCGAGCGCCGCGGCAAAGGCGTCGGCCAGCGCGTCCTCGGCGGCGGCCACGTCGCGCGTGCGCGCCGCGAGCCAGGCGACCAGCTTGCCGTAGCTTTGCCGGGCGGCTGCCTCGGCGGCTGCCCGGGCAATCTGCTCGCTGCTGTCCATCACATCGTCATTTCTTGGGCATGTATTCGGCCATTTCCCAAATCGGCCGCAACTCGACCGTGCCGGTGCTGGCCGCCGGGCAGCGCGCCGCCCATTCGATGGCGGTATCGATGTCGGGCGCCTCGATCATGTAGAAGCCGGCAAGCTGTTCCTTGGTGTCGGCATAGGGGCCGTCGATCACGTTGGTCTTGCCGTCGGTGATCCGCACCGAGGTGGTTGCCTGGGTCGGGCGCAGCCTTTCTCCGGCCAGCCACGCGCCGGATTTCTTCAACGCTTCGGTATAGGCGCCATAGGCCGCGCTCATCTGTTGGGCCTTCTCGATCGGCGTGTTCGCCAGTGCGGCTTCGTCGTTGTTGATCAAAAGCATGTATCGCATGGGTCTTCTCCCGTGGTTTCGTAGGCCGCGTCCTTGCGAGCCGGACATATGTCGCGCGGCAAGGGCCGATTTCGACAGGTGCCGGAAAAAATCTTTCGGCCACGGTCGCGTCCCGCGCAAGCCGGGAGCTGTTTCCGCATCCATTCAACCGTTCGTCTAATGAATGCAATTGCGGGTTGGCATTTGCGGCCCGCCGTCTAAACTCGGCCGGTTCGCATCGAGGAGGTGGTGCGGCAGCCAATATTTTCAGGGAGGAAACCGGATGTTCCATTTCAGAACGAAGTTCGTTGCGGCCGGCGCAATGGCGCTTTCACTTGGGCTCGGCATTGCCTCGGCCAGGGCACAGGAATTCATCAACGTGCTGACCGGCGGCACGTCGGGCGTCTACTACCCGCTCGGCGTGGCGCTGTCGGAAATCTACGGCAAGGGCATCGCAGGCGCCCGCACCCAGGTGCAGGCCACCAAGGCTTCGGTCGAGAACCTCAATCTGCTGCAGCAGGGCAAGGGCGAGATCGCCTTCGCGCTCGGCGATTCCGTCAAGATGGCCGCCGAAGGCAATGCCGAAGCCGGCTTCCCCGGCGAGCTCGACAAATTGCGCGGCATCGCCGCCATCTACCCCAACTACATCCAGATCGTCGCCAGCCAGGAATCCGGCATCAAGACGCTGGCCGACCTCAAGGGCAAGAGCCTGTCCGTCGGCGCGCCGGCCTCCGGTACCGAGCTCAATGCGCGTGCCATCTTCGCCGCCGCCGGGCTGAAATACGAGGATCTCGGCCGGGTCGAATACCTGCCCTTCGCCGAATCGGTCGAGCTGATCAAGAACCGCCAGCTCGACGCCACGCTGCAGTCGGCCGGGCTTGGCGTCGCCTCGATCCGCGACCTCGCCACCTCGGTGCCGATCAATGTCGTCGCCGTGCCGGCCGAGGATGTCGCCAAGATCGGCGCCCCCTATCTGTCTGTCGTTATCCCCAAGGGCACTTATGAGGGCCAGGCCGAGGATGTCGCGACCGCGGCCGTCGGCAATTTCCTCGTCACCCGCGCCGACGTTTCCGACGAGACCGCCTACCAGATGACCAAGCTGATGTTCGAGCATCTCGACCAGCTCGCCGCCGCCCACGCCGCCGCCAAGGCAATAGACCCCGCCAAGGCGCTCGACGGCATGCCGGTGCCGCTGCATCCGGGCGCGGAGCGGTACTACAAGGAGAAGGGGCTGTTGAAATAGGCGGGTAATCGGACATGTCTTCGCCAGGCGCCCCCCTCTGGCCTGCCAGCCATCTCCCTCACAAGGGGGGAGATCGGCAGCGTCAATGTCGGCGTTTATCTTGCAATGTTGGCGTTTGGCGAAGAGCATTGCGACAGCCAATCTTTCCCCTTGTGGGGGAGATGCCCGGCAGGGCAGAGGGGAGCGCCTCGCACTACAATTCGCTCGCTTTGGAGTTGGCCGGATGAGCGAAGCAACGCATGGAACGCCAGCCGACGGCAAATCCTCCACCTTCCATCTCCCCGTCGCCGAAGAGCAGGTCGAAGGCTTGCCGCCGGGCTTTGGCGACGGCATCGCCGGCAAAGCGGCCTTCGCCATTGCCGTCGCCTTTTCGGTCTTCCAGATCTACGTCGCGGCCTATGGCAGCATTCCGAGCCAGGTGGTGCGGGCCATGCATGTCGGCTTCCTGCTGCTGCTCGGCTTCGGCCTGATCGCCAATTTGCGCGCCCGAAGCCTGCCGGCCAAGGCCGTGTTCTGGGCGCTCGGCGTGCTCGGCTTCGGCACCGGTCTCTACAATTGGGTGTTCTACACCGACCTCATCCGCCGCTCCGGTTTCCTCACCACGCCGGATCTTGTCGTCGGCACGGTGCTGGTGGTGCTGGTCTTCGAGGCCGCCCGGCGGCTGATGGGATTGCCGCTGGCGATCATCGCCTTCATTTTCCTCGCCTACTGCTTCGTCGGCAACCACCTGCCGCCGCCCTTCATCCATCGCGGCTACGATTTCGCCCAGCTCGTCGACACTTTCGCCTATGGCACCGAAGGCATATACGGCACGCCGGTCTATGTCTCGGCCGCCTATATCTTCATCTTCGTCGTCTTTGCCGCCTTCCTCGAACGCGCCGGCATGATCGCGCTGTTCAACGATTTCGCGCTCGGCCTGGTCGGTTCGTGGCGCGGCGGCCCGGCGCAGGTCTGCGTTTTGTCTTCGGCGCTGATGGGCACCATCTCCGGCTCCGGCGTCGCCAACGTCGTGGCCAGCGGCCAGTTCACCATCCCCCTGATGAAGCGCTTCGGCTTCCGGTCGGCCTTCGCCGGCGCCGTCGAGGCGACCTCCTCGATGGGCGGCCAGATCATGCCGCCGGTGATGGGCGCGGTCGCCTTCATCATGGCCGAGACGCTGAACATCCCCTATGCCGAAGTGGTCAAGGCGGCGATCATCCCGGCGCTGCTCTATTTCGGCGCCTGTTTCTGGCAGGTGCATCTGGAAGCCGGCAAGGCCGGCCTGCACGGCATGGCCAAGGCCGAACTGCCCAATCCCTGGGACGCCGTGCGCCAGCACTGGCCGCTGGTGCTGCCGCTGGCGGCCCTCATCTATCTCCTGTTTGCCGGCTACACACCGATCTTCGCCGGCACGATGGGCCTGGCGCTGACCATCGTGCTCATCCTCGGCACGCCGCTGGCGGCCCTGATCGGCCCGCTCGCCTTCCGCGTCGTCTTCTGGCTGGCGCTCGGGCTCGCCGCCGCCTCATTCATGCGCTTCGGCGTCAACATACTCGGCCTCGTCATCGCGGCACTCGTCGTCGCCTGCTTCGCCTTCAAGGGCGGGCGCGAAACGCTGCGGATCTGCGTGGATTCACTCGCCGAAGGGGCCAAGAACGCGCTGCCTGTCGGCATCGCCTGCGCCATCGTCGGCATCGTCATCGGCACGCTGACGCTCACCGGCATCGCCTCCACTTTCATCGGCTGGATCATTTCCATCGGCGAGGACAATCTGTTCCTGTCGCTGGTGCTGACCATGCTCACCTGCCTGGTGCTCGGCATGGGCATCCCGACCATTCCCAATTACATCATCACCTCCTCGCTGGCCGGCCCGGCGCTGCTGTCGCTCGGCGTGCCGCTGGTGGTCAGCCATATGTTCGTCTTCTACTTCGGCATCATGGCCGATCTTACGCCACCGGTTGCGCTGGCCGCCTTCGCGGCCGCCCCGATGGCCAGGGAGAGCGGCCTCAAGATCGGCATCCAGGCGACCAAGCTCGCCATTGCCGGCTTCGTCGTGCCGTTCATGGCGGTCTACACGCCGGCGCTCATGCTGCAGGATCCAGGCCCGATCGCCGCCCAGTTCGGCTACCCCGTCGAGGTCGCCTACATCGTCGTCAAGGCGTGCATGGGCATCGTGCTGTGGGGTGCCGCCGCCGTCGGCTTCCTTGCCAGGCGCATGGCGTGGTGGGAACGGCTCGTCGCCTTCTGTGCCGGCGTGCTGCTGGTCGCCGCGATCCCGCTCACCGACGAGACGGGCTGGACACTGTCGTTCGCCTGGATCGGCTGGCATTTCTGGCGCGCGCGGCGGGTGACGGCCAAGGCATGAGCCTGTGTATCCTTGCCGCCGGCAAGACGGTGACGCTGGCGGCCGCCGCCTTCACCCTGTCCTGGACGCATTCGGTGGAGCGCTCGCGCTGGGAGGAAGACTGGAAGGTGATGCCTTCCGGCCTGCAAGTCACCGAGGCGCGCATAAAAGGCTCGGGCGCCGGCATGGAGCCGCCGGAGGGCGCGGTGTTGCGAGACGGCTGGTGGGCCTATGCTCCGAAGGTCGGGCCGCAGCGGAGCCTCGTGCTCGCCGCCTCCGGCGCGACCGGTGATGGTTGGACACTGTGCACAGGTCAGGGTTGCCGAGAACTCGGCAAGGTGGCGGGCGGCACGATTGTGCTGGAGCCATGTGCGCCGGACGGCACGAGCCCGCCGCGGTAGCGCACGATCATCCCGGCTGGAGCAAACGCTGTCGAAGACGGTCAGCGGATGGCTTGCATCGAAGGATATTCAGAAGGACGGCTTGGACTGGGCCGACCGGACTGGGGCCCAACTGGAGAAGGTCGCTCACGCAGGCCCGCAGCCCCATGTCCTGAGACACTAAGCCAGCGAAGGCGGTCTCAAAGCCGCGGCGATGTCGCACGCCGCCGATCGGCGAAGGCCGGGCGCTCGGCGCGATAGGTGGTGGCGCGCGACTCGGCGTCCGGCCTGCAGATGCGGCTGTTGTGTCGGCTCTCGAAAGTCATGGTCAGTGCGCGCCCAACGAGGTGCCGCGACGAGCGCAGGCCGGGCCCGGTCCGCGCATGTAGTAGCGCTCGGGCCGATAGGTTGGCGCGACGAATTCGCGGATCGCTGCGGCATAGCCGATGAGGTGCGTGAGGAAGTTCATTTTACCTGGTCCCTGTCCCGACTTTCGGGTGTCCCTTCCGAATTGCGGAAATCATAGCGTCGAGGCGTGAATAGTCGGTGAACGCGATGTTAATTTCTGGTCGAAAACCCGTCGCTTCATGGCCGGAATGCGGCTGATTCGGGGTCTTTCCACGCCTTTTGTCGCCATTTCGGCCTGTGTGACTTTTGCATCACATATGTTTCGTTTGAATGTCGCCTGGGTGCGGTTGCGTTTCAGCTTTTCGCCCTGGCGGGAGAATTTCGTTGCTCGACGCCGCAAGTCCGGAACCCGGCCCGGGACGAGACGTTGACTCCTCAAGCCGGCACGGTCGGCCGACGGGGCCGCCGACCGGTGTCCCTCCAACCCGCAACCGCAGAGCAAAGGAAGGGTCACAATCATGGGCTTCTTTTCGAAGGACATCAAAACGCTGGACGATCTCTTCGTGCACACGCTGCGCGACATCTACTATGCCGAAAAGCAGATCGAGAAGGCGTTGCCGAAGATGGTCGACAAGGCGACCGATCCGCAGCTGAAGGCCGGCTTCGAGAAACATCTTGAGCAGACCAGGGGCCATATCGAACGCGTCGAGCAGGTGTTCGAACTGCACGGCGTCAAGGCCAAGGAGGTCAATTGCCCGGCCATAGACGGCATCCTCGAGGAAGCGGACGACGTCAGCGGCGACGTCGACGACAAGGAGGTGCTGGACGCGGCGCTGATCGCCTCGGCACAGGCGGTCGAGCACTATGAGATGACCCGCTACGGCACCTTGATCGCCTGGGCCAAGCAGCTTGGCCGCAGCGACTGCGCCAACGTGCTGGCCAAGAACCTCAAGGAAGAGCAGGCGACGGATCGCAAGCTGACCGAGATAGCGGAAAGCAAGGTCAACCTGCAGGCCGCCGAATAGGGGCTGAAAGCCGGGGCCGGAGGCAATCGCGCCGGCCTTGGCTCGACCGGATTGGAACCGTTGGGGTCGTCGTCCGTTCCAGCCAGGTCTTTTCTCTACAGGAAATCATCATGGCGCCGCGTCCCGCCTGGAGAGGCTATCTGAAGCTTTCGCTGGTCACCTGCGCCATCGAACTGACCAATGTCGTCACCCATGCCGAGAAAGTCTCGTTTCGCATCCTCAACCGCGAGACCGGCAACACGGTGAAGCGGATCTATGTCGACGCCGAAACCGGCAAGCCGCTTGAGGATGGCGACGAGATCAAGGGCTACGAGGACGACAATGGCGATTTCATCCATATCGAAGAAGAGGAGATCGAGGCCATCCAGATCGAGTCCTCACATACGATGAGCCTCGACGGCTTCGTCGACAAATCCTCCATCCAGCAGATCTACCTCGATACGCCCTATTACGTCGCGCCGGCCGACAAGGTCTCGCAGGACGCTTTCGCCGTCATCCGCGACGCGATGGCCGGCAAGAAGATGGCGGGCCTGGCGCGGATCGTGCTCTATCGGCGCGAACGTCCCGTGGTCATCGAACCGCTCGGCAAGGGCATGGTGCTGACGACGTTGCGCTACGACAACACGGTGCGGCAGCCGGACACCGTCTTCGGCGACATCGAGTCCGTGAAGACGGATCAGGAGATGACCGATCTCGCCGAGCTCATCATCGGCAAGAAGAAAACCAAATTCGATCCGTCGAAATTCGAGGACAAATACGAGGATGCGCTGCTCGAACTGATCCGCGCCAAGAAGGCGGGCCGCAAGGCGCCGAAGGCCAAGGCGGCGCCCAAGCCCTCCAACGTCGTCAATCTCTTCGACGCACTGAAGAAGAGCCTTTCGTCGGATGGCGGAGCCGGCGCCCGCCGCGGCAAGGCCTCGGCGAAAGCCAAACCGGCGGCCAAACGCGGCAAGCCGAAAGAAGCCGCGCCCAAGCGCAAATCGGCGTGAGGACACCAAGGGATGGCCAGCCTCGAACAATATCACGCCAAGCGCGATTTCAGGAAAACCGCCGAACCTCCCGGCAAGGTCGCCCGCGGCAAGAAGAGCGAGGCCGGCGGCATCTTCGTCATCCACAAGCATGCGGCGACCAGGCTGCATTACGACCTGCGCCTCGAACATGCCGGCGTGCTGTGGAGCTGGGCGGTGACGCGCGGCCCGAGCCTCGATCCGCACGAGAAACGGCTGGCCGTGCATGTCGAGGACCATCCGATCGACTATGCGCCGTTCGAGGGCACCATTCCCAAGGGAGAATATGGCGCCGGCTCGGTCATCGTCTGGGACGAGGGCACATGGGTGCCCGAGGGCGATCCCGCCAAGGCGATGAAGAAGGGCCATATCAACTTCGAGCTCAACGGCCATAAGCTGCACGGCCGCTGGCACTTGGTGCGGCTGAGACCGCGCCCCGGCGAGAAGCGCGACAACTGGCTGCTGATCAAGTCGGACGATGGCGCGGCGCGCCCGGGCGAGGATATTCTGGAGGAAGCGCCGAAGTCGGTGAAGTCGGGCCTGACCATCGAGGAGGTCGGGGCGGGCAAGGCCGCGAAAGGTGAGAAGGCGAAGGTCTGGCACTCCAACAAACCGGCCGCCGCCCAAGCCAAGGCCGGACACGCAAAGCGCCTCGACTTCATCGAGCCACAACTGGCCACGCTTGAACGGGAAGCGCCGCCGGGCGAAGACTGGCTGCATGAGGTCAAATTCGACGGTTATCGCATGCAGGCGCAGATCGCCGGCCCGGACGTGCGGCTGCTCACCCGCACCGGCCTCGACTGGACGAAGAAATTCGGCGACGCGATCGTCGCCGAGCTCGCCGGGCTGAAATGCAGCGACGCCATCATCGACGGCGAGATCGTGGTGTTGGCCGACAGCGGCGTCTCTTCCTTCGCACTTTTGCAGGCCGACCTGTCGGCGAAGCGCACGGATCGCTTCATCTACTACGTCTTTGACCTGATGCGGCTGAATGGGCGGGACCTGCGCCGCGAGCCGCTGGTCGAGCGCAAGCAGGCCCTGCGGGAATTGCTGGCCAGCCAGCCGGAGGATTCGGCGGTTCGCTTCAGCGACCATTTCGCCGAGCCCGGCAAGGTGATGCTCGAGCATGCCTGCCGCATGGGACTGGAAGGCGTCGTCTCCAAGCGCGCCGACGCGGTCTACCGCAGCGGGCGCGGGCTGTCCTGGGTGAAGTCGAAGTGCACGCTGCGACAGGAGTTCGTCATCGCCGGCTACCTGCCGTCCGACAAGACCGGGCGCGGGCTGCGTTCGCTGCTGCTCGGTTATTTCGAGGCCGGCAAGCTGCACTATGCCGGCCGCGTCGGCACCGGTTTCTCGACCGGCAGCGCCAACGCCCTGAAGAAGAAGCTCGATGCTCTGCAAACGAAGTCGTCGCCCTTCGACAAGGCCGTGCCGAGGGGCAAGGGCCTGGTCTGGGTGAAGCCGGAGCTTGTCGGCGAAGTGGAGTTCCGCAGTTGGACCTCCGACCGTATAGTACGCCACGCCTCGTTCCAGGGGCTGCGCGAAGACAAGCCGGCGGAGGAAGTCGTGCAGGAAAAGCCGAAGATACCGACAGGCAAGAGCACGGCCCGGGCCAAGCCGGCGTCAGGCGGTGCAACGCCGGCAAGGGCGGCAACCACCACGGTGAAGCTGTCGCATCCGGACAAGCTCCTGTGGCCCGACGAAAAGATATCCAAGCAGGGGCTGCTCGACCATTACGCGCTGGTGTGGCCGCGGATGAAACAATTCGTGGTCAATCGCCCGCTCAGCCTGGTGAGGGCCCCCGACGGTGTCGGCGGCCAACGCTTCTTCCAGAAGCACGCCTCACCCGGCATGCATGACAAGATCGAGAAGACGAACGACCCGACGGATGGCGAGGAAATCCTGTTCATCCGCGATTTCGACGGTATCGCGGCACTTGTCCAGCTCGGTGTGGTCGAGATCCACATCTGGGGCTGCACCGTCGACGAGCTCGAGCGGCCCGACCAGATCGTCTTCGATCTCGATCCCGATGAGGGGGTCGACGTGAAGGCGGTCCGTGCAGCGGCACTCGACATAAGGGGCAAGCTTGACGAGCTGTCGCTGCCCAATTTCGTCAAGACATCGGGTGGCAAGGGCTTTCATGTCGTCGTGCCGCTGAAACCGTCGGCCAACTGGGAGGAGGTGAAAGGCTTCGCCCATGATTTCGCGCGCGCGCTGGAACAGGGCGCGCCCGACCGCTACACCGCGACACTGTCGAAGAAGGCGCGCACCGGCAAGATATTCGTCGACTATCTGCGCAATGGCAGCGGCGCCACCACGGTCGCGCCCTACTCGTCGCGGGCCAAGAAGGGTGCCACGGTGTCGATGCCGGTGACCTGGGACGAGATCGAGGCCGGCCTGCCGCCGAACGCCTTCCCCATCGGCGACAAGACGACGCTGAAGCGGCTGGCGGAAGCCGATCCGTGGAAGGATTTTTTCAAGAAGGGGAAGGTGTTGAAGCGGGGGTAATTCTGGCCGCATCTGAAGCGCCGCGATCCTTCGTGCCTGTCCCGCCGACGGATCGATGCTGGCGACAGCGTCGGTCCCTCAAGCCAAAAACACCTTCTCGAACGCCTGTTTGCCGGGCGGCGAAAAAATCACCGCGCGGCTGTCCTTCTCCCGGCGCGCCCATTTCTCGGCGAGGATCTTGTCGAGGATGGCGGCGCCCAGCGTGCCGGCGAGATGCGAGCGCCGTACGCTCCAGTCGAGGCAGGCGCGGCACACCGGCCGCCGGGCCTTTGCCTCCACATCGATGCCGATCGCCGCGAAATGCGAGGCGGCCGAAGGCGCCAACCGGATTTCGCCCTTGTCGCGCAGCAACAGCCTCCGGTCGATGAGACGGTCGAGCATCGCCACCGCCTGCTCGCCGGCAAGATGATCGTAGCAGACGCGCGCCACGCGCATCGCTCCGTCGCGCGGGCCCGGCCGCACGCGCTTAGGGCCGATAGTTTCGGCGACGCCGGCGATGGCTTCGATCATCTCAGCCACCTGCGGCCCGGCGAGCCCGTAATAGCGATGCCGGCCCTGGCTTGCCACGGTCAGCAGCCCGCCTTCCATCAGTTTCGACAGATGCGAGGAGGCGGTCGGCATCGACACGCCGGCCTCGAGCGCCAGTTCGCTCGCCGTCAGCGCCGTGCCGCCCATCAGTGCGTTGAGCATGTTGGCGCGGGCCGGGTCGCCGATCAGGCTGGCGATGCGGGCAATGTCGGGTCCCTCACGCATAGTTTCATCCCTATCGAAGCATTCTCGCCAGATAATCACTATCCTTCGCTCAGCTCAAGGAGCGCTGACGATGCTCCTGACAGGAAACTGCTAGCACAACGGCGTAGGCGACGTTTCGACAGAGATCGAATTATCTGCGCCAACTCAGGGAGACCGAAATGACCATCACCTGCTTCATCCGCTACGAGATCGATCCGTTCGGCAAGGCCGCGTTCGAGGAATATGCCCGTAACTGGGGCCAGGCCATTCCGCGCTGCGGCGCCGACCTGATCGGCTACTACGCGCCGCATGAAGGCTCGGCCACGACCGCCTATGCCGCCTATAACATAGAAAGCCTGGCCGCCTACGAAGCCTATAGGGCCCGGCTTGCCGCCGACCCGGCCGGCAAGGCAAACTACGAATTCGCCCGCCGTGAAAAATTCATCCTCAAGGAGGACCGCATGTTCCTGAAACTGGCGTCCGGCCCGCACGCGAAACTGGTGCTGCCATGATCGCCGTCATCTTCGAGGTCGAACCGGCCGCGGGCAGGCGCGACGCCTATCTGGGCATCGCCGCCGAGTTGCGGCCGCTGCTTGAAGGCATCGATGGCTTCATCTCGGTGGAGCGCTTCCAGAGCCTCGCCAATCCGGACCGCATCCTGTCACTGTCGTTCTGGCGCGACGAGGAAGCGGTGAAGGCATGGCGCAACACTGAGGAACACCGGCAGGCCCAGCAGGCCGGGCGCGGCGGCATCTTTGCCGGCTACCGTCTGCGGATTGCGCAGGTGGTGAGGGACTACGGGCTGACGGAAAGGGAAGAGGTGCCGGCGGACAGCCGGGCGGTGAACGGGTAAGGGAGTGGCGCGGCTCTTCCTTCCCCCCTCGTGGGCCTGTTGCAAAATTGGCTGGTTGTGATTCCCTGTTTTTGAAACGGGGATTGTGCGATGACGACGAAGCCGAG
>NZ_VFWA01000028.1:0-19816 GCF_006442295.1 Mesorhizobium sp. B2-3-2 | reverse complement strand
CCGCCACCCCCGCCGCCGCCAGAGCCAGAGTCCTCTACAACGCAGTTCACTGTTCCGCCGCCATCGCCTGCGGTGTCCCCAGCCGAGACCGCCGCGCCTCAGGATGAGTTTCCGAAACGCTTTCGATCCAACATGGTCGTCTTTGACGACGAAGGCTCAGGCCGCGATCAAGAAAGTCCAACAGCCGACATGGGGCAGAGACCCGCGGTCGCCGGTGAGGACCGCAACAGCAAGTTCCTGGCGGCCGCCGCCAGCATCGGTGATCGGTCGGCAAGGGCCAGGAAAATTCCCCGCATCGACGCCCTGGTGGCGGAAGGCTCCCTCATTCCAGGTATTCTGGAAACGGCGATCGTCAGCGATCTGCCAGGTCAAATCCGCGCCATCGTCGCCGACAATGTCTATTCGTTCGATGGCAGGCGTATCCTCATTCCCATTAGCACGCGCCTGATCGGCGAATATCAGTCGGAAGTCATCCGCGGTCAAAAGCGCATTTTCGTCATCTGGACGCGATTGCTTCGCGATGACGGTGTCAGTATTCGGTTGAACTCGATGGGCGCCGACAGTCTTGGCCGCTCGGGCCTTACCGGCCGCGTCGACACCAAATTTCGTGAACGCTTTGGCGCAGCCGTTCTGCTGTCGATCGTGGGCGGGGGCGCAAGCTATCTGGCCGGCTATGGCAGCCAGGCAGCTACGAGCGGAAGCGACGATGGGCCCCGCGCCGAAGATCTTGCCCGCGCCACTATTGCCCAGACGTTCTCCGACATGGCCAATCAGGCGCTTGGCGAGAGCCTGAAAATTCCACCGACGATCAGGGTGCCGCAGGGCGAGCGCATATTCGTGTTCGTGCGCCAGGACCTCGATTTTTCAGCCCTCTACGACGACCCGGTCTCAGAAGCGTTGAAGGAAATTCGTCATGAGCGTGGCTTCAACTGAGCCTGCCAACAATGACCAACACTACTTTCTCTACCGGTCTCTCGAACCGTTGAAGCACCTGCTGGCCGACCCGAGAGTGGTTGAGATCTCGATCAACAAGCCCGGCCATGTCTATGTCGAGCGGCTAGGTGCTCGCCACATGGAATTCCACGACATTCCAAGCCTCACCACCGGTGACATCGTCAATATGGGCGAACGGGTCGCGGCTGCGACGAACCAATTCATCAGCTCCGCCAACCCGATTTTGAGCGCCGCGCTTCCGTCGGGAGAACGCATCCAGTTCGTGTTGCCGCCAGCGGCTCCCGATGGCGGCGCGGTTTCAATCCGCAAGCAGGTCGTAGGCGACTTCACGCTCGAGGACTACC
This sequence comes from Mesorhizobium sp. B2-3-2, assembly GCF_006442295.1. NCBI lineage: Bacteria > Pseudomonadati > Pseudomonadota > Alphaproteobacteria > Hyphomicrobiales > Phyllobacteriaceae > Mesorhizobium > Mesorhizobium sp. B2-3-2. The sequence goes on along the minus strand of NZ_VFWA01000028.1, from coordinate 18,518 downwards.
GCGACGAGGGCGCGTTCGGTCAGGTTTCGGTGGCGATCGCTGGCAGGAGCAGCGCCGATCGCGTCATGATCGAGCTTCTGTGCAGGGACGACATTCATGGCTTTATCCGTGCGGCAATCGCGAGCCGTGTCTCCATTCTGATCAGTGGTGGAACGTCAAGCGGCAAGACCACATTCTTGAATGCCTGCCTGAAAGCCGTGGACCGGCGCGAGCGCTTGATCACGCTGGAAGATACGCGCGAGCTGTCTCCGCCCCAGCCAAACACGGTTCATCTGCTTTCATCCAAAGGCGACCAGGGCACAGCCGCCGTGACCATCCAGAACCTGCTCGAGGCCTCGCTGCGCATGCGGCCGGACCGCCTTTTTGTCGGAGAGGTGAGGGGAGCGGAGGCGTTTTCGTTCCTCCGCGCGATCAACACGGGCCATCCAGGCTCGATGTCGACCGTCCATGCCGACACGCCCCGCGGTGCCTATGAACAGCTTGCCATGATGGTGATGCAATCAGGCCTGTCCGCGGCCTACCCGAAGGCTGATCTGATCTCCTACATCCGTAGCGTTATTCCAATCGTCATCCAGCTTCGACGCGATGGCGGTCGACGCGGTGTATCGGAACTATATTTTTCCAGAATGAGCCGATCATGACGGGCTCCTTGCGCATCGCCTACGTCGTCTTCTGCCTCGCGATTGGCGTTGTCATCTGGCTGCTGGCCTACGGTTTGGCACTCCAGATCCAATATGGCGACGGCCGCATCCTCAAAGCAACGGTGACATCCAATCCGCTGGCCGCGCTCCAGCAACTGTCCCGCTATCCCGAGAATCTGGTGTTGCGGCGTATTGGCCTGGGAGCAGGCCTTGTTTCGCTCATCGCCGCCGGATCGATTGCCGCTCTGGGGTTGCGATCTGTTTCTGAACCGCTTGGCGATGCTGGCTTCCAAAACACCTTCTCGCTTCGGCGCCGCAAGTGGTTCCGAGGTAGCGGATACATTCTTGGACGCTACGGTCGCTATATCCTTCGCGTCCAAGATGAGCGTCATCATCTGGTCATCGGACCGACCCGCTCGGGCAAGGGAACATGCTACGTCATTCCAAATGCACTCGCCCACCAAGGGTCGATGATCGTCACCGACCTGAAAGGCGAGATCTTCCGCTCCACGGCCGGCTACCGAAAGGCAAAGGGGAACCAAGTGTTCCTGTTTGCGCCAGGCAGCGACAGAACACATCGTTACAATCCGCTCGACTTCATCAGGCCCGACCGCGGCGACCGGACGACCGACATCCTCAACATCGCCAGCATTCTTGTTCCCGAGAGCGTGGAATCGGAGAACGCGATCTGGCAGGCCACCGCCCAATTGGTGCTGGCGGGCGCGATCAGTTACGTGACAGAGAGCGACGTCTACCGCGACCGGCGCAACCTTGGCGAGGTGACATCCTTCTTCAACAGCGGCGTCAATCTCCAGGCCTTGATGGTCTTCATCAAGGAAAAGCAAGGCAATCTGTCGCGGTTCACGGTGGAAAGCTTCAATGCCTATATCGCGCTCTCGGAGCGCGCTGCCGCGTCCGCCCTGCTGGACATCCAGAAGGCGCTGCGGCCCTTCCGCAACGAGCGCGTTGTCGCCGCCACCACGGTCACCGACATGGACCTTCGCGCTCTGAAGCACCGCCCGATCTCGATCTATCTGGCCCCCAACATCACCGACGTCGCCATGCTGAAGCCGCTGCTGTCACTCTTCGTTCAGCAGACCCTCGACACGCTTCTGCTGGCGCAGGATCCGAAATCCTTGCCGATCTATTTCCTGTTGGACGAGTTTCGGCAGCTGAGAAAGGTCACCGAGATCACGAGCAAGCTGCCCTACGTGGCCGGCTATAACATAAAAATGGCGTTCATCATCCAGGACATCAAGAACCTCGACGAAATCTACGGCGAGACCTCGCGTCACTCCTTAATGGGAAACTGCGGCTATCAGCTTGTCCTTGGCGCCAACGATCAGGTCACTGCCGAATATGTTTCAAAGGCGCTTGGCAGAAGAACGGTTCGCTACAGGACCGAATCGCGCAGCATTGAGCTCATGGGCCTTCATCGCCGGACCAAGGTCGAGCAAGTGCGAGAACGTGACCTGATGATGCCACAGGAGGTAAGGCAAATGCATGCCGGCAAGATGATTGTGCTGGTGGAAGGGCAGAGGCCAATTCTGGCCGATAAGCTGCGGTTCTTTGCAACTGCACCGTTCGCAAAGATGGAAAGGTTCTCCAGATCCAACCTCCCCTATGTACCGGCGGTCGAGTTCCTCCCCCGAATGGGTGTCCCGGCGACCCAGGGCATCGATTCGAAGGTCGAGATGTCGGAGGTTCACGTCACCGCAGGTTTCGGCGCACCGCAGACGACAGCCTCGTCCAAGGCTGCAAAGCAAAGTGAGATACTACTCGCCTCCAAGCCGGCGATAGAGGCTCGTTTCGCCGCCGCGGCGCAAAGACTGAAGGGATTGACGACCAAAGCTGTCGAGAACGGCGACGACAAGAGGGAACGCGATTGGTCGCTCATCTTTGATGAAGTCGTCCCTGACGACCCCGATGTTGGCGAGGAGGAGAACGCATGAGCAAGGCCCATGGGAGCTCGAACCCCAGGCATCCGGCTGGCCAATAGAGGCGGCGAGATATTGCTTCAGGAGATGGCAATGGGACTCAGGCAATATTCCGACAACGGACTTTTCGCTCCTCGAAAGATTCGCCGCCACGCTCCAAACGACCAGTGAGGAAGTGGCTCGTACGGATGGCTTCCCTCTGGCGGCTCGGCTAAGCCAAGGACCTATGCCTTAGCAAGTCAAACCCTGGGATAGTTCGGTGTTCCTACATGGTCGACAAGAAGCGCCGGCCAACATTCAACCACTGCACGGTTGGTCCTTGCGCATCCCCGACGTTGGACCGGTTTCAGCTATAAGCCTTGCGGTCTGGACCACCGGACATCGACATTTTACGCCAGAACCCGCCTGTCCGCACTCGGGCCCTTGCCGATATGGCTGCTATGCGCCTTCACTTCAGACGTTGAGATCGGCGATGCAAATCGCCAAAAGCTGACGTCCTTGCGGCATCCCTTCGGACTACAGGTGGGCCGAAACAACAGAGATCGCTCGTTACGAAACAGCGCTGCGGATTCCGGCGCTACGTTCTAGACCTGCGTCTCGCGTGTAAGCATCACCTCGCACCATTCGCGCAGTTCGCATCCGATGACGCTTGCGGGATCTCCCTCGCGCGAAAAAGCCCACCAGAGCTGCGCTCCCTGCCACTGGCTCGCCATCAGCCGCCGCGGACCTGTTGGCACGCAGGATCGCAGCCGACGATTCCGACGCGTGTTCGCATGATCGATTTCTCGCTTTGTTCAGATTGTGTTTGCGATGCGGGTCGCGTTGCGAAACGCCAGCGCCATGATAGTAAGAACCGGGTTATAGCCGCCGTTCGTCGGATGCAGCGAGCCATCGCAGACAAACAGGTTCTCATGTCCCCACACCTTGCCGAAAGCATCGGTGACGGAGTTCTCCGGCCTATGGCCCATCCGGCAGGTTCCAGCCTGATGCTGCCCTCCCGACAATTGCGGGGACAGCTGCGCACCCCATGTGCTCAAGGCTCCCGACGCCCGCAGCCATTCGTCAGCCTTGTCATGGATATAGGCTGCCGTTTTCTTGGTCTCGTCGTGGATCGAGCCAGAGAGACGGGCCACAGGGCGTCCAAACAGATCACGGCAATGTTCATCCAATGTGACCCGAGAACCGGGCGAGGGGATCTCCTGTACAGGTCCCTTTATTTGCGTCACACGCCGAAAATTTGTCCTCATAAACCGCTTGGCCTCGAGGCCGTATCGGGGAAGATCGGGCGGCAGCGCTGCCTTCCAGAATATCACCGGCAGCATCACGAAGTCGTCGGCCAGCATCGCGCCGCCGATTACGCCTTCGTTGCCGTGATTGAAATCGCACGTTGCGATCGTCACGCCGGGTCCTTTGGAATCCTGGACCGCATGATCGAAGAGACCGAATACGGTCGGATAGACGTGGCCCTGGAGATTTCTGCCGACCAGATCTTCGGAATTTCCCAATCCGTGCGGCTCCTTGTCGGTCTTCGACAGCAACAGCAACCTGGCGGTTTCGATTGCGCCAGCGGAGAGCACAACCGTCCTTGCGGAGATGAAATTGCGCTTTGGGTTTCCCTCCGCGTTAAGCGCAACCACATAGACCCCGACGACCTTGCCTTCAGCATCGGTGGCGATCCGGTCGACCGTCGTTTGCGCAAGCACTGTGCATCGGCCGGTGGCTATCGCCCTTGGAATCACAGTGTTCTGTGTGCCGTTCTTGGCGTCCGTCGGACACATGAAACCCACGCAGGAACCGCATTGGATACAAGCCTTGCGGCCAAGACGAGGCACGGTGTTGATCAGGAGCGGCGGCACGAACGTATTCAAGCCAAGCGCGTCCGCGCCTTTCCTGAGAACGTCGGTCCCGGGATTGCCGGGTACTGGCGGCATGGGATAATCGCGATTGCGAATGCCCTGTTGCGGATTTTGTCCGCCTTGCCCGCTCACCCCGATTTCGTGTTCCGCGCGCTCGTACCACGGCTCGAGTTCGGTGTAGTCGAACGGCCAGTCGACGAGAGACGACCGCTCCGGCACCCCGTAGCGCGAAGCCATGCGGAAGTCGTCCGGGTGGAATCGCCAAGCAAGGCCGCCATAGACCGTGGTCCCGCTGCCGAGTGCCGACGCATTGGCGTGGTAGTTCGCCTCGTGAGATCGCACGACATGGGAATTTCCCTGCGCATCCACAAAAACCCGCGGATTGCCTTCGATATCCGGTCCGGTGTTATGTCCGTAACGTGAGAGTCTATGGTTCCGCAGGTGATCGCGATATCCGCTGTTATCGTAGCGCCGCTCTTTTCCCCGTTCGATCAGCAGCACGGTCTTGCCACCTTCCGCGAGCACACAGGCAACAATCCCTCCCGCCGCCCCGCTGCCGACGACGACTGCGTCAAATGCTGGATTCATGCACATAGCTTTCCGCGAACCATGTCTTGCGTACTCGACGGTGGCCCGTCTGGCCCATCGGGAAGCCCCGGTTCGTACCCGATCATCCGCCATGAAACCGCGTGAGGATTGGAACCGTTGCCCGGGTTGGAGTAGTAGCCTTCCGCGACCAACTCACAGAGCGTGACAAACCAAGGTGCGCGAGCGTGCCGCAGAACAACCTCGTCCTGCTGTCTTGCGGTAGCATCGACAAATGCAACGCCAAACACGGTGTGCGATTCCCGATCCAGTTTTCTCAAGCCTTTGAAAACGAGAGGTCCGGACGATTCCGCACCGCTGCTCCAGAGCCCCAGGAGAAATTTATCTACCCCCGCTTGCCCAGCGGAGGGGAAATCATCCGCGGGTATGATGAAGTCAACCACCCTCGACAGTACATCCATATCACGTCGCTCAGGACAGATGTCCTTAGTCGCCATATAGAGCGCTCCCGTTTTCGCGGTCGAAGACGTAGATGCTTTTGGGATCGATATACAGGGTAAGCCGGGTTCCCCGTCTTAACGAGGCGTCAGGCGACACGCGCGCAACGGCCTTCGTGCCGGCGATGATGAAGTGTACCAGCGTATCCATTCCAAGAGGCTCGACAAGCTCTGCAACGGCTTCGATGCGGGTCGCCACTTGGCCTGCGTTTGGGCCGAGAGAAAAGTGTTCGGGCCGGATACCGAGCTCGACCGTCTGCCCCACCGCCTCGGCGAATCTGGAAATGCCAGCTGGCAGGTCGAGACGCGAGCCATCGGACAGGACGCCAATCAGTTGTTCCCGATGTTGTTCTAGCGCCGCGCTGACGAAATTCATGCCAGGCGACCCGATGAATCCGGCTACGAACTTGGTCGCCGGTTTCAGATATAGTTCCTGAGGCGGCGCGATCTGCTCTATCTTGCCGGCATTCATGACGACCACCCTGTCGGCAAGCGTCATCGCCTCGATCTGGTCATGGGTGACATAGACCGTTGTGGTCGGCACCGCCTCGTGGATCTGTTTGATCTCCGCGCGCATCTGGACGCGGAGCTTGGCATCCAAGTTTGAGAGCGGCTCGTCGAACAGGAATACCGCCGGATTTCTGATCATGGCGCGCCCCATTGCAACGCGTTGACGCTGCCCGCCAGAGAGTTGCCTTGGTTTGCGTTTAAGCAGGTGGCCGATGTCTAGGATCCGGGCGGTCTCGATCAGTCTCGTCTGGATTTCACCACGTGGCGTTTTCTTCAAACGCAGCCCGAAGGTGATGTTGTCCTCAACCGAAAGATGCGGGTAAAGCGCATAATTCTGGAAAACCATCGCAATGTCACGTTCTCCCGGCAGGAGATCGTTGACCCGCCGCTTGCCGATTTTTATTTCTCCGTCCGTTATTGTCTCAAGCCCGGCGATCATGCGCAGTGTGGTGGATTTTCCGCATCCGGAAGGGCCGACCAGCACCACGAACTCGTGGTCCTTGATCGTGAGGTCGATGCCGTGGACGGTTTGAACGTCCCCATAGGCTTTTACGACTTTGTTCAGTTCGATGGCGGCCATAGGCCCTCCGGTGTTGGATCTTGGTGGTTATCGGTCGCGGACGAGGACGTTGTCGCTTTTGAGCCAGAAAGGTGCGAAGTAGAGTGGCGTCGAGGAAAGCGGCAGGATGTCCGCCGGCAGTTCCACGCCAATCGCGTTCTTCATGAAATCGCGGCGCGCGGCGATGCGCTTGAACGTCGTCGGATGCTTGGCCTCAATCTGGGACCTCAACGCTTCGTCAGCAAACACCACGGCGTCCTCACAGTTCAGAGCCCAGCCGACGGCGATCGGCGTCGGGATGATGTCAACCTGAAAATGCATGCCCGACCGGATGCGGTCCTTCGAGCCAGGCCGAACCGGGCTATGTGTCCACTCCTCGTAGCCGCCGAGATGTCCCGGATTGAGAGCAGGCCCGAGCTTCGATTTTGCGAGCGTCGATACTACCGTTTCATGAAGAAGGCCGCCCTCGACGCCGATCGCAGCCGTCTCGTACCAGGAAATCAGGCCTTGAAAATAACCCTTGGCGATCGCGAGAAACTCGTCGTTGGCGACATCGAAAAGGCCTGCTCGGGAGGAAAGACCGCCCCAATGCCCGATAGCGGTCGTCACACCGTCGCCACGCTTGAGCTTGCGGCCCGTTGCGCTTCGCAGGCCAATCACGGTTTCACCCTTGCTGGCCGACGCGAACATGGTGTGGACGTTCAGCGGGTCTCCAGCATATCCCATGCGCGAGACGGCATCGAACTCGCTGTCACCCTCCCGGACCCCGGAAACGATCCTCCATGTGGCCAGCGAGCTGCGTGTCGCAGCCCACTCGAACGCAGCGATCTGATCAGCATCGATGGTGACGGCGACGCCGTTTTCCGGGTGCATCAGAACATGGGTGGCGTCCCGCAGCCCGCCTGAAGGGCCGATCGCTCGCTGAAACGCCTGCACGTAGACCGCGGGGACGAAATAGGCTGTTTCAGAAGCGTCGTCTTCAAATGGCTCGAGATACTTCCAGCCCACCAGCCCTACGGTGTCGCCTGCCTTGATTCCAGCGTCGCCCAGACGGTCGGAAAAGCGCGGGAAACGAGAGCGATCCTGCGCCATGAGGCTCAGGGTCTGGCTCAAAAGCACTGTCACTCCGGGCAAGCGCGCGAGCGGAGCGTAGCTTTCGGATTCGTTGCCTGTGAGCAGCACGCGCTTGTTGTTTGGCCCAAGAAGAAGGAAGGCTTCTTCGAAGCGCGGCTCGAAACCCGTCAGGAAGGCGATGTTGGCGAAATGTTCGCGATCGGCATAAACCGCCAACCAGTCGCACCCCGCTTTGTCGTAGGCGGCGCGGGCACGCGCATCATATATCTCAACGGGAACATCCGGCTTTTCGCCGAGAATACCGAAGTCCGGCAACTGAACCGATGTGAGGGAAATGGTCATTTGGCATCCTTTTGTTTGCGCCGGCGTGAGAGCTGTTGAAATTGGCTGCGAGGGAGATCAATCGCCGTACATCCGGGCCTGCGCGTCCCATTCGAAATCTTCTTCGAGGGGGTAGGTCGGACGGGGCAGCAGGTTCCATTGAAGCTGCGTCATGTCCAATTGCGAGGTGCCGTCGCTCAGCAGGAGGATATGACGAGCCGAGACGTCTTCGAGCTGAGGGTGGAGATACCCAAGCTTGACGACATACGCCTTGTGCTCGGTTGGACTGATGTCCATTGCAATGAAATGGTGCGGCGTGGTTATGCCGATGGCATTGGCGTGGAATGTTGCAATCACATTGCCGCTTCGCACCTTGGCCCAAGCGCCCTCCTTGGATCGGTAAGGCTGGAATCCCGGCAGCACCAGCTCTTCTCCGCATGCCTCTACGAGCACGCTGACGCGACGCGCTGTCTTCGGACGGGAAAGATGCTCGGTTCCCAATTCGATTTTCACCGTCGAGCCGACGCCGGCCTGGACGAGTTTGCGGACAGTTTCGGGGGCCGTAATGCCGGCGACAACGACATCGCGAACCTGTTCGTCGTCGAGCGCTGCCTGCAATACGAGGGTCAAATCTCCGGCCGCACCCGCCGTCGTGTTATCCCCTGAATCGGATACGAATACGGGGCGCTGCGGGCACTCGACGGCGAGCCTCAGTCCCTGCCGAACTTCCGCGGTTTCCATCTTGAGATTGAATTCTGCGCGTTTCGCCCATATCGCTTGTGCCAACCGTGTAGCCTGCGTACGCGCCAATTCGACGTCGCCTTCGCTTACCGCAATCGCCGATACCGCGGTCCAGGGCCTGTCGTTCCAAGCAAATCCCACAAGGATGTTCGCCTCCATCATACCCGGCATGCTGTCGTATTCCAGCAAGGAGCCATAGAGGCTTTTCGCGGGCTCCAAGGCAGTGACCGCCGTCTCCCCGGGGATGAGAATTGGCAGGCTCACGACGGATTTCTTGGGCGTGATGCCGGTTCGAATGACCCGGATAAGCTGGTCGGCGGCTCGGTACCCCGTCTGCCTGTCGTCTCGATGCGGCGCGGTGCGCAGAACGCTGATGACCGTCGACGCCTCGAGAAGTTCCGGAGTCATGTCGCCATGGAGATCGAGCGACACACCGACCGGCACATCAGGTCCAAGGACATTCCTGATAGCCTGAATGAAGTCGGTGTCTGCGTCGATGTCTAGCCCCTGGACTTCCAACGCACCATGATTGGCAACGAGCATCCCGTCGAACGGCCCGTGTGCGCTGATGAGCGCGAGCGTCTTTTCCTTGACGTCTTGATATGCCGCCAGCTCCAGGGGCCCGCCGGGCAGCGCAGTGGCCCAGTATAGCGGGACCGCCTCGACGTCACTCTCCTTCGCCATGCGCGCGAGCATGCCTCGGACCATCCAGACGTCACCTTCGGACATGTCCCTGCCGGTATAATGTTGTATCGCATCCCACGTGGTTGGGACCGGAGAGGCGAGCATGATTTCAATGGAGAGGCCGACGATACCTATGCGCATTCTCTGACTTTCGAACTGACTTGAATTGAACTCACGGAAGGACGTGTGGAGAATCGAGGCCCGTGACCCCGTCGAGGGCGAGTGCGACGCCGCCGAGAAACGGACTGACTGTCGACAAGTGCGAGAAAATGACTTTGGTCTGCACTGACATCGAGGGATGTGCCAGCCGTTGCAGGGCACGTTCGACCGCCGGTCGCAGATAAGGCTCGGCGCTCGCCATATCGCCACCGAGGCAAACCAATGGCGGATTGAAGATGTTTACGAGACTGGAAATCGCCGAGCCTAGAATCGCGCCAGCATTGTCGAGGACGCCGACAACCACCTCATCGTCCGCGCTGGCGCGCTCCATGATCTCCTTGAATGAAGATGGCTGATTGCCGGTCAGCCTGCCGATCTCCTCCGCCAGCCCGGGTTCGGAAAGGTAAGGCGAAAGGCAACCCGAGCCTCCGCAGGAACAATAGCGGCCCTGCGGGACAACCTTGATGTGTCCCAGTTCGCCCGCCAATCCGCTGGCGCCGCGGTAGATGTTGCCGTCAAGAAACAAGGCGCCGCCGACGCCTGAGCCCGAAAACAGATAAATAAAATCTCTGACGCCGACGCATTCACCGAACATGTATTCGGCCATCGCGGCCGCCTTGCCGTCGTTGCCCGCAAAGACGGGAGCATCCAGTGCGGAGGAGAACATGTCCACCACAGGGACGCCGCGCCATCCAAGGACTGGAGCGTGAAGCAAGACGCCCTCGTCGGTTAGGAGGCCCGGAAGCGAAATGCCGACACCGAGCGTCTCGCCGTCGCGGCCGCATTCACGGACTATTTCCCTCACACCCCGAGCGACGAGATCGACGACGTCGCCCAGCTTTCCATCAAACGCCTGGACCTTGGAGTGCATGGGGATTCCATCGAGCGCAGCAGTGACATAGCCGATTGTGTCGGCCTCGATCTGCACGCCGACGATCAATCCGCTAGCCGGAGAGATGGTGAGGCCCTCTACAGGTCGACCAGGCTTGTTGCTGGTTGCCACAGGACTGCGTTCAACCAGGCCCAACTCGCTGAATTGATTGATAATGGAGGAGACGACGGACTTGTCGATGCCAGTCTTGGCGACGATGTCGCGCTGCGAAACGTTCGGCTCGATGCGAATCCTGTGAAAGATCGCATTGGCATTGAAATGCCTGATGAACGACTTGCTCAAGCCCCGCTCCGATGTTTTTCTTGCATTGAGAATAATTCATACGAGCAGGCCGTGTGATTTGTCAATCGACGAATGCCAGACCATTTTATTACGGAAAAATTATCTTATTGTAACAGTGTGTTACGCGGATTGCCCTTCCGGCGATGGACTTCCACCCGGATATTTCGACCGCAATCTGTTGACGCACGTAGTTTTTTGAGCGTAGGTTTTTCTTGTTTACAGAATATATGCCGACGACAAACGCTCGGCTCAACGGAGGGTAGAACAATGCGTAAATCGAAATGGGTCGGCGTGGCGCTCGGCGTGGTCGCAAGCGCATCGGTGGCCAGGGCCGACGGCACGAAGGAGCTTTGGCATTATTACGCGGCAGGGTCCGAAAAGGCAGGCATCGAAGCCTTGATCGCGTTTGCCAATAAACAGAATCCCAGCAACCAGATCGTCGGCAAGGTGATCCCGGGCAACGCCGTCGAAATGCGTCGTCAATTGCAGACCGCATTCATGGGAAACACCCCGCCCGCCGCCTATCAGAGCTCGATGGCGTCGGAGCTGAAGACATTCGTCGACAGTGGCAAGCTTCATGATCTTTCGGAGACCTGGGCAAAGATCAACGGAGACAAGATTTTTCCGGAGGGCGTGCAGCGCGTCGTCAAGATAGGCGGCAAGCCTTACGGCATTCCGTATGACCTGTCGCTGATCAACAACATCTTTTACAACAAGGCGATCTTCACAAAGGCCGGGCTGGAGCCTCCTAAGGATTACGATGGCTTGGTGGCCGCCTGCGACAAGCTGCGCGCTGCAGGTGTGGAACCATTGGGCAACGCCGGAGGTCCGTTCTGGAGCCTGTATAATTTTTACGCGCCTCTCGTATCCACTGTCGGAATCGAGGGCTACTACAAGATCGCGAGTGGTGAACTCGGCTTCGATACCCCGGAATTCCGCAAGTCTCTGGACCTTTACCGCAGCACGATGGTGACGTGTTACGCCAAGAACTGGAGCGGCAAGACCTGGACGCAAACGGCCGACGATGTTGTCAACGGGAATACCGGGATGTTCATGATGGGCGCGTGGGCGGCCGCCTATTTCAAACAGGCGGGTTTCGCCCCTGTTGAGAAGTTCGATGTGTTTCCGGCACCAGGGACAGAGGGCAAGGCGATTTTCCAGATGGATGCCTTCGCGGTTCCGGAAGGACCGGCCGACACGCTTGAAACCGCTGAAAGGTTCGTGATCTCCGCTGCGTCGGCGGAAGGTCAGGCGGCGTTTGCCGTTCCGAAAGGTTCACTTGCACCAAACGTGACGGTTGATCCGTCGATCTATGATGCTGTCGGTGCCAAATTCGCGAAGGAGCTGGCGGATGCATCAAAGGCCAACGCTGTGCTGCCGAATTTGTTTTTCCTGCTGCCCACCAAGGTTGGCACGGAATTGGGCGTCCAAATCGAGAAATTCGCGATCGACCCCTCGGACGCCAACGAAAACGAGATGATCACGACGCTTGAGGGCTTGCGGCAGGAGGCTTTGACGGAGGGATCCTATCAGAAGTGGTGATACCGTGGTCGGGCCGACGCATGTCGGCCCGACATCCCGGGACGTTGACTCTACGATTTCCTAATTTCGCTCGCCGAGAGAACAATCCGACATGCCGAACTTCCAACTCATGCGCCGGAAGTTTCAAACCGCAGGGGTGACCCACGCAGTCTTTCTATCGCTTCCCGTAACTCTCTTTGCCGTTTTCTATGTCTATCCCACCATTTCGACATTCAATTTGTCGCTTCACAGCTGGGATGGTTTCTCTCCCTCTCCGAAGTATGTCGGGCTGCAGAACTACGTCGTGCTGCTTCATCAATCGCGCTTCTTCCACGCCCTTTTGAACAACATTTCGTGGCTCGTCTTCCTCCTGCTTGGGCCGACGAGCCTCGGCTTGCTCCTGGCCGCTTTGCTCGACAGGGGCATAAAGGGTGAATCGGTGTTCCGGGTCATCTTCTTCCTGCCCTTCACAATCCCGGCCGTGGCCGTAGCCGCGATCTGGCGCTGGATGTATGAGCCGACCAACGGTCTGCTGACGGCGGTCTTGCGGTCGGTTGGGTTGGGCGGCCTGGCCCAGAACTGGCTTGGCGACCCCTCGATCGTTAATTTCGCGCTTATGGGTTCGATGATGTGGTGGACGACGGGTTTTGCTTTCCTGGTGTTCTTCGCGGGGCTTCGCAACATTCCGGTCGAGTACATAGAGGCCGCGAGGATCGAGGGGGCGACACCCTGGCAGGTCTTCTGGAAGGTTAGCTTCCCGCTTCTATGGCCCTCCACGATCGTTGTCCTCGGTATGGCCGCGGTCGACGCTATGCGCCTGTTCGACATTGTCTGGGCGATGACCAACGGCGGCCCCGCATACGCTTCCGAGGTTCTGGCCACGCAGATGTACGACACCGCGTTCGGTAGATTCGAGATGGGCCGCGCCAGCGCGATTTCGGTCTGCCTTCTGGTGATCGCGGGGTTCATCATCATGCCCTACATCTATCAGCTGGCAAAACGCGTTCAGGACAGCGAGGCGGAATAGATGAACACTGCAACCGCCAAGCGCACGGTTCTGCCCTTTTCGATCCTGGGGGCGGCGGCAGTGATCTTTGCCGCCCCCCTGGTGGTTGCGTTCCTGACGTCGCTCAAATCGCCGTCCGAAATAACGCGAGTGATCGCGTTGCCGAACGAACTCTTCTTCCAGAATTACGCCATCGCCTACGATCGGATGGGGCGAAGCTTCCTGAACTCGATTGCGATCACGGTGCCATCCGTGACCCTGTCGCTGCTGGTGGGGGCGATTTCTGGCTATCCGCTTGCCTATATGCGCGGAGCTGGCGGAAGGGTGGTCTATCTTTTCCTGCTCACCGGCATGCTCGTTCCCTTCCAGATCGTCCAAATTCCTTTGTTTTTTCTGATCAGGGCGATCGGTCTTTACGACACTATTCCCGGCATGTGGCTGGTCCACACCGCCTACAGCGTTCCCTTCTGCACCTTCTTCATGCGGAATTTCTTCGCGTCGGTACCCAGGTCGATGTATGAGGCTGCACTCATCGACGGCTGCACCCCGGCGGCTTACTTCTGGCGACTTCTTCTGCCGGCGTCGGGATCAGGTCTCGCCGCTCTCGCGATCATCCAGAGTCGCGCCATCTGGAACGATCTCCTCTTTGCCATTACCTTGACAACGAGCGACGAGGCCAGACCTGTCACGGTCACTATCGCCGGTTTCGCCAGCAGCCTGCAGGTTGAATACGGTCCGCTTATGGCCGCGACGCTTATCTCGCTTCTGCCAGTGATGCTCGCCTACCTGCTCTTCCAGAAGGCCTTCGTGCGCGGCCTGCTCGGGGGTGCTGGGAAATAATCGGATCTCGATGCATAAGATCTGAATCGCGATCGCGATAGGAGTACAGCGGGCGGCCTCGGTCAGGGGCAGGTACCGCTGATCTCGCCGGTGCCGCACGTTCTTCGACGATTCTTCGGTCAGCAAGCCTGTATCTGCCCAGAAAGCAACACCTGCTGGGTATGCGGTTCCCGATGTTGGAGGGCTTACGCGGCCTCCCACACCTGGTTTAAAATCCGGGCGGCGAGGGCAGCCTTGTCCTGTGGCAAGAAGCGGCCGTAGTGATGCGCCACCATGTCCGGCGTGTCCTGAATCGCATAGCTTGCCTGTTCGTAAGAGCCGGTCTGCTTCAGGATATGCGTGGCCAGCACATCGCGGACGTTGTGAGGGCCGTGAGGGAGAAGACCCGGAATCGCACCCCGGCCGGTATAGGGATTGTAGCAACTGGAAGGCCTCAAGATCGAGCCGGCATGGTCAGGGCTGATGGCCTATGCGCGGCATCTGATGCCCCTGATCGGCCCGGTGATGCCGAATGTATGGTCTTGTACCGCGTTCGGCGGCCATGGCCTCAACACGACGGCGATCGGCGCGCGGGTCGTCGCAGAGGCGATTTCAGGCGACAGCGACCGCTATCGCCTGTTCGCTCCCTTCGGCTTGCTATGGAATGGCGGGCCGTTCGGCACCGCCGCGGTGCAGCTGACCTATTGGGCCTATTAGGGCATGGATTTCCTGCGCCAACGGCGTTCGGCGCACAGTTGAGCGCTTTTCAGAATCGGTCCGGCGCGTAAGGCGTCGGATTAATGAAAGTCGGGCTGCCCGTCACCAGCTCGGCAACGAGCCGCCCTGTCGAACCGCCCCCGATCATGCCCGTATGCCCGTGACCGGCGGCAACGAAAAGGGAGCCGTGTCCCGGCACCTGGCCGATCGCTGGTACGCTGTCGGGAAGCGAAGGACGATAGCCCATCCACATCGTCGGCTCGCCGCCGTTCAGTTCAGGGAACAGGGCTCGCGCATGGGTGAGCAGGATCTCGGACCGCCGCTCGTCGGGTGGTGCTTCCAGGCCGGCGATCTCGACCGTGCCGGCCAGCCGCAGACCGTGCTCCATCGGGGTCAGCGCGAAACCCCGGTTCTTCATTTGTATCGGCATCGGCAATTCGATCGACGGCGATGGTAGCATCAGATGATAGCCGCGCTCGGTCTCCATCGGCAGGCTGAAGCCAAGCGGTTCGAGCAGCCGGTTCGACCAGGCGCCAGCGGCAATCACCACCGCGTCCGCCTTGCGGTTCGCCGTGTTGGTCATCAGCATGTAGCCGCCGGCCTCGCGCGGGATGATCTTCAGCACGTGCTCCGCCGCGAAAACGCCGTCGGCCCGCCGCACGCCATCGCAGATGGCCGTGACCAACCGGAGCGGATTGATGGTGTGCGCGTTGTCCGGGTAAAGCAGACCGCGCCTGGCGATGGCCGAGATGCCGGGCAGCAGCCGCTGCAGATCCTGGCGTGACAACGGCTCGGTGACGACACCCTGCCGCGCATTGATGCTGGTGGTGATGCGATCGGACAGGCCGTGCGCCTCGCTCTCCCAGACCTGGATGCCGCCTACCTTGCGGATCAGATCGTCGAAAGCCGGGCCACCGATAAGATCCCGATAGCAGTCAAGGTTGTCCCGATGCAGGATAGCGAGGGCGTCGGCCGCCTTGTTGACGCGGTCCATCCTGCCGGCGCGTATCCACCTGAGCAGCCATGGCGCGGCCGTCAAGGCATAGCGTGGCCTCAAGACCAACGGTCCGAGCGGGTCGGCAAGCCAGCCCGGCACTTGCCGCAACATTCCAGGCATGGCGAGTGGCACGTTGCAATCGTGCCTCACCATGCCGGCATTGCCGAAAGACGTCGCGCCGCCCGGGGGCAGAGGGTCGATGACAGTTACCTGGAGCCCTGCGCGGCGCAAATAAAGAGCCGCGCAGACGCCGACGATGCCAGCGCCGACGACAGCTACCGACCTGACCGAATCCAGCATTTCCACCGTCCATCCAATTGCCGGCCGTGAATGCACGAATGCCCGGCCGGTGTCGATGGGCGGATGCGATTGAAGGGAACGAAGCCCGAGGATTTGAGGTGCAAAGGGCTGCATTCTGGGCGGTCACCGATAGAAGTCTTTTTTGCTACTGACCTCGCGACAACAACGGTCCCGCCGCCGACTTTTAGGTCATCTGGCGGGCCTAGCGGCTGGGCAGGGTAAATGCCATTCCAAGGATGACGCCGGCCTGATGAGCCGATGCAAGTGGCCGCTCTGCACTAGACTCGGCGTTGTCGCGCGCGATTCCTCCGTCGGCATTCCATAGCGAGGTCTCGAACCGCGCACGAACATGACCGCCCAGCCCGATGGCCGACGCCAGGCGGCGGTTTCGCCGCGGCCGAAAGCGCAGACCGACCAAACCGTGTCGGCGCAGAGTCGGCGGCTTCAAAACCGGCAAGAAAAACATCGAGATCGTCACGCCGACTTTTCTGATCGCGCGCATAGCGCCCGAGTAGGAAAAGCAGCCGCGGCTGCGCCATATAGCGAAAGTCCCCGTCGGCACCATTCGGCAAGCGCGCCATGCTAGAACCATCCGGGGAAGGCAGCGCGTGCCGCCGTCGCCAGCGGTGGGATGTCCTCGTCGGGCACCGAGGAACAGGGCCACAATAGCCGGGCCCTGATCGAACTCCAGCTGCCGGCTGCCGCCATTGCCTTGTCGAGGGCGGCGTCGCTGACGGCGTAGCGTGCCCGAAATGGCAGGACGTGGTCCACGAGGAAGGCCTGTATGCGTGCTTGCATCTCGAACGCCGCTTGCTGGCCGGCTCGTATCTGCGCCCACCACTGCGGTGCTCCTTTCGGGCTAAGGCAGGCGATGTTGGAATAGCTGCCATGCGCACCGTTTGCGTAACGTTGCCAGCGCGTGGCCTGGCACGAACACCGAAAGGCCCGACAGTTCGCGCCGCATGCCGGCGTACCAGCTGGCGTCGCCGCCGGGTAGTTTGGCGCCGACAAGCGAGGGCACCGCGGTTCGCAGCGCGGCAATGGCTTCGAGGCTCAGCCGCCGCTTGGCGTGGGGCGGGTTGTAGAGCACCAGAGGCGTGCTCGGCGCTGCGTCGGCCAAACCCGAGACGAAACGCTGAACTTCCTCATCGCTCGGTGGCCACCAGTCCGGCAAGGTGAATTGCACTGCCGAGGGTGTCAGTCCCGCAACACGCTTCAGCCGTTCGCGTGCGACGCGCGGGTTGGACTGGCTGATGCCGATCTGGAAAGGGATTTTCGCAGCGCCGGCGACTTGCGCCACCATCTCGCTCAGCCGGTCGAATTCGGCTTCCGTCTGGCAATGGAACTCGCATGCCGTGCCGTCGGAATAGACGCCGTGAACGCCCGATGCGCAGAGCCGCGCGAGAGTCTCTTGCGTAGCGTTCCAGTCTATGTTGCCGTCCAGCGCCACCGCCAGCATCACGGCGCCCCAGATGCCGCGCGGCGCATGTTTGGGGAGGGCGCAGAGATCGCTCATGGTGCCACGGCTACGGGAGATAGCTCCTGAACGTATGAAGGCATGCATTCGCGACGACAAGGCTGAACATCGCAGCCTAAAATTCGAGCAGTTCAGATACAGTGTTGACGCCTCAAAGCGGCCGGCATCTTACGCCGCCTTTCTCGGTCGTTTTGAGTGCCATCCGAAGCTCCCAAAAGCCGACGTAGCAGGAGTGGAAAGTCGCCGCGAAGTTATTGTGCTTGGCCTAACGCCCTTGCCAGCCACCGACAACCTGTGGAAATTCGGCGGGCTTTTGGAGGGGGCGACTCTTCGGAGTTTGCTTCCTGATCACACACTGTGACGAAGCAGAGCGGCGCCGCTTGGCCCCGCCCGAAGGTGGCTCGGCCTCGGTCGAGACGGTCGGCGTTGCCGCCAACCTAGGTCTTTCCTCCTTCATTATAACAAGCTCTCCGAGAACGACCGTCCGGAGCTGACCTCGGCCAAGATCATCATCTCGGGCGCGCGCGCTTCCTGAACGCGACAATGCCTTCCATGCCGGCTCCCCAATGGCTAGGTTCACTGTAGGGTCTGCGCAGCGACGCGGCGGCGAGGCGAGATCTCGTCTCGTCAAGCTCTTTCCCGACAGTGCGGAGTCCGGCTGAATCTCTCATCATGTAGCGCTCGCCACCATGTCACAGCAGCTGTGGCATGGTTGTTGCTTCTGCAACCATGAGGGGGCAACGGGGCTCGGAAGCGGAATGTCTCGAGACAAGACAGAGCTATTCGCTCGCGCGAGTGCGCTGGGCGTCACAATCTATCAATTCGAAGACAGTATGGATTGCGGCCGGAGACTATCGAGGCCGGAATTTGAAGGTAAAGGGGCGATCGCCAGCCATTGCGCTCGCACTATGGATTGAGGCTGCCCAACATAGAGGTTCAATATAGCATTCTCATAAGAGCAAGTGGCCGGCGTCTCTTGGGG
>NZ_VFWA01000027.1:0-24128 GCF_006442295.1 Mesorhizobium sp. B2-3-2 | reverse complement strand
ACTCCCCTACTCCCCTACCGCCCAATTCCTACCCCGCCTCAATCTCCGCCTGCAACGCCTCCATATGTGTGGCGGCCGCCGAAGCCGCCGCGCGTTCGATGGCGCGGAAACGGCTGACCACGGCCAGGCCCACCGCCGTCAGTTGCGCGCCGCCGCCCTTGCGGCCGCCGGTCTGCGCGGCCACCAGCGGCTTGCCGAACACCCGGTTCATGTCCTCGACCAGGTCCCAGGCATGCTTGTAGGACATCTCCATGCCGCGCGCGGCGGCCGAGATCGAACCGAAGGCGGCGATTTGCTCTAGTAATTCGATCTTGCCCGGCCCGATGCGCCCGTCGGGGTCGAGGTTTATCCGCAAGCTTAGCGACGGCATTTTCTTCCTCCGCGATCACGCCCGCCATGTTAGAGCGTCCCTGGCGGCCTCGCTATTCCAAATCGATATAGCGCAGAGACCCGCTCGTCGTTTCAGCCGTCCGCCTGCGCGGGGAGCCCGCCCCCGGTGTTTGCCTGGTCGAAACTCACCGTCTTGATCACGGCGAAGACCTGTCCGCCGAGCCGCAGCTTCAGAACCTGCCGCGATTGTTCGGTGACCCGTGCCAGCACGGTCGCGCCGTTGCAGTCGATGCCGATCTCGACCGTCGGCCCCTCGCCCGGCCTGATCGCGACGATCGTGCCGGCCAGGATGTTGAGCGCGCTGAGACCCGACGGCCGCTCGGTGGCGATCATGACGTCGCGGGCGCGGACGCGGACACGCACCGGCGCGCCCACCATCGCCGCCAGCTTGGGCACGCGTATCTCGCCGGCATTCGAGCCAAGCACCGTCATGCCGAAAACCTCGTCATGATGAAGTACGCTGGTGTCCAGCACCGCGCCGCCCTCGCCGCGCTCCTCCGCCGGCAGAAGGTCCGGCCGTTGCATGACAGCCGTGGTCGGGCCACTGGCAGCAACCTTGCCTTGCGCCAGCATCACCACGTCGCTCGCCAACCGCGCCACCTCGGCGATCGAATGGCTGACATAGACGATCGGGATCTTCGTCTCGTCGCGCAGCCGCTCGACATAGGGCAGGATTTCGGCCTTGCGCGCCTCGTCGAGCGAGGCCAGCGGCTCGTCCATCAGCAACAGCCGGGGGCTGGCGAGCAGCGCCCGGCCGATCGCGACGCGCTGTCTCTCGCCGCCCGAGAGCTTTGCCGGCCGCCGCGGCAGCAGCGGCTCGATGCCGAGCAATTCGACGACGGCGTCGATCTCGGCATAACGCTCCGCTGCCGGCGTGAACCAGCGGCCATAACGCAAATTGCTCGCTACGCTCATATGCGGAAACAGGCGCGCGTCCTGGAACACCATGCCGATCCGGCGCCTGTGCTTCGGCACGAAAATGCCCTTGGCCGTGTCGACCAGCACACGGCCATCGACTTCTATGCGTCCCTGGTCGGGCCGGATCAGCCCGGCAATCATATTGATCAGCGTGGTCTTGCCCGAACCGGAGGGCCCGAACAGCGCCGTCAGCCGCCCGGCGCTCTCGAAGCGGATGTCGAGGGGGAAATCGCCGAGCCGATGGCGGATGTCGACAAGGACCGTCATTCGATGTCCATCCGCCGACCGACGCGCCGCGCCAACACTTCCGAGGCCACCAGGGCGGCCATCGAGATGACGATCGAGATCAGCGTCAGCCGAAGCGCGCCGGCATCGCCGCCCGGCACCTGCGTGAACGTGTAGATTGCCGACGGCAGCGTCTGCGTCTCGTTCGGGATGTTGGAGACGAAGGTGATCGTCGCTCCGAACTCGCCCATCGCCTTGGCGAAGGAGAGGATGGCGCCGGCGATCAGCCCGGGCAGGATCAGCGGCAAGGTGATGGTGCCGAACACCCATGGCGGGCTGGCGCCGAGCGTTCCGGCCGCCGCCTCCATCTTGCGGTCGACGGCCTCGATCGACAATCGGATGGCCCGCACCATCAGCGGAAAACCCATGACGCCGCAGGCAAGAGCCGCACCCGTCCAGCGAAAGGAAAAGACGATGCCGAAATGCTCGGCCAGGAATGCGCCGGCCGGCCCGCGCTTGCCGAAGGTCAGAAGCAGGAGATAGCCGGTCACCACGGGCGGCAGGATCAGCGGCAGATGCACCACCCCGTTGAGCAGCGTCTTGCCCCAGAAACGGCCGCGCGCCAGGAGCAGCGCTATCGCTATGCCCGGCGGCAGGCTGGCGATCATCGCCACTGTCGCCACCTTGATGGACAGCCGGACCGCATTCCATTCGTCGGGAGTGAGGTCCAGCAGCCAGTTCATGCGCAGGTGGCTATCCTAGTTGACGGGCGCAAGGACCGTGAAACCCTGCTCCTTGAATAGATCCGATGCCTTTGCCGTCCGCAGGCACTTCAGGAAGGCAGGCGTGTCCTTGTCCTTCGAATCCGCGGTCTGGGCAACCGGATAGATGATCGGCGGATGCGAATCCTCGGGGAAAACACCAACCACCTTGACGCCCTTTTCGGCATGCGCGTCCGTGGCGTAGACGATGCCGAGAGCCGCTTCGCCCGTCGAGACCAGCTTGAGTGCCGCACGCACATTCTCGGCCTGCGCCACCTTGCCCTCGACCGAGGACCAGACGCCGAGCGATTCAAGGGCGGCCTTGCCGTATTTGCCGGCCGGCACAGCCTTGAAGTCGCCCATGGCGAGCTTGCCGTCGCCGACCAGCCTGGCCAGATCAAAACCCTTTTCGATCTTGGCTTCAACGGCCGAATCCTTCGGCGCCACCAGCACGATCTGGTTGCCGAGCAGCTTCACTTCGGTATCGGGCTTGGTCAGCTTCCTGTCGGAAAGATACTTCATCCAGTCGAGATCGGCCGAGATGAAGACGTCCGCCGGCGCGCCGCTTTCGATCTGTCTGGCGAGCGCCGAACTCGCTGCGTAGGAGATGGTCGCCGCTTCGCCGACATCAGCCGCGCAGGCTTTGTTGACCGCGTCGAGCGCGTCCTTGAGGCTGGCGGCCGCAAACACCACCACCTGGTCTTGCGCGCGAGCCGCCGACACTGCTGCCGTCCACGCCGCCGCGAAGCCGCCAATGGCGACCGCCGCCACTGCAAAACCCTTGCGCGTCATGAAACTCTCCCTGAGTTGACATTCGGCCCGGCTCGAAGTCTGCCATCCGATATATCCGGATGAATATAACAAGGAAAGGTCTTTCGCCCAGCGTCGCCATTGAATACGCAGCGTCATCGCGACCTGCGGTAGACCAGCACGGATACAGCGAAGGCAGAACAAGACTTTTGGGCGACATGCATTGGTACGGTTGATCGGCGTGTAGACTGTGCCTTCAAAGCTGCCGCCGCCGCGATCTATTGGGAGAGGCGAGGCAATGTCTAAATGCAGGTAAGTGTGTGTCGAAACAAGCCTTCCGGCGTCTTCACCATCCGCACTTTGCAGACATACCGCGTCTCGCTTGATATGGCGCTTGCGGGAAGGTCATTCCCCTCCGCGTCAGCGGGCTTGCAAGTCGCGCGCGGACAGTTCGGCAGCTTCGCAGCTGGATCATCGCAGAACGGCTTCATGCTGTTGTTGATGCATTCACACCCGCACTCGGCAAATGCGTGGGCATTGAACGCGAAGACAAAGACGAGCGCAAATACCGCTGCTGGCAGTCGCATGGACGCCTCCCCCGGAAATCTCCTGCCCTGAGGGTAAGGTCGACCGATCTCGTCGAAAAGATATCAAAACGACGTATCGGCGAGGCCATCGCCACGGCCGCGAGACATCAGGCCGGCAACGACTGCGCAGGCGGTTCAGACCGCGATCGGCGCCTTGATCGTCGCGTCGGCGACATAGTTTTCCAGCCGGAAATCCTCGAAGCGGAAGGCGAAGAGATCCTTCACTTCAGGGTTGATCCACATGGTCGGCAGCGCTCTCGGCGTGCGCCGCAACTGCTCGCGTGCCTGCTCGAAATGATTCGAATAAAGATGCGCGTCGCCGAGCGTATGGACGAAGTCGCCGGGCTTCAGGCCGGTCACCTGCGCCACCATCAGCGTCAGCAGGGCGTAGGAGGCGATGTTGAACGGCACGCCGAGGAAGATGTCGCCCGAACGCTGGTAAAGCTGGCAGGAAAGCCGGCCTTCCGAGACGTAGAACTGGAACAGGCAATGGCATGGCGGCAGCGCCATCGCCTCCACCTCGGCCGGATTCCAGGCCGAAACGATTAGCCGCCGCGATTGAGGATTGCGGCGTATCTCCTTCAGAAGATTGGTTATCTGGTCGATCGACCCGCCATGGCCGTCCGGCCAGGAACGCCACTGCTTGCCGTAGACGGGGCCCAGATCGCCATTCTCGTCAGCCCACTCGTCCCAGATGGAAACGCCATGGTCGGTAAGATATTTGGTATTGGTTTCGCCGGCCAGGAACCACAGCAGCTCATGAATGATCGACTTTAGGTGCAGCTTCTTTGTGGTGGTGACGGGAAAGCCGCGCGCCAGGTCGAAGCGCATCTGGTAGCCGAAGACGGAGCGCGTTCCCGTGCCGGTGCGGTCGCCGCGGTCGGCGCCGTGGTCCAGCACGTGCTGCAAAAGGTCGAGATACTGGCGCATCGGTTCGGCTCGATTCGGTTATTTCGTCATCATAACCGATACACAGGTGACCGAATACCACAAAGCGGCGCGAACGTTGCTTGCCCTACCACCCTTCCGGCCGTTGGCGCTGCCCGTCACCTGCGTGCCAGCATCCTCTCCCGTATGCCAGGGAGAGGAGTGCCGTCGTGGACGATTCGCCAATCGCCAGCGTTGCGAGATTAGCGCCAGTGCTGTGGCTGCCCATTTCTCCCGATACGGAGAGAAATGCCATGCAGGGCAATGACGGGCGGCGCCGACGCCGGCAAGTTAAAAATCAGACCGCCTGCTGCCAGCCTTGCAAATCGCAGCGACCCGTCAGAGCGAACCGAGCTTTCCCAGGTCCTTGGCAACGAGGTAGTAAAAAGTCACCCGATTCTTGGTGTTGTCTGCGGCCATCGCCTTGCAGGTCTTCTCGATCGCAGCATCTGCCTTCGCCGCATCGGCGACGCCGAGCTTCTTGCCGACCCAGTTTTCCCGGACGCGCTCGAGCTCCTTGGGATCGGTGCAGGACACCAGCGAGGAATCGCGGTTCCTGAGCGCGATGCCCAGATGCTTGACGATCTTCTCGACAGTTTCGGCACTCGCCGCGGCGTCGTATTTCTTCACGTCTGCAAGATAGTCGGCCATCAAAATTCCCCTCGTCGGCGCCACGGATCCGATCGATGAGGGCTGTGGCGCGCTCCGCAACTCGTGCGCTCGGTCGGTAACTCCTCACCGCGGCAAAGCTTCGGTTGAGACCGTTCCCAAGTCAACCCTGCCGCGTCGCATTTTGACACAGGGACAAAGCACGATTGCGGTCTTTCATTTCTGGCGATGGCCCCCTATATTCGCTTGGTCGGCTTGCCCGACTATGGCGATAAACTGGCGATGAAATAAGCCGTTCGGACCCGGGGGCGGTACCCGGCGCCTCCACCAAAAACCGCTCTGAAAGACGGAGCGGCTTTTGCTGGGGGCGAAATAGGATCGACGAAGGTGTAAAGATCGTACTTTTGCCCGGCATTGTACCACCGTCATCGGGCTAAACTTATAGTTGCCAACGACAACTATGCGGAAGCACGTCTCGCTGCTTAATGCAGTGCGATAGCTTCAAATCAAGCCCTAGGGGTTCGCACTTCTAGGCGGGGTTCGGAGGTACCTGGCAACAGAAACCTCCACTTCCCCCTCTTTCATCTGCATCACGCGCAACGGCACCCTCGCGCCGGCCGGACTTCGTTCGGCCGTGGGAGGCGACGCAGCGGAGCCGCGTGCCTCCTTCGACACGGGTAAAAAATGCAAAACAATTCCGACCGATTCATCGTGCTGACCGGAGGTCCGGGCTCCGGCAAGACCACCCTGATCGAAGCCTTGCGGCAAAAAGGCTTCGCCACCTCGGTCGAGGCCGGGCGCGGCATCATTCGCGACCAGTCCGCCATTGGCGGCCCTGCCTTGCCCTGGAACGATCGCACATTGTTTGCCGAATTGATGCTGTCTTGGGAGATGCGCTCATACCAGGCCGCGATCGACCAGGAAGGACCGGTCTTCTTCGATCGTGGCGTGCCCGACACGCTGGGCTATCTCCGCCTCAGCGGCCTGCCCGTGCCCGGGCACGTCGGCCTTGCAGCGAAGCGCTTCCGCTACAACCCCCGTGTCTTCGTTGCCCCGCCCTGGCCCGAAATCTTCGCTCAGGATGAAGAGCGCAAGCAAACCCTGGACGAAGCCGAGCGCACCTATCGGGCACTGGTCGGCATCTACACCGAACTCGGCTATGAACTGGTACCGCTGCCTCTGGCACCGGTCGACGCCAGGCTGAAATTCGTGCTGGCCGAAACGCGATTGGCGTGAAAAAGGCCGGGATCGACCCGGCCTTTTTTTCCATCTGTTGGCGATTGATTACTCCGCCGGCGCCTCGACCGCCCCGCGCGAGCGGCCGAGCGTGACCTTGGCCAGCGTGAACGAAATCACCGCGCAGAGCGTGATGCCGGCGACCATCGGCAGCGGCGTGCCGTCGAAGAAGATGCCTGCGACACCCATGGCGAGCGCGCCGATGGCGAAGTGCAGCGTGCCCATCAGCGCCGAAGCCGTGCCGGCGATCTCGCCATGCTCTTCCATGGCCAGCACCGAGGTGGTCGGAATGACCAGGCCGAGGAAGCCGTAGCCGACGAACAGCAGCGCCGCCATCACATCCAGCCGGTCCACGCCGGAAGCCATGATCGCGAACAGTGCCACCATCGTCGTGGCGTAGCCGGTCACCGCCACCCACACCACGCGCTTGAGCCCGAAACGCTCGGAAAGCAGGCCTGTGAGCTGCGACATGCCGATGAAGGCGACGGCATTGATCGAGAAGAACACGCTATAGACCGAAGGCGACAGGCCGTAATGGTCGATCAGGATGAAGGACGAGCTCGACAGATAGACGAAAAAGCTCGCAATGCCGAAGCCCGCGATCGCCACCAGGCCGAGGAAATTGCGGTCGCCCATCAGGAAACGGTAGCCCGCAAGGGCGGTGCCGAAGGAAGAGCCGGCGCGTTCCTCAACCGGCCGCGTCTCCTTGAGCGAGGTCGCGAGCAGGATGGTTGCGAGCACCGCCGCGGCCGTCACGGTCCAGAACACGGCGCGCCAGCCGAAACTCTCGATGATCTGGCTGCCGGTCAGCGGCGCCAGGATCGGCGACACCGAGAACACCAGCATCAGCAACGAATCAGCTTGGCTGCTTCATTGCCGGTGTGCAGGTCGCGCACGATCGCGCGCGGAATGGCCATGCCGGCGCTGGCGCCAAGGCCCTGCAGGAAACGGAAGGCGATCAGCCATTCGATGGTCGGCGCCAATGCCGAACCGATGCCGCCGACCATGAACAGTGCAAGACCGCCATAAAGCGGCAGCTTGCGTCCGACCATATCGGAGATCGGCCCGACGACGATCTGGCCGAAGCCCATCGACAGGAAGAAGATCAAAAGGCTCATCTGCACGGCTGCGGTGCCGGCGTTGAGATCAGCGCCGATCGACGGCAATGCGGGCAGATACATATCGATGGCGAAAGGGCCGATGGCGGACAACAGGCCAAGCACGACCGCGATGCGGAGGAATTTAGGACTCATGATAAAGGCTTCTTTCGAATCTGGTTGCCGCCGCACGGCGACGTCTCACCCAGGACGTTCCATCCCGTGGGATTCCGACTCTCCGAGAGCGAATTGTTCGCCCGTCCAGAGGTGAACCCCTTATACCGTGTCCACAAATTTAGACAGTCTTGTCTAAATCGTCAATCACCTCTATATAGATTTTCATGAGACCGGGCGTTTCTCCTGACAGTTTCCCGCCACGCAGCCACGAGGCCAAGCGCATCTCGGTGGTCGACGCCGCCGCTTCCGTGTTCTGCCGCGAGGGCTTTGCCGGCGCCAACATCGACCTGATTGCTGCCGAGGCGGGTGTCTCGCGCCAGACCGTCTATAACCACCATGGCGACAAGGAGAAGCTCTTCATCGCCGTGGTCCGCGACCTCACCGAGCGCTGCAATGCCGGCATCTTCGCCACCATCGCCACGTTCCCGGATCAGCCGAGGGATCTTGAAGCGGATCTGATCGGCTTCGCCGTGCGCCTGAACCAAAACTGCATCTGCAACCGCGACGGAAAATTCCTGCGCAAGCTGATCCAGACCGAAGGCGAACGCTATCCCGAACTGTTCGCCGAATGGCGCGAACAGGGCCCGGGGCGGACCTGGCCGGCAATCGCCGCCCGCTTCGCCCGCCTTGCTTATGGCGGTTACCTCGCGATCGACGATCCCGACGTCGCGGCGCGGCAGTTCCTCGGCCTCGTCAATGCTGAATTGCAGACGACCTTCATGCTCGGCGGCACTCCGGCCGAGGACGAGGTTGTGCAATCGGCGACAAATGGCGTGCGCACCTTCCTGCGCGCTTTCGGCAAGCGCCCCTCCGCGGCCAGCGTCAAGAAACACGCCGCGCTCGCGAACGCGTGACATTTGCGGGTGACGCGCGATCAAATCTCGGCAATCGTCCTCGCTTCCGCGCGGCGGCGGTCTATATGCGGTTTACGCCGCGCTCAAGCTTGATTACAGCTATGCGGACGATTCAACGGAACCCGACCGCCACATGGCCGACGACCACATCCGCTACGACATTCTGGCCCAGGAGGCGTTGCGCGGCGTCATGCGCAAGGTCCTGGCCGAGGTCGCGCGCACCGGCCTCCCCGGCAACCATCATTTCTTCATCACTTTCCTGACCGGCGCGCCGGGCGTGCGCGTGTCGTCGCGGCTGCGCGAGCGCTATCCGGAGCAGATGACCATCGTCATCCAGTTCCAGTATTGGGACCTGAAGGTCACCGAGACCGGTTTCGAGGTCGGGCTCTCCTTCTCGGACGTGCCGGAAAAACTCGAAATCCCGTTCTCGGCCGTGCGCGGTTTCTACGATCCGTCGGTCAACTTCGAACTCGAATTCGACGTCAAGACCGAAGGCCAGTCAGATGACGAGCTGGCTTCCCAGCCGGCACCCGAACCGCTCGCCATCGTCACCGAGAAGAAGCCGAAGGCGGAGAAGAAGACCGCCGAACCCGAGAAGAAGGCGGCCGATGCCGATGCCGCCAAGGGCGCCGAAGTCGTCTCGCTCGACGCCTTCCGCAAGAAATAAGCCTTCGGGTCGCGCGTCATGGCCGACATCCTCAATCTGCGCCAGGCCCGCAAGCAGAAGGCAAGGCTGGAGAAGGAGCGCACTGCCAGCCAGAACCGCGCCCTGTACGGCCGCTCCTGGGCAGAGAAGGAACGCGATCGCCTGGCTGCCGAGAAGGCCGAGTCCTTCGTCGCGGGCCATCGGCGTCAACCGTCGCCCGATCCGGACCCCAAATGAGCTTCAGGTGAGCCCGGTCGAAAAACGCTCGGTGACGATCCGCGGCCACCGCACCAGCTATTCACTCGAAAAGCCTTTTTTTGACGACCTTGTCGCCATCGCCGTCGCGCGCAATCTGACCCTTGCCGCGCTGGTCGCGGAAGTCGACGAAACCCGGCCGCGCGACACCAATCTGTCCTCGGCGCTTCGGATCCATGTACTGGCCTGGGCGAAGCGCGGCCGCGCCTGATGCCGGGCTCCGTCAGACAGCGCTTTCCTGTTTCCCGCGGCGGGTGCCGAACCCCAGCAGGGCCGTGCGATCGCGCTCTTCCGCCTGCTTTCTGGACCTGACGCGCATCAGGTCCTTCCAGCCGACGTAACCGACCAGCGTTCCGTCGTCGCGCGCCACGACCGGCAGATGCGACACGTTGGCCATCAAGAGCTTGTCCGACAAGCCTTCCAGATATTCATCGGGATAGGCAAGCGTCACCTTGCTACCGGCCAGCAAGTCGCCAAGCGTCGTCGTGCGGTGCTTGCCGGCGCGCCGCCAGCGCAGGATCGCCGGCGGGTCGATGAGACCGAGCACCTGCCTGTTGCCGTCAATGACCGGGAAGCTCGGATGACGCGTCTCCGGCGCGGTCAGGAACGCCGCTGCGCCATGCAGCGTCATCGTCGCCGGCACGCTCTGGACCTGCGTGGTCATCACTTCGTTCACCCTGGTCAGCGCGAACGGATCGACCCGGTATTCGCGCACCAGATGATGCCCTCGCCTGGCGATCTTCTCGGTCAGGATGGAACGTTTCATCAACAACACCGTCACCGCATGGGCGGCGGCGCAGGCCGCGATCAGCGGTACCAGCACATGTGTGTTGCCGGTCAATTCGACCGCGAAGAAGGTCGCCGTCAGCGGCGCGCGCATCGTGCCGCCCATGGTCGCCGCCATCGCCAGCAGCGCCCAGAAGCCGGGATCGGCCGCCGGCAGGAAGCCAGCCAGCACCGCGCCCATCGCGCCGCCCATGATCAGCAGTGGCGCCAGCACGCCGCCCGAGGTTCCCGAGCCCAGCGCCACCGACCAGATGACGGCCTTAACGACCAACAGGAGGAGTGCCGCCGTCGCGATCGTACGGCCGTCCAGCATGTTGGATATGTTGTCGTAGCCGACGCCGAGCGCCTGCGGCTCGATCAGGCCGCCAATGCCGACGACGAGACCGCCGAGCATCGGCCACCACATCCAGTGGATCGGCAGCTTCTGGAAACCGTCCTCGCAGGCATAGACCATCTGCGTCAGCAAGGCAGACAGGAGGCCGGCGGCAACGCCGATCAGAACCCAGCCGCCAAGACCGGCAAAGGAAATCGCCATGCCGCCCTGAAACGGAAAGATCGGTCCCGGCATGTGCAGCATGGTGCGCTCGACCTCCGCCACGATGGCAGCGACCGCCACCGGAATGAAGCTGCGCGGCGTCCATTCGAACAGAAGCAGCTCCACCGCCAGCATGATGGCGGCGATCGGCGTTCCGAACACGGTGGTCATGCCCGCAGCGGCGCCCGCCACCAGCAGCGTCTTGCGCTCATTGTCGCTGACCGGCAGCATCTGCGCGATCAGCGAGCCGATGGCGCCGCCGGTCATGATGATTGGGCCCTCAGCGCCGAACGGTCCGCCGGAGCCGATCGAGATCGCCGACGACAGCGGCTTCAGCACTGCGACCTTGGCGTCCAGGCGCGAGCGCCCGAGCAGGATCGCTTCGATAGCTTCGGGAATGCCGTGGCCACGGATCTTCTCGCTGCCGTAGCGCGCCATCAGGCCGATGATGAGTGCGCCGATCACCGGCACTGCGACGGCGGCATAACCGAGCGGCGTGTCCTCCAGCTTCAGGTCGGCGAGCGTGAACTGACCGAAATAGGCGACGTTGGTGGCGAGCCGGATCAATTTCAGCAGAATGATGCCGGCAAACAGCCCGGCCGTCGCCACCACCACCGCGATGCCCGCGATCAGCAACACCCTGGCGTCGGTGGTGAAATCGCGCAGATGTCCGGGACTGCCCTGTTCGGTCTTCATTGCCTGCCTGCTTTCCGTGGCGTGTCGCTGTTGGAGGATCGGCAAACCTTCAAAACGGCTTTGCCGGCGGCTATGTATCGTAATACGATATAAATATTCAAGCGGGCCTGGCCCGAAATCGTTTGAGCTTTGGCCGAAACGGCAACACATGTCTGATATGTCGCATCCGCAAAAACCCCGCCCCGCCATCAGCCAGGCCGACTACCAGCGGCTGTCGGAGTTCCGCTATCTGATCCGCCGCTTCCTGGAATTCAGCCAGCTACAGGCCGAAGACGCCGGTTTGACGCCGCGCCAACATCAGGCGCTGCTCGCCATCAAGGGTTTTCCGGGCGGAGGCCCGGTAGCCATAGGCGACCTCGCCGAACGCTTGCGAATCCGCCACCATAGCGCCGTCGAACTCGTCAACCGCCTGTGCGAGGCCGGTCTGGTCGTCAGGGATCAGGACAAGGACGACCAGCGTAAGGTGCTGCTGCAACTGACCGAGCGGGCCGACGCCTGCCTCGCCGACTTGTCGGCCGCGCATCTCGACGAGCTTTCGCGCATCGAACCCATGCTGAGGAGCGTGCTCGCCCGAAAGGATCGAGATACGCTCCAGAAATAAGTTTTCGTAACCTAGCTGAATGGAGGCTATGCCATGTACAACATCTGGTTTTCCAAGGCAGTCCCGGTTTCCACAGGCGTTACTGGCGACGTTCGCAATCTGTCCAATGCCGAACAAGCTCTCGACCTTCTTGCCAATCACTGGCGCGATGCGGGAAGCATCAAGCACAAGGCTGCGCTGCGGGCGTGCCGGCAGGCAATGAACGGCGGCGTATCGGCCGACATCGCCAGGGATGCTTTTGTCGAAGCCGCGAGGGAAGCGCGCATTCTGGTCGAATAACTGCCGCGCATGGCCTGTGGCCTTCTCGGCGCAACCGGACGCATGACATACCGTCGTCGATCGACGGAGAGCGCACGATAGATCGCGACAGCCGTCAGCAACGCGCCGTCGTCCATTTAACTTGCGAAGCCCGACTACCACCGGGAAGAAGGGGCATGACGGGCGCATAAGAAATTCCGGAACCCCCGAATCCTTTGGCTCCGCCGCTTCGTCTTGGACATGAGCGACCTGCAAGGTGCAGCGCCGCCAGAGGACCGGACAAGATGAAACACCATTTGATACGTTACAGGACGAAACCCGAGTTGGCCGACGAGAACGAGAGGCTGGTCAAGGCCGTGTTCCAGGAATTGCGGGATAAATCGCCCGAAGGGTTCCGCTACATGACATGGCGGTCCAGCGACGGTACCTTCTTCCATCTGGTCGAAGCGGCAACCGAGGAGCAGGCCGGCACCCTTCCCGGGCTGGCGGCGTTCGAGACTTTTCAGAACGGCATCAGGGATCGCTGCATCGACCCTCCGCATCGCGAGGCGATGACGGTGGTGGGCAGTTACCGGATGCTGGACCAGTAGGCGGTCAAGCGATGTAGAGAACGGCGGGCGTATGAACATCCTCATTCCTGGCGAGCACCGCGCGCTCATCGAACGCCTGTTTGGGGAATTGCGCCCAAAGCTGCACCGCTATTGTGCGCGCATGACAGGTTCCGTCTTCGACGGCGAGGACGTGTTGCAGGAAGCGCTGGCCAAGGCGTTCGAGGCTTTGCCGAACGCCGGCCAGATCGCAAATCCGGAGGGCTGGCTGTTTCGCATCGCGCACAACACGGCACTCGATTTCCTGCGCCGGCGAGCCCGCGAAAAGGCCTTTTCCGATGAGGATCCGGACATGATCGTCGACCCGGCCAACGCCACCTTCGACCGTCAGGCCGCTGCCGCCGGCCTGCACACCTTCATGCGCCTGCCCGTCGCGCAGCGCAGCAGCGTCATCATGATGGACGTTCTGGGTTATTCCCTGCAAGAGATCAGCACCGCGCTGGACACCAGCATCCCCGCCGTCAAGGCGGCGCTGCATCGTGGCCGGGGCCGTTTGCGCCAGCTCGCCGCCGAGCCCGACGATCGGCCGGTTCCCAGGCTGAGCGTCTCCGGACGCCTGTTGCTCGAAGCCTATATCGATCGCTTCAACGCCCGCGATTTCGACGCCGTGCGCGACATGCTCGCCGATGAAGTTCGCCTCGAGCTGGTGGCCAGGACGCGGTTTACCGGACCCAAGGAAGTGGCCACCTATTTCCACAACTATTCCCGCGCCCACGATTGGCGTTTTGTGCCGGGATTCGTCGAGGACAGGCCGGTGGTCCTCGTTCACGACGGCAACGATCCGGCTGCGCGACCAGCCTATTTCATCCTGCTGGTCTGGCAGGACGGCAAGCTTGCCGCCATCCGCGATTTTCGCCACGCCCGCTACGTCGCCGAAAGCGCCGAGCTGCTCGCTCTTTGAGCGATTGAGGGAAATCCCCTCCCTACTGCCCTACTGCCCTACTGCAAAGACTTCAGCAAATTGTCGATCGTAGACGGATTGAACTGCGGTTTGGCCGGAGGCGGATTGTCATTGGCCACCGGCGGTGCCGCCGGTTCCGGCGTCGGCGCCTGCTCGGTGCCCTTGCGCTCCGCTTCCATCCTTGCCTTCTCCTGCGAGGCGGTCCGCATCGCCTCTTCGGCCTTTGCCTTGGCATCCGCCTCGGCTTTGGCTTTTGCCTCGGCATCCGCCTTGGCCTTGGCCTCTGCTTCGGCCTGCGCCTGTGCTTCCGCCTCGGCTTTCGCCTTTGCGTCGGCCTCGGCCTTCAGGCGCGCCGCCTCCTGTTGCCGTCGCAGCTCCTCGGCCGCCTTGTCGCGCTGGTCCTGCAACGCAGCGTAGTAGCGCACCTCGCGCCGCAGCCGCTGCTTCTCCAGCAACGCGGCCTGCATCGCCTCGACCCGCTGCTGCTCCTTCTCCAGCGCGCGCTGTATCAGGAACTGCGCCAGCGGTTCGCTGTCGAACTGCCGTTTGACGGCACCGAACGGCCCCTCGGCGCTGAAATTCATCGCCGGTTCGGAACCGACGAGCGCCTCGTCGCCAGGCCGGTAGGTGACCGCACCCTTGGCGGAGACCATATCGGCGTTGAGATCTGCCGTGATGTCGGCGGACAAGGTCGCCGAAGGATTTTCGAGGCTGATCGGCGGCGCCCGCAGCGTGCCGCCTGCAATGGTGAAGGCGATTTCGGCATCCTTTGCCGCGAAACTGCCATCTGCCGCGATAGCAGGGGCGAAGCCGGCTATCTTGGCTGCATCGATATCGCGCCCGATCGCGTCCGCCTTGGCGAGGAAAGTGCTGAACGCATCGGGATTGACGCCGGCGACCGTGACGCCCTTCAGCGCCGCCGTGCCCGAACCCGACAGAGCGGCGATCATCGCGTCGACCGATTTGCCGCTTGTCGAAAACGCCGCCGAGACATCCCCCTTGCCATCGATGCCGGCATCCGGCAGCACGGCTGGCAGATCGGCGTCCGCGAGCTTCATCTGGCCGGTGAAAAGCCCGGTGCCGTCATTGTTCTTCAATTCGAACAGGCCGGTAAGCGCACCCCCAAGGAACTTGGCCTTGAGATCGGACACGCGGATGCCTTCCTGGTCGAGCTTCAGCGACAAGGCTGCGTCATAGGCGGTCGCGAATGGTCCTGCGGCAAGGGAAGCCGTGGTCAAGTCGAGATCGGCCGTGAACGGAAGGCTGGATTTCTGGCTGAACGGAGCCGACGGCCACACACCGCCTTTATTGTCTCCGCTCTTGTCCGTGAACGCGGAATCGCCGAACAGCGCCACCGCCATCGGGTCGAGATCGAGTTCGTCGAGCGACAGCGCGCCGGCCAGATGCGGCACGCCATCCTTGCCGTCGATCCCCTCCTTGACGTCGATATTCACGTCACCCGAAACCGCAGCTTCGTTGATGGCGGCATTGAGGCCGGAGAGCACCAGTAGGCCGTTGCCGTAATCGGCCTGCGCGGTGAGCGACGTCGACATGCCTGTTCCCATGCCTGGCAGGCTCATGCCTGATGTCATCAACCAGGGCTCGATGTCGGCCGCATCGAGGCTGACCTTGCCCTTTGCGACCGGACCTTGCGGTGTGTCGGCTACGGTGCCGTCGAAACCGGCATTAAAGTCGTTGCCGGCAAGGCTGAAGCTCGTCGCCAGGCCGCCGCCCAGTGTGCCCTTGGCCTGGATGTCGGTGCTTGCCTCGCCGAGCATGCCGAGCGGCAGCGCCGGCAAGCCGTAAAGTGCCAGCAGCGCGGTGGCGTCGGGGTTCCTGGCATTGAAGGTCAGCGCCACAGGCGCTTCAAGAAGCTTGTCGACCGCTCCCTTCCCCGACAGTGAGGCGGAAAAGGACGATCCGCCGGCCTTGCCTTGCCCGCTCACCGCAAGCCCCGTTGTGCCGTCGCCATTGTCGGCGGCACTCACCACAAGATCGACGCGTGAATCCTGGAACAGGTCGGGATAGGCAGCGGCGCGGCTTGCCAGTCCCTTGAGCACGGCATTGTCGGCATAGTGCTGCGCCGCCACGTCGATCAGTGGCTTCAGGTCTACGGCGACCACGGAGGCGTCAAGCTTGCCGGTCGGACTCGCCGGAAAATCCTTGATCCGGCCGGTGGCGCTGATCGACGCGCCAGCCAGCCCGCCCACCGACAGTCGGTCGATCTCAAGCAGCCCGTCGCGCAGCCTGAGCGCTGTGTCAACCGTATCGGCGGTCAAGCCTCCGGCGCTGACCGGTCCCGCCTTGATCTGGAAATCGAGATCGCGGTCGGCAAATCGGTTGGCGCCCTTGTCGCTGATGAAGATCGAGACGAAAGCCGCCAGCCCGTCGACATCGAGATCGCCACCTTCCAGCCGCATCAGCACCGAGGGCCTGGCGTCGTCGGGCTGGCTGGAGTCGATGCGGCCGGAAAACGTCGCCTTGCCCAGGACCAGTTCGAGATCGCTGAAGGCTTGGCGCTTTTCGGAGAGATCGACCTTGGCCCGGAAGCCGGCGGCGGGCAGGCGCCGGATCGCCTCGTCGACGTCCTTCGACAACCAGGCGGCGAAGCCGGAAGGCTGCGCCACGGCCAGCAGCAGCGAACCGGTGAAGCCGAAATGGTTCTCGACGCTGAGCAGGCCGTCGGCTTCCAGCGTGGCGCGGCCGGGCAGTGTCGCGGCGAGCGATTTCACCGACCAGCCGCCATCGACCGGCTCGGCGGAAAGATGAACGTCGCGAACCGTGGTGTCGCCGGCCACCACGGCCGGCAACCTGACCTCGACCGTTCCGGGAATGGTCGGCTTGGGCAGGTCGAGCAAGGCCTGTTCCAGTCCGGCAATGCGCTGATCCAGTGTCAGGCCGGCGCCCGCCGCCGCACCCACGGCCTCGTCGAACTGCACCTGCGCGCCATTGGCCTCGATGGCGAAGCTCGGCTTCTGGCCAAGATCAACCGAGGCCTTGCCGTCGGCGGTATAGGGGTTGTCCAGCGGCCCGGTCTCGAAGCGGAATTCATCGATGCCGAGCTTCTGGTGATCGAGCGCGAATTTGCCGTTGACCCGAAAGCCGGGATCGGACTTGCCGGTGGTGACCTTCACCGTCTCGCCATCGGTGCCACGCAACTGGGCCGAGTTCTTGTCGGCGCCAGAAATCTTGAACTGTCCGGAGTAGATGGCGGCGCCGTTGACGATGCCGGCATTGCCGTCGGTTTCGATGACCAGCGGATAGGCGTCGGGATCGGCCTTGAGCCGAAACCGCATCTGGCCATTGCCTTCGACCTTGCCGGTGGTGGCGGCAACCGTCGTGCGCAGGCCGTCGAACCTCAGCGTGCCATCCATGCGCCATGGGCCCGCCAGCGATTTGGCCGAGATGGTCGAATTGATCTCGGACATGATGTGGCTGCGTCCGCCGGCGGCATGACGCAACTCGATCTGCCCTTCCGTCACCGTCAGCTTCTCGATCGAGATCTGGTTGAGGTTGAAGGGCGAGGACGGCCGCATCGCCCAGTCGACAGTGCCATTGGCGGCGATGTCGATTGTCGCTTTCGGCCGCACCAGCCGCATGTCGAAGATCAGCACCTCGCCACGCAGGAACGGCGCCAGTTCCGCATCCATCGAAAACGTCTCGACGGTCATCGCCGGCTGGCCGGCGGGGCCGCCGGCAACGGCGACATTGGAGAAGGTCACCGACGGAAACGGCAACAAGCGCGCCGTGGCGTCGCCCTGCACGGTCACCTTGCGGCCGAGAATGGCGCTCGCTTCGCGCTCGAACTGCGCTCGATAGCCGGACCAGTCGACAAAATACGGCCCCACCAGCGCCGCGCACAGCACCAGCACGAACAGGCCACCGAAGATCACGAACAGGCGTGCGAGCATCAGCTCCGAACGGTTTGGTTGAAATCAGCCGCACTCTACCCGCATCCGCGTGTCGATAAAGAGGCAATTCGATCGTCGTCGGCGACAACCATGGACGGCGTTCCATGTTGCGCGGTCGCTCGTAGTCGCGATACCCTGCTTTGGGCGTGCTCGCCCTGTTCCGGCCGCGGCGTTTTCCGATCCGGGATCGTCTGAAAGAATCCTGGAAAAGCGGAGAATTGGGATGTCGGGGAAGAACTGGGACCGTGTGCCGATCGATGCGCAGAGCGTCGACGCGCCGCTTTCGCAATCGGCGATTTTCCTTGTCGTCACCATAGCCGATGAACAGCCGGTTCTCGCCGGGGTTTGTTCCGTGCTCGGCGACCTTGATGACCTGGTCAAGACTGTCGGGTTCCGCGACCTCGGCGGCCGCCTGTCGTGCATTGCCGGGATCGGCCGCGATCTCTGGGATCGGCTCAGCCCCGGCCGGCGGCCGGCGGAGTTGAAGCCGTTCGCACCGATCAAGGGAGCGGTTCACGCCGCGCCGACGACGCCCGGCGACCTTCTCTTCCATATCCGCTCCGAGCGGCCCGACATGTGCTTCGAGTTCGAGCGTATCCTGCTGGACAGGCTTGGTCCCGGCGTGACCGTCGTCGACGAAGTCTCGGGCTTCCGTTATTTCGATGCCCGCGACCTGCTCGGTTTCGTCGACGGCACAGCCAACCCAACCGGCCTCGATCTGCCCGCCTCGGCGCTCGTTGGCGACGAAGATCCTGATTTTACCGGCGGCAGCTATGTCGTCGTTCAAAAATACCTGCACGATCTACAGGCGTGGGCGCGAATCCCCACGCCCGTGCAGGAGGCGATCATCGGCCGAACCAAGATCGACAACATCGAAATCGACGATGACGAAGCGCCGCGCAAATCGCACAAGTCGCTCGCCACCATCGAGGATGCCGACGGCACCGAACATGACATATTGCGCGACAACATGCCGTTCGGCCGGCCGGGGCAACGGGAATTCGGCACCTACTTCATCGGCTATTCTAGCTAACGAACGAGTAGACGGTTGACGATTGCCCACTGATAACAAGCTCACTTGCCTGCCTCTTATTTTTTTGGGAAACTCAGCCTCACCAAGCGCGGCGTGTTGCGAGGCGTCTGAAATAAGCCTCGCCCACATGCCAATATGCGGTTGCGGATAGGTTCCTAGTACCGCCTAGACAGCGCCCGCTGCGGTTCGCCGGGGCGGGCCTTTTTCGTTTCAGAACCTCACGCTAAGGTTTGCCTTTGCGCCGTGGTCGTGTGCTTGGCTGGCGAACTGGCCGGTATAGGAGATGCCAAGCGTGGCGCTGTCGCTGATAGCGAAGTCGAGCCCGGCTTCGAGAACGGCCGCATCCTCGGCGATTGGCACGCCGGCGACGGTGAATGATGAGCCACCAGCAAATGCAACGGAAGCCAGCGGAGTGGTGTCGCCGAAAGCGTGTCTCCAGCCGAGCGTGCCGCTGGCGGTCGCCTTCATGCCGCTGAACGTAAAGGCCGACGAGACGTGGACGCCGAGCGTGGTGAAGGTGGCGTCGGTTGTTGCGCTGCGGACATCAAGTGCCGCGGCGCCGCCTTTTTCCCTGAAGCCATCTGTGTGCAGGCTGACATAGGCGAGATTGGCAAAGGGCTCGAAGGAGACGGCGCCCGTGTCGATCTTGTAGCCGGTCTCGCCGAAGGCCTGGAAGGTGCCGGCACTGTAGTCCCCTGTCAGGCTCTCGCTGAGGCCAGGAAAGGCCACCAAACGGTTCGTCTCGATATCATGCCATGTATAGGCGATGCCGCCGGTGAGGCGCAGTGCGTTCCACTTGCCGCCGCCGTAAAGCCCAAGATGGTAATTCTCGCTCGAACCGGATGAGGCGCGGTCGTCGACATCAAAAGAGGAATGGCTGTAGCCGGCAAGCAGCCCTAGCCGGATGTTCGCAGCGATAGTGCCGTCAATGCCGGTCAGGAAGCCACCGGTGGAGCTATCCATGCCCGCCGCGTTGCCATCGCCGTCGAAGGAGCCCCAGGTCCCGAAAGCTTGGCCCCAGGCGACCGTGGCGCTGCTGTCGGCCGAGGCCGGTCGCGCGTCGTCCGGCCCATAGGCGAGCAGGGGCATATCTGTGCCCGTGGCATCGCCGAACGCCGAGCGGATGCGGTCATTAACGGCATCGCGCACGAAATGGCTGTCCTCGATCAGCGCCGACTTCACCGAGGCATGGATCTCGCCCGAGAGGGAGTCGAGGGCGGCGCGGGCCTGGTCGGCGCTGAGGTCTGCAATGGCGCTGTAGATGGGCGAAACGGCCCCCGTGCTCTCGGCACCGCCGCCGGTGGCCTTCTGGTTGAAGGTCTGGCCGATACTGGAGAAGCTCGCATCGTTGCGCCTCATCGTCAGATAGACGTTGTTGGCGTCATAGCCGAGCGAGGGATCGAGAAAGGCGAGGTTGGAGGTGATGCCGGCAAAGGTGCCTGTGCGCCCGCCATTGGCGGTCAGGATGGTGTAGTCGGTCTGTGGAGCATAGCTGCCCGCCCCGGCCATGACCTTCACCGTGCCGCCATTGATGGTTGCCGTGCCGGTGGCGACGGTCCTGTCCGATCGCCCGTCCGCATCGGTCTCGACCTCGTAGACCGAACCTGGGCCGAAGGCGACACTGCCAGCGACGTTGATCGTGCCGATCGAATTGCCCGGCGCCAGCGTACCGCCCGAACCGATCATCGTGTTGCCGATCGCGCCAATGCCGCCCAGGATGCCCCCCGTGGCGAGCGTGACATCTCCCAGGGTCGCGCTCGCATGGCTGCTGTCGCCGACAACCAGCTTGCCTGCATCGACCATCGTGCCACCGGTAAAGGTGTTTACGCCGTTCAGCGTCAGCGTGCCCGAGCCGGTCTTGATGAGCGAGCCGCCTGTGCCTGCCGTTCCGTCCTGGATGACGCCGCCGATCGTCTCGTTCGTTGCAAGGCTGCCGAGCGTCAGCACCTTCGATCCGAGAAGGATATCGCCGTCGCCCGACAGCGAACCGATACCGATACCGCTGCTTGTCAGGCCGGAGATATCCACCCGCCCGCCGGCCTTGTTGACGATCGTCGCAGCGTCGGCGGTGCTGCTAAAACCGAAGAAGATCGCACCATTGTTGTCGATTGTGGCGCTACCAGCGGATGCGCTGTCGTTAAAGAATAAAGCGCTGCGCGAATTGGCGACGTAGATCGCCGCCGTCCCGGCGTTCGCCGAATTGATGAACCCGAGGTTCGCGGAACCCGCGCTGATGGCATCGACACTGATCGGTCCCGTGCCGTAGGCCCCCGTCACGGAGGCGAACGTGAACCCCTGCGAAACCGTGGTGCCGCCGCTATAGTCGTTGGCGGCCGAGAGCATAAGTGCGCCCGCACCGGTCTTGGTCAGGCCGCCGGAACCGGTGACGCTCTGCGAAATCGTGAAGACATTGCCAGGATCGGCGATATCGAAGCCACCGCCGTCGGGGCCCAGGACGATGTTACGTTCAGTGGAATTGAATGTCGCCCCGCTCACCCGTAGAGTGCCGCCGTCGATGGTCAGCGCGCCCGAGGTCGCGCCGAGATTGGCGTCCGAGGAAACGGAAAGAACGCCGCCCAGAAGCTGCGTGCCGCCTGTATAGGTGTTGGCACCGCTGAGCGTCAGCTGGCCGCCGCCGACCTTCTTGAGCGTATTGCCCATACCATCGACGATGGTCGAGCCGACGGTTGTGGTCACGCCGTTGTCGATGTTGAAGGTGCCGGCCGAGCCGCTTGCCGGGTCAAGCGCCAGCGAGCCGCCGGTCAATGTGTAGCCGTC
This sequence comes from Mesorhizobium sp. B2-3-2, assembly GCF_006442295.1. NCBI lineage: Bacteria > Pseudomonadati > Pseudomonadota > Alphaproteobacteria > Hyphomicrobiales > Phyllobacteriaceae > Mesorhizobium > Mesorhizobium sp. B2-3-2. The sequence goes on along the minus strand of NZ_VFWA01000027.1, from coordinate 2,589 downwards.
AGTCGAAAACTGCAGCGTATCGAAGCCTTGCGTCCCGTCGACCGTCACCGTGCCGGCGCTGCCCGCGAACACGCCGACCGAACCGCCCCAGCCGCCATTGGCGCTGCCGGTGTCGTTCGTCCAGTTGGTCGCGAAACTCTGCCACGCTCCGGTGCCGCCATCGATCGTGCCGTCGGCGACAGGATCGCCGCCATCCCAGAACTGCATGGTCTGCCCGGTGCCGAGCACCGATAGATTGACCTGATGGACGATATTCGTCCGGATATCGGGATTGTTGGGAGAAAGCGGCGTGAAGCCGCCGGTGCCGGTGAGTGTACCGCTGGCGAACGAGCCCGACAGCGTACCGCCGTAGTTGAACAGCCTGTAATAACCCGCCGCCGCCACGTGCGCGTCGAGCGTACCGCCGAGCGCAAGGTTGCCGGTCACAGTCACCAGATCGTTGGATGCGCCGCCCGCCACGCCCGGTGCGCCGAGTTCGAACACTGAGGTCGAACCCGCGTTCAGCGCCAGGTCGCCGGCGAACGTCAACGTGCCGGGGCTGTTGCCCGCCGACAGCGTGCCGTAGATATCGGCGTTGCCGACCGTGCCACTGCCGGCCAGCGTGCCGCCGGCCTCCACCGTTGTCAGCGAAGACGCCGCGATCGAGCCGTTGACGATCAGCGAACCACCGCTGACCGTCGTGGCGCCGGTGTAGCTGTTGGCGCCGGACAGGGTGAAGGTGCCTGTACCAACCTTTGTCAGCGAGCCCACGCCGCTATAGCCGATATCGCCCGCGAAAGTGGTGCTCGTGTTGTTCCCACCCGTCGTCAGCGTCACACCTGGGTTGAGCCATATGCGCGTGCCCGCAGCGCCAGCGAGCGAGCCGATCTGCTGGTCGGTGATCGCCTGAAACTCCGACCCGGCTCCGGTCAGGTTGACAGCCGCCGTGGGAGACAGGGCGTCGGCCGCAAAGACGCCGAATTGGGCACCGTTGGAGATGTTGATGGCAGAGGAATTCTGGAGGGATCCGCCAGCGGCAACAAGCATAAGGCCGTGTTCGATATTCGTCGCACCTGAATAGGTGTTGGCCCCCTCCAGTTGGAGAATGGCTGCCCCGGTCTTGGTCAGGCCACCTGAGCCGGACACCGTGCCCCCAAAGCTGTTACTCCCTGTATTGTCGACGGTCAGGGTCGCTGTGCCGAGAGCGATGTTCGTCCCGGCATTCCCGGCCAAGCCCTTGATGGTCTGATCGAAGCCGCCAAGGTCCCAGGTGCCTATGATCAGCTGAACGCCGGACGAGGATGCGAGCGCGTTGGCCGCACCCATCCGAATTGCGCCTCCCGAGAGGGTCGTTCCTCCTGTGTAGCCCTGTACGCCTGACAGGGTGAGGACGCCGCCGTTTGACTTGGTGAAACTGCCGTCTCCCGATATGGTCCCGGAATAGGTTCCGGACGTGGCCTGGGCGAAGACGACGTCGCGCACACCGGCTCCGGTCGCGAAGGTCAGGTCGCCGCCCATGCTATCGGTGTTGCCGGTGAGGGTTCCTTCACTGATCGCCCAGTTCTGGCTCCCGATGCCCCCCAGCGTCCAGTTGGAGGCGCCGGTTTTCTCGAAGGTCGAGAAGCCTTGATATTGTGCCGCCGCGCCGACCCCGGAGACATCGAAATTCCCATTGGTGCTGCCGCCGAGCCGGAACGTATCCGAGCCGGTGCCTGCCACATTGCCGTTGATGACGGAGCCGGCCTGCAACTCCAACACATTGCTGCCGCCGGTGAAGGTGATGGCGTTGGCCCGAACGGCACCAGGGCCGTCAAGTTGCCCCGATATAGCGCCGCTGTTGATGATCGCCAGGTTCGAGCCAACGACACCGGCTCCGCCCGCGCCAGCGGTGCCGCCGCTGACGGTGCCGCCGCCGCCGATAATCGTCCCGCTGTTATCCAGCGTGCCTCCGTTGGCGAAAAACACGCCTGTGCCGCCATTGCCGCCGGTACCGTGGCTGGAGCCGCCATCTCCGCCGGAAATTAGACCATTGTTGTGCAACTCGCCGCTGTCCATGAAATGGACGCCTATGCCACCAGTCCCAGCCGCTCCCGGAGTGGCACCAACAACGCCCGCCGATCCGCCATCGCCGCCCCTGCCGCCTGTGACCGTGCCGCCGCTGTTGGTGAATACGGCTCCGGGAGCGGTGAACAACACACCTCCGCCGCCGTCGCCACCGAAGCCACCGGAGTCGGGGTAAGGGAGACCAAGATAGATGCCCGACGTCCCACCATTGCCTCCGGCTCCGCCGTTAATCGTCCCGGAATTGATGCTGATCCCAGGTCCGAGCGCGACGGAGCCGTATCCTCCGGCACCGCCACCGCCGCCACCGCCCGCCCCGCTTGGCGCATTGCTGCCGTCGCCGCCGTTTCCGCCGTTTCCGCCGGTCGCTATCCCGGCATTGGAAATCGTTGCCGTTCCGGGGCCATTCCCGTTGTAGCCACCGCCGCCACCGCTGCCACCGCCCCAAATGGAAGTCGCATTTTGGCCCGGCTGACCGTTAGGGCTAACAGCGGTTCCACCAAGGCCGCCTGGAACCTCGGCCCCGGTCTCGCTACCACCGGCACCGCC
>NZ_VFWA01000026.1:0-41658 GCF_006442295.1 Mesorhizobium sp. B2-3-2 | reverse complement strand
TGGTGGGCCCGGAGGGACTGATAGAACCGAGCAATTCTGCGGTTCTCTTCGCCAAGGTTAGACAGTAATGTTCCCATATCGTTCCGCATCATCCCGCCAGCCCAACCCCACCCGAGAGGATATGAAATGTGCGAGACAATCGAGAGAGTGTACTATCGCATCCGCTTCCCGGCAAATGAGGGTCTTTATGCCGAGTACTACAGGTCGAACAACGGCACCGATAGATGGGCCGATGTCGCAAAGGTCAAGGCGCTGCTTGGGCGCGGCCAGCCTACGGGTTATAAGGGCCGGTTTCTGGTGCCATTCACAGACTACGAGGTCATCAAGACGATCGAGACCATTACCGCGCGCCACGAAGTGATTTCGGTTCCCCTTGCCACTCCAGCCCCTGAGAGGACGTAGATGGACGACGTTGAAGCGCTAGCCGTGGAACTGGTGACCGGCATCGAAACTTCAGACCACGGACTCAAGCGAATGAGGCAGCGTCGGGGTTTGCCGAAGAAGGCGGCAGAGCGAGAGATCGAGCGCGCCCACAGTGACGGCACGCCGCGAACGGATTACTCTGGCCGCATGCGCCGCACGTTGGATGCCCTGTTCCACCGGCATGGTCATTTCGGCGACTACCGAGTATGGCGCGGATGGGTGTTCGTGTTCAAGGGACACTCATTCGTCACGGTGTTTCCACTGACGAATGGTCTCCAGAATAGCAAGGCGGGCATGAACCGCTGACTTCCCCACTATGTTCGCAGCACCAGCAGGAGAGAAAGAATGGCCGCGCGCTTCCCCGGCGATACCAAGCTGATCCTATGGCTCGCTGCTATCTTCGTGCCGGTCATTGTGCTTGGAGAGATAGGGTATAAGGTGCTGAAGGCGCTTGGGTGGGTGGATTTCTAAATGGGACCACGAAGCCGCGCCGTTCACGACAAATCCTACCAGATCCTGGTAAATGGCGAACTGGAGTTGGAAACAGACCATTTCGCTATGGCGCGGGCTGCATTTGATGCCGCGCCTCAGTGCTTCACCAACTCCACACTTGTGTTGAAGAATGGCGCCAGGGTCATGGAAACGGTCAAGACCGGCCGATACGATCATCAGTCTAGAAGGGTGGAGATTTTGAGCCTGGAGAAGTGAGCGCGGCCCTTGACTGGCACGATCCCCGCCCCAGACTCTCCCCATGGGCAAGGGCATCAAGGTAGGCGATCAGGTCGCCATCACCGCGACCGTGCGGCGGCGCGTCACCGAGGACAGGGTAAGCGTCTCCCTCCCCGGCTATAGCTTCCCGCATTCCATCGTGGACAAATCCACCAAGGTAAAGCGAGGCCAGCAGATAGAGCTTCAAGGCGACGTCCAGCGGGTCGATGAGGACAGCGTGACCATTGGAGGGCGGAGTCTGGGCGTCACCGTGCCAATCGACAAGGTGCGGCTGGTGGAGAGCTATGAACAGCCAGCAAGACGAAAGCCGTTGGTCGATGCGCCGGACTAGGATGGTCGCCTATCTCGGTTCCAAGCGCGAAACCGAAGTCGAGTGCCGGCCCGTCGATCACGGCTGCGGAGCCGGCCAGGTACCTTGCTTCGAATGCGGAGGCGATGGCGACTGGAGGAAATTCCACCCCGAGCCGTGGCGATTTCCCAACGGGCTCCCATGCCCCGACTGCAAGGGGACGGGCAAGGTCTACATCTCGATCTAGATGGCGGCCGGCATAGGGCCGAAACGCGAAAAGCGCCGCTGGCTTCGGCTGGCGGGGCGAGGTCCATAGTCTTAGGAGTACCCTTTGGAGTTCAGCCGCAGCCTAGGCACTTATCCTTTTGTTAGAGAAAAGCTAACGAAAGGATCCTTGCCTTAGACGCGAAACGCAAAAAGCCCCGCCGGCCGGAGCCAGCGGGGCGATTTTGTTATGCAGTAACATGGTGGTCTGGGATCGTTTCACCCGCCGCGCAGCACGCGCCAGATGTCTGACCAGTAGGCGGTGACCACCGAAGCCACCGCAGCAGCCGCCATGCCGGTGACGCCCAAGGCGCCAAGGCCCATCAGCTTCCAGCGAGTCACCTCGGCCGTGACTTGCTCCACGCTGGTCATGTCGGCTTTGAGCTTGCTGACGGCGGTCTCGGTGGCAGTGACCCGCTCGACCAGTTCGTCGGTCTTGGCGTACATTTTCGACCGACTTGCAGCTGCGCGCTGTTCTGACTGCTCATAACTCAGCGCCGCTCGCGCATCGCTGTCCTTGATGTCGCGCCTGATCTCGGTGATGTCCCGCTGCATGTCCTGCGTGGCTTGCAGCAGTCCGCCGATCATCATTTCCAAGCTTTTCGTTCCAGATGTCGGCATGTCCCCGCCCCTCCTCGCCTACGGTTTCCAGCCGCAAAGTTTCTGGCCCTTCTCGTTGTGAGCGAGGATTGCCGAGACAGAGGCGTCCGAGAGTGCGGCGACTTCGGACTTCGTCGGGCGGATCGGATGCTCGACTGCGCAGAAGGAGCCGCCAGAGGTGGTGCAGCCGGCGAGCAAGAGCGCCAGGATCAGGATTTTGACCATTTGCCCAGCCTCTCTCGATTGTCGGCCGGCGCGCGGCCAGCCACGGCATCGTCGATCTTCTGGGCTTCGGTGCGCGCCGCGGCGTCTGCGGCCGCCTGTTTGGCCTTCTGGCTGGCTTTGCCCTTGGCATAGGCCGTCCAGAGCCCGGCAATGGCAGCGCCGGCAGCGAGGAGGTACGGCCAGAACTGCCACAGCAGAGAGAGAGCGAGCGCGGTCATTGCTGCACCACGACCACGTTCGGGCTGTCCTTCACGAAATAGCCGCAGGCAAAGATGACGATAGGCGTCAGCGAGGTCCACACGTCATCCGAATACCACTGCGGCCAGAAGTTCTTGACGATCAGGCCCGAGACAGAAACCAGCGCCGCTGCGATGGTGGCAGCGGTGAGCTTTACGGTGGGGTTTGCCGACGGCTGGATTACCGTGTCCATGTTCAACCTCCGAAATGTGCTTTGAGGAAGCCGGCGATGATCGAGATGACGATAGCCAGGATTGCCGCGATCCCGGTTTTTTTCCGCGGAATGGTTGGTTGCGCCGCCGGCGGGACCGGTGCGCTGGGGATAACCACAGGATCGGCGCCGGCGGGCGGCAGGATGACCGTGGGGGCGGTTTCAGGAGCGGCGGGCGCCGGAGCCGGTATATTGACCTGAACCGTCTGAACGGGCGCTGGCGGGGTTGCTGGAGGCCAAGGCGTGTCCTTGATGCGCGACCACTTCCGGAATGCGTCGGCTAGCTTTGTGTCGTACCCGTTCTTCTTGTAGGCGGCGCCGTTGTAGCCCTTGGCAAAGGTCGCCCAGTCGTGGGAGCGCAATGCGGCGTCCAGATGGTTCGCCTTGATGAAACTGATCGCCGCCTCGAGCTGAAGCTCTTCGCTCTGCATCATGGCCGAAACCAGGGTCTGTGGGGTTGGGTAGCCGGCCGCCTTGAAGTTCTCGCCCAGAACCTGACCCAGACCCCACGATGCAGATTTCAGCGCCGCGGCCTCGTCGATCGCACATGCCGCCTTCAGGCGCGGATAGCTGTCCGCCGGATAGGGCTTCTCTCCCCACTTCGGATAAGCCAACCCCTGCTCTACCGCATGGGATCGCGCAGCGCCCGCCAGATTGCGATAAAAAACATGTGGCTCGAAGAGCATGACGGGGCGGCCCTGACTATCGAAGCCATGGCCGCGCGTTTCAACGTCGAGAAAAGCATGGATTTCGTCCTCTCCTACTCCGATCTTGGCGCCGAGCTTCGGCAAGGCGATATCGTCAAGGCGCACCGCGGCGCCCTTGAACGTGCGGTCCATGGGGTTTCCCTTTCGGATGATGAATGGCTATGGTCGACCGATGAAATTCACAGTCGAAATGTTGCGCGACGGCGCGGCCCTGAAGCGCGTCGATCTATCGGCCGGCAGCGATGTCGAGGCTGCGGAGGTCTGGGGTCCGGTGAATATTCCGCGTGGCCGGGAGCCCGCATCCGGAGAATGGATACGGGTCACTCAGTTCGAGAGCGGTAGGACGAGCTGGTTTCGTGTTGGCACTTGAGGTCGGCTGCGCACTGTGCGAAACCAGCTTCTTGAAACGATCGTTCTTTAGGAGAGATAGATGGGTCTCAAGAATCCCGATGGTACTAACTATTTCGGGTCGTTTTCGGAAGACAATGCGGCCGACAACACGCAGCCCCAGAGCTACCCAACGGTCAACGGCGTTGCCGTGGCTCCTATCCCCAATGAGAAAGAAGCCAGGGAATGCTTCGAGCGGTGGGCGGCTTCCGCTCTAGGCGAATGAAGCCATGAAGCGCTTAACTCGAAGCGCAAACCTCGCGGCTGCGTACACTAGAAATTCCCGTCGACGATTTTCTGCGCACCTGCCGCAATGTCGCTGACGGCAGCCGTAGCCACGCCATTGCCCATATTGTTGCGGATCGCATAGTAGTTCGCCCCGGCGACCGTGGCGACTATCGCGGCCACTGACTGAGAGGTATTCATGCGCTCAACGGTGTTCCCGGTCACACTGGAATTTTTGACACCCGTCCCGATTGTCACCATGTTTCCGCCGTTGCAATCGACAAAGTGGTTGTTGGTGACGATATAGCCCTGCACATCGCCGTTCGCGTAAACCACATCACCGACGCAGTTGATGAAGAAATTGCCACTCACCTCAATGCCACGGATCGCGCCGCTATTGCTGACGCCAATACTGATGGCTTTCACGGTGCCAACGATGCCGCTCGCAAAATAGCCATCCCTGAATTTGACATTGTAGAGACGGCTTCCCGATCCATCGCAAATCAGGATTACGCCAGCCGTAGTAAACACGTCGAGTTGCGATCCCGTATCGAACCAGATATCGCCGACGCGGGCCGCCGTGTCTGCGGAAACGGTGATGCTTCCTGCGTACATAATCGCGGAGTGCATCCGTATGCCTACCACAGTAGCGCCCGCGCCTGAGCCGGAAAAGAACACGCTTCTGGTATTAGTTCCCTTGCCCACAAATTGGCAGCTATAGGTGTCGAAGTCGCCGGTAGTGTCTCCGGCTGCCGCGACCGCCCTAAAAGCATTCCCGTTGGCGAGGGTCTCAATCCAGCCGCCACAACGACGCCACTGCATAAGCCGCGCGTTCTGCACGTACCAGCAGGTGGCGAACTCATAGACATTCACGTCTTCAAACAGGGCGCTCTCCTGGACGCCGCCCTGCAAGGTGGTCGCCCCGGCACCAATGAGAATGCCTACGGTCGATCCTGTTCCAGCGGTTTGGGGGAGGATGCGAAACCCACTGAAAAGCCAATTCGAGCGGCTGTCGTTAATACCTGCCGCTGCGGCGAATTTGACGACGCCACTATTGCCTGTCCAGCTTGCGAGCGCGACAAGGTATGTGCCCCCTGAACCTCCCTGGCCGAGCCATTTGACCGTCATATCGCCGCGAGGCGTCACGACTACCTGAGCGCCGAGCGCGTAGCTGCCGCCACCAAGGATTAGAGCGGTTTCGTCGCCATCGCTTGTGGCGGATGCCTCGATGCAGTTCTGTGCCGCCTGGAAGGCCGCGTGATCCGGTATTGAACCGTTTTTTACAGCTCCCCACCACTCTGGATGCACCCTACGTACGCCGAGAACCTTTCCCGTTCCTGTACAGTCGAAAATCTTGTTCGGACCGGAAGATGGCAGATTTGCCCATGTAGGTGCGCGCACCGCACCGCGAATGGTCAGAGTGACGGCAGTAGCGACGGCCAATTTGCCTAAGCCTGTGAATTTATACCTCTTGCCGTTCGGCCATGTCGCTGTTGCGGCGATCGCAAACGGCCGGTCGATCTCGATGTCATCGACAACGGAGTGTGCGGCCTCGATCGCGGACTGGCCCGTCCCGAACCAACTTGCGTTGGCATTTCCAGAATAGAGGCGCACCCACGCGCCAGCCGTCGCGGCAATGGCCGTAGCCTTGATGTAAATGCCTTCTGCTGTATCGGCGGCCACTTGCGTCGAATAGTCCCCAACGGTCCAGACAAATGCGCCGTTGCGACCGCCCTCAGCATAAATGATGGCAATCTTCTTCGTTGACGTGGAGAGCGCCTTTAGCGCTGCCCGGTCGGCCACTGGCGTTATATCGCTTATGGCCGAGACAACGGGACGTGTAGGGTCTGAACTGTCCACAGATACATTGTCGCCAGCCACCACCGACTGAACCACACCGGGATCACCCTGCGCGCCTTGCGGGATGCTGAAGTCGAGAACCGCGTCAAGGCTAGTGCCTGAGTTGACAACCGTTACAGGACTCCCCGGAGCCCCTGTGGTGACGGTGCCGACCTCGATCGACGCATTGAGCGGGATAAGGCGCGGCAACACCCGGCAACGGATGCGCGGCTTGCTCTGAACGCGGATGCGGATAGGGCCGACTAGTGCCATTCGAATTCACCATCGATATAGGCAAGCTCGCCCGTGAACAGAGCCGTGGTGCCGGCGCCATTGGTCATCCGGCACCCGACGCGATAGGTGACGCCCACACATAGGCCGGACATTTGCTCTTTGGTGAACTGCCACTGGAATTTGCCGGTTGCGGGCCGCGTGATGGTGTCGTCGGCCGTTGAGGCGCTGAGCACCATGCAGTTCTGCCGATCATTGACCTGTATTTCGATCAGCGCCGTATCGATGTCGGCAAGCGGTAGATTGGTGTCATCGTTGATTGCCTCCACGATTTCAGTCCAGTCAGAACCAGACACGGTGGCGAATTTGATATCGTACATCTTCGCCTCAGAGCTTGATGAAGAAGGGAACGACGACCGACGGCTGCAAATTGTTGTGCGCCGTCCCGGATCCGGTATTGCTGATCGTGCCGGTTGGTGTGCCGGCGCTGACCGAAGAGGTGTTTACCAATGCCTCATTGCGGAACCCGCCCTGCCACGACGGGCCGCTGCCAGAGCCAGCGTCTCTTGGGTAGGTGTGAGCATGTGCCGGCAGCGCATCGCCGGTAAAAGTATGGCTGTGCGAGGCGAGTTCCGCTGTGGTGAGCGTATGGGCCGCTTCGCCGCCAGCACTGCCGAGTGTGTCGGAATCGCTGCCGAGCTGGGCGTCGGTCACCCGGCCCGAGGCCGCGTTGCCCATCGAATCCATGCCGATAGGAGTGCGACCGCGCCAGTCAGGCAGCGCAATGGTCTTGGCCGCCGCCCAATCGCCCGCTGCGGTGGCGCCGCGCCCACCGGAGACGGCCAAGGCGCTATCTTCGGTCCACAGGAACAGGAACAGCGCCTGGCAGTCCGCATTGGCCCGTTCCGTGGCTCCCGACGACGCTTGGCCAATGGTACGCCCGTTGAGGCGGACAAAGCCGGACGGTACGCTCGCCCGCCAGGCCGTCTTGATGTCGCCGGTCTGGAACAGGAATTCAGTCGCGGTGCCGCCGCTCGGGGGATCGGGGACAACCGTGGTAGGGGCAGAGATGCCATCGACATCCCAGACGGTCGACCCGTCTGCATCCTCGATTCGTAGATGATAAGTGATCTGCTCGGGGAGAAAGATCGGCCCGAACGCGCCCCCTGAGTTGGCCACGACCGGGAAATCGTTCGGGATCGACAGTGCGTGGTCGGTGTAGGTGACGATCGGCGTCAACGTGCCGCTGTCATAGAAATACGCCTTGGCCCCCGAATAGGGATCGCCGCTGGCATCAAGCCACGGCACCAGGCTCTTTTCCCAGAGAATGGCCATCTTCAATTCCTATGTGGGAGGTGCTATATGCCGTGGCCTATGGCTCAGTTCGGCATCATGGTTTTGCAGGTCTCGTTCGCGGTCGCCGTGTCGTGGGTTTGCATCTACTGCAACGTCGAAAACGGCCACCTGATCGGGATCTACGCCTACGGGGCTGCTTTCGCGGCAACCTACGGGATAGACTGGCTACTGGGCCGGCTGAGAGTTCGGCGAGCTCGCGCGGCCACTCGCGCCCATCATCGAGAGCGATACGGCAATATCTCTGGCCCGGTGTCCGCCGGCTCGGGCAAGTTGCCTGAAGGCGCGGCCGGCCGCTGGGTCGGTGATGAGCCGCGCGATCTGATCGACATTACGCCCAAGCCTCCAGCCCTCAACGGTGTCCAGCGCCTTCTTGGGCCATGATAGGCCGCCTCCAATCGCCACCGCCGAAGCCGTGCCGAGCGGAGAGCCCTGCTTCAGGTCTTTCAGGAGTTCTTGATTAAACGCCGTCTGCGAACCGATCCGCTGACGCGTCCCCTGTGCCTGCAAGATGTCGAGATAGCGGTTGAAACCGGTCCAAACATCGTCGCCGCCGGGAAGCGCCCGCACTGCCGCCTCGAGGTTCTGGGACTGCTGCGGATTGCCCCGCAACGCCGCTACAAACCCAGCACCTCCAAATTGATTGGCCCCTGACTGCAATTCCTTCGTGGCCTGGTTGAACGTGCTTTCGATGTGGGCGCGCACCAACTGGCGGGCGGCATCAGGATTGCGGCGCGCCAGAACGCCGACGGCGCGCCCGATCTCCTGTGTCGAATTCGGCAGTGGGTTGCGCGGAAACAGCGCCTCGATGGCTTGCTGCGTGGTCGTGTCGCGTGAAGCGATCTTACCGAGCGGGCCTTGCAGCAGCGGGTCTAGATACTGCTGGCGAAGTTGTGCCTGCTGCTGGATGGCCTGCGCAAACTCTGGAGACTGAGCTTCCGCGGCCGAGCGGACGGCGGCGGCGTCGGCACCATAGCCGGCCGAGCGTTGCATATTCTGCTGCGCATTGACCGGGGCGCCGGCATTGTCTGCCTGTTGGCGAAGATATTTCTGCACCTCGTTCAGGAAGCCAACGGAATCATCCGGCAGGCCCTGCACATAGCGCTGAAGCTGCGGATCGCCGCGCACCGCCGCGCGGGCCTCTGCCCAGCCCGGAGCCGCCTGCACGCGCTGGAAGGTCTGCGGATCGATGCGCTGAGGTGCCGCCTGAGTATACAGAGGTTCTGTAACGCGGTTGATGCCCTGGCGGACGTCGCTGACAACGCCTTCGGCTGTCTGGCCGACGGCTGGGCCAACGGTCGACGGTGCGGCATTGACAGGCGCAACAGCATCCATCTGACCGCGTGCGGTCTGTTCGATCTGCTGGGGACGGCCGGCCATGAAATCTCGAAGGCCGCCCTGCCCTTCAACCACGCGCTGCACATCACCGGCCCGTGTTCCGCTGCCTGTGACCTGCTGGATGGCTTCGAAGCGGGTGATCGGCGTTCCGGCCGCCTGGGCGTCCATGAAAAGCCGCTCGGCTTCGTTGATCTGCTGCGGTGTCGATCCTTCGACCGCTTTGGCGATCGTGGCGGCGTTTCCACCGGCTTGGCCAAAGAACGCCACCGGAGCGCCGGCAACGAGCGCGGCCGCGGCGCGGGCGTATTTCTCATAGGGCGTACCCTTGGTGATCTGCCCCGCCGTCTCGGACGCAACAGCCGGGATGACGGCCATGGCGGTCTTTGAGATTGCCCCACCGGGACCGGCCACCACACCGGGTGCGAACTGCCCAATGGTTCGGGCATATTCGCCAGCGGTGGTTTGCGGCTGGTATGGGTCACCGGCGAGGTTCCGGGTCTCCTCCTGCACCCGCTCTGTCGTCGGGGAAGTCGGGAAGGGCGTGATCTTGGAGGCAACAGCGCGAACGGTATCTTGCGTCTCCGGTGAAGCCCCCAGTTTCCCGGCCAGCCATCCCGCAAGCTGCCCCTGATACTTACCGACATCGCCGGCCATACCGACAATGCTCTCAACGCCCTGCCGAACGCCGGAAATCGCGGACTTCGTGACATCCCCGAGCCCGGAAGATTGCTCCGGCTGTATCTGGCCGGCGATTTCCTCGACCGTGGCTTGCTGCTGCTCTGGCGACATGCTCATGAAGTCGTCGGAGACGGTGACGCGTTTTCCGCCGATGTTGAGGGTGGTCATGGCGTCTCCACGCTCCATTCGACCCCGGTTGACGTCTTCTTCGGCGCCACGCGGCCGCTCTTGCCGGGGTTCGGCCGCTGAAGTCCAAGAGACATTTCGTTGGCCTGCGCTACTGCCTCCGCAGTTCCCAAGCCGGACCGGATAGCGAGGAGCGCGACCTGTCGAGCACGTCGTTTCTGGTCAATTGTTCCCTGGTCGTCGCCGGGGATCGGCAGAAACATGGGGCCGTACTGATCGAATTCCTTGTCGGTGATCGCCGCGCCGGTGTCTTTCCGCAGTATGGCCGTGAGAAAGCTGTCCGCTGCTTGCTTTGCCTGCTTGAATTCTGGTGTCCTGACATAGTTGCCAAGACCCAGTGGCAGCAGACCGGCATTCTGTTGGCCGAATTTTGCGAGCTGGTCGTCCATGCCACTCAGCAGGGACTCCGCATCGATGCCGCGCGTGTAGAACACCAGATCCTTCGACTGGCCCTCGGTGAGCTTCTGGCCGCCCCCGCCGATCTGCACCGTTCCATCCGGGTTGATGGTGATGCCGTTTGAAGGCTGGGTCTTCCTCAGGTTTAGCGGATTGTTCGGGTCTGCTGGACCGCCCGGAATCGCCTCAAGGCCTGTCGCGGTCGCCCGATAACCATCAGGGATGTTCTTTTGCCCGGCGTTCTGAAGGTCGATGAGTGCCTTGCGGTACTGGAGCTGCTTCACCGGGTCGTTGGCGTCGAGCTGCAAGCCCTGCGCTGCCTGCACGAGCTGAATGGCAAGCGGGCGCGTTCCAGGCGACTTGAACAGGTCTGCCATCACTTCGCGCGGGGGGAGGATGGATGCCGCCTGCGGGGGCTGGAAACCGGCCTGCGGGGCTGCTGGAGCCTGCCCGGAGCCCATAGGGGCAGACTGGCCCACTGCAAGGCCCTCAAGCGCCTGCTGGGACGGTGCAGAGCCGCCGAACTGCGGGGCGAATGCCTGTGCATCAGCGATGCGTTGGCCGGCCTCGCCGCCGGGCTGGTCATAGCCGGCGAACCGCCAGGCCTGGTTCATGATCTGCTGCGCTTCGGCCGGCGACTGGGCTGCGTTGAGCTTTTGGATGAGGCTGGGGTCTTCGGCCAGCAGGAACTTGCCCTGTGTCTCCGGGCTCGGCGCCTGCGGATTGTCGCCATTTTGCTGGGCGAAAGCCTGAAGCTTGGCCAATCGATCGCCGCGCCACGACATGATGCCGCCCGATGTGCCGGCCTGCCCTGACTGACTGGGATCGGACCATGTTCCGAATGCGCGATTTGGTGCAAAGCCGCTTTCGTTCTTGCCCGTTGCGGCCACCGCCGCCAGCGCAAACGGATTGGTCAGGCCGCCATCCTTGACCGTCTTCAGGAACCGGCCCGCGATCTGGTTGCCGTTGAGCGTGTTGGCGCTGGTCTGGCCCTGTGCGGCGAATGCCTGGTCGACACGGGCCGTTGCCGGGTCAGGCGTGCCCAAGGGAGCCCGCTGGACAGCGCCGACGGGTGCGGATGGCCCGAACTGCGGCGCAAGCGAAGAAAGCGTCTGCGGGGCGCTCTGCTGCTGGCCCTGAAGGCTGTCGAGATACTTGCCGAAGGCCGCTTGCGCGTTCTTCTCGTCGCGAAAGTCCTTGCCCGACTGATAGCCGCGCGCAGTCGCCTGCATCACCGCTTCGGGATCGAAGAAATTCGGGATCGACGGGTAGCTGATAGCCATCAGAGATAGCCTCCGAAGAGAGCGCCAAGGCCCTGGCCGAACCCGCTCAAGCCGCCCAACTGCTGCTGAGTGCCGGCCGCCGTCTGGTTGTTCGCGCCGAGCCGGCCATTGGTGACGTCGCCAAGCAGCGAAACCTTCTGACCCGCCGTGCCGGTGGCGAGGTTGGCGAGGTCGCTCAGAGCGCCCGCCTGGCCGGTGGTTGCCCCCGTATAGATGTTGCCCTGCTGCCCGCTGAAGCCGCTCAGACTGTTGAGCCAGTTCTGATATTCGTTGTTGGCGAGGCCTTGGGAGAAAGTCAGCGTGTCGAGCCCGGTCTGGCCGCTGTTCAACTGGCCGCGAGCGGCCGCGCTGCGGTTCAGGGCGTCTATGCCCTGCTGCTGCTGGAACTCGTAGCCGGGGCTGGTCTGGAATGCGGAGGTCGCATTGGCGTTGCCTGCCGCGCCGTTGACGCCAAGCGCATCGCCAAGCAGGTTCAAGCCCGACAGGCCGCCGCTCTCTTTGGCGAGGTTCGACCATAGATTGCCGACACCGCCGAGATAGTCTTGCGCCTGCTGCTGACCGGTGTCGATCGCAGCGGTGCCGGACTTGAGGTAGCCGTCCAGCGCCTTGTTATTCGCCGCGGCCGCCTTCTTCGTGGCGCTACCACCGAATAGGCTTCCGATGCCGCCCAGAAGGCCGCCGAGTAGATCACCAAACATGGCAGAGTTTCCTTATCGGAAGGATGCGACAAGCAGAGTGCGGGATGGCGCGCCGGATGTGCTGCCAGGATCCAGCATCTGGATGGAGGCGTTCGAAACAGCCGCAAGAGTGTTGTCGTTCGCTCCGGTGACTGTGCCTATCGGGGCCGCTTCGTAAACCTTGGTGGCGCCCGTAAAGGACGTTGGCGAAGGCGTCCCTGCGCAACTGGCCGCCGCCACGACGACGCCGTCCGCTTGTAGATCGCAAAGCGCCGCAATTGGGGTAGAAGCAGATATCGCGGATGCGGTGTCGAACGGTGTGTCGCTGATGATATTCACCGCGCGATGAACAAAGAAGAATGCCCCTATCGATCCGCCACCGCCAAAGGTCGCCACGACCGCCCCGCTTGTTCCTGTGGGGACGATCGCCGCGATGAATGCGACATAGTCAGAGTTCCCGGCGGCACTCGACCCAATCCGCGACCCGGAGATGATCGTCGGGACTACAACGCCGCCAATCGTCGCCGAGGCGAGCACGCTGGTTGATACCGTGGATGTCCAATGCACGGCAACAATGATGAGCCGGCGTGCGGCCACCGCGCCGAAGCCGACACCGGTAGACGTGGCAACCAATCCGGCGATGGTGGGCGTATAATCCGCCAGATATGAAATTGATGCAGGGGCGGAGCCACCGAACCGGTAGGGATCGATGATCATCATGGCGCCGGCCGCTGCCCGAATAGGGCGATCTTCAGGCCCTTTGCCGTCCCGTCTCCTACCTGGTCGATGTCGACGGTGAATTCGTCATCATCGGTCCATGTCGTATTGGAGATGACTGCCGCCGTCGCCGCCGTCTTTGAGGTCTTCTCCGCATTGTCGATGGTCAGCTTGGTTGAAAGGATCGACGATCCGTTCTTGTTGATATCGACGGTGAAGATCGCGCCGGAAGTCTGCGCTGTGGCAAGGGAAGCGCGCACCAGCGTGCCTGTCGCCGTGTAGGGGATTCGAAAGGTGAGCTTGGCGGTTCCCGCGGTGAGCGCGACCACCTCGTCCGAGGCAGCTCCGACGAGATATTCGTTCCAGACCTCATCGGGCAATGGCGTTTCAGGGATGTTGACCACTCTGACGGTTGCGCGCGCCACGAGGTCGAGCGCGCGCATGTACTGGTAGAATTCCGGTGTCGGCCGCCCATCGGCCAGGAACCACTTCGCGTTGACATCGAGCAGGGGTGGCGGGCTGTCGATCGTCATGCCGCGCGCGCCTCGCCGAACATTGACCCGCCGAGCAAGGTAGCCTCAACCGGATCGGCAATCTTCAGTTTCCATTGCCGGCCGATATCGCCAGTCAGCCCTGTCCTGTTCACCTCGCAGCGGATATTCTGCTGGCCCTGTGTGCCGAGATCCCGCAAAAGGGCATTGCCGAAGGTCACGCCACCATCGTTCGACCATGAGATAGAAACCTTCGGCGTGGTCTGGATCGGCGAAATACCTCGATCGATGCCGACACCGCGAACAAAGTCGAATGCCGCCTTGTCAACCGCCGTGCGAGCGGGGAAATTGTGCATCTGGGTTGACCAGAGCTCCCACACCAGAGGATCGAACGACAGCGGCCCCGAAGCCTCCCGCGTGGCCCGCTCGTTGATCCGATATGCGTTTCCGTTGGCGCCGTCGAACACCAGCCATTCGGAAAAAGCGTTGACGCCGCCTTCCATGCGCCATGTGGTGCTGCCCAAGGTCTGGCGCTCGTGCCATTCCGCTGTCGAGAGGTCATAGACCCATGTCCAAGCATCGGACTTCAGCACCCAGAAGGAATGCCCGGCGCAGATGTGGACGCTGGCGCGAAGCGTGGTGCGATCCGTGATGCCGGCAATGAGCCGGTCCAGTTCAGGGGTGGAAATGCGCGACGGCGAGTAGCCGTCGAGCCGGTAGACCACGCCATCATTGGCAACGAAGATCACCGGGCCGGGGAAGCCGGGTTCATAGCCTGCCACCGCATATGGCCCCCAAAGGCCGTACGGGATGACCGGGCCGCGCGTGAAGGGATAGCCGGTCGCATTGCCGGCGTTCGACCAGAACTCGGTTGAGGTGTCGCCCATAAGCGCTTGGTCGCGGCGGATCGGGATGCCGCGCACCAGGCCATCGACCTGCGATTCCGCCGTGACGAAACTGTCGGAATTGATGTCCGTGTCGTTCAGATCCGAGGCGTAGCTCTGCCCGGAGGCGGTCGTGTGGAAGAAATAGCCGTCCTGAAACGACAGCGAATTGGTGGAGGGCAAGTCCGGGTCGGAAAAGCTGACGATCGAGCTGCCCGAAACCTGATACAGACCGCCCGATGTCCAGATCAGGATCTGGTGCGTCGGGGAGCGCATGTTGTGCTCCATGAACACCCGGCCGGAACCGCCGAGCGTGCCGCCGAGCGCGGTCACGGTATAGTCGCTCCCGGACTTCGTGACCGTGTAGACCTTGTCGCCATTGGCGATGTACAGCACCGTCCCATCCAGCAGTGCGCCCCGCCAGCCGGCCACGCCTGCCGTGAACGCATAGTCGCAACCGGGCGCCCGCCGGTAGAGCACCTGACTGCGGCCGCCCTGCGGGGTCTTCTCGGCATAGCAGTTGATCAGCCGTCCGCCGTTCTCTGTCGGGTTGACGGAGGGCGCGGTCGAGGTCGGGAAGATGATCTGCATCAGAAATAATCGACCTGAAGCGGCTGGCCGGAGAGCGTCTGAGCCGTCAGTTCGCGCAACCTGCTTTCCGTCGAGAGGCGCAATTGTTCATTGCTCAATCCGGAATCGATCTGGGGGCTGCCGAAGTCGTTCGCGCTGGCGATGGCGAGGCAAATGGCCAACTGCACGAAAGCGTTGTCCTCGATCTGGTCAGGGTCTCCAAAGGGATAGACATTGCGGGTGGAAAGGTCGCTCAGCACCGGCTCGACATCGTCATTCACGACCTGATAGTCTTCGGCCGACGGCGATTGCCCTGCGGCAAGCACCTTCAGCTTCTGAAGGGCGCGGGTGACGAGCTGTTCGCGGGATTTCATGCTGAGCGACCTTGGATCACAGGTTCTGCTGCTTTTTGGCCGCCTTGGCTGCGCGAGCCTTGGCTAGCCCTTCGACTTTCGCCGCCTTGGCAAGCTCATCGTCGGCGTCATCCACCTTGAAAAATGGATGGCCGGCGAATTTGCGAAGATGCTTGGCGTCCGAAACGTCCACTGCCTTGCCATCGGCAAAGTCGTAGCCGTACTGACTGGTTTCGGCCGGCATGTCAGCCGCGGGCGTATAGGTGACTTTCGCCATGTCGCCCTCCTCAGTTCACCGGATTGAGGAAGGCAATAACGATGTGGCCAATGCCGGCGGATGCGCTAGCGGTGGAAACCACCTTCGCCTGCACCTTGCCCTGCCCCGAGCCAACGATATTGCTCACCACTTCATCGAGCGGGACGAAGCCGATCGTGCCGAGCGCCAGAACCGTTGCCCAGAGGTCGGTGCCGGAGTCGGTCGAGGGGCCGATGTCCAGCGTGTTCGTCGTGCCACCGTTGAAGGCGACCTGAACATGGACGCCCGACAGTGGCTTGAGGATCAGCGCACCTTCAGGAAGCGTGCCGACATCGACGGTCTTGCCGTCATCGGCATAGGTGATTTTCTTGTAGAGGTACTGGATGTTCTGATAGCCAGCATCGCGCGCCGGCACCTGGTTGTTGAGACCCATGGTCTTGTTCCTTTGAAAAGAGGGGAATGGGGCGGCCCGGAAGCCGCCCTATGATGATCAGGCGTCCAGCGGAGCCGAAACGAAGGTGGTGACCAAGCCCCACTGCTTCAGGGCCGTGCCGTCCATCGGGTGCTTCTTGAACATCTTGGCGGTGCCGTAGGCCATTTCCGTGCCGGTGCCGGTGATGAAGCCATAGTCATCCTCCTTGCGGAAAGTCGGCTTGGCCATCTGGCCCCAACCCAGCACCGCTGCCTGCTGGCCGCACAGGAACGCCGGCTCGACACGCGAAGAGCCATTGCCCGCCGTGGTCAGCGAGGTCCAGACATTGGTGACGAAGGCGGAGATTTCCGGCACCTGCCGGATGATCACGCCATCATAGAGCAAGTCGCCGTCCTGGAAGAGCGGATTCTTGTCCATGCCGTTGCCTTCACGGGCGCGGGCGTCGCGGTTCTCGATGTTGAGGTCGGCCTTCAGATCGCGGAAGGAGTTCGTCCCCGCGAACATGACGTAGTATTCATACCCGTCCCTGGTCTTGTAGGGGCGGATGGCCGGGCTCGCGTTCATGGCGATGCGCTTCGAAAGCGAAACGATACTCTTGGAGAGCTTGTCCGCCGTCGAATCGATGTTGCCAAGAGCGGTCGCATGGGTGGCGTTGTAATTGGCGACGGCCACGCCATAGAGCACGCGATCCGAATTGTCGGCGTTCCATGTGTTGCGCTGGGCGGCTGTCGCGGCCTCGTACAGAAGGCCATTGACGGTCATCCCGTCATCGGAACCAAGGCCAGACGGCGCCGCCTCGGAAGGCAACGACATCAGCGCGGCGATCAGGTCGTCCCGCTGGCGCTCCTTGCCCCAGTCAGAGAGCAGCGGCTTGGCCTCGCCGAAGATATCGGCGGAATCCTTCTGCTGATCGTTCTTCTTGGTGGCAACAGCATGGCGTGCCCAGTCGATCCAGAGCCGCATACCGTAGTTGTCGATCTTCTCCTCATTGCCGACGAGGGTACCCGATCCTTTGCCCTTGCCGCGAAGCTTGGTGACGATCGGGATATTCATTTGTTCGCCGCCGGCCTTCAGTTCCTGCCGGATGCGGATGATCGCATTGAGGTCTTGCGACATGTAAGGGGAGAACAGGTTCTCGCGAACGAATTCGCGATTGATCTCCTGCGTGTAGCGGACAAGCTTGTTGTTGTCCTGCACGTTGGTGAGGGCCATTGTCTTTTACCTTTTCGGTGGGCGGTGGCCGGTCAGGCGCTACCGCAGGGCGTTGGCGAACAACCCCGCGTCACTCAGGTCAGCTTCGCCTGGAGCGTTGCCGCCGGCAGGAAGCCGGTTGAGCGATGGGGGCAGGTTTGTGACGGGGTTCGACCGGTTGGTGTTGCCAGCAGCGGCGCCGCGAATGCGCTCCATGACCTTGGCCTGATAGGCCGGATCGGAGAGACGCTTCTCCAGTTCGGCCTCAAGCCATGCGTTCGGGTCGTTTCCGACCGTCGACAGGGTCTGTTGCCGCTTGTGCCAGTTGACGAGCGAGTCATAGGGATGCTCACTCTTCATCATGGCCTGGTATTCACCGGCATAGGCGCCGGGGTTGGCTTGCGCCGCTTCCACGAAGGCCTTGAAGGCGTTGTCCACGGTTTCCTTGCCGTGGGTCTGAACCGCGATCATCTTCGAGAAGCGCTCGTTCTGCTGCTGTAGCTGCTGCTGGACAGGCGTAAGAGCGTTGGCGATGTAGCCGTCGGGGCTTTCCCAGAAATCGACAGGCTTTTCCGGCTCGGCCGTCTTGGGTGCCGGTGCCTGACCCCGCTGCGAAAGCAACTGGATCTGGCCGCGCATCTCGGCGATCTGGTTGCGGAGGGTCTCCGCTTCCTGCCGGGCTTCGCGTTCCTTTTCCCTCGATGCATGCAGAGCCTGCTGCGGAACCTTTCCGGCCTCCGCTTCGACCTGCTGCTGATCGGCCTGCACTGCTGGAGCGGCTTCGGCTTCCACCTTGGGAGCGAATCGTCCCTGCTCGTCGCGCTGCTGGCCGTCTGTCGTCTGGGTTGTCGTCGCTTGCTCCTCCTGCGGGCCATTGTCCGCAAGGATGTCGTCCAGTTCCGTACCGGTCATTTCAGTCTCCAATTCGTTGGGAGGTCACGTTCGCCCGGGTCAGCCCGGCGGCGGCGGTCGCCCTTCATGGATGGCGGCTCCTGACGCTTTGACGTTGCGTCACACGTGCGCCCGTTGAGGTCGGCGGCACCTGTCGCCTAGGCGGGCTGCTGTGCCCGCTGTTTGGCGATTTGTTCGGCTTGCAGCGCTCGCTGCTCACCATTGATCTGGGCTATGTCGCGCTCATGCGCCTGGT
Source organism: Mesorhizobium sp. B2-3-2 (assembly GCF_006442295.1). NCBI lineage: Bacteria > Pseudomonadati > Pseudomonadota > Alphaproteobacteria > Hyphomicrobiales > Phyllobacteriaceae > Mesorhizobium > Mesorhizobium sp. B2-3-2. The sequence continues at coordinate 23,338 of NZ_VFWA01000026.1, read as the reverse complement.
CGGAGAGGTGCAGCGAGGTTTCGAGACCCGCGGCGATCTGCTGGCTGTCCATGTCGGTCTTGGCGCCGATGCGCGCGACTTCGATGGAGGTGAGCGAGGACAGAAGCGCTTTCTGCCAGTCCAGATTGTCCTTGCCGGAGGTGTCGGGCTGGCCCTGCATGGCATCGGCGCCGGCCTTGGCGGCATTCGCCATCTTCAGACGGGTATCCGCCTGCGTGTTGTCGATCTTGGCCTTGGCATCGGCGGCCTGAAGCTGCATCGCGGGCTGTTGGGCCTGCATGGCCTGCTGCTTGGCCTGCTCGATCATGCCGAGCACCTTCTTCTTCACCGAACCCTGGAGCGGCGAAAGCTCGATGATGACCTCTGGCGGCACCTGCTGGCCCTTCTGGCCCATCACGGACAGCGTGTCGTAGGCGTCGGCCTGCATGTTGATGGTGTCGGGGCCTTCATCGATAATGATGTCGACATCAAGGGAGCCGAGAGAGTTCACGATGGTGGGCTGGCCCGTGCTCGGATCGATCGCCAACTGGTTGACTGCGAAGAACTGTGCCACCTGCTGATCATCGGTCACGCGAATCCAGCGCTCCGCCGTCCAGTGACGCTGCACCGCATTCCAGATGGCCCGGTAGACGCGCAGCTTCCAGCCTTTGAAAGCCAGGAGATAGGGGCCAAGCTCGGCAATGCCGGCCTGCTGCTGCAACTGGATGGCGCGGCCTGACATGTCCTGCACACCAGAGCCGATCAACGCCGGGTTGAAGCCGTAATTCTCGATTTCCTGCTTGGCGTCGGCGAGGAAGTTCAGTTGCCCGGTGAGTTCGTTGTTTTTGGCGCTGTCGTCGAAGGCGGGCGGCTCCGTATTCGGCGGGTAGACGATGACACCGTCCGGGCGCGCAGCCTCAACACGAAGCTTCTCGACATCTGGATATGTGCCGTCCGCAATGATAATCCGGCGCGAGTTGAGCAGATGCAGACCCTTGGAGCGGCGCTGATTGATCTCGTCCTGGCTCGACTTCATGTTGCGCACGAAGCCGTAACGGTCGCCGTCCTGGTCCACATTGGCCGAGTACATGATGTATTTGCACTCGGTGCGCTCCTTCTCGTCCAGCAGATAGCTTTCGCCGGTGAGCAGGATCGTGGCGCCGGTGTAGAGGCACCAATACCACTTGGAGCCTTTCATGTACCAATGGTCCACCAGGCGGACCTTGCGGCCATCCTCCGACGAAGAGAACCACTTGTTCTCATAGTCCGGGTTGCTGGTGAGTTCGCTGCCTGCCTCAATGGCGGAGCGGATCTCGTCTTCCTTGTGAGGTGCAAGCTCGATGACCTGGTCGACGTCTGCCCATTTGGACACGCCCATGTAGCGGGCGTCGGAAAAGTCCATCTTCAGCGAGCGTGGATCGTAGAAGAACGACGACGGGTCGACATCCTCGAAGCCGACCTCCCTGTCGCCCCTGTCGCCTTCCTCGATGATGATCTCGATGCCGCCAATGCCATCGACAGCACCATTGAGCCCGGCGATCGGGGACTTGGCCGCCCATTCCTGCTCATCGCAGACATAGCGCAAAACCGCAGTGGCGATCTCGGCACCATCCTCATGCTTTGGCGTGCGCGGGAAGCCTTTCGGATCGGTGCGCTGCTTCTCCAGCAAGCCGACAACGGCGTTGATCTTGCGGCCAATGCGATTGTAGGTCACCACCGGCTGCTTGCGCTGATTGAATGCCTTGATCTGCTTATCGGTCCACTGGACGCCGTGGTAGTAGCGGCGCGCGTCCTGCTGTTCCTTGATCTCATCGCTCTTGAGGTTGAGATAGGTCAGGTACTGCTTTTTCAGCTCGCCATGCGTCAAAGCCGGCTGCTGCGCCGGATCGGTCGCGGTGACGCCTTGCGTCGGCCCGCTGCCTGGAACATATCCGGTCTGGGTCATCTATGCCTCAGTAAGTTTGCCAGTCGCCAGCCGCTTGTATCGAGGCCGCAGCGCGATAGTCGGTCGGCCTGGTCTTGTCGGCAGTGGCTGCGGGCGCGACCCATGGTCGCGACATCATGGCGTAGCGCCACTCGTCAGCAGCGTGGTCTTCCATGTCGGTGTCGAGGTCTTCCGGCCGCTTCTCGTCGTGCTGGAGGATGGGGATGGTCCTGATGCTGTCCCGACAAGTCGAGAAGCAGAAAGCCATCGCCCTGCCATCGGCATCACCCTTGAGGCGCTGTCTCATCATGTCCCAGCCGCCCATTGCCCCACGCTGTGAAACGCGTTTGTTGTCGGCGGGACGAAAGAGGACGCCGGCCATCCGGCTTGCTATTGATGGTCCGCCGTCTTGGCTGAACGCTGCGGGATCAAGCACGCCATACTGGACAGTTTCCTTGACCTCTCGGCTCTTGATGCCCTCTCCCACCTCTTCAGCCGTCAACTTCAGCCCCGTGTTTGGGCGCCCGGGCTGGCACCCATACCATTCGCGATACCGCACCATAGCGCCGCGCGGGATGATGACGCCGGACGTTGGGTGCTTCGTGTCGTCGCTGGCTATTGCCCACCATCCAATAGAGAACGGCTTGGCGCTGCCCCAGTCGCCGGACCGGAAGCGCAACCATTGCTCCGGAATCTCGAATGGCGGGATAACATGCCGCGCTTCGGACCACTCATCGAAGAACGCACCCTCGATGGCTGACCAGTCGCCATCCAGCCACGCTTTGACGAGCGCCTTGCCGCCGACCATTTGCAGGCGGGAGAGATACTTGGGATCGCCTTCCAGCAAAATTCGGTTGTCGGTGATGCGTGACGGGATGACCGCCATGTGATGGACAGATCCGTCTTCCAGCGTTCGCGTGACGACCTGCGGCCCGCGGGGGAACGGCACCAGGTTGTAGCGCTCCCTGATCCATTGCTGTCCCGAGCCGCCCGGATTGGCGGTCAGGATCAACTGGACCGGGACGCCCTGGGCAGAGCGCAGCACCCCGAACAGACGCTCGATCGGCGCCGGGTCAGGATATTGCCCGGCTTCCTCCACCCAGGCATCGGTAACGTTGCGGCCCTGGTACTGCTCGGCATCCGAGGTGGAATCGAGATAGGCGAAGCTGACCTTGCCGCCATTGGGCATACGCCAGATCAGCTTGCTCTCGTTGTACTTCCCGCCGAGCGAGCCGAATATCTGCTTGGAGCGCTCGATCGCATCTTCGGACGAAACCGTCGTGCGCCGGAACATGATGGCGTTGAACGCCTTGCCGTAGCGCTTTTCCTTGATTGCCCACTTGCCGAGAACGCCGTCGGTCTTGCCGCCACCGCGCGCGCCGCCAAAGAACACCTCAGCAACCGGGCAGTCGATAAGCGCCTTTTGCGGCCCTACCTGCGGCGCCCAGACCTTAATGCGTTGCAGCATACGCCTCCGACCATTCGTCGTCGGTCAGCGGCTCGTCCGATATCTCGTAGTTGTGGTTCACGTTCTCGGAGCGGTCGATGAACATGCCGATCTCTTTGCCCAGCAATTCAAGCGCCTTGTTGCTTGCGCTCGGGTTGCTTTCCTGGGTGTTCGTGGCGTTCTCCACCAATTTGGCGATGATCCACTCGCGGGTCAGGACCACACGATCCGCTGCCATCCCTTGCAGTTCGGCCACCCTCGCCGCGATGTTGTCATTTGCTGTCAGGCGAGAGGCATTGCCACGATCCGGCTTATACCCTGCCTCAGCATACGCCTCATCAGCGCTTTTGCCCTTGGCGAGGGCTTGAGCGAAGGCCTCATGCCGCTGGTTATCGAGGACAGGCATGCGAGCCTCGTTGAAACGCAAAGCGCCCGCGCGGGGCGTGCTGCCCTAATTATATACTTGACGTACCATCTGCGATTTGCGATAACGAATCCAAGGAGTTACCGCAATGTTCGATCTGACCGCCGCAATCTACCACGACGCTGACAAGGCCCGCGAGCATTTGGAAGCTATCCATTGGCCTCATGGTCCGTTCTGCCCTCATTGTGGCAATGCCAATCCTGAGCGCATTACGAAGCTGGCGGGCAAGTCTACTCGCCCCGGCGTCTACAAGTGCAACGAATGCCGCCTGCCGTTCTCTGTCACTGTCGGCACAGTCTTTGAGCGTTCCAAGATCGGCCTGCACAAGTGGGTGCTGGCTTCGCATCTCTATGCCTCGTCCAAGAAAGGCATGTCCGCGCATCAACTGCACCGTATGCTTGGTGTCACCTACAAGACCGCTTGGTTCATGGCGCACCGTTTGCGCGAAGCCATGAAGGAAGACGTGAAGTCGGCTGGCCCGCTTGGTGGCGAAGGTAAGACCGTTGAAGTCGACGAAACATACATTGGCAAGCGCGAGATACCGCGCAAGCCGTCGCCGCAGCGCAAGGGCCGCCCGTATATCAAGACTGAGCGCTGGATTACGAGATCCCAGACGGTCCCTCTGGCCGCCACCAAAGAGAGATGATGGAAAAAATGATCAAGCGCCGCGAGGAGATCGAAGCCTCATTGCGACATAAACCCTAACAGCCACCTCTCTCGCGAGGCGCGGTGGCAGCGGTGGATCAATCAATTCCAGCAATGCCAATTCTCCACCATCAACCATCTCTGGCGTGATTTCGATTTCATTTTCAGTGCCGGCCTGTCCCGGCTGCTTTATCGAATCTGCCATTGGTACGTCAAGTATATAATTAGGCGTGCTGCTGCTGACAATTTTCGGGAATGGCGCTTGTCTGCCATGTCCGGTGACCCGCTGTCAAGGAAAATGTTACGGCCCCGATACGATCCTTGCGGCTCAACGCTTCTTCGTCTGCATTCCCCACATAGCTGCGAGATCGTCGAGATCGGCTCTGAGGTTGTCCGCCATGGTCAGTCGCTCTCTCTTGTGCGGGGTGATCTCTGTAAGCGATCGGCCTTCGGCGCAGACCTTCTGGATGGTCTCAAACCCGCGCACGCCGAGCAGTTCCCTGCACCGCTTCATTTCCTGGGCGGCGATCAGCCTCGTGGCCACGACATCGCTCTTGCCGCCATCAACGCGATCGAGCGTGTAATCAATGCTCGAGGCTTTGCCTCCGGCTGTTTCCCAGAGCTCACGAAACTTGTCGGCCGCGCGCTTCTGCGAAAAGCCGAGGAACCGTCTGGCGAACAGCGTCTCGACCGCGCTCTCCTTCACATTCAGGTCCGCATTGATATGGCGCGGGTTGGTTGCGCCTTCTCTGTGGTCCTTCTGGAAATACGGGTTTTCGACACGAGCGCGGCGGACGTCCGTGTGGGCGGATGGGTTTCGGTTTGCCTTGCTCATGCCCTCACCTTCGTCCGCTCGACCTTGACCTGCTTGCCCTTAACGATGATGGCGCCGAGCGCCTGCTCCTGCTGCTCGGCCTGCCTGGCGGCGCGCTGCTCGTGCCATTGGGCGATGCCGAGGACGTCGCGGGCTTCCGTGACCTCGCCGCGGATCGGCGGGTTCAAGCGTTCGCGTACGTAGTCCTTGGCGGCCTGAAGTGCCTGCCCTGCCGTTGTGAAGGGTTCGCAGCCAGGGATGAACCGGAACGGTTGGCTGTCAAACAAGCGGTATGAGCCGCGATAGCCGCCGCGGACAGGCACGGCGTTGAACTCGGGGAGGAACGAGGCCGTCATGCGATTTCCTCCAATTCGTAGCGCGCGCGTTTCTTGGCGCCGCCCTGATTCATCGTGACCGTGACGCCGTGCGGCCTCAGCTTGCGGCGAAGGCTGGCAATTCGAGTCCGGAGAGAGTCGATGCTGGTATTGATGCCGCGCACGAGCTCATCATCGGATATAGGCTTGCCGGCCTTCGACATCTTCGTGACCAAGGCCTCCTCTGTTCGGGTCAGGCCAGAGATCGTCACGCGGTGACAGCAGTTACAAACTATTTCCATCAGTCGAATCCCTCGAACGATGGCGGCGCCTCTTCCATCAGCGATTTGAACAGCGTGAACTCGGCTTCGAAACCGATCTGGGGCGATTGGCCTGGTTCGCCGCGGCGGCGCTTATGGTTGATGATGGCTGCCTTCCCGCGCGATTCATCCATCTTCTGGACCATAATTTGCTTCTTGGTCAGTTCGCCCTCTTTGACGCGCTCTGGCGGCATGGTCGGGATCATCTCCCGGAACAGCGGCTCCGGGCGATAGAGGGAGAACCACACATCCAGAGCCTGCTTGATCGATCCGCCACCATAGGCGTCGCCCATGACCGGCCGGAACGCCGTGAACGATCCGCTCGATTGCCAGCGGCGCTTCCAATCATCATTCCTCTGGATGAGGATTACGACGGCCACGTTGAGGGTCTTGGCCAGCGCCTTGAGCCCGCGATAGAGCGCATTCACCCGCTCCGCGAACATATCCTTGGGATTGGGCAAGGTGATCATTTTCGCGTGGTCGATGATGATCAGGTCGAGGCCCTGGCTCTTGACCATGGCTTCGGCCTTGATGCGGATGTCCGAGAGGGTGCATTCGCCGAAGCCCACGATGTAGAAAGGCAGTTCGGCCGACGTCATCATCTCCTTCTCGAGATCGCCGGTCTCCTTGGAGTTGAGCGTGTAGGCGTCGATCCGACCGAGCGAGATATGCGCCTGCTGTGCTGCGGCTTGGAGTGCTGCCTCCTCATCCGTCACCTCGATCGAGAAGAACGCGCTCTTGAAGCCTTGTGAGGCGGCGAACCGGCATTGCTGGAGGCTGAAGGAAGTCTTGCCGCCGCCACTGTCCGACATCAGCCCAATGAGGTTGCCGCGGCGGATATCGCCGAGCGCTGATGTGATCTCTGGCAGGAACCAGGGAATGCGGGATGAAGCGTCGCCGCTCGACTTGGCCGCCTTGGTGATGGCGGTCGGCAGGATCACACCATACTGCAGCGAGGCGGCGCGTTCATTCCCTTCCCTGGCGATGCGGGTGAGCTCGTCGGCGGTGGCGCCGATGATCTTCTCCGGCGTCATGTCCACCGGCATATTGCGGGCCAGCGCGTCAAGATCGTTGGCCGCGGCGATTAGCTGATGCCTTGCCCACATTTCGATGATGCCGCGGGCGTAGTCATAGGCGCCTGACGTTGTGACCGCCTCGGAAAACAGCCGGATCACATACTGGAACATAGTCAGTTCCCCGACCATTTCCTCGGCTGGGATGTAGGGCTTGATGGTGATCGGATTGACCGGCCGGCCCTCGGCGATCATCGTGCCCATGACCTCGTAAAGACTGCCGTGCAGCTTTTCGCTGAAGTGGTTGGGCTTCAGGAACCCGGCCACGCGCCAATAGGCGTCATTGGTGTGCAGGATGGCACCGAGCAACGCGGCTTCGGCCTCGATCGCGTCGGGCAGCGGTTGCTTGAAGTCTCGGGGATGCGCGTTCATGCGGTCTCCATCATCCGAACAAGGCGAGCTGCGCCGGGGGAGCCGCGGTCGGCGAGGCGAGTTGCGAGAGTGCGAACCGCATACGCTGCTTGAAGCGGGACAACGCCGTTGCCGAGCATGCGAAGTCGGTCCACGCGAGCAATGTCCAGCCGGGAGGCCAGCCCATCAGCCACTCGACGAAAAGCGGGTTCAAGCTCCGGCGCTCTTTCAAGTGCGGCTTGCCAGTTTTCACTGTCACTCGGGCCAGGGGGGAATAGATAGCCATGGCTTGCCCCGTCAGCGTCAAGGTCTGCTTGGTCTGCTGAAGGTTCGCGTTCTGCCACTGGCCGCTCTCGTTCGACCGCGGCGTCGCCCATTGTGACGCTTGGGCTGGCAGTGGTTGACCGCCCGCTCCAAAGGCTTGGTTCGGCCCGCCCTTCTCCCCATCCGTTGCGCGAGGCGTCGACCAGGTCGACGCCTGCCATACCTGCTCCGTCGCATAGTCCAGCCTGTCCCCGCGCATCTTCCCGTCGGAACGCTCCAGCGTCGGTCCGCTGCCCTTCCAGTCGTTCGCTGTAGGCGTCGGCCAGGCCGACGCCTGGAATGCCGCTGCTGCGACAGCTAGAGGCGTCCCCATCCCATTGCCGTTGATCCCCTTCGCCTTCACTTCCTCGCGTCTCGCGAAGAATGCTTCTGGGTCGTGCCCGTCCCCGAAGTTCCCCGAGTCCGGCGTCGGCCACGCCGAGGATGAAGATGCGCTCGCGCTCATGGCTCGCGCCGACTTCCGCCGCCGTGAACAATCCTCCCTCAACCGCAAAACCCAGCTTGAGAAGGTCTCGACGAACTCTTTCCGCGCCAGCGATGTCGTCATCCCCCGGCGAGAGCATGCCGCCGACGTTTTCGATGAGGACGAACCAAGGGCGGGCCTGGACGATGATGCGGCGGGCCGGAGACCAGAGATCGCGCTCGTCGAGGCTTCCCCGCTTTTTGCCGGCAAGACTATGACCTTGGCACGGGATGCCGCCAATGAGGCCGTCCACGCATCCACGCCAGCGGAGGCCGTCGAAGGACTTGGCATCACTCCAAATAGGAGCCGGATGCAGGAGTCCCGCTTCCATCGCTGAAACCAGTTGCGCGACGGCGAAAGCTTCCCTCTCCACGAGCACGACTGAGCGAGCGCTTGGAATTGCCAGCTCGATGCCGAGATCGAGGCCTCCTCCTCCGGTGCAGATGGAGAGGATGTCGAGATGTTTGGAACGAACAGCCACATGGTTCACGCTGCCCTCGCCATCTTGAACCGCTGACAGGCCTCGCCGGCCATCGCTATGCCGACCGCTTCCGCGGCGTCCGCGTTCTTCACCTCGATCTTCAATAGGCGACAGCGTTCGATTGCCGCGCGCTTCCACATGGCGCGATCGAAGCCGGGTGATCGCCCCATGCCGAGGAAGTGTTTCCGCCATGTCGACGAAGCCACGCACTCCCAAGGAATGCGATAGGCCGCGATGATGGCGATCGCCGCGCCGGCAAGGCTGGAAAGCTGGAGCGCATTCGGATTGATGGTCTGCTCCTCGACCTCGCCGCCGAAATCCTGCCGCTTCTTCTTGAAGGAGACGACATTGCGCATGGGCTGCTCGATCGCCACGAAGTCAGGCCGGCCCGGCTTGAACATGGCGACCATCTGTGTTGCGAGCGAAGCCGCTTTCTCCTCGGCATTGTCGCCGGCCGCCTTGATGAGGCCGGTCTTGATAGAGGCCAGCGAGGAGCCCGGCTCGTACCAGGCGAAGCCGGTCACAGTGGCAATATCCAACCCGAGGATGACCAAAACCCCTACTCCGCCAAAGCAAAGAGCGCTGCCTTGCTGGCCGCCACGATCCGCTTGTCCGCTTCGGTGTCGCGCGCGGCCTTGTCCTTGGCCTCGGCGATCAGTTCGGCCAGATACACCGTGTCCCGGTCATATGCGGCCTTCAGGGCGCGCATGTCGGCCTTCAGGGCGCGCATGTCGGCCTCATAGCCGGCAAGGCGGGCTTTCAGCGCCTTGCGCGTGTCGGCGATGCGCTGCTGGCCTTTGGCGACCATGCCGCGATGGCAAGCTGCCAGCCGCTCTACCTGATCTTCCGGGCTGAAGCCTTTCGCGAGTTCGGCGTCGATCGCCTCGGCCAAGTGGGCTTCCAGGTTTTTGGGTATCGCGCTCATGCCGCCTGCTCCTCGCCGTCTTCGTCTTCGAAGTCGAATGGATCTTCATCGCCGTCAGCGGCCTTGATGAGTTCGTCGGCCGCCGTCTCCTGCTTCTTCTTGATGCCGGCGAACAAGGCGCCCTGCCCGTCATGCCAGCCGCGGGCAAACTCCTGCCCCTCGGTCGAAGCCTCGTTGTAGGGATTCGCCAGTGTGTCTCCGCGAAGGCCGGCTTCCTCGCCCTCGGTATAAGCCCGCTCTGTCAGCGGCGCCCTGTCGAGGAAGATGTCGAGTTGGGTGTTGACCGGCACACCGGCGAACCGCATGGCCTGAAGATCGGCATCGCGCCGCGCCTTCAGTTCGGCGAGGCCTTCCGGCGTCTGCGCCTGCTCATAGGCCTTGATCTGGTCGAGGCCGTATTTGCCGAGATCCGCCTTGATCGCCTTGCCGACCTGCTTGACCTTGGCATCCGCCGCCTTCTTGGCGGTCATCGCCTCCAGCCAGTCCTTGCGGTTGATGAAGAACAGGACTTTCCGGTCCTTCTCCGCCAGGTCCGTGTTGTGGCCCTCGCCGGCCGCCGCTGCCTTCGCCTTGGATTTCGTCATGCTCACCTTCTCCTTCTCAGGCGCTCAATCGCGAGCGCGGCTCTCTCCCACGCTCTCGCGAGCGCGCTGGTTATCCACCGCATGTCGTTGTGCTTTCAGGTTGAGCCGCTCGGCGCGGTAGGCGGCGACGGCTTCTTCGTTCCGCTGGCAGGCGTCCTCGTATGCCAGCATCAATTTCAGCAGCGCCTTGCCACTGACGTCGTTCATTCCCTCGAACCGCTGCCAAATTCGCTTGGCGATGGTCGAGGCGATTCCCGCCTCTTTCGCCGCGCGATCCCGGGCGGCGGTCCATGTGTCGTGCCGTCCGCGATGCTTTGCCCAAGCCAGGCCGTGCAGCCAGAACTCAGCCTTTTCAGGGACAGACAGCCCTTCGGTATCAACAAGCGCACGCATGTTTAACTCGCCACTCTTGGTGTCATTTTCGACACCTCTGATGTCGGACATGATGGTTTCCTTTCGCCTACTCTGTGTCCGTCAGAGAGAGCGACTGAGCCGAACGGCACGATGCTGAACGGCAGAAAAGGGACGAAGAGAGATGCGCAATCGATCGAACTTGCAGGGACGGACGAAGGCGCAGCTTGAACTTTTCTCATGGGCGAAGAGACCTCGCCCGGAACTTGGAAACAGGAACGGACGCGACCGCATAGGCAACCGCCAGCGGCCAGCCAACGATGACGACCCATTCACGCAGGCCCGCGGGCACATCCCGCCCTACGGCCGCAGCCGCGCCGATTACGCCAAGCGCATAGAGTGAGGCGGCGAGCCAGGTCATGCGCCTCGCTCCTGGATGCTCAACATCGGCAGCGAGACGAGATGGTATTGCGCCTTCTCGGTCATGAAGCTGGTGCCGAGCGCTGTCCGGTTAGGTACGATCATCGCATATGGGCGAATGGAATATTTCTCGGTCAGGGCGATCGGGTCGCGGTCCTGATGGGCTGCGGCGCGCTGATTTGCCGTGTTCATGCGGCCTCGCTCGCCATCGCCTTCTTGCAGGCGTGGCAATGTTCGCGGCCAGAGCCGGCGCACAGGTCTGGATTGAGGCAATGAGGACGGAGCGGCTTCGGCTTGAATTGGGCGCCCGAGACGGCGGGAGGAGATGCCGTCTCGGGCTTACTCGCCTGCCGGGAGGAGGTGGCGGACGAATTGGGATCAGGTGCCGGTCTTTCCCGGCTGTCAGACCGCCCCATACCGGTGGGGCCTCCCTTAACGTCCCCGGAGGCGACGTCGGGCAGGACTTGAACCTGCGATTTCACCGCGATCTCGGTCAACGAGCCGGAGTCGAACCGGCCTGCCTCAGCCTCCGCACCCCATCCGTTCCAGCCTGGCCGTGTGGCGCGGGCGAACATCTCGAGGCGTGGGAGATTTGGATAAATGCGTTCGATGATCTCATGGAACGCGATAGGCTTTTCGCTGTGCGCGCCGACGGCGGCCGCGATCACGCTTTCCGGCTGAGTGCCGGGGGATGGCGCCGGGATATCGCCGCGCGTCCCGATGAGCAGGATTTCGTGCTTGTTGCGAGCCCAGTAGCCGGTCCCGATCCGATCCTTCAGCCAGATCAGTTGCGACTTGTATTCGAAGCCCCACGCCGCCATGACGAACAGGGCTTCGCGGATCATCGGCGATGTTGCCCAGAGGAACAGCGCGCAGTCGGCGGCGGCCGGAACTTCCAGCGCGGCGATCGCGTCGACGTCCATCGTCGGATAGTGATTATCGGCCGCGCGATCCATGCCGGTCTGCCGGCTGTAGGGTTCGAAGCGCCACGGCGGGTCAGCCAGGATCACGCCGAACGTCCCCTGCCCGAGCGATTCCGCAGCCGCCTTCATCTTGTCAGCGAGCGCGGCTTCCTTTTCATCGCGGCTGAGTTTCTTCTCGCCAGCGGCAAGCAGGTTCGTGGTGACGCGCTCATTCTCGGCCTCGACGCGCTCGCGCCACTCGCCGACCATGGATTCGAACTCGGCGGCAGGCACTGCGGCCATTTTCTGGGCGCGGGCGGAAAGCTTCTTGTCGATGCCAGCTTCGGCCAGTGTCGGCCTGACATCCTTCAGTGGTTCCTTCGCGGCACCACTGACCGAGCCAGCCATCCCGCGATTGAGGCCAACCGTCGCCTTCTGCGCTGCTATCAGCTCGCCAAGCCGGCGCTCGGCGCGGATGCGTATCTCGGCGGCGTCTGCCTCCAGATCCTTGTTCTTTGCCTGGCGGGCGTAGGCGCGCATGGCTTCGGCCTTGTCGCGGAGGTCTTTCACCTCATCGACCGACTTGGCTTCGGACAGAGCGCGGACCGCCGCATCGTACTTTGCAAGAGCGCTTGGCGGATGATCGCCGACGGATGCGGTACGGATCATACTGCGTTCTCCTGGGCGGGGACCGCCCGCGCTTCAGTAAGCAGGTCGGTGACCTTCACCTCGCCATCTGTCGCCGCGCTGATGCGCTGGAGCTGGTCGCGCGTCGTGTTGTCGCCGCTCATGACCCGGTACAGCGTCATGCGGCTGCACCCGGCATCCTTGGCTATCGCCGTGATGGATTTTCCGGTGCGCTTCGAGAATTCGACGAGGGGATGATCTATAGCCATGACGGCACTTGTAACGCCAACCGTGACAACCGTCAAGATAATTCTGTCACGTCTAGCGTGACCACAACGTTACAGAGGCGCGGTATAATGCTTACCATGGCAAAGAGAGAGCTCGGCAAGCACTACATTCGGGAGTGGCGAAAGAAGCGTGGCCTTTCGCTGCGGCGCCTTGCCGAGCGTATGGAGACCGAACCTGGCGTGCTGCTCACCTCGCATGCCAATATCCAGCGGATCGAGAAATACGAACAGCCCTACAGCCAGGATATCCTCGAAGCGATCGCCGAGGCGCTGGAAGTCTCCGTAACGGACCTGCTCACGGTCGACCCGACCAAGGACGGCGAAGTCGTGGATCTTCTCCGGCTAATCAATGACCAGAACCGCGACCAGGCGGTCCGCGTGTTGCGAGCTCTGGCACAGACCGGGTGAGGATCACCCTTCCGAGATAACCAAGACCAATTGCATCTCGTGATTGACGCGGACAGACCATTGACCACCATGCAGCGCCTTCATCGAAGCCGCCAGAGCTTCGGCATCCCGCCGTACCGACTCGTGCAGATCATTGCTTGGCATTGCCGCTGCTGGAGCGGCCGCAGTAGCAAATAATCCTGAAATCACTATCCGTCTGCTAGGCCCGTTGGCCTTTACCGCAGTCTCCACTCCTGATCCCTAACCTCTTTTGTTCTTGTTGTTTACGAGATTGCTAATATTTGCTTCCGTCCCATTTTGGTACGGACCGTACGAATAGAACCATTCGAGCGCCGTTAACAGGATGTATCCAACTGTAACAATCGCCCTGTGGATAGCGGGGATAACATATAGCATGTATGGGACATTTGTAGCACCGGTGGACTGATTTCGGGGCGCCTCGATTCCGTTCATAAGGGCGGAATGCCGCCGCAAGATCGCCTGACAATCCATATTCGCCTGTCACCTTCGCTCATCAAGCAGCTCAAGATCACGGCTGCGGAAAACGGGCAAAGCATGAATGCGGAAATCGCCGCCAGGCTTGAGCGATCGTTTGGACCAGGCGACGACGACCGGCGGGCCGCTGCGAAATTGCTGACCGAAGCCATTTCTATTCTTGACAGGGGATCTGGCGGTTAGGATCTGAAATCGTCGGCGCTTCGGTTGCCTTTGCCCATATTGCAGTCACGGCACAGAATCTGGAGGTTCGCTTTGTCGAGGCGAAGATCCCAGTGTTTCGAGATCGGCTTTATGTGGTCAACCTCGATCCTGCAATCGGCAGAGGTAGCGCCACATAGCTCGCAACGGGCGCCCCGATCACGAAGCACCTCATAGCGAACCTGCCTCCACTCCCAACCCAAAAGGAAGGATCGGACACGGTTTAATTTGCGGTATTTTTTGGCGACATGGACAGCTCGCGCTGTTTCGTCCTTCGCGAAGTCTGACGCATTGAGGCTGGCGACATACTCAGCCAGGCGGGCAACCAGACCGGATGTCCATGGCTTGCGGTCGGGGTTCACTTTGTCGGAAATTGATGGGAAAAACCGCCTGAAACGCCGGCCAAAAAGCGGCAATCGCGCCCATGGAAGAAGCTCTATTCCGTGAAAGGTCAGGAACTTCTATAGTACTACCTTCTGTTCTCTCTCATCCATTCCTTTGCCCTGTTCTTCAGTTTTCACACTCGGTTTAGACCTGGGTATCTCCATAGGACACCCTAACCGTACAGGCTGCGCCCGAACGGCTTGGGTGTCGCTCTGGAGTTCTCACACTTCGGACGAGCCTAGGCAGAGCCCCATTGACGTCCTCTCGGATAGCCAGCCCTCACTTTCCGGTAGCACGGTAGGAGCTTTCGACACCCGCGCTTGCGGCTTACCCGGCAATGGGATTGCACCATCGTCGCCGCTCGCAGGTGATGTTCCGCTTGCGTCAACCTTTCCGGTTTGATACATAAGCGGTGACTTATTTCATCGACCTGCGCCCCGGCGGATCACTCCGACCGGGGCTATCTTTTGGCACGGGATTCGTGACGTGTCAAAATATTGTTACGCTTGACGTGACAAAGTGCTTGACTGCCTGTCACGTTGCGCGTTACAACTCTCCCCAACACCGAAGAGGCACCGGCCTCCGGAGATTGAGGAGACGAGATGAACGCCGCAGCCGCCACCCGCATTTTCACCGTCTGCCGTGAGGCCACTCGCGATTTCGTCATGCGCATCGACGCCGAGAGCGAGATCGAAGCCAAGATGGTCGTCAGCCGTATGACTGGGTGGCGCTTTGACAGCCTCACCACGCAGGTCAAGCCGAGCGCGGTCATCTACCAGTCCGACGAGGATTGCTCCAACCAGCCATTCGCACGGGTGTCGGCATGAGCGCCCTGACCCTCGCCCGCCAGTCCGGCTACCTCGGCGACAGCCCGGCCATGCTCGAAGCGTTCGAGCGCATCCGCCAGTCCGGCATCCGTCAGGCCCGAGCCGGTCACTTCGAGCGCAAGCGCATCGTCGACCAGATGAAGGCTGAGCCGGGAATGTTCTTCGCCGCGATCCGGCCGAGCCTTTGCACCGCCGAGGCTATCGAGGACGCCAAGCGCTTCCTCGCCTTCTACCGGAACATGCCGAACTGGCGCCAGCAGAACCGCGCTGGCGACCTCCGCCGCGCCAAGCAGACTATGGTGCTGGCGAGGTACTTCCGCCGCTTCGGCAGGCAGCTTTGGGTCAGGGAGGCTGCGTGATGGAACGCCCGATCGTCACCTCGCACGTCTACCCGCCAATACCGATCCGGGATTTCGACTGGTGCGCCTACTTCGACGGCGAAGAAGAGCGCGGGCACTATGGCTACGGCAGGACCGAAGCCGAGGCGAAACAAGACCTCCTCGACAACTACGCGGAGGATGAGTGATGCCCCACCCCGACACCAAAGCGATCCGCGACCACCTGACAGACCTCAAAGGCTGGATCGAGCACTGGCAGACCGATCGCCTCTGCAACCTCATCCCCACCGAGAGCAGCCTGATCCTCGCCAAGGCGCATGCCGATAGCGCGATGGTGCTGCTCGACCGGGTGGAAGCCGAACAGAAGGCGGCCGCCTGATGCAAACCGCCCTCACCCATGCCGTCGACTGGCTTGTCTACCACCCCAGAACCGCACGGATGATCCTCATCGCCAGCTATCTCGTCGTCGCAGCAATGGAGCAACCGAGATGAACCACCGCATCGATATCACGGAAGACAAGTTCGAGAGCCTGGGCGCCATCGCCGCGAACATTGTGCAGGGCCGCCGCGGCGATCGCGACTGGGATGGCAAGCTGATTAGCGAGCCGGGGATCTATCGCAAGATCCCGATGGACGCCTACCATGATCAGTTAACCGTCGGCCCATCCATTTCCTCCAGCGGGTTGCGCGAGATCGAGAACCGGTCACCGCTGCACTATTTCGCGACGTCTTACCTGAACCCGGATCGGCCGGAAGAGGAAGCGTCGACGCCGTCCCTGGACTTCGGCCGAGCGGTTCACACGCTGCTTCTGTCCGAAGACGGCTTTCGCGATGACTATGTGGTCCGGCCCGAAACCTACGAGGATGACGCCGGCAAGTGGAAGCCTTGGTCCGGCAACGCCAATGCCTGCAAGGAATGGCTCGCCGCGCGCCGCGCCGAAGGCAAGACCGTCCTGCTGAAATCACAGGTCGCCGACATCCACGGCATGGCGGAGCGGTTGTCAAAGAACCCGGTCGCGGTCGACCTGCTGCGCGGCCGCATCGAGCGCTCCATCATTACCAAGGACGCTAAAACCGGCGTCTGGGTGAAGTCGCGGCCCGACAGCATCCCGCGCGACACCATCATCGCGGACCTCAAGACGTGCAACGATGCTTCCCAGGTCGCGATCGGACGGTCGATCATCAACTACGGCTATCTCCAGCAGATGGCTTTGGCGATCACCTGCCTCGAGGAAGTCGGCCAGCGTCAGGTCAATGAGGCGGTCTTGCTGTTCGTCGAGACCAGCTATCCCTACGCCTTCAATATCAAGCCGCTCGACAACGGCGATATCCACACGGCCATGCGGCAGAACCGGCGGGCGCTGAACGTCTTCGCCGAGTGCCTGAAGGCCAACGACTGGCCGACCTATCTCGACAACATGCGGACATGGTCCGCGCCGCAGTGGTGGTCTGATCGGAACGAAAACGATCCCACGTTGCCCGCTCTCAAAGGAAAAGCAGCATGAAGATCGAGCGCGCCGTTCGTGAGAAGACATTCACTCTGACCTCGATTGCCGGCCCGTCCGGATCGGGCAAGACCTACAGCGCCATCCTCTATGCGCGCGGTCTTGTCGGTCCCGAAGGCAAGATCGGTTTCATCGACACAGAGAACAAGCGGTCACGCTTCTATGCCGATGTCGGCGGCGGTTTCGACGTCATCGACATGGACCCACCTTTCACCTCGGCCCGGTATATCGAAGCGATCAACGCCTTTCAGGATGCCGGCTACACCGCGATCATCATCGACAGCATTTCCCACGAATGGGAAGGCACGGGTGGTGTCCTGGAGCAAGCCGAGGAGATCGAGGAGGCGACCAAGCGCGCCGGTCTGCACTGCTGGAAGAAGCCGAAAGGCGCCCACAAGCGACTGATGAACGAACTTCTCCAGACCAAGGCGCATCTCATCTTCTGCTGCCGGGTCAAGGAAAAGGTCGCGCAGGTAAAGGGCGCAAATGGGAAGACTGAGATCGT
The DNA here is from genome assembly GCF_006442295.1 of Mesorhizobium sp. B2-3-2. Taxonomy (NCBI): domain Bacteria; kingdom Pseudomonadati; phylum Pseudomonadota; class Alphaproteobacteria; order Hyphomicrobiales; family Phyllobacteriaceae; genus Mesorhizobium; species Mesorhizobium sp. B2-3-2. The sequence continues at coordinate 6,020 of NZ_VFWA01000026.1, read as the reverse complement.
CAACCAGGGTTTCGTCGTAGTTCAGGAGAAATCGTTCATCTACGAGATGACGGTTTCCATGATGCTGGAGGAAGGAACCCACGTTCCTTTCATGCAGAAGTGCCCCGACGACTTGCGCGGCGGATTTCAGGAAGGGCAGCAGATCACCATTGCCAGTGGCAACGCCGTCCGCATGTGGTCGGACAAGGGCACGGCAATCGACCCGGTATTCAAGGCTGATCGCTTGTCCGGTCTGAACGCCGCCAATCTCGGCACGAAGGCGCTGGCCGACTGGTGGAAGGGCCTGCCGCCGTCGCGGCAGAAAACCATGGAAGCCCTGAAGGACACTTTCAAGTCGGTAGCCGCAGCTCGCGACCTCATGGCGGCCGAGCTTGCTGAGCATTCCGACAAGTCTCTGGAAGAACGCCTTGCCAACGCACAGGGAGCGTCACCAGAGGACGGCGGCTTTGACCGCGCCCATGTCATCCGCGAGACCGCAACGATGTCTGGCGCGGCGGCTGGCGAGCAGCAAACCACCAATGAAGAACCAGCCGGCGACTCCAGCGTCGGCGGTGAAGGCAGCGACGGCGAGGTTGAGAGTTCCGTCGCTGCCAACGAACCCGCGAGTGCGGCGGAGGAGGCCGGCGAGCCAGAAGCGGATCATCCCGATACCGCGGCGCCGGCCTCCGATCTCATCACAAAGAGCTTGATGGCCGAATGCCTCGACAAGTTCATGGCGCTGGCGACCGACGCCACCGTGCCAGACCCCAGGCAGCGCCGGGCCAATGTCGAGTTCGCCAAGAACGCATGGAAAGAGGCGCTTCCCGCCAAGCTGGACTTTGTGAAGGCATGCTTCGAGACCGCCGACAAGGTGGTCAAGGGTGAGTTGCAGGCCGACGCGGCGCGGCGGTACCTGGAAGGAATTATGTGATGGGAGAGATCACCGCAATTTCATGGTGCGATCACACCTTCAATCCATGGATTGGATGTACCAAGGTCTCGCCGGCGTGCGACGGTTGCTATGCCGAGGCGCTGATGGACAAGCGCTACGGCCGCGTTGAGTGGGGCGCGCCAGGCAAAGGAAACGGCACGCGCGTTCGGACGTCCGCCGGCAACTGGCATCAACCGATCCGCTGGAATAAGCGCGCTGCTGAGGCAGGGACACGCCCGTTCGTGTTCTGCTCCTCACTGGCCGACGTGTTCGACAACCAGGTTCCGGCCGAGTGGCGAGCCGACCTATTCGATTTGATCCGCGCCACCCCGAACCTCGTCTGGCTGCTCCTGACGAAGCGCCCGCAAAACATCGTGAAGATGGTCAAGGCGGTTGGCTTCATGCCACCGAACATCGCCTTCGGGTCGACGGTCGAGGATCGCGAGCGTGTCAAACAGAACCTTCCTCACCTCGTCGTCGCCGCTGGGCTTCGGCCGCTGTTCTTGTTCGCAAGTTGCGAGCCATTGCTTGGCGATCTCGGCGATCTGTCACCCTGGATGAATGGCGATCCGCTCACGCAGCATCCGGCCGACGGCGAGCGATGGGAGAACGGGATCAAGATAGGCGCGGACGGTTGGCCCAAGATTCCGGCCATCGGCTGGTGGATCACTGGCGGCGAGACGGACCAGGGAGGACACAATGCGCGGCCGACTCATCCTGCCTGGTATCGCAGCCTTCGTGATCAATGCGCCGCTGCTGGCGTGGCGTACCACCACAAGCAAAACGGCGAGTTCTCGGACTTCGATCATATCGGCATGGCTTGGAATGACCTTCCGCCGAAGATCCAGGAACAGCAAAAATTCATCGACGGCAAGGCGATGATCAAGGTCGGCAAGCACCGGTCTGGCCGGCTGCTTGACGGCATCGAACATGATGCCAGACCGGCGGTGCGCTGATGGCCCGCCGCGAGTTCCCCCGCAAGGTCAAGGCCGCGGCAATCGCTCGATCAGCCGGCAAGTGCGAGAAATGCACCGCCGCGCTGAAGCCTGGCGAAGGCGAGATCGACCACATCCTGTCCGATATCTTGGGCGGCGAACCGGTACTGGCGAACGCACAGGTGCTTTGCCGGGTCTGTCATGCCGCCAAGTCGGCCGACGACCTGCGCCGCACCCGCAAGGCCGACAGACAGCGTGACAAGGCCAGCGGCGCCATCCGCCCTGCCGGCAAGCTTCGCGGGCCGGCCTTCCCCAAATCCAGCAAGCCACCCCGCGAGGCAAGGCAGCAGCTCGCTCCCAAGCTCATCTACGCATCGAGGACAACGACATGACGACGAAGGAATTCCCGACACGAGACGTTCTGTCGACCATCACCGGGGTGCTTATGGGTGAGATTGGCGGCGTCTACCAGGTTCTCAACTGGATGACCGGTGAAAGCGTGTACACGCATCAGATCCCACGCATCAGCCGCGAGGCGCAGCCAGTGATCATCGCTCTACATCCAGAACTCGCGCCGGCAATCGCCGAGGCTGAAAATGTTACGCAGGACAACTACACGACATGGCGCGACACATGGGAGGATCGCTACGGCCTGACCATCGCCGTGCCGAAGATGACGATAGCCGAGCATGAGCGCATCGATCCCCTGTCCGAACTCGCCGAAAAGGTTTCGCCAGATCGAATTGCCGCCCGCTCAGCAGTCAGGAGCGCACAGTGACCGAAGCACCGAAGCCCGAGAAGATTTACCTCGCCTCACGCTATTCCCGTTTCCCGGAGATGCAGAAGGTCCGGGAGGACTTGGCAGCGCTTGGCTATGTCGTCACGTCACGCTGGATCAACGGCGGCCACGAGTTGACCAAGGAAGGGTCTACCGAGGCTCATGAAGCAGAGCGGATTCGTTATGCTCAGGAGGACTTTGCCGACCTCCTAGAAGCCGATTGGGTCATTTCCTTCATCGAAGTGCCACGCGAGACCAAAACGCGTGGCGGGCGGCATGTCGAGCACGGCATGGCCCTTGCACTCGGCAAGCGGACAATCGTCATCGGCTGGCGCGAAAACGTCTTCCATTGCCTGCCTCAGTGCGAATTCTTCCCCGACTGGACCGAGGCGCTTTCTCATCTCGCCAAAGCCCAAGGATCCCGTACATGACCCAGGATGCGAAGACGCCGGACGAGAAGCTAATTCGCGCGGGAAAACTGATGGCAAACATTTTGTTCAACCTCGATCAGCGCGGCGGACTGGGCATTGATGAGCATCGGTGCATCAAATCCACCCGCGAGGAATGGGACGACGCCATCGCCGCATGGAACCGCCGCGCCCTACGGGATGGTGAGGCGACAGAGGGGGTGGAGGCGAGCCTTGATGAGCGCATGGAAGCGGCAGGCATGATCCCGCTTTCGAAGCTTCTGGCCGGCGATACGCCGCTTGCCAGATGGGAGGTGCATACCAGCGTCCGCGATCTTGCCAGTTTCGAACAGTGGCTGCAAATGCGCCATCGCGAGATCAAGTCGTTGCGGGTGAAGTACGAGCTCGGCGACAAGGACGAAACCGACGATCTCTATGAATGGGTGTTGGCCCACGATGGAGCATTTTCCGAAGTCGCCGCCAACTTTCGTCAAGCAAAGGATGGTTGGCCCATGACCCCCTACGAAAAGCCCGCTTCCCCCACACAGGCGGTGACAGTCAATGAGGTCGAGAAGATCATTCTGGATACAGAGCCGCCAGATTTGTCAGATCGAGGCGACAAGATTTGGACGCGTCGGATGGCATGCTTGCTTGCCGATCTGTTCAACGCCCGGCTCTCCGCCCTCGACCGCACTACCCTTCCCCCTGTGACTCCAGGAGCGGAAGAAGCCTTCGCCGCTCTTGATCTGGCAGACAGGCTTATCGAACGCGGCTACGGCAACGAGACGCCGAAGGAGTGGCACAATGCATATCGCGCCGTCGCCAAAGCTCGGTCCGCCCCGCAAGGATCGCTGCCATGAGGCTGACAGAAGCGCAGAGGACCATGTTGAAGCGTGCAGCCGACTATACGTTCAGCGATGGTAGCGGTCAGGGCGCGCCGATCTGGGACGGCGTTCAAGCGCGTACTGCCGACACGCTAGTAGTGTTGGGGCTTGTCTCGCGCACCAATCCACATAGCGGCTGCCTTTTAGGCTTTGCTCGTCTCACCGAACTCGGCCGTCTCGCCCTCACCTCTGGGAGCAAGCCAGAATGAGCGCAAAATTGAAGGCCGAGCGCGACGAAGCGCGCAGCATCGTCCGCGACATCCACTGGATGGCGGTCCGCTACGCCGACAACCGCAAGTCCTACGCTGTTGGCATGTGCAACGATGCCTTGCGGAAAGCTTATGAAGCCGGCTGGCTAACTTACACCCGAGACAATGGCAAACTTGACCCACAATATGCCCGAGACGGGTTGTTCGACAGAGAATGGGTGTCCGCACTCGACAACGCTACGGCCCGCGCCGAAAAGGCAGAATCCGCCCTCGCCTCTTCCCAAGAGGAGATCGAAAGGCTGAGGAAAGCGCTGGAGCCGTTCGGGCGCCCCAACGATATCGACCCATCGCTGCCCGACAGCACATGGCTTGGCGTCAAATACGAAGACGTGTTCGTAGCCCATTGCCATGCTGGCGACTTCCGCCGCGCCGCCCGCGCTCTCTCCCCTTCAGAGGAGCAGGGCGCCGCTCCCCGCCCCCAGCACGAGGGTATGGAATGAGCAGGGCGCCCGACAACATCGCATACCCCCCACGCGGGCTCAACCGCGAGGAGGCGGCCCGCTATATCGGCGTGGGGCCGACGCTCTTCGATGAGATGGTGGCCGATGGCAGGATGCCGAGACCGAAGCGCGCGAACAGCCGCACCCTTTGGGACAGGATCCAGCTCGACGCCTTCTTTACCGATCTGCCTGGGGATGACGGTAACAAGATCGATCGCATCTTGTCGGGGCGCAATCGTGCGGCTTAGATGCGATGATGGATGGATACCCCTATGTCTCGCCGTTCAAGGACAGGCACGGCACAACCCGATATCGCTTTCGGCGGGCGGGAAAATCCATCTATCTGCCGGAAGTTCCTGGCCACCCGGCGTTCGAGGAAGCCTATTCAGCCGCCCTGGAGGGCAGAGAGCCCCGTCAGGCGGAGATCGTCGTCCATCCGAAGGCGATCATCCCCAAAAGCTTCGCCGACGCCTGGAGGCTTGTCCAGAAGGGAATCGAGTGGCGCAAGCTGGACGAGGCGACGAAATACAAGAACGAGCGCCTGACCAAGGAATTTCTCAACTCGAAAGTTGCCGAGGGCGACCCGACGACTTGGGCGAAGATCCCGGTTTCCGACCTTCGTCGCCGCCACGTCAAGCTGATCCTGAAAGAGCATGGCGATACGCCGCACAAGGCCAAACACATCCTCACAGCGGTACGCCGGCTGATCACCGAGGCCTTGGATCAAGACTGGATCGAATACGATCCGTCGCTGAAAATTGGCTGGAGGCCGGAATATACCGGCTGGCGGGCATGGACGGAAGAGGAGCGGGCGCAGTTCGAGGCGCGATGGCCGAACGGCACAATGCCGAGGGCAACCTACGCGCTGGCGCTTTGGACCGGGAACCGGCGCGGCGACGTGGCGGCACAGTTATGGTCGGATGTTGACTTCGTGAAGGATCGCATCACGGTTCGCCAGGCGAAGACTGGCAAGGTGTTGCGCCTGCTCATGCTGCCAATGCTCAAAGCCGCTCTCATCGATCTGCCAAGGCGAACGGACACCGTGATTTCGAACGCCTACGGCAATTCATTCTCGGAGAAATCGCTTACGGGCATGATGGCGCACTGGACGAACATGGCCGAGATGGGCCCCGGCTGCACGCTGCATGGCCTACGGAAGACGCTCGGCAAATACCTGGCGGAGGAAGGCGCCACGTCGAAGCAGTCGGCCGGCATTCTAGGTCACGACGACTTGGACCATGTGGAATTGTACAGCAAGGACGCGGAGCAGGAGCGACTTGCTGTGGACGGGATGTCGAAGCTGCTCAAACGGTTTGTCTAACCGATTGTCTAACCGGGTTGTCTAACCTATGCTGGAAGCCTTGGAAAACAAGGCGACTGGTGGGCCCGGAGGGACT
>NZ_VFWA01000025.1:0-44253 GCF_006442295.1 Mesorhizobium sp. B2-3-2 | reverse complement strand
CCCTTGCCGCCTCCGCCTCCGCCGCCGCCCGCAGACGCGATGCCACCAAAGGCGGCGTATGCGATGCTTGCACCCAAGGCCGAAAGCAATACACGACGAGACGTAAACACTGTTCGATCCTCCTAGAATTTCTGTGAATTTTCGGCATTTGACAATCGAAGGTGACAGGCACGCGACTTGCACCCACAAGACGAGAGGGGTTCTTGAATGGCGCTAAGCTGGTATTTAATTTATTCGCGCATTCGGCTTTATATGGACTTCACCAGTAGCCAACTGCGGACTTTCACAATTGACTCGAGAAGAACTTCAGTGCCAAAATCGGAGTCTCAACCTAGACTGCTTGGAGCGAGCTGCCGATAGTGAGCGTAGTGTCTCCGCCCCCGACCACAGTTCCTTTGGCGGGCTTGGGAACTGCGGGGCCCCCATCTCGCCGACACATTCAGTCTTCAACTTGAGCTTGGGGTTTGCGAGGAAATCAGCAACTACTTTCGACCCGCACGGGTCGGAATCTATCACATCGTGTCCGATCCCCCGAAAAACCACCACCTGACCGAAAGGAAGGGTTTTCGCCGCGTGGTCCGCCCACGTTGTCGGCGTTGCCGGATCATATTCTCCTGACAACAGAAGAGTGGGTATGTCCGTGCGGCGCGGCTGCATCCGCGATGCTGATCCGTTCTCAAGCATCCAAAGAGGGCATGCCCAGGAGTAGTCGTTCAGCTCAACCCATTTCGACCAGTATTTGTCCTGCTTGCCATTCAGATCGGGGAGATCGCTGTCGGAACAACTTATAGAGAAGTCCATACCTTGGGAGATCTCCAAGTCGTCAGCATCGAAAAGTATCTCCGCCAGGGGTCTGAAATCCTGTTTGTATGTCCTCTCGATCAGCTCCGGTAGGGTCAGGATCGCATCGCGGTCATATAAAATGCCGAATATAAGTTCGAGGAAATCTGCCCCTGAGACATATGTGTAGCGCGCCTCTTTATCTGTGCTGCGCAAGAGCAACGGCTGCCGATCAAGCTGTCTTGTAATAACCTGAACAGCATTTGATATCCCTTTCATGCATCTGTTCGCCGCCTCACAGTCTCGCTCCAGAAGCTTTAGAGAACGGTCCAGGTTAGGCCCATCTTCGTTCAGGTAATTGATGTCCAGTGGAACAACTGAATCGAGTATACTCGCCGAGATCCCTTCGGGGTGCCGGTTCATCACTTCCAGTGCAAGCCTGGTGCCATACGATACGCCATAGAGAACCCACTTTTCTATCCCCAGAGCCTTTCGAAGGTCATCAATATCCTCCGCATTCTCCTCAGTGTTGTAGGCATCAAGATCGATGCTTTTGCGATCAACGCCGTCCTGCATGCAAGAACCTCATCTTTTTTGAGCTTGCCAAAGGTGGTTTCGACCTCAACGCTCGAGAGAATGGCGTTCCAATGATCGGGCTTGAAATATTGAGAACAGTCCAAGGCGGGAGCGGACTTTCCGATACCCCGCTGATCTGCAACGATTACTCGGCGTCCGATCATCCAGCTCTGGGCGCTGATGAATTCCCACCATCCATCGATGTCGTCGCTATTGGCAATGTCGGTAGGCTGCCCCCGGTCCTCCTGTGAGAAACACTACCGGTTCGTGCCGTTCGCGGTCTGGTTCGAATACAACGACGGACAGGACGACCTCGGTACCACCCGTCTTCTTTCGATTTTCTGGTACATTCACGGTCCCACACGTCATTGCCCGATCCCGGGGAATTTCGAACCAACAGCTGGTTTTCTTGAACTCACCCGCAGTGAGCTCCCCACCCCCCAGGCAAATGAGGAACGCAACTGACGTGACCACGAGAAGAAAACACCAACCTGGTTTGATGTACGCGCGTCTAAACACGGTAGACATCTCGCCCCTCATTTATAATTAGATTAAAACTGCTCGATCACGGCTCGAATATTCCTCGCGCCGTCGACAAATCAGGAATAAAACGCCCGTAATCGCGACTTCGTTATTTATTCTACACGGAGAGTCTCTCTCCCCGGTATTGCCAAGGAACAATTCGATATTTCAGGAAAACGGCTTGAAAAACCCATCCCGCATGCATCCTGACGAGCCTCTCCATTTCGTGTTCCCAAGCGATATTGGGTTACTCCGACACAAAATTGGAAACAAGCTCGACAAACCGGGGACTATATTAGCGCTTTTGATTGATTTCGTGCGCGAGACAGTGGTCAGCACTGCGCTTATGTAAGCCGTGTTTTGCGCTACATTGCTCATCCGATTTTGCGCGGGTGCTCGCACCCTCCTCCTTATGGTGGATTCCCATTCTTTAGCATTAACGCATATAAAGACCGCGCTTCTGCACTCACGATGGGAACACAACCATGCGGAATCGAAAGTCACTTCAACTGGCGCTTTTGGCTTGTATATCGCTTTTTCTCACCGACGCCGCTTTGGCGAAAGATGCCTACAAGACACCCTGTAGAGCGGACGCCAAGCGGGTGTGCCACATGGACAACGAAGTTAAGGCGCAAGGCTGCCTTAAACAGCACCTCGGCGAACTCACGCCGGCTTGCAAGGCTTTCCTCACTAAACAATGAAATGACCACGGGTCCTGTTGTCCCGCGTGCTCCGACTGCGGGTTGCTCGCCGTGGGTCTCACGCGATGGCACGATGAGCGAGGCGGGCATCGTTCGCCCTGCCGGCATTCCGGTCCCATTCGCTCCAACCGGGCCCCAGCCACGGCCCGCCAGTTGAATAAATATGCGATTATGGCCGGATTGACGAAAAGTATCAAAGGCCGGCGAGCGGCTGGCTTGTCTGTCCGCGGCCTACCTCAGCCCACCCTGACAACAAAATGTTTCGTCACCGGCTCGATGATCTTCCAGGTTCCCTTGAAGTCGGCTTCCACCACGAAGGCGTCGCCGGGGCCGACTTCGACCGGCGTGCCGCCGTCGGGCGTGATGATGATGCGGCCCGCGATCATGTGCACGAACTCATAGTCGGTGTAGGTGGCGTGATAGGTACCGGGCGACGCCCGCCAGGTTCCTGAGATCACCTTGCCGTCCGCGGTCGTGTGCTGGACGGTGGTTTGCATGGTCGGCCGACCCTCGACCGCGATCCAGCCAGGCAGGTCGCCGGCTTCCGCGTGTTCGACGGTGCCGAATTTCAGGATCGTCTTGTTCGTCATCGCCGGGGCTCCGTTCTGCTTCGCTGTCGCACCGTCGGATAGCCGATGCGCATGGCATGGGCAATGCCGTCATGAGGACCAAGGCAACGCATCCGGGTTCACTGGCCCTTCGCCGGTGCGCTGTTTGACGGAGCACTGAACGAAAAAACCCGCCTGCTCGGCGGGTCATTGGCGCGACTCAGCACCATAGGTACTTTGTAGCATTAACTGCCTTCATAGTCAATGAAGCCGAGTTCGCGGTCTTGCACCAGGAACCAGGCGCGTCCGCGCCTGGGATGGGCGATTTGGCAATCCCTGCTGCTCGTCAGTCTGAAATCCTCAGGGCTTGTGGCGCGCCGCGACGAGTTCCGCCTTGCGCCTTGCCGTTTCCATTCCCAGCCCGATGAAGGCGCGCGCGTGCTTGGCAAGCGCCATGTTGTCCGTCCACAGATTGCGCCAGATGGCGGTCTTCTTCGACAGGTTCTCGTCGACGATCTCCGAGGAGAAGGATTCGAAGCTGAGATCGTCGGTATAGCCGATCGCCGTCAGCGCATCGAATATCGCGGCGAAGTCGATATTGCCGGTGCCGAGGAAACCGCGATGGCTCTCGCCGATATGGACATAGCCGATCTTGCCGGCGGCATGGCGGATGGCCAGCCCGACATCGGCCTCCTCGATGTTCATGTGGAAGGTGTCGAGGTGGAGAAAGATGTTGTCGGCGCCGGTGTCCTCGATGAAGGCCAGCCCTTGCGCGGCGGTGTTGAGCAGATTGCTCTCGAAGCGGTTGACGATCTCGAGGTTGAGCGTGACGCCTGCCGCCTTCGCGGTCTCGGCGACCCTGGCCAGCGTCCCGGCGCTGCGGTTCCACTGGTCGCGCGTCGGCGCCTCGGTCTGCAATCCGTGGCTGGTCGAGAGAATGCCGGCGACTTTCTGGCCGCCAAGGTCGCGCGTCAGCGCAACCGTGTCGTTGAGGATCCCGACGCCGCGCGCGGCAACCGCCTTGTCGGCGCTCGAAATATCGCCGTCGGCCGGCAGGCCGATGCTGATCGCCACACCGAGGCCGAGATCGGCGATGCGCTTGGCGAGCCCGCCAATATCGACATTGGCGGGGTCGAGATAGGAGAACTCGATCAGGTCGAAGCCGGCCTCCTTGGTGTTGGCCAGCGTGCGTTCGAGCTCGGCTTGCGTCGAGCTCGCCGACCAGACGAAAGAGTGGATTCCGATGCGCGACATGATCGTCTCCGGTTTGCGGCGAAATGAGGAGGACGCGGCTAGGTCAGCCCGGCCGCGTCCCACTTGGACTGATCAGCGGGCCGCGGTCCAGCCCTTGTAGTCCTTGAGATTCTCGGCGGTGATCAGCTTCGGATCGAGCAGCACCACCGGCTCCGCCGGCTTCTTGCCGGCAAGCACGTCGGCGGCCATCGTCAGCGACTGGCCGGCCATCACATAGGGGTCCTGCGAAGCTGAGGCCTTGATCATGGACTTGCCGGATGCCAGTTCCTTCTCGATGTCCGGCGCGCCGTCGACGGCGGTGAAGATGAACTCCGAGCGGTTGAGCTGCTTGGCGGCGAGCTCGGCGCCGATCGCCGTCGGATCGTTGATGGCGAACACCGCATCGATCTTGTCGAAACGGGTCAGCAGCGACTGGAACACCTTCAGGCCGCCGTCGCGCGAGCCTTCGGCGTTCTGGTCGTCGGACAGGATCTTGATGTCGGGATGCTGGGCAAGCACGTTCTTGCAGCCCTTGACGCGCTCCAGGATCGATGAAGACGCCGGACCGTTGAGAATGACGTAGTTGCCCTTGCCGCCGGTTTGGTCGACCAGATATTGGCAGGCCTCCTCGCCGGCCTTGACATTGTTGGTCATCACGGTGACGTCGGCGCCTGGCGCGGAGACGTCGAAGGCGGCCACCACGATGCCTGCCGCCTGCGCCTTCTTCACCGCGGGCGCGATCGCCTTGGCATCGACGGCGTTGAGCATGATGACGTCGACGCCGGCAGCGATGAAGGAATCGACCTGCGAGACCTGCTTGTTCAAGTCATAGTCGGCCGACACCGACGTCACCTCGACGTTCGGATTGATCTTCTTGGCCGCGTCCTCGATGCCCTTGATGGTGGCGACGAAGAAGGGGTTGCCGAGCAGGCCGACCGAGATGCCGACCTTGTTCAGGTCCTTGGCCGATGCCGGCGCAATGGCGACGGCCGCGAACGCGGCGCCGCAAAGCAGTTTGGCGATGGTCTTCATTACGCTTACTTCCTCCTGATGCCCCGCGCCTCTCACGGTGCGCTACACAAGCCGGTCTTTGATGCCGGCGACAAGGTCACTCACGTTCTTGCCCCTGCCTGGAGCCGGTAGCGGTCGAGGGCGACCGCCACGATGATGACCAATCCCTTGATGATGTACTGCCAGATGTCCGAGACGCCGGCCAGGATGAGCCCGTTGGACAGCACGGCGATGATCAGCCCGCCGATCAGCGTGCCCCAGATCGAGCCGACGCCGCCGACGAAGCTTGTGCCGCCCAGGATGACCGCGGCGATGGCGTCGAGTTCGTAGGACTGGCCGAGCTGCAGGCCGTTGGCGGCATAGAGCCTGGCCGCCGACATGGCGCCGCCGAGGCCTGCCAGCAGGCCGGACACGCCATAGACGAAGAGCAGCACCAGCGGCACCTTGATGCCGGTCAGCCGCGCCGCCTCGGCATTGCCGCCGACGGCATAGATCCAGGTGCCGAGCACGGTGCGCTTCAGCACCAGCCACGACACCACCACCACCGTCAGCGCGATGATGACCAGCCAGGGAACGCCGAACAGCGATCCATTGCCGATGAAGTCAAACGGCAGGTCGGAGTTGAACACGGTCGTGTCTTCACCGAGCAGGCGGGCGACGCCGCGCACGGCGGTGAGCGAGCCCAGCGTGACGATGAAGGGCGGCAGCCTGATATAGGCGATGAGCAGCCCGTTGATGACCCCGAAGCCGAGACCGACCAGGATGGCCGCCGGCACGCCGAGCAGGCCCCAGTCGGGCACCAGCGACACCAGCACCGCCACCATCGCGGAAGCGGCAAGGATCGAGCCGACCGACAGGTCGATGCCGCCGGTGAGGATGACGAAGGTCATGCCGGCCGCCAGCACGATGTTGATCGACGATTGCTGCGTGACGATCAACAGGTTGGTGCCGGTGAGAAAGCGCGGATTGATGAACTGGAAGCCGGCCGCCAGCAGCACCAGCACCGGCAGCATGCCGAGCGCGGCCAAAGCCGTGCGCAGCCGCCGGCTCCTGACTGCCGCCTGATCCACCGTCGTCGTCGCGGTCGTTCTGTCGGTCATTCCTTCGGTCCTTCTTGGGCCGCTCCCGTCGCAAGTTCCATGATCGCTTCCTGGCGAAGCGGCTCGCCCGGGGACGCCGTCACCTCGCCTGATATGGCGCCGTCGCGCATCACCAACACCCGATCGGCGACGCCGATCACCTCCGGCAGTTCGCTGGAGATCATCAGTATGGCGATGCCCCGGTTGGCGAGATCGTCGATCAGCCGGTAGATTTCCGATTTGGCGCCGACATCGACGCCGCGCGTAGGCTCGTCGAGGATGACCACCTTGGGCTCGGTCTCCAGCAGGCGAGCGAGCAGCACCTTCTGCTGGTTGCCGCCCGACAGCGAACCGGCATTGGCCTGCGCCGAGCGGGTGCGTATGGAAAGATCGGCGACGGCTTTCGCAGCGCGCCTGTCGGCGGCGGCGAAGTCGCGGAAGCCGCCGGCACGCGCGTCCCTGGCCAGCACGCCCATGTTGATGTTGTCGGAGATAGACATGTCCAGGAACAGGCCGAGTTCCTTGCGGTCCTCGGTGAGGTAGGCGATGCCGGCATCGAGCGCCTCGCGCGGCGAGCCGATGGCGATCGGCTCGCCGTCGAGCTCCAACGTGCCGGCGCTGCGCCGGTCGGCGCCGAAGATGAGCCTGGCAAGTTCGGTGCGACCCGAGCCGACCAGGCCCGCCAGCGCCAGCACCTCGCCGTGATAGAGGTCGAAGGAGCAGTCCTTCAGCAGCCTGCCGTCGGACATGCCGCGCACCGACAGCGCCACGGCGCGTTTTTCGCCCGGCGGGCGGTGATCCTTCTTGTAGAACGCCGAGAGATCGCGGCCGACCATCATCGAAACGAGGCGCGAGGCGCTGAGGTCGGCGCGCTCCAGCGTGCCGACATAGCCGCTGTCGCGCAGCACGCTGACGCGGTCGGCGAGCTGGTAGACCTCTTCCATGCGATGGCTGATGTAGATGATGGCGATGCCTTGCGCCTTCAGCGTTGCGATCACCTCGAACAGCCGCTCGGTCTCGCGCGAGGTCAGGGACGTGGTCGGCTCGTCCATGACGATGATGCGCGCATTGGTCGACAGCGCCCGGGCGATCTCGACCAGTTGGCGCTCGCCGAGCGACAGGCCGGAAACCAGGGCACGCGCCGAAAAGGAAACGCCGAGCCGGCCGATGATCTCGGTTGCGCGCCGGTTGCACTGGTCGCGGTCGACGATGCCCAAACGGCGCGGTTCGTTGCCGAGGAAAATGTTCTGCGCTACCGTTAGATTGGGCGCCAACGACAGTTCCTGGTAGATCACCGCGACGCCGCTGGCGCGCGCTTTGATCGGATCGCCGGTCGCGGCGGGCATGCCATCGATCAGGATCTCGCCGCCGGGATCGGGACGATAGGCGCCCGAAAGCACCTTCATCAGCGTCGACTTGCCGGCGCCGTTCTCGCCCATCAGCGCGTGCAGCTCGCCGGCCTGGACGGTAAGCGAAACATCCTGCAGGGCGCGGATCGCGCCGAACGTCTTCGAAATATGGCGCATTTCCAGCACCGGGTGGCGTTCTGCCCCCATGCCGGCTGCCTCAGTCTTGGCCCCCGCGCTCATCGGGCTGCGGCCTTGCCGGCGGTCCCGGCGACCAGATCGCGCCAGCCGTCGCGGTAGCCGGCGAGGTTGGTGAAGCGCGCTGCCTTCACCGGCTCCGGCGGCTCGGCGGCGAATTCACGCCCGACGCTTTCGAAAGCCAGAGCCGCCGCGCCCGTGGCGCTGCCTTCCAGCGAAGCGCCCTGCATGAAGGCCTGCTCCGGCCGCAACTGCGCCAGGAGGCTGGCGAGCAGGCCACCAGTGTTGAGCCCGCCGTCGACGATCACGGTGTTGCTGGAATGGATGAGGTCGAGGCAGAGGTCGAGCATCAGCGCGACATAGAGCAGGGCCACGGCCGCACGCTCGCCGGCATCTGGCGTGCGTCCGACCAGCCGGCCCGAACGGCTTGGCATCGGCCCGCCCGGCGCGAAGCTCGGCAGCGCCATCATGCCGGCATCGATCGCCCGCTGCACCGCCGCGCCGTCGACCGGGCCTTGCCAGCCGGCGCTGATGGCGGCGAATTCGCGCCCGCCCATGAAGCGGATGGTCGGCACCGGGCCAACATCCACATCGACATTGACCAGCATGTCGCGATCGCGGTCGAGCGCCTCGAGCGGACAGTCGGGATTGAGCACGACGACCCAGGTGCCGGTCGAAACCACAGTCACCGGGCCCAGCCCCTGCCGCCGATAGGCGTGGAGCGCGGCATTCGAGTCGTGGACGCCGTTGTGGATGGCGAGCGGTCGCGCCGCGCTGCCGAAGCCCTGCTCGCCGATGACAGTACCGGCACGCGCGAAGGCCGGCATCTGGTGGCGCCACCCCTCGGCGTCGACCAGTGAGGAAAAATCGTGACGACGCGGGGCCCACAAATGCGAATGGCAGCCAAGATAGGACACTTCGCAAGCCGGCCTGCCGCCAAGGCGCCAGCTCCAATATTGCGGATAGCCAAGGATCCATTTCGCCGCCGCGAAAGCGTCGGGTGCGGCCTCCTGCAGCCACAGCATGTGGCGGCCATAATTGAAGCCCAGCGGCAGCCGCGGCGAGAACGTCTCGGCATAGTCCGGAATGCGGCGATCGATCCGCGCGGCGATTTCGGCCGGCGGCTCCTGCTCATAGTCGAGGATCGGATGCGTCAGCGCCGCGTCGTCCACCAGGGCGAAGGTGCAGCCATGGCCCGAAACCATCACCCCTTCCACGCCATGGTTTTCGATCGCAGCGGTGACGGCGCCGAGCGCCCAATCGTGGAGGTCGGCCTCATCGAGCACGCTGAAGCCGCCTTGGCGCGTCCATTTCGGCTGGGTCCGGCGCTCGTCGAGAATGCGTCCGTCCTGGCCGAAGACGAACAGCTTCGAATTGGTCTTGCCGAAGTCGAGCACCGCGACCTTCATGCGATGGCTCCCATGGGGGAAGCAATCCGCACCATGACGCCGGCATCCTCCAGCATGCGCGCGTCGGCATCGGAAAGACCGTCGTCGGTGACCAGCGTGCCGATACGCGACAGGGGCAGCGCGACGTTACGGGCCTGGATCGACAGCTTGCGGCTGTCGGCCAGCACGACGATCTGGTCGGCGCACTGGCTGAGATCGACGATCGAGCGCACCAGCAGCGGGTGCGATTCCAGCAAGCCTTCCTGGCCGATGCCTTGCGCGCCGAGAAAGAACTTCGAAGCGTAGAAAGGTGCCGGATGGGTAAGCGAGTGAATGATCCCCGGCTCGCGGTGCAGGTCGCCGCCGGCAACCGTCAGGCTGCAATGGCCATGATCGCTCAGATAGGCCGCCAGCGGCATCGAATTGGTGTAGAGCCGGATGTTGCGCTCGGCGAGCTTGACCCCGAGATGGAAGCAGGTCGAGCCGCCATGCACGATGACCGCGTCGCCGTCGCGCACCATGGTCGCGGCGACATTGGCGATCTGCCGCTTGGCCTCGACCGCGAGATCGCGATTCTCGTCATAGGGCCGGGCATAGGCGACGCCGGCATGCGACGTGCCGTCGAGCGCCGAAACACCGCCATAGACCTTGCGCGCCTCGCCCGCCTCGTCGATCCGGTCGATGTCGCGCCGCACCGTCGCGGCCGAAACGCCGAGCCGCTCCTGCAGCTCCCGCACCGAGGCGAAGGGGCGATCGCGCAAGAGTTCGACGATCTGACGCTGGCGGCCGGAGTCGCTCAACTGTTTCCTCCAAAAACGCCGTTCTGCGACGGCATGTGGTGTAACTTACTCAACATTAGCTCGATTGCAAGCCGCAACTGACGGTATTCGATCACGGTTGACGGAACTCACTCTTATCTGCGATATCAACCCCGTCGAATGCCCGACCACCGCATTCGACGGTTGGCGGATTGTTGGAGGAGAGGCGTGATGGCGACCCAGGCGGATGCGCAGGAATTGGCGGCACTGCGGGCGCTTTCGGCCGCCATCGGACAGGATCCGCTTTTGACCCAGGCCGCCGGCGGCAATACCTCGCTGAAAGCCGGAGACACGCTGTGGATCAAGGCCTCCGGGACCTGGCTGAAAGACGCGCTCGCCGATGACATCATGGTGCCGGTGGCGATGGCGCCATTGCTCGAGGCGGTTGAACGACGCGATCCCGCCGCCGACCAGCCGCAGGCCTTCGCCATCGGCGCGCTCAACCCGCGCGGGCTGCGCCCCTCCATCGAGACCACGGTGCATGCCTTGATGCCGCAGCGCGTGGTCCTGCATGTCCACTGCGTCGACACCATTTCGCTTGCCGTGCAGGCCGATTGCGAGGTCCTGGCCGCGCGCCGGCTCGCGGGCATCGAATGGGCCTATGTTCCCTACCGGCGGCCGGGCCTGCCGCTGGCCCAGGGCATCTCCGAAAGGCTGCGGCCGGGCGTCGATGTCCTGATCCTGGGCAATCACGGCCTCGTCGTCGCGGCCGAGACCGTTACCGAGGCCGAGGCGCTGTTGCGCCGCGTCACCGGGCTTCTGGCAAGGGCGCCGCGCGAAGCGGCCGCGCCCGACATCGCGGCACTGACCGCGCTTGCCGCAAACTCCGGCTACCGCTTGCCCGCGGATGTCGAGGCGCACGCGGTCGCCATCGATCCCGACAGCCGTCGCATGGCATCGGGCGGCAGCCTCTATCCCGACCATGTCATCTTCCTCGGCGAGGGCTCGGTGGTGGCTGCGCCCGGCGAGGACGTCGCCGCTGTCGTCAGGCGCCGCGGCGCCCAGCCCGCATCGATCCTGTTCCCCGGCCTCGGCGTCCTGATGCGCGCCAACGCCAGCGCCGGCGCCGACGCCATGCAGCGTTGCCTTGCCGACGTGACGGCGCGGGTCGATGTTACGGCGACGTTGAATTACCTTACCGAGGCGGAGAACGACGAACTCGTCAACTGGGACGCCGAGCAGTACCGCCAGAAACTGAACGCCTCCGGTGGCTGACATGTCGCCCGTCGCTAGCTCGCCTCTCTCGAATCGCCTCGTCATCGGCGTCGATGTCGGCACCTCGGGCGCCCGCGCCGTAGCCATGCGCCCGGACTTTTCCATTGCCGGCCAAACCGCCGTCCGCCTCGACGCATTTGGTCAGGATCCGCGCAGCCCGGCGGCATGGTGGCAAGCGGTCCGGGCAGCGCTGGCGGAGTTGATTGCGGGCATCGACCGGACCACGGTCCGCGCCATCGCCGTCGATGGCACCTCGGGCACGTTGCTGCCGGTCGATGTCGCCGGACGGCCGCTCGCCGAACCGCTGATGTACAACGACAAGGTCGCCGACGACGACATACTGGCCGCGATCGCGCGCGAGGCGCCGGCGGGCAGCGCCGCGCACGGCGCGACCTCAGGCCTCGCCAAGGCGCTTCACTTCCAGCACCTGCCGGGCGTGGCGGCGGTGCTGCATCAGGCGGACTGGATCGCCGGACAGTTCTCGGGCCGCTTCGACATCAGCGACGAGAACAACGCCTTGAAGACCGGCTACGATGTCGAGACCCGCCGTTGGCCGGACTGGATCGCGGCGACCGGAATGCGCATGGATTTGCTGCCTGACGTCGTCGAGCCGGGCGACGTCACCGGCACGCTCAACGCGGCGATGGCGGATCTGTTCGGCTTGGCCCGCGACGTGATCGTCGTTGCCGGCACGACCGATGGCTGCGCCTCTTTCCTGGCGACGGGTGCCGCGGGGGTCGGCGACGGGGTCACGGCGCTTGGATCCTCGCTTACCATCAAGATCCTGTCCGACCGGCCGATTTCGGCGCCGCAATACGGCATCTACAGCCATCGGCTGGGCAATGTCTGGCTGGCCGGAGGGGCCTCGAATTCCGGCGGCAAGGTGCTGGCGCAGCATTTTCCGCTCGCGCGCATCATCGAGCTCAGCGCCATGATCGACCCGGCGACCGAGACCGGCCTCGACTATTATCCGCTCGCCACATCGGGCGAGCGGTTCCCGATCGCCGATCCGGCGCTCCCCCCGCGCCTGGTCCCGCGCCCGGCGGATGATGCCGACTATCTCAAGGCAATGTTCGAAGGCATGGCCGCGATCGAGGCGCTCGGCTATCGCCGGCTTGGCGAGCTCGGCGCGCCGGCGCTGACTTCGGTGCGCAGCGTCGGCGGCGGCGCGGCAAATCCGGCGTGGAGCGCGATCCGACAGCGCAAGCTCGGCGTCGCGTTCCTGCCCGCCCTTTCCGACGAGGCAGCCGCCGGCACCGCCAGGCTGGCGCTGAAGGGGGCAGACAGGGCAGGGTTGCTATCTCTGAAAGAGGCCGGGCCGCTATGAGTACCGCAATGGTCGAACGCCTCGACGGCATCGGGCCGCTGGTGGAGCGCTACCAGGTTTTCCTGCTCGACCAGTTCGGCGTGCTGCACGACGGCTCCGCCCCTTATCCAGGCGCGGTGGCAGCGTTGTCGGCACTGAAGCGCGCCGGAAAGACCGTGGTGCTGGTCTCCAACTCCGGCAGGCGCGCCAAGCCCAACGAAGACCGTTTGCTGAGGCTCGGCTTCGAGGCCGGAAGCTGGGATCATTTCGTTTCCTCCGGCGAGGTGGCGTGGCGATCCTTCCATGAAATGGCGGCGACCGGAGCGTTGCGGCCCGGCACGAACTGCCTGTTGATCAGCCGCGATAATGACCGCACAGCGATCGAGGGCCTGCCTTTTGTGTTGACCGGTGCCGGCGATACCGCCGACCTGGTACTGATCGCGGCCAGCGAGGGCGACCGCTACGACCTCGACCACTATCGCCGGCTGCTTGCGCCGGCGGCGGCGCGAAAGGTGCCATGCTTCTGCACCAATCCCGACAAGATCATGCTGACGGCGGTCGGGCCCCGCTTCGGCGCCGGCCGGCTGGCGGACCTTTATGAGAGCCTGGGCGGCAGCGTCACTCGCATCGGCAAGCCCGGTCCGGCGATTTTCGAGGCAGCACTGGCGTTGGCCGGTGCGCCCGACCGCCGCACTGTGGTCTGCGTCGGCGACAGCGTCGAGCATGACATCGCTGGCGGCAAGGGCGTCGACCTCGCCACCGCACTGGTTCTAAGCGGGATATTGGCGGACACGCCGGACCTTGCCGCAGTTTTCGACGAATACGGGGCCCAGCCGGACTACATCACGGGGTCCTTCAGCTTCCGTTGACCGCCTCGAGCATGCGCCTTGCGCTCTCTTCGTCGGTGATCAGGATCGTCGGCGCGATCAGGTTCATGGCGCCGAGCAGCGCCGCTGTCTTCTCTTCGCCGCCGGACGTGAGAATGCGGATCGGCGCCTTGCGCAGCCGATCGACCTCCACCGACATCACATGGCTGTTGACGGGATGATCGACCAGATCGCCATTGCGGTCGAAGAAATGGAACAGAAGGTCGCCAACGGCGCCACGCGCGACCAAGGCTTCGCGGTCCGCCTCCTTGAGAAAGCCGCCGCGAGAGAAGGTGGTGGCCGAAGCGATACCGCCGACGCTCAGCAGAACGGCATCGAGCACGTTGGCCATCTCAAAGACTTCCTGCAGGCCGCAACGCTCGACCAGCGCGATCTTGGTCTCGACGCTGTCTACGACGGCCGGCGTCGGGATCAGATAGCCGTCGCCCTGGAAGATTTGGGCGAAGCGCCAGGCGAACTCGGCCGGGTTGTAGCGGCGCACGACGCCCACACCGCCCAGCAGCGATATCACCTTGAAGTCGGTGAGCGATTTGGCGCTGATGAAGGGCAGGCTCGAGAACAGCGTCTGACCCCAGCCGACGCCGACGCGCATGCCGGATTTCATCGTGTCGGACAGGAAGATCCCGGTCTTGGCGCTGATCGCGGGGATCGGATCGGCATTGGGCGCGGTCAGCGGCGCCACCAGCGCCTGCTTCAGGCCGAACGTGCGCTCCAGCGCGCGCTCCAGCCGCACGATCTCGGACAACTCGCTTTCGATGGTGATTTTCACCTCGTTGCGGGAACGTGCCTCCGCCAGCATGCGCACGATGGTGACGCGGCCGACGCCGAGCACGTCGGCGATCTCGTTCTGCGTCATCTGCTCGACGAAATACATCCAGGCGGCGCGGATCCTGAGGCGGTCCGTACGGCTCTCGTTGACGACCTGTTCGGGCGCCTCGGCCCCGCCGTTTTCGCTATCGCCCTGCCGTCGCCTGCCCAACTGTCTGTCTCCCCGCTCGGCGATGTAGGAGTCCCTCGCCGATTCTCCACGCTGGTTTAATATCGCCTATTGATCTACCAATCGATAGGAACAATGTAGGGTCAGCGGCCGGCTCTCGGCGGCCGAGTCCGGTAGACGTTTTCGAGGCGATTCGCGATGCTCCGACAAATCTCCAGGGATGTTCGCGTCAATTTGAAGGACCGGCTGCGCGACGTCCGCGACATCATTCGCCAGAGCCGCCACGACAGCGACAGCGATGCCAATCTCGTGCGGGAAGCAACCAGCCATTTGCCGCCGTTCCCGGGCAAAGGCATCGAAGGCCTGCTCGGCCATGCCGCCAGTGCCGTCGACGAAGCCTTGTCGATCGCCGAATCCTTTGTCCCGCATGAACGCCCGACGAAGATCGACGGAACGACCGTGAAAGGCCTTGGCATCTATTTCCCGGCCGGCAACGAGGAACGCCGGTCGAGCGCCGAGCGCGTTTTCCGGCGCGACATGTATTATCTGACCAGGACCGTGCTCGCCGCCCTGAAGATCGACAATGCCCGGATCCACGAGGCGGATTTCGCCGCCGTCCACGCCGCCATGCGAAAGCGCCACGCCGGTCTGCTGGCAGCGATACCCGCCAGACCCGCCCCCGCCGCGCTGCCGGCCGTCGCCGCTGCCTGTGCGGCGCTGCTGGTCGAGTGCCTCAACCACCGTCCTGTCCGCTTTGCCGAAGCCGAACCGGATGCGATCGGCGACCGGGCGCTCGACATCGCTTGCCTGGCGCCTGTCGTCCTGGCCTGCGGCCTGGCCACCACGACCAGCGACGGTGCGCCGGAGCCCGACATGCTGGAGATCGCGGTTCTGGCGGCCGGCATCCGTCACGACCGCATCGTCAAGGCCTGTGCCAAGGCGAGCCCGGCCGATGAATTGACACCTGTCTTCGCCACCTTGCTTGCCCATCTGCCCTAGCTGCCGGTTCCGGTCGAGACTAGCGCCCGGCAGCCATGGCCGTGATGGTCTTCTTGGCGCGCTGGATCGAGGCCGGGCTCATCGAGAGCTCGGTCAGCCCCATCTCGAGAAAGGCCGGGATGAGGTCCGGGCGGCCGGCCGCCTCGCCGCACATGCCCACCATGATGCCGGCGGCCACGCCGGCCTTTGCCGTCAACTCGATCGCCGACATGACGGCCGGGTTGGCGACGTCGTTGAGCTTGGCCACGGTCGGGTTGAGCCGGTCGGCGGCCATGATGTACTGGGTCAGGTCGTTGGTGCCGATCGAGAAGAACGACACTTCTTTCGCCAGCGCCGGCGCGATCAGCACGGCGGCCGGCGTTTCGATCATCACGCCGAGATCGAACGCCGCATGCGGCACGCCTTGCGCCTTCAGTTCCGTCGCGCATTCGGCAACCAGGACCCGCGTCTGCCGCACCTCCGATATGTCGGAGACCATCGGCAACATCACCTTGATGTTGCCGTGCACGGCTGCCCTGAGCAGCGCCCGCAGCTGGCGCTTGAAGATGTCGGGCCGATCGAGGCACATGCGGATGCCGCGCCAGCCGAGGAAGGGATTTTCCTCGTCGGGAAATTCGATGCCGGCGATCGGCTTGTCGCCGCCTATGTCGAGCGTGCGCACGATGACGGGATAGGGCGCGAATGCCTTGGCCAGCGCCGCATAGGTCTCGGCCTGCATGTCCTCGGAGGGCAGATGCATATGGCGCATGAACAGAAGCTCGGTGCGGAACAGGCCGACGCCCATGGCGCCGGCTTCCTGCGCAGCCTCGATTTCCTCCAGCGAGCCGATATTGGCGGCGACCTCGATGACCCTGCCGTCCGCGAGTTTTGGCGTCACGGTCTTGAACACGGCCAGTCCGGCGCGCTCCTTGGCGGCCGCCTCGACGCGGGCGGCAAAGTCCGCGCGGGTCGCCGCATCGGGGTCGACGATCACCTGCCCGCCATTGCCGTCCACGGCCACCTCGCGCGCGCCGCGCAGGGCATTGACCTGGTCGCCAAGGCCCAGCACTGCCGGAATGCCGTGCGAACGTGCAATGATGGCGATGTGCGAGGTGGCCCCGCCATGGCCGCATACCACCCCGCCGATGCGCTTCAGCGGCGCCCGCGCCAGGTCCCAGGCGCCTATGTCGTCGGCGATCAGGATGGCGCCTTCGGGAATATTTTCGAGGCTGGCGTCATCCTGGCCGAGCAGCGCCAGACAGATCTGTCGTCCGACCGCATGCACGTCGTCGGCGCGCGCGTTGAGATAATGATCGTCGACCGCGCTGAAATCGGCGGCAATGGTGGAGGCGGCGGTGATGACGGCTGAGACGGCGTCATTGCCGCTTTTGATCGCCTTCTCGGCCTCGCCGGTCAGGCTGTCGTCGGCGGCGATGTCCCGCAGCGCCGCGATGATGCCGCGATCTCCGGCGGACAGGGTGTCCTGCGCCAGTGCCTTGTCCATGCGCGCCTGAACGGCGGCGACGGCGGCGCGGAACCTGTCGATCTCGCCGGCGATCTCCTCCGCCTGCAGCATGCGGCCCTGTCCAGCGATGTCAGGCGGAAAATGCGCGAAGGCAGGCCCGATGGCGACGCCCTCGCTCGCCGCGACGCCGCGCAAACCGGCCGCGCCTGAAACAGCCGGTACGGGTTCGGACGCCGGCACAGTGTCCTCGCCCGTATTGGCGGCCGGTTGCGGATCGTCATCGTCGAGACCTGCCTTGGGATTTTCGAGATAGCCGATCAGCGCCTCGATCGCTTCGATGGCGTCCGCGCCATTCGCCCGCACGGTGACTTCCTGGTTTTCCTTGACCGCCAGCAGCATCAGCTTGACCGAGCTCTTGGCGCTGACCGCCTTGCCGTCCTTGACCAGCTCGACATCGGATTCGAAACCCTTGGCAAGCTTGACGAAGCGCGTGGCGGGGCGGGCGTGCAAACCTTCATGCACTCTGACGATGGTCGAGCGTTCCATGGCAAATACTCTGTTGTGGCGCCGCGCCGACATGGGTCGCGGCGCGAATGCTTCAGGCGGCGATGGTGATGATCGCGTCTGTCTTCAGGGCGGCCACGAGCGCTTGTGTGTCGACCTGCGAAGCGCAGATCTCGCCCGGCCGCTCGGCCTCGGTGGCGCCATTGAACGAGATGACGACATGCCCCATCTCGAGCACCTTGCTCCAGGCGCTGGAGCCGACCGCCGTGATTGTAGCGGAAACAGGTCCAAGGGTGATCGACGCGCCCTTCTGGGGCGCGCCTTCGCTGGGCCCGAGTTCCGTCTTGTGAAGCACGGAAACCTCGGCAAGCTCCGGCGGCGAGCCATCCGCGAACAGGATGAGCACGCCCCCTTCGGCAAGATCCGCCACTTCAGGCCCGATGGAAGTGACCCGTGTCCTCAGCAGAACCGTCATGTGGCGAACCTCATTTCTACTTTCCTCGAAGGGTTCATCGACACGATGAACCCCTCTATCTCCTTGTTTTGGCGCAATTCCCAACGGAAAGCGCTATGCGCTTTTCCCGGAAAAACCGTTTCAGGCTTTCCCGGAATTTGCTTAGAACACGATCAGGCTGACGACCCAGGCGATCAGCACCGAGACCGGGCCCATGATCTGGCGGCTGATGAGCACCGCCGGAACGCCGATTTCGATCGTCTTCGGCTTGGCTTCACCGAGCGCCAGGCCGACCGGCACAAAGTCGCAGCCCACCTGGGTGTTGTAGGCAAACAGCGCCGGCAGCGCCATTGCCGGCGAAATCGTGCCGTTGGCGATCTGCGGCCCGATGATGGCGACGCCGATGACTTGCGCGATGACCGCGCCCGGTCCCAGGATGGGGGACAGGAACGGCAGGCCGCAAATGGCCGAGATGATCAGCAGACCGACGATGTTGTTGGCGAGCGGTCCCATCGGCTGGGCCAGCACGTCGCCGATGCCGGTGTACAGGATCAGGCCGATGAGCATGGTCACGAAGGCCATGAACGGCAGCACGTTGCGCACCACCTGGTCGATCGTGCGGCGACCGGCATTGAAGAAGATGCCGACCACGCGGCCCATGACGCGGCCGATCGAGCTGATCAGGCCGATCACCCCGCCTTCGCTCGGCAGCGGCTGTGGTGCCGCGGCCGCGGTGTTGTTACCTGGACTCATCGATGCTGCTCCCCCCGCGGTGGTGACCGCCTCGGATCCGTCCGCCATCGTGACATTGGCCGGCTTCACGCCCGAAACGTAGATGTCCTCGGTGATGAACTGGGCGAGCGGCCCAGCCTGGCCGACCGGCGTCAGGTTGACGGTCGGAATGCGCTTGCGCGGATAGACGCCGCAGCGTGCGGTGCCGCCGCAGTCGACGACGACGACCGCCATCTCGCTTTCGATCGGCGGCGCCTTGAAGCCGTCGACGGCCGTGGCGCCGGTCATGTCGGCGATGAGCTGTGCCACGGGATGGATGCCGCCTCCGGTGACGGAGACGATCTTGTCGCGCTGTGCGGTCGGCTCGATGACGAGCGGGCCGCCCCAGCCTGTGGAGCCCCGGGAGATCCTTACGGCTTTGTATGTCTTGGCCATGATGTCCTCCCCGCCCTTACAGCTCGACGCCCTGGCGGCGTGCCATGATGGCGGTGATGCGCTCGGTCAGCATGCCCTTGAGCAGGATGACGACGAGGCCGACGATGGCGTACCAGATCGCCACCTGGACGTGATAGCCTGCGGCGACGACACCCCGCTTCTCCAGGTCAAGCAACGCGACCAGCATGCCGCCCCAGACGAAGTATTCGCCCGGGTTGATATGCGGGAACAGGCCGAGCGGCGGATGCACGTAGGAGACAGCCGCGTCATAGAAGGCGGGCTTGTGCTTTTCTTCCAGGAACGATCCGAAGGTGTAAGCCATCGGGTTGGTGAGGAAGAACACCGCCAGCAGAGGCAGCAGCGTATAGCGGGTCAGCGCGATCCTGCCGGCGCCGCGCGCCAGGCCGTGGACGCGCTCCTCGCCGACCAGTTCGGTGACGGCGTAGAAGGCGGTCATCAGCACCACCAGTGTCGGGATGATGCCGGTGACGAAGCCGGCGAACACTTCGCCGCCCTTCTGGAAGATGCCGATGAAGTATTTGCCGATTGCGGTCAGCCAGCCGAGTTGCTCTTCCTGCTGCACGTTTTTCAGCTGTTCCTTCAGCTGATCGGCGGTGACCGGCGCGCTGTCGGTCTGCGCCTGCGCCAAGACCACGAGATGATCGGTGGCATGCTCGACGCCGAGCCTGCCGTGCCAGGCAGCATCCGAGACCATGGTGCCTGCAACATGCAGGTTATGCACGGCCATGTCGGCATGCTGCGCCAATAACGAAAATACAGACATTTCTCCTCCTTATGCCGCCCGCCGGTTGATCCCGGCCGGTGCGCGGCGTCCTCTAGGCCCTTGCTACGTTCAAGCCGGACAGGCCCGGCTTCTTCCCCGGCTCCGACCGTGCTTTGTCGATCTGTTCGATCGCCCGTTTCACGGCCTCGGCCACACCGGGTTCCCCCTCCCCCATGATCGCAGGGTTGGACCGGAGTCGATCGAGGGGAACACCCTCGAATTGTTGATGTCGTTTGAACTTGGTGAACACCGAGCGCCCGCTCATGATCATCATGCGGCGCACGATCAGGTCAGGCGTCACCACGACGAGCGCGATGGTGCCCTTGGCCAGCCGGCCGCGAAAATTGCCGGCCCCGACGAAGCCATCCTTGTACTGGTCGGTGACGCCCCGGAAGACGTCCGAATAGTGCCGCATCTGTAGCCAGACGCCGAGCGACTGCAGCGCCCACACAATAACCAGCAGAAGCAGTCCCCACTGCCAAATCGCCATTCGGTTCTCCTCCCGAAGCCTCCGTTGAACCGCATCTTGGACGGATGCGCGACAACAGCAAAGTGAGAACATTTGTTTCCGAGAATGTCAATATGTATGATATTGACCTCCGTAATGGTCATCCACAGGGCCGTCGGCCGATTTCGGCGACGGCACGGTTGTGCTAGCCTGTCGTCAAACGGGATATGTGAAATGGAACTGCCCTTCAGGGATGAACTGGCCCTTATGCCCGACCTTCGCCATCGGTTGCGGCAGTTGCGCTGGTTCCGCGCCACATTTCGCGGCAGCGCCAAGGTGGTGTCCGACACATTCGGCGTGCGTTTTGAAATCGACGAAGCCCGGCTCACAAGGGCCTTTCTCGACTGGGTCGAGATCATGGAGGCGCAGAAGCGTTTCGCCGCGATCGACCGCGCCGACTTCATCGTCTTTGCCGCCGGTCTCGTGCTGCGCGAACTGATACGACAGGCGCCGGCCAGGGAAGTCTCCGGCCTCAGCCATCTCGTCGAAAGCGAGCAGAATGCCGGCACGCTGGAAATCGTCCGCTTCTGGCCTGAGGGGTTCCTCTACACCAATTATTGCGTTTCGGTGATTTCGGCGATCTACGAGCAGGAATTCGGCTCAGCCCCAAGCATCGACAAATGCGCCGACGACCTGCGCACATGGTGGTCCTATCGCGAGAACGTGACCGAGATGCCGGCCTATGCCGTGGCTTTCCTCGACCGTTTCCTTGGCGCCGAACCGAACTGGATCACGCCGGACCGCGCGCAATCGCGGCAAGCCATGCAGCGCGCGCTTGGGTCGGCCCGGGCCAGCGATGCGCTACGCCAGCTTTGACGGCCAGGTTTGGCGCCCGAACATCACGCTATTGAACATTTGACTTTTTGCCGGTAGCAAAGTGCAAAACTCCGGGGAGAAGCGCGTGGCGCGATCAAGGCCTGTCATTTTCGATTGCGACGGCGTTCTCGTGGACAGCGAACCGTTGGCCGCCAGGGCCTATGAGCGTGTCTATGAAAAGCACGGCATGCCCGGCGTCCACGGTGGCATCATCGCCCAGTGCATCGGCATGAAACAGTCCGACATCATCGTCAAAATCAGGGAATTGACCGGCCATCAGTTTCCGGCGGCGGCGGACGGCGACATCTGGACAGAGACCAGGATGCTGTTTTCGCAGGAACTGAAGCCGACACCAGGAATCGCCGCGTTTCTGGAGGCGCTTGAGGGCGACCGCTGCGTTGCCTCCTCGTCCTCCGTCGAGCGCATAAACCACAGCCTGGCGGTAACCGCGCTGGCGCGGTTCTTCGGCGACGCGATCTACAGCTCCTCGATGGTCAAGAACGGCAAGCCCGCGCCGGACATTTTCCTGTTCGCCGCGGCAAAGATGGGCGCCAATCCGGCGGACTGCATCGTCATCGAGGATTCGCCCTTCGGCATCCAGGGCGCGGTTGCTGCCGGAATGACGGCGATCGGCTACACCGGCGGCGGTCACACCTATCCCGGGCATAGCGCGCGGCTAAAGGCGGCCGGCGCCGATTTCGTCTGCGCCGACTGGCAGGAAGTTAGCCGGCAACTGGCTGGGCTCGGTATTCCCGCCTAACACTCTAGCGAGTGGGTAGTCCAAGGCGAACCCATTCGTCGGGCGGAATTACAGATCCGACACGCAAGCCAAAGGATAAAACCCTGGTCACATCGCTGTCGACCTCGCAGCGGAAGCCCAGATGGTACCATGTGCCCGTCGCGCGGAACGCGACATCCGGGGCGTTGAGAATATTGCCGGCCTTCAGCGGCACGCTTGGGATCAAGTCGGGGAAATAGGCGGCGTCCAGCAATTGCTGCTGCAATGCGCTGGCGCAAAGTTTGGCACCCCGCTGGGCGCGCGGCACGCCGCTCATCGAGGTCGTGGCCAGCGGATCATCGGTAGCGTCTTGCGAATAGAGCTTGCGAACGCCCGGAAGCCCGCGCCGCGACGCGGCACTGGCGGCATCAGGGGAAACTGGGCTTCCCGCGCTCCCGTTCGGGGACTTCGAAACTTTAGAAGAGCCGGGCTTCGGCGCATTTGTGGGTTTTGGCGTCGGCTTTTCAGCCGATAGGGGAAGCTCGACCTCAGTGTCATCGGCGGCCAACGGCGGTGCCGCGGCCGTTTGCTTGTCGGCCTCGGGCAACTCTGCCGGCTTTTCGGTGGCCGCCGGCGCGCCAGACTTGGTCTCCGCAGGCTCAGGCGTCAAGGGCGGCTTCGAGGCCTCCTCCTTGGCAGGCGCCGGCGAATTGTCTTGAGCGCTGGTTCCGTCCAGGGATTTCCTGGGGCCGGCGTCCTTGTCGCCGAACTGAAAGACAGGTCTCAGGGTCTCGATTGGCGGCGTCTTGCGCGATTCCTTCTCGGGCGGAGGCGGTTCTTCAGCCTTCGTTTCCGGCGGCTTCTCGGCTTTGGGCTCCTTTGGCGGCGGTGCGGGAGCAGGTTTCGGTTTTGGCTGGTCGGGCGGAGGCACGAGCGCGACATTTACCGGCTGGTCCTGCTGCGGCTCTTGGGCTGGCCTCGGCAGATTGTAGAACACCAGCGCTGCGAGGAGCGTATGCAGGATCAGCGATGCGGGCAACGCCCACAACAGATTCCGACGCCGCTCTCGTGCCTCGCCCTTCATGCTGTCCGATGTGGAATGAAATGGCGGCGGCTTCAAGCGTAGGCATTGAATTGGCGAGATTTTGCCGCTGACAGCTTAGTGATGATCAGGCGTAGGCTGGTGCAGGATCTCGTCCAGAAACCGTCCGTCCAGCCGCGTTTCGCCAAACCAGTTCAACCGGTTGATGCTGACGAAGCCGGCATCGATCGCCTCGTTCTCGTCGCCCGGCTCACTTGCATGGGCGCGCCCGCGTGGGACGGTGATGACAGTGCGATCGCCGTCGCTCTCCAGGATTTCGGCCTTGCGGCCGATCTTGTCGCGGCCGATGCGCGGCTGCCGGATCCCGGCCGGCAGCGAAGCCGGCAGGTTGATGCTGAGCCAATGGCCGTCCGTCGCCCAGTCGGCGCGCGACCGCCAGAGCGAGGCGATCAACGCGCCGAGCCACTCGTCGTCGGCACCGCTGAAGTCCGGATTCTTCACCCGGGAAAAGCCGATCGCCGGAATGCGCCAGAATGTCGCTTCGCGCGCAATGCCCAGCGTCCCGGAATAGGCAAGGTCCTCGGCGACGTTGCGCCCGTCATTGACGCCCGCCAGCACCAGGTCGGGCTTTTGGCCGCCCGCGAACAGCCAGGTCATCGCGCTCACCACGCAGTCGGCCGGAGTGCCGGAACACGAATACCAGCCGGGCTTGACGCGCCGCATCGTCAACGGCCGCGCGATCGTCAGCGATGCGCCCGCGGCGGTGCGCTTGCCGTCGGGTGCCACCACCCACAAATCGTCGCTCAGGCCGCCGGCCGCCTTGACCAGCCGGGCAAGGCCCGGCGCCTCGATGCCGTCATCGTTGCAGATCAGGATTCTCATATATTTTTTCCTTGCGGCACCGTGATGGTCTGGCCGGTGCGGCATTGCGGGCGCAGCGACGGAATATGGGCTTTCAGATCGTCGAGGAGTTCGCTCGCGCAGGAATGGCCGAGCGTCTCCGGGCGCCCTGCCTTCTCCCAGATATCGACATTCCCCGACAGTGTTGGGTGGGTGGGCATGCGCACCCAGTCCGCCCGGCCGGCTTTGTGGAGCAGATCGCCAGGGGAGCCGGATGGCAGATGCCCGGTGAGCAGCACCGGAAAGCCGGCCCGGTCGGCGCGCGGCAGCAGGCGGGACGAAGGCCCGGCCTCGCCCATGCCGTCATCGGCCAGCAAGGGTAGCGAGGGCAGCGGGTCGGCGTCGGTCCAGTCTGCGGCACTCCGCAGCCGCAAGCGCAGCATCTCGGATACGCCAGGCAGCAGCGCTGAAGTGGCGGCGATCTGCGCTTCGAGCGAAGCACGCATGCCGGCGTGGATGGCGAAGGGCCCCGGCAAGGCCGCGATCAATTCCAGCGACCGCCCCGACAGCGGCGTCGGCAGAAGGCATCCGTTCGAATGTCGCGCCACCCAGCCCGAAATGGCCTCGGCGCGCGCCGCGCCTGGTACGGGATCCGCTCCATAGGAGGCGTCGAGAACGAGAAGATCGCATTCGGGAATCGCGTCCATGACGAAGACATTGCTGTCCGGCACCACGTCGGCTGAATAGACGACGCGGCTCTTGCCATCGTCGACGGCAAACCAGACGCCGCCGACGACGTGTCCCGACCTCCCCGTCCTGACCGTGAGATTGCCGCTCTTCAGCATTTCGCCGGGTTCGAAAATCTCGATGCGATCTTCCGGAAAGGGAAACCGCTTGAGATCCCCGGGATCGGCATAGCCGGCGAGCGTGGCCGGAGCCTCGGCACGGGTTTCGGCCGTCATGAAAATCCGACCGGCATAGCCGCGCGACAAGAGCCAACTCAGCGCGCCGACGTGATCCTCGTGCGCATGCGAGACGAACAATGCGTCGATGTCGGCGATCGACCCGTCAAGCGCCGGATAGTACTCCGCCCCCGTGGCCCCGACCTTGATGCCGACGTCGAGCAGGATGCGATTGTTTCCGCTGCGGACAACAACGCTGGTCCGGCCCTTTTCGCCGAAGCCGCCGGCGAGGTCCAGCATCATCACGACGCCGCCTCCGCCGGGATCAGCCAGCCGGACTTAATGCGCAGGCGCGCCTGGGCACCGCTCTCCAGCACAACCGGGTCGGGCTGCTCGAAATGCAAGGTAAGATCGGGTCCCGCGGAAGGCGTAAATTCGATGCGCGCCGAGCCACCCTGGTAGATCACCCTCTTGACGAGGCCATCGAAGCCGGGGCCGTCCGGCGACACGTCGAGATCGGCCGACCGGCAGCAGATCCTTGCGCCGGCGCGCGGCCGCTCGCCT
Organism: Mesorhizobium sp. B2-3-2; assembly: GCF_006442295.1. Taxonomy (NCBI): domain Bacteria; kingdom Pseudomonadati; phylum Pseudomonadota; class Alphaproteobacteria; order Hyphomicrobiales; family Phyllobacteriaceae; genus Mesorhizobium; species Mesorhizobium sp. B2-3-2. The sequence continues at coordinate 18,966 of NZ_VFWA01000025.1, read as the reverse complement.
GCCCGGCAGCGGACGACCAACTCGGTCCCGAGAACCCGGACCTTGCAATGACCGGCCTCTTCGGCGCTCAGCACGTCGGCCGGAAGCAGAATGCCCTGCGAAATGAAGGAGGCCACCATTTCATTCGCCGGCTCATGATAGAGCTCGCGCGGCGTCGCGAGCTGGACCAGGCGACCGTGATCCATCACCGCGATGCGATCGGCCAGCGCCATGGCCTCGGCCTGGTCGTGGGTGATGTAGACGATGGTCGTGCCGGTACGCTTGTGGAAGGCGGCGAACTCGTCCTCCATCGAGGCCCTCAGATGCACGTCGAGGTTGGCGAGCGGCTCGTCGAACAATACCAGCGAGGGCGCCGCGACCAGGCAGCGCGCCAGCGCCACGCGCTGGCGCTGGCCGCCGGAGAGGTTGGCGGGCCTGCGGTCTCCCAGCCCCTGTAGATTGACCAGGGCCAGCGCATCGGCAACCTTCTGGCGGGCGACCGCCTTGTCCAGCTTTGCAACCTTCAGTGAATAGCCGATGTTCTCGGCGACCGTCATGTGCGGCCACAATGCGTAGTTCTGGAAGACGATGCCGACCCGCCGCTTCTCCGGCGGAACGCTGCCGCCTGCGCCCGACACGACCTCGCTGCCGATGCGGATTTCGCCCGACGTCACCTTCTCGAAGCCGGCGACAAGCCTGAGCAACGTCGTCTTGCCGCAGCCGGAAGGCCCGAGCACGGCAAGGAATTCGCCGTCGCCGACATCGATCGAAACGTCCTTGACCGCATCGAACTCGGCGAAGCTCTTGGTCACATGGTCCAGGGTCAATCGCGCCATGGCAGAACTCCGCTCGGAAGATGAGGGGCAAGCAGGTTGGTCACCAGCATCAGCACGAAGGTGACCGCGACCGTGATGACGGACATCGCCGCCGCGTAGTTGGAATCGCCGCCCTGTTCGAACGAGAACATCACCACGCCGATTGTCTCGGAACCCGACGACCACAGCAGCGCCGAGACCGTGAGCTCGCTGAGCGCGGTCATGAAGATCAGCAGGCCGCCGGCGATCGCCGCCGGCGCCACCAGCGGAAAAACGATGGTGCGCATGCGCGTGAACAGGCCGGCGCCCGCCACTTGTGCTGCCTCTTCCAGCGTCCGGTCGATCTGGTGGTAGCCGCTGATGGTCGGCCGCAAGGCCAGCACCAGGAAGCGGGCGAGATAGGCGTAGAGAATGATCCAGACCGTGTTGTAAAGCTGTATGCCGGTCAGCGGGATCGGCCGCAGGAACAAGAGCAGCGAGGCGATCGCCAGCACCACGCCGGGCAAGGCATAGGGCAGTTCGACCGAAAGATTGAGCAGCCGCACCCAGCGCTGCTTGCCCCAGGCAATGAGATAGCCGATCGGCACGGCGACGAGGACCGCGAAGAAGGCGGCGGCGATCGACAGCCAGAAGCTGTTGAAGAAGGCACGGCTGGCGGCAGCGTGCTCGAACAGCACGAAACGATAATTGTCGAGCGTCGCCGTCTTGGCGCTGAGCGCGATGCCGTAGCCGGGCACCAACGACGTCAGCACCAGCCCGAACAGCGGCAGGAACAGCACCAGCACGACCAGCAGCCACATGCCGGCCTGGACGATCGCACGCCAGCGGCCAAGCTCGTAGGGCTCGGCGGGCAGCGAGGTGGAGCTGATGCGGTAGTCGCGGCGCCGGCTCATGACCTCCTGGGCGATGATGCCGGCCATGGCGATGATGCCGATCAGCACCGACAGGAACGCCGTCTCGCCGAGCACGGCCGGCCCGCCGCCGGCCAGCTTCTGATAGATCAAGGTCGGCAGCACGAGATAATTGGCGGGAATGCCGAGAAAGGCGGGAATGCCGAAATTGCCGACGCAGGACACGAAGGCCAGTGCCGCTGCCGCCATGATCGACGGTGTCATCAGGGGTAGCACGATGGTGACGAGCACGGTGAACCAGCTCGCGCCGCCGGCCCGCGCCGCCTCGACCAGTTCGCGCGGCAGCTTGCGCAGGCCGGCGCGCACCAGCAGGAACACCAGCGGGCCGTACTGCACGCCGAGCAGCAGGATGATGCCCGACGTGGAATAGAGCGGGTTTTTGGTGCCGAGCGGCGGTGCGGCGCCGAACAGCTTGAGGAACGGGCTGGCCGGTCCGAACAGTTGCAGCCAGGCAAGCGCCGTAACCTGCGGCGCGATCATCAGCGGCATGACGTAGCAGAGCACCAGGGCGCCGCGGCCGCGTATATCGGTCAGCGTGATGAGCACCGCCACCAGCGTCCCCGACAGCACGGCAAGCACCGTGCCGCCTACGCCGACGACAAGCGTGTGCCAGGTGGCGATCCAGGTCGCCGGACTTCTCAGTCCGGCCTCCAGGGCCATCGTCGACACCGTGCCGCCGGGTGCCACGATCTCCTTGATGAGGCGCAGCATCGGCAGCAGGGAGAGCAGCACGATGACGACGGCTACCGCCGCCGTCAGGACCATTTCCTGGCCCCGGCTTTCCCTGATCGTTGATGGCATGGTTGCTTTCCTGAAATTCGACCAGCGGCAGCGGGATGCCGCCGAAGCGGCATCCGGCCGGATCGCCGAGACTTGTCAGCCGCCGAACAGTTCCGAGAACTTCGCCTTGTCGGCGTCGGTCTTGGCGACGATTGCCTTGGTGTCGAACGACATCACCTTGACCTTGACGCCTTCCGGCAGCCATTCGGGCCGGCCGACCGAGGCCCGTGCCGGCAGGTAGCCCATGGAAAGCGCCAGCTTCTGGCCCTCGTCCGAGAGAATGAAGTCGACGAACTTCTTGGCGCCGTCGACATTCTTGGCCGTCTTCATGATCGCGACCGGTTCGGTCACGGCCGGCACGCCTTCCGAGGGGAACACGAATTCCACCGGCGAGCCCTTCTTCTTGGCGTTCATCGCCATGAAGTCGACGAGGATGCCATAGGGCTTCTCGCCTGATGCCACGGACTTCAGCACCGCGCCATTGCCGCGCACGCTGACGGTGTTGTTGGCCTTCAGCTTCTGGAAGAAGTCCCATCCGTAATCGGCATCGCCGACGAAGCCCGAAAGCAGGTAGGCGGCGGCACCTGAATAGAGCGGGCTCGGCATGACGAGGCCATCGGCATAGGCCGGCTTGGCGAGGTCGGCCCAATGCTCGGGCTTTTGCGCCGCCGCGGTGTTGTAGACGATGCCGGTGGTGATCAGCTTGCTGCCGAAATAGGTCTTGTCGGCGTCGTAAGCATCCGGCTCGATGCCGTCGAGCTTTGCCTCGGGATAAGGCAGCAGCCGGCCGTCCTTCTTCAACAGCTCCATCGAGACCGCATCGGCGATCAACAGCACGTCGGCCTGCGGGCTGCCGGCGGCGAATTCGGCCGCCATCTTGGTGAGGATGTCGCTTGTTCCGGAACGATAGATTGCCACGTCGACGCCGGGCTGCGCCTTTTTGAAGGCCTCCACGGTCTTGGCCGCATCGGCTTCCGGCTGGGATGTGTAGAGCGTCAACGTTTCGGCACTTGCCATGCCGGCAAACAAAGTTGCCGCGAGCGCCAACTGGCTGCCCAGCAGTTTGATGAATAGCGTCTTCATGAGACCTCCTGTCCTGTCTGTGCACGACCGGTCCGGCCCCCGGCCGGTTCCCTGTCTCTTCCTCCCTGCACGGCGCATATGACTGGTGGATGACACAGCGCGTGAGATATACAAAATATGTTCATATGTTCGATGTCAATTACAAATGAACAAAACTATGCAACAATCGACACGCCGGACATCCGGCGCCAGTTGACACGCGGCCGGCCTTTCTCCGAAGAGGCGATGCGGGGCCAAGGCTCATGAGGACGAAAAGCGATGCCTGTGGAAAAGACCAGACCGGCCCGCTCCGGATTGCCGATGGTGTCGTCGGATCTCAACGTCAAGACGGCGTGGCTCTATTATGTGGAGGGCTTCACGCAGGAGCAGATCGCCGAGAAGCTTGACGTCTCCAGGGTGAAGGTCATGCGCACGCTGGCCGCGTGCACGGCCGAGGGCATCGTCGTCACCATGATCAACGCGCCGACCGCCGAACAGGTGGCTCTCGAACGTGCACTCGAGAAGCGCTGGGGCCTCGACGCCGCCGTCGTCATCCCGACGCCTTCGGCGCAAGAGCACCTGGAGAAGGCGATCGGCCACGCCGTGGCGGCCTATCTCGGCGAGCAGATGCAGGACGGCATGACGCTGGCGATCGGCGGCGGCGCGACGCTGCATGCCAGCCTCGGCTTTCTCGCCCGCCGACAGCTGAAGCACGCCTCGGTCGTGGCGCTCGTGGGCAGCCTGCCGCATTCGCAGTGGATCAATCCGTCGATCGTCGCCGCCAAGGTCGCTGACGTCTTCGAGGTCGACAGCTATCAGATCACCGCGCCGGTGACGGTCGACGACCCCTCGCTGCGTGACCTGCTATGGGCGCAGCCGACGCTGCAGGACGTGCGCCGGCGCGCGGCCGCCGCCGACATCGCGCTGCTCACCGTCGGCGACATGTCGCCGGACGCCACCATCTTCCGTCACGGCATCGTGCCGTCGTCGCTCATCGCGCCGTTGAGGGCAAAGGGCGCCGTCGCCAACATGCTGTGCTATTTCGTCGATGCCTCAGGCAGGCTGGTCGACCACGAAGTCAACGGCCGCGTCATGGCCATCGATCTCGATGTCGTCGGCCAGGTGCCGAATGTCGTGCTGGCCGCGGGCGGCAAGCGCAAGGTTGCCGCGATCCTGGCCGCGCTGAAGGCCGTCAGCACCAATGTGCTGATCACCGACAGCGATACGGCGACGGCGCTGCTGGCAAAGGCTGGCTGAGGCTGCTTTCAGTGCCGCTCAGATAAGGCCGCGTTCGCGCAAGAAATCCTCGACGCCGACATGGGTCATGGATTCGAATTCCGCGATCGCCTCGGCCACCCGTCTGCGTTGGGCCGCCAGCAGCGTGAACACCTGCTTCATCTCGCCGGAAACGCCGAAGCGGCCCCAGCGCTCCGCGATATGCGCCGGCAGGCCGATGTCGGCGCAGAACGCATCCAGGCTCTCATAGCCGAGATTCGCGACGAGTTGCTTGGTTTCGTCCGCCGACATACGCGGCTCGAAAGCGTGATCGTGCAGCCGCTGCGCCATCAGCTTGATGTCGGACGGAGACGCGCCCATCACCTTGCCGAACAGGGTCCTGACGTCGGATGGATCGAATGCGGGCATGCGGACCTCCCTTGATCACAGTCCACTTGAAACATGGGCGAAGGGTTCGCGCCTGACAAGTCGATTCTATGGTGAGCCGGCGCATCATTCGACGCCGGTTCACATCAACGTGACCTACACCAGCATGCCCATCGGGTTCTCGATCAGCTTCTTGAAGGCGACCAGCAGTTCAGCGCCCAGCGCTCCGTCCACGGCGCGATGGTCGGTCGACAGCGTCACCGACATCACCGTGGCGATTTTGATCTCGCCGTTCTTGACCACCGCCCGCTCCTCGCCCGCGCCCACCGCCAGGATCGTCGCATGCGGCGGGTTGATGACGGCGGCAAAGTCCTTGATGCCGAACATGCCAAGGTTCGACACCGCCGTGGTGCCGCCTTGATATTCCTCCGGCTTCAGCTTGCGGCTGCGCGCGCGGCTGGCCAGGTCCTTCATCTCGTTGGAGATCACCGACAGCGTCTTTTCGTCCGCCTTGCGGATAATCGGCGTGATCAGGCCGCCGGGGATCGACACGGCGACGCCGACATCGGCATGCCTGTGCTTGACCATAGCGCTCTCGGTCCACGAGGCATTGGCATCCGGCACCGCCTTCAGGGCCATGGCCATCGCCTTGATCACCATGTCGTTGACCGACAGCTTGTAGGCGGGCGCCTCGCCCTTGTCGGTCTTCTTTACCGGTGCGGCCGCATTGAGTTGCGTGCGCAGCGAAAGCAGCGCATCGAGCTCGCAGTCGAGCGTCAGGTAGAAATGCGGGATGGTGGTCTTGGCCTCGACCAGCCGGCGCGCAATGGTCTTGCGCATGTTGTCGTGCGGGACGAGTTCATAGGAGCCTTCCTCGAACAGCTTCAGCACCTGATCGTCCGACATCGCCTTTACCGGCGCGGGAGCCGATGCGATAGCGGCGGGAGCTTCAGGAGCCACCGCTGGGGCTTCCTTGGCGCCGCCCTTAGCGATCGCCGCGTCAATATCCACCTTGACCACGCGGCCATGCGGGCCGGTGCCGGCAATACTGGCGAGGACGAGGCCGGCTTCACGCGCCAGGCGCCGGGCTAACGGCGTTGCGCGCGCAACAGATGGCGATTGGCCGATCTCCCCCCTTGTGGGGGAGATGCCCGGCAGGGCAGAGGGGGGCGCCTCGCGCTGAGAGGACGGCGGGACAGCGCCCCCCTCTGTCGGCTTCGCCGACATCTCCCCCACGGGTGGGGAGATTGGAGCCGCGTCCTGCTTGGCCTCAGCAGCACCAGTCCCATAGGCTTCATCATCGGCATAGATCCACGCAACCGGCGCGCCGACGGGGATATCGACGCCCTCCTTGCCGGAGACATCGCGCAGGATGCCGCTGGCCGGCGCATCGATTTCCATCGCCGCCTTGTCGGTCTCGATCTCGAACAGCACGTCGCCCTTCTTGACCTGCTGGCCCTCGGTGGCAAACCATCGCGAAATCTGTCCGGTCGCCATGTCCATGTCGACCTTGGGGAGAATGACTTCGGTCGGCATCTCTCAGCGGACCCCTCTCACGAGGTCGCGCGCGGCGGTGATGATGTCGGGAACCTGCGGCACCGTCGCTTTCTCCAGCTCCGGATTGTAGGGGATCGGCGTCTCGGCGCCACCCAGCCGCACGATCGGCGCGTCGAGATAGTCGAACGCCTCGCTCTCGGCGATCATCGCGCTGACCTCGGCGCCGATGCCGAGCGTCTTGACCGCTTCATAGACGCACATCAGCCGCGACGTCTTCTTGACGCTGTCGATGACGGTCTGCTTGTCCATCGGGCGGATGGTCCTGAGATCGACGACCTCGACGTCGATGCCTTTCGCCTCCAGCGCGGCCGCGGCGTCGAGCGCCTTCTGCACCATGATCGAGGTGGCGACGATGGTGAGATCGCGCCCCTCGCGGCGTATATCGGCCTTGCCGATCGGCACGGTGTAATAGCCTTCCGGAACCGGGCCCTTCATCTTGTAGAGCAGCTTGTGTTCGAAGATCATCACCGGATCGGGATCGGCGACGGCAGCCAAAAGCATGCCCTTGGCATCGTGCGGCGTCGCCGGCTGGATGACCTTCAGGCCCGGCACATGGCCGAGCCAGGCCTCGAGGCTCTGGCTGTGCTGCGCGGCGGCACCGGTGCCCGAACCGGCGGGAAAGCGCATCACGACGGGCACCGAAACCTCGCCGCCCAGCATGAAGCGCATCTTCGCTGCCTGGTTGACGATCTGCTCCATGGCGAGCGTGGCAAAGTCGGAGAACTGGAACTCGAAGATCGGCCGCATCCCGGTGAGGGCCGCACCCACCGCGACGCCCGCGCCGCCCAGTTCCGAGATCGGCGTGTCCATCACCCGGTCCGCGCCGTAGCGCTCGACCAGATCGCCGGTCACCTGGAAGGCGCCGCCATAGACGCCGATATCCTCGCCCATCAGGAAGACGCGCTCGTCCATGTCCATGGCGATCGCCATGGCTTCCTGGATCGCCTGGGCGTAGCTCAGTTCACGCACCATCGCGTCCATCACGCCTGCTCCGTATATACGTAATTTCCGGTCTCGCTGACATCAGGCGACGGGCTCGCCTTGGCGAACTCGATGCCGTCGGCGATTTCCTTGGCCACCGCGTCACGAATGGCCTCGATGCCCTTGTCGTCGATGAAGCCGAAGTCGCGCAGCTCGCTTTCGAACAGGGTGATCGGATCGCGGTTCGACATCCAGTCCTCGATCTCCTCCTTGGTGCGATAGCGGTTGCGGTCGCTCTTGGAATGGCCGCGATGGCGGTAGGTCTTGGACTCGATCAGCGTCGGCCCTTCGCCCGCGCGGGCGCGCTCGACGGCTCTGTAGGACGCCTCGGCCACCTCCGAAAAAATGTTGCCGTTGACGATGACGCCGGGCATCGAATAGGCGGCGGCGCGCTCGGCGATGTTCTTGACCGCGGTCGAGCGGGCCGTCGACGTAGACATGCCGTAGCCATTGTTCTCGCACACGAAAATGACCGGCAGCTTCCAGATCGCCGCCATGTTCAGCGCCTCGTGGAAAGCGCCCTCATTGTTGGCACCGTCGCCGAAGAAGGAGACCACGACCTTGCCGGTCTTCATCATCTTGGAGGAGAGCGCCGCCCCGACGGCGATCGGAATGCCGCCGCCGACAATGCCATTGGCGCCGAGATTGCCCTTGGCGACGTCGGCGATGTGCATCGAGCCGCCGCGGCCCTTGCAGTAGCCGGTGGTCTTGCCGAAGAACTCGGCGAACATGCGCTTGACCTCGGCGCCCTTGGCGATGCAGTGACCGTGGCCGCGATGCGTCGAGGTGATCTGGTCATCCTCGCCGAGCGGCATGCAGATGCCCATGGCGCTGGCTTCCTGGCCGATCGACAGGTGCATGGTGCCGTGGATGAGGCCGCGCGTGTAGCTCTCCTCCGCGCCCTCTTCGAAGCGGCGGATGAGGTACATCTTGTAGAGCACCTCTCTGAGCTGCTCGGCGCTGTACTGGCGATAGACGAAGGGCAGGTTGGCGCGGCTGTCCGCGACGGCTTTGCTGGCTGCGGCCATGATCACGCCTCCACGGTTCCGTAGACGAGCTTGTCCTGGCGCGCGCGCAGTTCGGCGATCTTGGAACCCGGGGCCGGGGCGGCATTGGCGTAGGTGATGAGCTCGCCCTTCTTGATCGGCGCCGTCACCGAACCGCCCTGCAGCAGGCCACAGGGAATGGCCCTGGCGGCATGCGCTTCCGGCGCCGTCATGATCCAGGCGCGGTAGCAATATTCGCCGATCGCATCGAGCTTCTCGCCCGGCTTCATGTCCTTCTTGGCCACGGCTGCGACTTCGGCCACCGGCTTTGCCAGCGGCACCATGTCGGCCTTGCCGTAGAGCACGACGCGGGCGCAGGTCAGCGGCACTTCGAGCGAGGTCAAATGGTAGGGCCGATGGAAGGTGAAGTACGGCCCCTTGCCCATCTTCAAATCTTCCATGCGCTCCGAAATGCGCGGATGCGACATGTCGGCGACGACGAACACGCCGGGCGCGACACCCTTGCCGATCGAATAGTCGACGACGCCGACCTTGGACAACACGCCGCCGTCCTTCTGCGGCACCAGCACCTTGGACAATTCGCCAAGCGTCGCCGCCGGACCGTGCATGCCGGCCTTGTCGGGCACCAGCCCGGTGGCGTTGGCGATCGCCGCCATCTCGACCATGGTCTTGGAGCCGTCGACGAACTCGACCAGCATGCGTACGTTCATGTGCCGGCGCTGGGCCTCTTCCTCATAGTCGGGCGGCGTGGCATCGATGTTGAGCGGATTGTTCTTGCCCTTGCCGGCGGCGACGATCGGATGGCCCATCGCCGAGACGAACTCGATCAGCTCCATGCAGGAGGACGGCTCGTCGCCGGCGCCCAGCGAATAGGTGACGCCCAGCCGGTCGGCCTCGCTCTTCAGATAAGCGCCGATGGTGACGTCGGCCTCGACATTCATCATCACCAGGTGCTTGCCGTGCTCCATGGCGCGCAAGCCGATCTCGGCGCCGACGGCGGGAACGCCGGTGGCGTCGATGACGACGTCGATCAGGTCGTTGTTGATGACCAGGCTGGCGTCGTTGGTGACCGCCACCTTGCCGGCCTCCATGGCGGCCGTCATCGCCGAGGCGTTCGACACCTCGCGCGCATGCCCGGTTTCCTGGAAGGCGATGTCCACGGCCTTGCTGGCCGCCGGCAGGTTCAGCTCGGAAATGGCGCCGATCTCGATGCCGGACATATGGGCGACACGGGTGACGATGTCGGTTCCCATCTCGCCCGAACCGATCAGGCCGATGCGGATCGGCTTGCCCGACTTGGCCCGCACCTCGAGATCACGGGCAAGGCCCGTCAACGAAACATTGGAAGCCATATCGCTCATTCCTCCCGTAATGCTGCTATTCAATCACCTGACGGGGTATTGAACATCTGTATTTCTGTCAAGACTAATGTCCAGATTCGTAGCGCTTTTGCAGCACTTCCCAGCATCGGCGGCGAGGTGGGAAAGCCAGCAAATCGGATAATCCAACGGCTCGCGACGGTTCGACGCATTCGGACCCGGAAAAGTTCGGGCTCAAGACGCGCTTACGCGTCCGGCGCCGAGGCGCTGGGCGTGTGACGGGAGAACGGGCGTTCGCCTGCCTAAGTGCCAGCCAACCGGAAAAATCGTGAAAATGGATGATCACCTCATCCGCGTCGACCAAGATCACGGCGTAGGCGGCGGTTCGTGGCCGAGACTCCAGCTTTCCGAGAAAACGAGCGCAGCGTGCTGACCGGAATACCGCGCCAGTTGCCGGCGATCAGTCGATGGACATGTCCGATGAAGATGTGACGGACATTGCCATGGCGTTGGAGTAGCTCTTGAAGGGCATCGGCATCGGCGTCGGTCAGCCTGACCTCGTCGAGCACCGGCATGTGGATGCCGAATGGCGGGTCGTGCATAAACAGGAGGACCGACCGGTCCTGTGCCACTTGCAACCGCTTGCCGGCTCCGAAGGCGCCAGCCAGAAACAGGACGCCTCGCCTGGGCTTTATTGTGCCGTCCAGCCGCCGTCCATCGGCAAGGTCGCGCCGGTGATCTGCCTGGCTGAATCCGAGCACAGGAACAGCGCCAGGGCGGCAAGGTCCTCGACGGCGACGAATTCCTTTGTCGGCTGTGCTGCCAGCAGCACATCGCGCTTGACCTGTTCCTCGGTCATGCCGCGCGCCTTCATCGTGTCGGGAATCTGCTTCTCGACCAGCGGCGTCCAGACATAGCCGGGCGCGATCGCGTTGACGGTGATGCCCTCCTGCGCCACTTCCAGCGCCACCGTCTTGGTCAGGCCTGATATGCCGTGCTTGGCCGAGACATAGGCGGATTTGAACGGCGAGGCGACGAGCGCATGCGCGGAAGCCGTGTTGATGATGCGGCCCCATTTGCGGCTCTTCATGCCGGGCAGCGCCGCCTTGATCGCGTAGAAGGCCGACACCAGGTTGACGCGGATGATCGCTTCCCATTTATCGTCGGGGAATTCGTCGATCGGCGCGACATGCTGGATGCCGGCATTGTTGACCAGGATGTCGAGGCTGCCGAACGCCTCTTCCGCCTCATGCACCATCGCGCTGACCGCCGCGCCGTCCATCATGTTGGCGTCGGAGTAGCGGCATTTGACGCCGAAATCCTTCTCGATGCCGGCGCGCTCCCGCTCGATATCGGCGGCATTGCCCAGGCCGTTGATGGTGACGTTGGCGCCTTCGGCGGCGAAGGCGCGGGCGATGGCCAGGCCGATACCGCTGTTCGAGCCGGTGACGAGCGCATTCTTCGAAGACAGAGAACCCATGGGTGATCTCGCGATGGTGGGAGGGAACACGAAAGATAGAACGCGTTCTTGTGCGCCGCAACATGACGATGCCACAGCCATATATCCGCGCCTGAACCGACCGGCTTCGGCGACTACACCGAGACCGGCCAGGTCATCCCGGTGCACTGCAAGGGCCAGCATGGCGGCTATGTCCACCCGATCTACCTCGACGAGGACGCGCCAATCGCCGGCGGGAGCGCGGTTTTTCCTCCGGAATTGCGTAGACACCGAACCGCCCTGATGGTCCGTCAGGGTCGCTTGGCCCGGGCAGGGCCGACATCGGACGATCCAGCGATTTCCAGCAGCGACGACACCAGCAATTGCCGCTCGTCTGGGGAAAGCACATCCGCGTCGAACAGGTTCATGCTGCGCAGGCCTTCGATGGCGAGATAGCAGACCAGCAGCGACTTGAGATCCGGCGTCTCGCTCTTCAGTCGTTGGAACAGTTGTCGTTTGAAGGTCTTTATCGGCGACATGAAGTCCGGATCCTCGGCGATCGCCGAAAATATCCACGAGGCCGATGGCTGCTTGTCCTCGCAATCCTTGGCCGAAAGCCTGATGTAGACGGCGAGCGGGTTTGCGCCCTTGTCGTTGCTGTTGGCGGTCTCCAGCGCCTGCTCGAATTCGCGCAGATAGCCTTCGACCAGGCCCTGCATCAATTTGGCCTTGGTCGGGAAATTGTAGAGCAGTCCGCCCTTCGATACGCCGGCGCGGCTGGCGACGGCATCCAGGGACAGGCTACCGGGGCCGGATTCCCGTGCGACGTCCGCCGCCGCAGCGAGAATCCTCTCGCGCGAGTTCGTTCGTTGGGCTTTCATGGCGCCTCCCATCGCAAGCTTAGGCCCAATTGACAAGACCGTCCAGACGGTACAGTAAGACCGCGGTCATTTGAAATCGGGGCCCGCAGTCGATATGTGTCCCGATATCCGCGCTTCGCGCCGGATTTCGACTGAGGGGACTTCCTTGTTCAAGCGCATACTCCGTTTCGTTATCATCATTCTTGTGTTGGCCGTGCTCGTCATCGTGGTCGGCGGCATCGTCGGGTTCAATTTCCTGCGTGACAACGGCATCAAGCAATATTTCGCCACGATGAAGCCGCCAGCGGCAACCGTGTCGACAACCATCGTCAAGCCGTCGAACTGGACGCCGGGCATCGAGGCAATCGGCACGGTCCGCGCCGTGCGCGGTGTCGACCTGACGGTCGAGACCGCCGGCATCGTCAAGGAGATCCCCTTCCATGCCAACGAGAAAGTGGCGGCCAATGCGGTGCTGCTGCAACTCGACGACGCCGTAGAGCGCGCCGATCTCGCGGCACAGAAGGCGCAGGCGGCGCTCGATCAGACATCGCTGACCCGCGCACTCGAACTGACCAAGCGCGGTGTCGGCTCGGACTCGACCCTGGACACCGCACGTGCCGCCGCGTCCGCTTCGGCATCCCAGGTCAACAGGCTTCAGGCGGTGCTCGACCAGAAGCAGCTGACGGCGCCCTTCGCCGGCACCGTCGGCATCCCGAAGATCGATCTCGGCCAATATCTGGCGCCCGGCACCGCCGTGGTGACGCTGCAGGACCTCGACACGATGCGGGTCGACTTCACGGTTCCCGAACAGCAACTGCCGCTGCTCAAGATCGGGCAGACGGTTCGGCTGGGCCTCAGCGGCGGCGACATGCCTTTTGCCGGGGCCATTCGCGGTATCGATCCCAAGATCGACCCGTCCAGCCGGCTGGTGAACATCCGGGCGGAAGTCGCCAATCCCGAAGGCAAGCTGACCCCCGGCCAGTTCGTGCAAGTGCGTGTCGAATTGCCCCAGGAGCAGAATGTGCTGGCGCTGCCGCAGACGGCGCTGACCACCAGCCTCTATGGCGACTACATATTCGTGGTGCACCCGGCAAAGCCCGCCGAGGCGCAGCCGACCAATGAGACAAAACCCGCCGCGGCTGCGGCGACCGACAAGCCGGCGGACGCCAAGCCCGCGGCCGATGCCAAACCGGCCGAAGCCGCGAAGCCTGCCGCCGATGCGGCAAAACCGGCGGACAAAACGGCCGCCGATCAGGCCAAGCCGGCCGCAGGGGGCGAGCAGCCTGCCCTTGTCCTGTCGCAGGTGTTCGTCAAGCCCGGCCGCCGCAACGAGGGCATGGTCGAGATCGTCGAGGGCCTCAAGGCGGGCGATGAGGTTGTCACGGCAGGTCAGAATCGCCTCTTCAACGGCATGTCCGTCAACGTCGACAACACCATCGACCCAACCAAATCGGCGAACAAGCAGGCCGACCAGCAATGAGCGTTTCCGATCTCTTCATTCGCCGGCCCGTCCTCTCCACGGTTCTTGCATGCATGATCCTGCTCCTGGGCTTCCAGGGCATATTCAGCCTGTCGATCCGCCAGTATCCGAAGGTTGACGAAACCGCGATCACCATCACGACGGCCTATCCGGGCGCCAGCGCCGACCTGATCCAGGGCTTCATTTCCGCTCCGATCGCGCGCGCCGTCGCCTCGACCGAGAACATCGATTACGTCACGTCGTCGAGCCGACCGTCCTCCAGCACGGTCACGGTGCAGATGAAGCTCGGCTCCAACCCGGACGTCGCGCTGACCGAGGTGCTGTCCAAGGTCCAGGGCGTGCGCGGCACCTTGCCGGACGCCTCCAAGGATCCCGTCATCGTCAAGGGCACGGGCCAGCAGTTCGCGATGATGTACATCTCGATGCAGAACCCGAACATGACGAAGGAGCAGCTGACCGAGTATATCGAGCGCGTCATCAGGCCCCGCATGTCGACGGTCGAAGGCGTCGCCGACGTGCAGATCTTCGGCGCCCAGGAATATTCGATGCGCGTCTGGATCGATCCGGTCAGGCTCGCCGCGCGCGGCGTGACCGCATCGGAGGTGCTGACGGCGATCAACAACTCCAACTTCCTGTCGGCGCCCGGCAACACCGAGAACGAATATGTCGTCTCCTCGATCACCGTGCGCTCGACGCTGCAGACGCCCGAAGCCTTCGCCGAGCTGCCGCTGCGCTCGACCGACGGCAATGTGGTGCGGCTGCGCGATGTCGCTCGCGTCGAACTCGGCGCCGAGAACACCGACACCAGGGTCTCCTTCAACGGCAAGCCAGGCACCTTCCTCGCCATCTTCCCGACCCCCGCTGCCAATCCTCTGACCACGGCGGCGGCGCTCACCAGGCTGGTGCCTCAAATCCAGGAGACGCTGCCGAAAGGCATGACGATCGAGATCGTCTACGACGCGACCGGGCAGATCAGCGCCTCGATCGACGAAGTGTTCAAGACCATCGGCGAGGCTGTTGCCATCGTCGTCGTCGTTATCCTTCTGTTCCTGGGCTCTTTCCGTTCGGTGATGATGCCCATCGTCACTATCCCGCTGTCACTGATCGGCGTCTGTTTCCTGTTGTTCGCGGTGGGCTATTCGATCAACCTTCTGTCGCTGCTCGCCATGGTTCTGGCGATCGGCCTCGTCGTCGACGACGCCATCGTGGTGGTGGAAAATATCCACCGCCACATGGAAGAGGACCACATGTCGCCGATGCAGGCGGCCTTCAACGGCATGCGCGAGATCGCCACCGCCATCGTTGCCATGACCATGACCCTGGCCGCGGTGTTCGCGCCACTGGCCTTCACCGGCGGCCTGACCGGCGCGCTGTTCCGCGAATTCGCGGTCACGCTCGCCGGCTCGGTGGTGCTGTCGGGCGTGATCGCCATCACCATCACGCCGATGATGTCGGCGCGCCTGCTGAAGTCCGGCACGCCAGGCCGTTTCCAGCGCATTGTCGACGGCACTTTCGCGCGGGTCGAGCACGTCTATGAGCGGGCCGTCACCGGGTCGCTCAACTATCGCCCGCTGACGCTGATCATCGTGCTGGCGCTTGTCGGGGTGACCGGCTTCATGTTCACCAAGACCTCAACCGAACTGGCGCCGGAAGAAGACCAGGGCTTCCTGCTCTCGCTTGTAACGGCGCCGCGTTACGCGACATCCGACTACACCGAGACTTACGTCAACCAGATGCTCGGTCTGGTGAAGGATATTCCCGAAACGCGGGCGCAGTTCTCGGCCGTCGCGTTCGGCGGCACGACGAACAGTGCGTTCGTCGGTTTCGCCTTCAAGGACTGGGCGGAGCGCAAGCGCAACTCGAAGGAGCTGCAGGCCGACATCACAGCCCGTCTCGCCAAGGTGGCGGGCGTCCAGGCCTTCGTCTTTGCGCCGCCGACGCTGCCGGGCTCCGGCGGCGGCCTGCCCATCGCCATGGTCGTGCGATCGACCGGCGACTCCTCGGAAGTGTACGACGTGGCCGAGAAGATCAAGAACAAGGCACAGGCTTCCGGCCGCTTCATCGTCGTGCAGAATTCGATGGCCTACGATGCGCCGCAGGTGACGGTGACCATCGACCGCGACCGCGCCGCGGCGCTGAACCTGCCGATCGCCGATATCGGCCGGACGCTGACGCTGCTGGTCGGCGGCGCCGAAGTGGCGCAGTTCGACCGCGACTCCAACAGCTACGACATCATCCCGCAAGTGCCGAAAGAATTCCGCGACAATCCCGAAAAACTCGGCGAGTATTTCGTGCGCAGCGTAACGGGCGAGATGGTGCCGCTGTCGGCGGTGGTGAAGATCTCGACCAATGCGTCGCCGGCCGCGATCGAGCAGTTCAACCAGCTGAATTCGTCGACGATCTCGGCGCTGCCGCTGCCCGGCGTCACCACCGGCGACGGATTGAAAGTCCTCGAGGACATTGCCAGGGAGAACCTGCCCGACACCTTCTTCATCGACTATTCGGGCCAGTCCAGGCAGGAGAAGGAACAGGGCAATACGATCCTGATCGCTTTCGGGGCGGCCGTCATCGTCATCTATCTGGTGCTGGCGGCGCAGTTCGAAAGCTTCCGTGATCCGCTGATCATCATGATGGCGGTGCCGCTTTCGATCTTCGGCGCCATCGTGCCGCTCAATCTGGGCCTTGGCACACTCAACATCTACACGCAGGTCGGACTGATCACTTTGATCGGCCTGATCACAAAGCACGGCATCCTGCTGGTCGAGTTCGCCAACCAGCAGCGCGAGATCCACGGTATGCGGCGGCGCGACGCCATCATCGCTTCGGCCAAGGTGAGGCTGCGGCCGATCCTGATGACGACGGCGGCGATGGCGCTTGGCGTGGTGCCGCTGATCACGTCCAGCGGCGCCGGCGCGGCTGCCCGCTATTCGATGGGCCTGGTCATTTTCACCGGCATCCTGGTCGGCACCATGTTCACGCTCTTCGTCGTGCCCATGTTCTATACCTTCATTGCCAGCAAGGATCTGCCCGAGGTGGCAGAGAAGCCGGATCCCAAACTGATGCCGGCATTGCCGAGCTAATGGAAACGGCATTGCCGAACTAACAAAAACTAACAAAAAAGAGGCCGGAACACCCCGGCCTCTTTTTTGGCTGTGCTCTACTGCCGCGAAAAGATGTTCCGGCGGGAGCCCTGAACGGATATGGCTGCTGTGCCGACCCGTTGCCAGCCTGCTACTTGACGATGACGATGCTGGTGTTGGCCGGCCCGAAGGTCTCGACGAGCTGGTAGAAATCGGCGGCATTGTCGGGATGCAGCCGCACGCAACCATGTGAGGCCGGCCGGCCAAGCCGCTTGATGGCATAAGTCGCATGCACCGCATAGCCGCCGCTGAAGAACACCGAATGCGGCATCGGCGCGTTGTCGTACTTCTTCGAATACCACATTTCATGCATGCGCGTCGGCTTGAACGAGCCGGTCGGCGTCACATGCGCCCTGTCACCGGTGGAAACCTTCCAGGCGAAGGCCGGGCGGCCGTCGACCGAGACTTCCATGACCTGTTGCGAAAGCGAGACGCGCGCCACGATCTTGTTGGCGGCATGCGCGGTACCCGTGCCGGCACCTAACAGAAGTGCCGCGCCCGTCAGGGCAGCGGCGGCGGTGATGTTGATGAGCTTGGCGGAAATGGCAGTATGCATGATGTCCCTCTCTCTGCCGGTCTGGCCGGCCCCAAATTCGATGAGCGGCTTATCCTTGCATCATGTTTCGGTGAGATTTCGTGAAATGCTCGTTTGTGTTTCGAATGTGTTTCCTCTGGTTAACAGCACCTAAGCCAAAAAGGGCGGACATCGAAGCTGTCAACTCGCACAGGACACGGCACATAGGTATTCAGCCCGAAACGAAAGTTCGAATTTCCCCAAGATGAAAGATTGGGGCTCAATTTCGAAACTGATCTGCAACAAAGCGCTACTTCAGGCGGCATGAAGCGGATACAGGCCGCCGGCAGAGTTGACGTAACGAAAGCAGACGGCAACGACCACGGGAACGAAAACGAATATGTGGTCCTGGTTTCTCGGGATCAGCATCGCAGCAGCAGCCATCAGCGGCGCCGGCACGGTTGCCGACGGTTCCATGGCCAGCCTCGCGGCGATGAGTTCGAGTGAGATCTCAACCCTGCATACCGTCCTGTTTTGTGCCACGGTCTGGATTGTTCCAGCCTGCGCATCGTCCGGCTCAAGGCCCACTGGCGGGTTGGCCTTCGGCTGCTGGCATTGCGCGGCCCCTCCGGCAACTTGCTGCTGAGAGGACCGAAGGCCCGCGCCGTGACGGGGGGCTCCGTAGACGGCGCGGGCACTTCGGGAGTTTCCTGAAGTACGCCGAAGCGACACGCGCCCACCCAAGACGAGCGCTGGTCTTCGGAAAACAAGCCGCCGCAACATGAATTACTGGGGGATTGATGCAATGAAAACGAAACTTGCAGCTTCGGTGCTTTCGGCACTGCTCTACGCCCAGGGCCTGCTCGGTTTTGCCGGGCTTGCCACGGTGCTCTTGAAAGAGCGCGCGCATGCAGGCGAGTTCGCGACAAGCGGCGACATGCCATCGGGGCCATCGTTACTGGTGGTGCGCTGAGCCGCATGGCAATCGGGCCCAAGGTGAAAAACCGTTCTGGGAAATCCGATGCTCAGCCAGGGGAATGACGTGAGCGCCGGGCCGTCAATCGGCGAATTGCGCCGGCGGATCGAAACGGTAGCCGGCGCCGCGTATGGTGGTGATGGCTTCCGTATCGAGCTTGCGGCGCAGCCGCACGATGCGCGAATCGATGGAGCGGTCGAAGGCGTCGGCATTCTCGGCCGGCGCCGCCGCGATTATGTCGTCACGCGTCAGCACCTTGCGCGGACTGGCCAGGAACAGCCGAAGCAGCGCCACCTGGCCGGGCGAAAGCTGCTCCTCCGTGCCCGAGCGGTGCATGACGATGGCCGATTTCAAATCGACGGTCGCGTTCTCCAGCACGATCAGCTCCTGGGCGGCCCTGCCCCGCCGCGTCAGCAGGCCGCCGACGCGGGCGGCGAGTTCCCTGACATTGAGCGGACTTTCGATGACGTCGGCGGCACCGAGCTCGAGCGCAAGCACCTTGTCGACGAGATCGGCCGGCCGGCAGATCAGGATGAAATCCGGCC
>NZ_VFWA01000024.1:0-45021 GCF_006442295.1 Mesorhizobium sp. B2-3-2 | reverse complement strand
CCTCCCTCCCTCCCGTTGCGTCGGCTCAATGGCCCGTCCCGGCTCACGCCGGGGCGGGCTTTTTTGTTTGCCCACGAAACGAAACCGCCTCCGGCAGGTTCGGAGCCCAAGGAGGGTTCCGATGAGAGACAACGACAACGGACGCGAAGATGACAAGGGGCTTCAGTTTCTTGCTCGGAGGCTGGCTAAAGAGGTCGGCATCTCCGAATCGGAAGCGCTCGGCCTGATCAAGCTCATCGGTGCCGACTGGAGTTCTTTGCTGCGCGAAGCCCGGTTCCTGAAAAATCCGCGTCGCCAGTCTTGATGGCGGCAGGCAGGGTCACAGCCCCGTGAAGCCCTTGCGCGGCCGGGGGGCTTACTGCATGTTTCGCCGTTGGGCTTCCGGGAGAAAGATCATGCCAATTCAACGAAAAGCAGCTGAGGCCGGTATTTTCGACGAATCCGAGTTGGCACTGCTTGGGCGAGTCTTCGACAAGCTTAAGCTGGACGATCCATCGCCAGATGCGCGCGACTTGATTGCCTCCAGGATCATTGCAAATTACATGGCAGGTGTGGTCGATGAGGCCGAACTGGTCTTGCTTTCAAAGCAGCCGCTGGGTCGTTAGGGACGTCTGGCCAGGCTCTCCAATTCGGGCTCGGCGGGCTTGTTGGAGGGTGCACTGCGGTTGATGCTGTCCGCCTTCGGCTAGTCACGAAATACCTGGAACCAGAAGCGGAAATCGGGCGTTCGCCCGGCGAAGTGCGCTTCCAAGGCGCAGTAAGCAACAGCGGTCGTCGCATCAGGCCCATAAACGTCCCGGCAGCCTTTGCAGCGGAAGCGCGGTCGACAATATCCGACAACATCAACCCGCGGTGGCATTAATGTCGTTCTTACTCCGGACGGTCAATGAGTGCCCTCAGCTTCGCTGGCAACTTAACCTTTCACCAGGCGCACCCAATCGATCGCAATCATGGTTCCAAAGCGCCACAACGACCTTGCCTTTATCGATCCTGGCAACATCGTCTGTCAACTCAAGATGAGTGGAACCTAAAATCTCCCGGCAGCTTGTTGCGGGATAGACGACCGAACGAACCCTGAAAAGATGGTGCCTCCGCCGCCGCCAAGATGGCAGAACGGCAGAGGCATTTGATAGCGGCTTCAGCCTTTGTGGTTGGGGTTTGCGCGCTGACCGTCTGGTGGTTGTTCTCTCGATGAACCAATTTCCTTCACAAATAGATATCAAATAATATCCCCGAGACAGTCGGTGCGGACGTCATCTCGATTGCCGAACTCACCCAGAAGCTTTTTGCGGATGCGAAAGCCTTGGCATCAGCAGCGCAGAAATCTGGGAAGACACCGTTAGCGTGTACAACACAATCCTTGATGCGAAAGTACACTATGAGGCCGGCATGGCGGACTGAGGGGGAGCGTCTAGCCTTCCGTTTCGATTGCTCCTGGGCGGAGCCGCCGTCTCAGGCCCGCCATTTTCTACATCCTGGGTCCTGAGCGCTTTCGGCGAGTTCCGGGTTCTCGATCACTTGTTGCAGTTTTGTGTTGGCGATGTGGTCGCACCACTGGCCGTGTTGTTGTCAACGTCGTTACCTGCGGAATCCTTGCAACGATCGTTCATCCCGTTAGGGCCTGTCGTCGTCGAGTTCGTCGAGTTCGTCGAATCCGGATCGGTGTTCACTGTACCGGTACCAGCGCCGTTGACGCTTGCGCCACCATTCACGGTTGCACCACCATTGGCACCACCGCTACCACTGGCATTGCCGCCTGTACTTGTCCCATTCGACTGCGCCAATGCGGAACCGGCTAGGGCGATACCCAGCAAGGACGCGGCTAGAACTTTCTTCAGCATGGAGGCCTCCTTATTTGAATCGCTGAATTGCGATCACTTCCGAACGAGGGTTATTGCTGATTGTTCCCAGTGAAATCGATCGTGATCGCGCCTACGGGTTCTGTGAATTCGGCCGTCCAGGTCCAGCCGACGGTGCACCACCGATCGAACCAGCTTTACATTCGCTCGTCAAAATAGGATTATTTTCTTGGGTGGGGCGACTCTTGAAAAGGTGTCACGATGGCTAGAAGGAGACTTTCCAAGCAGCTTTCACAGGCTGAGATCGAACGCTTCTTGGCAGAGGCTGAACGGCTTCACAAGAGCATTGTCCAGCCGCTTCTGTCGCCTACAAGCGATCACTACCGGGCACTCCAGCGCACCCATGAGGCGTTGCTAAAGACGGTGAAGGATATTACCGGGGAGGATGCACCGTTCATTAGATGGAATGGGACCGGACCGGTGCAGCCTCCTACGGCACTTTAAAGGGGAGGACCGACCAATCTCGCCAGGGTACAACGGCGCCCAGAACCGGCCCGACGGAACATTAGCCGCCTCTAAAGGTTGCATGCTTGCGGCAGGTGGTGCCCAGCACCACATGCTGAAGATCGGGACTCCGATCGGCCCGCGCTCACCGGCAAAGTGGCGCGGGTTTTCACTGACCAAGGGAAGAGATGACCGTAAAGCCTTCCATCACGTACATTGTCAGCGTTTTCGAGAGGGCGCATTGGCGAACGATTTTGCCAGCAGACTTGGTATGCTCGAGCCGGAGGAAATCTCCCAACTTCAGTAGATTTTTGAGTACGCGTGCAGCTTGCTCGGCCACGACCCTCACTCGCTGGAAGCGGAACACATTGCCCTGAAGATTATAGCGTCCTACTAAGCCGGAACGCTTGAAAAAGACGCTTTCCTGGACTCCCTGAAGGCCAGAACCGCAGCGATCAACAGTGCTCAACTTACAAAGATCCCGAGGCCGGATTCTTAACGGCAGTTCGGAACTACGGGTCCGGCTCGACGTTATTGCCACGTTTTTGAAGGGCGTTGGGGAAAATAACGACAGACAAGCCTAGTCTCCGGAAGTTTGCCTCCTATAAAAGTCTGCGTACAGAATTTGACTGATTGGCTATCGCTCGACAGACAGTTCTCTGTCGAAAACTGACGTTGCGGGCCAGCGGCCAGCAACTGCTAAAGGTGAAGGCAGACATGGCAGAACGAAAGAAGCAGCCCGTTGTAAGTTCTGGGATTGACGGCCTTGATGAGATTCTTCGAGGCGGATTGCCAGCCTCTAACCTTTACATCGTGCAGGGCGATCCAGGTGCGGGTAAGACGACTGCTGCTTTGCAATTCTTGCGTGCCGGCGTGGCGGCGGGAGAACGCTGCATTTACGTCAGTCTCTCGCAGACAGCCTCTGAGCTCCAGGCGATTGCATTTTCGCACGGCTGGACACTTGATGGAATTCGCGTCGAGGAATTGTCTGCCTCCGAGGCAGTGAGCGATGCAGCCGACCAGACAATCTTCCAGACCGCCGACCTTCGGCTGGATGAAACACGAAAGGCCATTGAAAGCGCGATAGAGGAATACAAGCCACACAGGCTGGTCTACGACTCGCTTCTTGAAATCCGACTGATCACCGGCGATACACCAAGATTTCGCCGCGAGCTCATTGGCTTCAAGACCTTCCTGGCTAGGCGAGGCATCATAGCGCTGCTCCTTGATACACAGACAAATGGCGGCGATCATAACGGCGAGGAAATCGAGGGGATCGCTCACGGCGTCATCCGGCTTGATAAATCGCTTGAGGATTACGGTGCCGTGCGCCGACGCATCGAGGTCAGCAAAATGCGCGGCGTGCCTTTCGCCGACGGTTATCACGACATGGCCATTCGCGAGGGCGAAGGCATTGTTGTGTTTCCGAGGATCGTGCCCGGATCCGGAGCCGAAATTGCCAAGCCACAACTGATAAAGTCCGGGGTCGAGGCTCTCGACGAGATGTTTGGTGGCGGTCAGGAATCTGGGACGATAACGCTCGTCATCGGCCAGTCAGGCACCGGAAAATCAACGATGTCATCCCTCTACGCAACAGCGGCGTTGCAGCGAGGCGAAAGCGTCGCGCTGTTTCTATTCGAGGAACGGTTGGAGACGTTCTTTCGACGCTCCGAAGGCTTGGGCATGGACCTTCGCCAGTTCCACAAAGATGGCCAGCTTGTCATTTATGATTTCAGCCCGAACGAGATCTCGCCTGGCGAGTTTGGCCAAATCGTGCAGCAGGTCGTCGCCCGCAACAATATACGCGTCGTGGTGATCGATAGCTTCACCGGCTATCTGAATTCACTGCCTCACCGCGAGAAGGCCGTGCTGGATATCCAGTCTCTGTTAAAGCATCTCGCGCGTGCGGACGTGCTGACAATGCTCATTGTAGCGCAGCATGGATTGTTGGGACAGAATGTCGGCATTGATGTGGACGTCAGCTTTCTCGGCGACACGGTGCTCCTGCTTCGGATGTCCGAGCATGAGGGTCGGCTCAGGCGCAACATCACCGTCGTTAAGAAGCGCCACGGCCCGCATGATCTCGATGTTCGAGAGCTTTTCATCGCTAGTTCGGGCGTCACAGTCGTTGCCTACAATCCCCTGCCCGAGACGTGAGCGACATCAAGCAAAACGGACTGGGTAGGCTTGATTGGGTCCTCATCTTGGCGCCCTACCGCAAGGATGCCGCCTACCTGGCCGCATTGCTGCAAGAGCGTGGCGTGCAAGCCAAAGCGGCAAGCGCGGCCGATTTCGAGGATTTTCTTTCGGAGTTCCCCGGAGTGCTTGTCGTTACCCATGAGGCGCTCAATCCAGCTGTGATCGCTGTCATTGCCAGATTTCTGCAAGACCAGCCAAATTGGTCGGAGATCCCCATTGTCGTCTTACTCGATCGCGTAGCACCCCAATCGCGCATCCTAGCGACGCTGAGCGCCGCCTGGCCGCGCTCACGCCAGATATTCTATCAGCGCCCGGTGGCCGCATTGGAGCTGATAAGCGGCATACAGTCGGCACTTCTCACCAGGTTCCGTCAGCGTGAGGTCCGCGATTACCTCGAGCGGGAAACAGAACTGCGGCTGGAGCTAAATCACCGCGTAAAGAACATCCTGGCAAGCGTGCTGTCCATTTTCGAGATGACGCGGCGCGGCGCTGTCTCGGCAGACAGTCTCGCCGAGGATTTCAGAGGTCGATTGACCGCCCTGTCAAACGTTCACTCAGCGGTTTTCCTTGCAGGTGGCGAGGCGGTGTCGTTAGCAGCCGTCGTGGATTCGACCCTCGCTCCCTACCGATCGGATGGACAAACTGCCATTGCTGTTGAGGGGTCTGAAGTCTTGGTTTCGCGCGAGGCCGGTACAACCTTGGCCCTCTGCCTGCATGAACTTGCGACGAACGCCATTAAATATGGTGCCTTGTCACAACCGACAGGTAATATACTACTGAAGTGGGAGTTGTCTTCAAATGTTGACCCAACACTGACTTTAAGTTGGATAGAATCCGGAGGGCCGCCAGTCGTCGAGCCTTCCCAGAAGGGCTACGGCACGCGCTATATGCGTTCGGCTCTGGCCGGTATGTTCGGAGAACCTCCTGAGTTTATCTTCGCTGTAGGCGGCCTGCGCTGCACCATTCGTGGACCGCTTTCTCGTTTTTCGCAAACATCTCGGTAACTTCCGTTTGCCCTTCGGCGACCACCCGCAAGGGCTAAGGCGATCCTCGATCGACGTGTCGGGCGGCTATGCCGATCCGTCGGAAAAAGCCTGAACCGGTGTCCTGAGCATAGAAGCTCGGAGCGCCGCAAGAATCCGGCAAAGTGTTTTGCCGGAGAAGTAACGGAATGACGATGGGCAGGAAGGTGCGCACTCCAGTTACTTGCGTACGCCTTTCCGGCCATGGATCACGGCAGCTGCGTCAGGGAGCAAGAGCGCTGGATCCAGGAATTCTCCGGCCAACGAGATGAGACGAGGCGGCAGGAGTCTTGTGTTCCGGAAGGCGGCAGTCCGAACACCGATTTGAGAACGAGAAACGAGAACCTGCTCGCAGTGACTCGCAAAGCACGGCTCTGCGGGCTGGTGCTGTGTTCTATGTGTGGCGCGATGGCGGCAGGAATGCGACACCGGCCGGTGCTCTCAACAATATTGCACAGTAATGCTCAACTCTGGGGTACTTCTCAAGTATAGAATTGAGTCGCGGGAGGAATGGATGAGCATATTAGCCGTCCGTAATACTTAGGCGGAGAGGCGACATGTTAGAATTGCACGATCGCGAGGCGGCCTGTCGCTTTCGCGCCTGGTGCGGGCGCGTGCGGCAAGTCTCGGCCTGGTTGCCGCGCTGGGCTTCATGCTGATGGTATCGCTGGCGGCAAGCGCAGCGATCACCGCGCTAAGCGAAGTCATCAATCACCACCTGCCGTTCGGCGAACTGGTGCTCGGCACGGTCAACACGGTTGTCTCTTTCTTGCTGATTGGGCTGCTCTTCGCAGCGATCTACAAGGTCTTGCCGGATCGCACGCTCAAATGGCGCGATGTTGCCGTCGGGTCGGTGGTCACTGCGTTGCTGTTCACCATCGGCAAGTCACTGATCGGCTGGTATATCAGAACCAGCGCGATAGCGACTTCCTACGGAGCGGCAGGCGCGCTGATGGTGGTGCTGCTTTGGGTCTATTATTCAGCGCAGATATTCCTCTTCGGCGCAGAAATTACGCGCGCTTACTCGGTCAGGCGTGGAAGCCGGCCAGATCTTGCGCCGGTAGTGGTGTTGAGCGGCAACAAGATAAATAAGCCGCGCCGGCCTGAAGTGCATGACGGCGAGATCGCCGCATGGATTGTCGTAAGCAGCCTGATCACCGCGCTGGTCTCGCAATGGTGGCGGCGAAAGCAGGATTGACGCCGCGCGGGGGCACCGTTGCAAAAAGCGAAAGCCGTAGCATCTTGATCCAGCCCCATATGGGCGCTGCACTACTGAGGATAACAGGATCCCGGCCGCTGCGCAGGAGCAAGGCGAAGGTTATCCCTGCTGTCCGGCAGCCTTGATCCGTGGAGCGCGGCGCGGTCGTCCCCGCGCGTTTGGACGCTCGACGCCTGTGGCTTTGGCAGAAGGAGTCGGTCTGCCACAGCGGGAGGTTCGGCACAGCGCAGGCCCGCGCTGTGCTCCGGCATTCAGGTCCCGTGGGGAGGACTTAGGCGGTGCGAAGGCACTGTTTCGTTACCCTCGGACCTGCAAATCGGGGCCTTGGTCTCAGCCCTGAAACATAAGCCCATCTAACGGCATGGAAAGCCGCACCATCCGTGATGCGATCGCGTGCGTCGATGCTGATCAGGCGGGCGGAACGGAACGATCCGGCTGACGTTTGTGCCAAGGATCGGCGCGACAGGAGGACTGCATGGCGGCCCCACGAGCAGTTTGGAAAGGGTTTCTAAAAGTCGGGTCCGTGTCGTGCGGAGTGAAGCTTGTGGGTGCAACCAGCGAGGCGTCGAAAATCCACTTCAAGATTTTGAATCGGAAAGATGGATTGCCCGTCAAGGCTGCCTATGTTGACGAAGAGACGGGCGATGTCGTCGATAGCGAAAACCAAGTCAAAGGCTATGAGGCAGACGCGGGCGATTTCATAAAGGTCGAACCGGACGAGATCAAAAAGCTCAAGATGACGTCTGAGCACACGCTTGAGGTCGACGAGTTTGTCGCCATCAAGGATATCGACACGCGCTACCTGGAAAAACCTTATTACCTGATCCCTGCCGACGGCGCCTCCACCGAGGCCTTCTCAGTGCTGCGCGAAGCGATGGCCAAGAAGGGTGTGGCGGCGCGGTCCTGCGTGGTGCTGTACCAACGCGGGCGCGAAGTCGTGATACAGCCCTATGGCAAGGGAATGCTGCTCACCGAGTTGCGGGCCCATGACGAGATGATCTCGGAAGACACGGTATTTGAAGATCTGAAAAGCCATGAATACGATCAGGACCTGCTCGAAATTGCGGGCCTGCTGATCGACAAGAAAGTGACCAAGTTCGATCCGTCGAAATTTGAAGATACCTACGAGGATGCGCTCATCGCGTTGATCGACGCAAAGCGCAAGGGCAAGCAGCCGCCCAAACCGGTTCCCCCGCCGAAGGAGAACGTTATCGATCTGGCGTCGGTTCTCCGCAAGAGTCTCGCCAAGGAAGGCATCAAGGACCGTCCCACAGCCAAGAAGGCCGGACGCAAATCGGCATAATCGCAGCTTCACTGCCGCTCAAGGTCCCGTCCACCAGACTGAACTCGATCTGCCTCAGGCCGACGACATCGGCATCAACGATCCGGCGAGCGACCCCGGCGATGCCATCGAGCTCGCCTCGATGGCGTTCGGGTCTGCGCCGGCCGGACCGAAAGGCGGGCCTGTGTTCAATTCGCTCCGAAAGGCCGGCAATTCGGTAAAAAGAAACGCTGCCTCGTTCCGGCTGCCGCGTTTTTCGAGTTCACCGGCACGAAACACCCGAAGGCGAAGCATCGCTTACGCTTAACGGCCCACCGTTCCTTGCGGTTACTGGATTTTGGCGGGAAGGCCGTCGGCAACAAGCCGCCGACCTTCCCCATGTGACGACCGACCTCGGCCCAGAGGTCGCACCAGGTGGTAGCACTTCAGCCGGAGAATTGGACGGCGTGGATCAATCTCACCGGGCCCGAGGCCGAGCTTTTGCGGGCGCTTCCCGCCGGATCGCTCGCGGTGGAGACGGTGCGCCTCAAGCGCTCGTGACTCAGTTGCGCAAGGATCTCGGGAACGCTCAGTAGCGCAAGATCGAGGATGCGCTTGTATTCTTCGGTTCGTCGACGGACACCCGTCACACCGCCGTTCTCTCGGTCGGTCCTTGGATGGCGCCGGATCCGAAGCAATGCAGCCGCCATTGCCATCGGGCACACCGCCGAGCAGCTTGTGGGTCATGGCAGAAGTCCGCGATCCAGGGAGGTTTCGATCAAGGCATAGTCATCTGGGAAAGCGACCTGATGCGGTCAACAGCGCTCGATGTTAGATGGGGCAGGGGCCCAGCTGGGTGGGAAAGCGGCATATAGGCGACAGCTACCGACTAACGAGGTCTTTAGCCAATCGAAGGCCCTGTCGGTCAGCCGGCCCGAAGATCGCCACTCAAAAAGGGCGCTGCGGTGTGACAGCGCCATATTTGATCTGAAACGATCCCTACCAGCCCTGCCGACCATACCAGTCGTCGACATCCCTACGAACACGATCCTTCTCGATGCCATAGCGTTCCTGAATCTTGCCTTCGAGCTGGTCGCGGTTGCCGGCAATTCGGTCTAGATCGTCGTCTGTGAGCTTGCCCCACTGTTCCTTGACCTTGCCTTTGACCTGCTTCTAATTTCCTTCGATGCGGTTCCAGTCCATGGTCTTTGACCTCCCTTAGGTTTCGGGTGAAATTGAAACGGGCGGCAGGCTCGGGGGTTCCGATCAGATCAATCGGATACCAAGGATCGATTACCTATTTTGATGATCAATAGCTGCGGGATCGCGCCGGATAGCAACAGCACCAGAGTATTGGGTGACATAGCGCCCCCTCGGACGGCGCGGCGTACGCTCTTCGGTTGGCGTTACCCGTCAACGGCTGCGGCGTGCAGGGGAAGTCTACATATTAGAGGCACTTCTGTATTGGAGCGGAGGCGGCCTGGTTGAAAGCTTCGGCGCCTTGCCGACGATGGGGCGATCCGCGAGCATTTTGGCGATAGGTGTCGTTTTGGGCTGCGAAGCGACCGCACGCCGACGGTTCAAGATCGCACCCATTAATTTTCTAACGTCCAAAGACATGATGACCTCCCATAATCATCAGCCCCTCCGCATACCCACACTATGCGCTTGCCGAGCATCCTGCATGCAAAATTGTGGTCCCGGTGAGCTTTTTTTCGCCACGCGTCATTCAACAGTCCTCAAGCACGCCACCCAGCCACTCTTGGTTGCCGTCGAGGCGCGGGTCTCTTTCAGCCTTCACAAGATGCCAACGAGAGTTTCACCATTGCCTGGAGAGGCTAAGCCACCTCATCGTTGCTGGTATCCGTAGGGGTGATGAACGGCTGTTTGAACCCGGCCGCCTGATGCGAGGAAGCCCGCGCCTCCGGCGGGAGGACGCGGGCCGATCGAGAGCCGATCTTCGACAGACATCGGAGGGCGATGTCAGTCGCCAACCTAGAATAATTAGAAAGCTCTAACGTTCCAAGCGAGATGTTTGACGGCTGGCTTCGGACCCTGCGCGTGGTCGACTAATGCCTTGTGGAAGGCCCAAACGCCGAATTCAGCCGGTTGCTGACATTCAGTCAGCCTTCATCCACAGCACCTGTTTAACTGAATCTTCGGCGGGAACGGGCAGACGTCGACATTCGTTGATGCCCCGAGGCGACCGGCGCAATGCACACTGGCGTTCTGGCGCGTGAGTCGACCGACTGAGCCCGCTACCTGCAATCCCCCGGGGCCTGAATTTCTCGGTCAAGGTTTGACACGCGGGGTTGCCGGCGCCGCTCCGTTTGAAGACACCCTTGCCACCGCCCTGAACCAAACTTCGACGACAGCAACGGAGTACGCGGCGCGCCATGCCGACATTTCTCGTCCCCTTTGAAACATCTTGGCTGTGCCAAACGATAGGATCGCGCGGAAGCAGCATGGTCGGACGGATCGCCTCGTTCAGAGGCGTCCTCTGGGGGATTCCGCTTCTTTGTCCTGAAATTGCGCAACGGCGCTTGTCAGCGCCTTCTCGGAAACGGGCTTCGACAACTTCGGGATTTGCTTGAACGCCTCGGGAATAATTGTCACGCTGTCATAGCCGGTCAGAAAAAGAAACGGAATACCACGCGAAGCGAGCAATTCCGCTATCGGGAAACTCTGTTCCCCGGCGAGATTGACATCGAGCACGGCACCGTCCAGCGGAACGCTGTCTATCTTTTCCAGTGCCTGTTTCACCGATGAAGCAGGGCCGATCACCTCGCATCCCGATTCCATCAACTGGTCGGAAAGGTCCATTGCGATCAGAAAGACATCCTCTACGACGAGGACGCGAAGGCCACGCAAAGGGAACTGGTCATTCATGCAATGGTCCGGAACGGAAGCGACGTATCGCTTCTCGTGCCCGTGCTGGAAAGCGGAATTTTCAAAAGGCAAACCAAGCCCGTTTTCCTGAACTGCAAATCGGCGCTTCCGCCCAACTCATATTCCAAACTCTGCTGAATGAATGTCGTTCCGAAATTCCTCTTGATCGATTCCTCCACGGCCGGCCCGTCGATTTCTTTCCAGGAGACAGACAGGGGACCGTCGGGCTCTCCGATGCGCCAGTCGATCTCGACGCGCCCGTTCTCGACAGCGAGCGCTCCGTATTTGGCGGCATTGCTCGCAAGCTCGAAGAACACCATTCCCAAAGTCCCGGCAGCACTCGCATCAAGCTGGAACGGAGCGCCTTCCAGGATAACATTCCGCTGACGGTCGGCCGCATAGGGAGCGAGCGTTGTCCGCAACAGTTCCTTGAGGTCCGTGCCCCCCCAGTTATGCCGCGACAGGAGTTCGTGGGTGCGCGCCATCCCCTGAAGGCGTTCCTGAAAGGCGGTTGAGAAATCGGCTATCGAATGGGAGGAGCGCACCATGCGGGAGGTCAGGGCGGCGACCGTGGCGAGGATGTTCTTTACCCGGTGCTGCAATTCGTGCAGCAGTCTTTCCTGGTTGCGCTCGGCCTGCTTGTGACGCGATATGTCGACCACGGTGCTGATCGCCCCGCGAACTTTTCCAGCTTCGTCGAACAGTGGAGTCGCGGAAACCATGACGTCTACGCCGACGGCGCCCGGTTTCTCGATGCGCGCCTCGTACTGCGCCACCGCCTCGCCCGTCCGGATCGCCGTTGCCAACGGCTGATTCACGGCTTGCACGGCCTTTCCCTGCCTTGTAACGTCGAAGCCACCCGGTATCGACGTCAGCTTGGCGCCGCTCAACGGTTCGCCAACCAGTTCAGCGGCGCGTTGATTGACCCGAAACTCTTGGCGATCGCCATCTTCGGCAATGACGATGCCCACGGGCACGAGATCCAGCAGCGTTTCCAAGCTTTCGATCCGGTTGCGCAGATCATGAGTCAGCGCGTCGATCTTCTCCTCCGCGCGGGCGATCTTCGTAACGTCGACGAAGGTGACGACCACGCCGGCGATGACATTGTCGAGCGTGCGGTATGGCAGCACGCGCATGATGTAGCGGGTGTTGCTCTCGGCGGTTTGGACCTGCCGCTCGATCGTGCCGAGCCGCCGCAGCACCTGCTCGATATCGGCCTGGAGGCCGTCGGCGGGGAATCGGGGGCGAACATGCGCAAGCGGCCGGCCCACATCGCTTTCGACGAGCCGGAACAGATCCCTGGTCGCCGGAGTGAAGCTTTTGATGGAGAGATCCCGGTCCAGGAAGATGGTTGCGATCTGCGTGCTTTCCAGCAGGTTCGCTATGTCGTTGTTGGCGCGGCTAAGCTCGTCGACACGGATATTGAGCTCCGAATTGACGGTCTGCAGTTCCTCGTTGATCGATTGCAGCTCTTCCTTCGAGGTCTCCAGCTCTTCGTTGGACGACTGGAGTTCCTCATTGATGGAGGACAGTTCCTCATTGGAGGATTTCAGTTCCTCATTGGAGGATTCCAGCTCTTCCGTGGTGATCTGAAGCCGCTCCCTGGTCTCTCGGAGTTCCTTTTCGAGTTGGCTGACATTCGCGCTTTCTACATCCGCGGTGAGGTGCGCAGACCCGCTTTCGGCGTCCGGCTTCAGGTCGCCGACATCCCGGAACACCAGCATGTAAAGCGGATCGGACGCGTCATGCGGCGGAAGCGGCTGCACGACCAGGCTGATAGTCTGGTCGCCGCCATTGGTGGCGATCGTGATGTTGTTCTGGAGCGACACCTGTCCCGTGTTGACCGATTTATGCAGGCCGGCCCGAAGGTCCATTCGCAGGCCGCGCCGCGCCATTGCGAAGACGTTGTGATCGGGAGCGCCGGCCGCCAGTTCAAGGTATTTTCCGGTACCGGCTGAACTGTGCACCAGTTCCCCAGCCGCGTTGACCACGACATAGGCAGGAGAATACCGGTCGAGAAGCAGGCGCTCCGCGCGCTCATGCGCTCCTCCTCCAGCCACCGTAGAGCGCGCCTGCTGGGGTGCACGCCGCGGGGCCGCAGCAAGGGGAAATTCCGGCAGTTTTTGGGCCATGCCTCCGCGCCTTTGGAAAATGCGACTTGGCTTGTCAATGGTGGCGAACAGGCGCGCGTGGCGGGTGACGTTTTCCGAAGAGCCGAGAAAGAGATAGCCGTCCTGGCGCAGCGCATAGTGAAATAGCGGGATGATCTTTTCCTGCAATTCGGACCTCATATAGATGAGGAGGTTACGGCATGAGATGAGGTTGAGTCGCGAAAAGGGCGGGTCGCGCAACAGATTGTGCACTGAAAAAAGGCACATTTCCCTCAGTTCGGAGGCAACCCGGTACGTTCCATCCTCCTGCGAGAAGAACTCCTTCAACCGCTTCGGCGACACGTCCGTGGCGATGGCCGCCGGATACCGGCCTGCACGTGCTACTTCCAGCGCGCGCTCGTCGATATCGGTCGCGAATATCTGCAGTTTGGGCGATGCCGTGCCCCGGAGCGCATTCTCCCGCAGCAGCATGGCTATTGAATAAGCTTCCTCTCCGGTGGCGCAGCCCGGCACCCATACCCTTATCGTTTCATCGGGTTTCAGGTCCTCGAAAAGCTTCGGCACGACGAGGCGTTCCAGCGCTTGGAACGCCTGCGGATCGCGAAACAAGTTGGTCACGCCGATCAAAAGGTCCTGGAACAGCAGATCGATTTGCTGTGGCTCCTCCCGCAAACGTTGGTAGAACGCGGTCGGATCGTCGATCTGTAACACCTGCATCCGGCGCTGAATGCGTCTCAGTATCGTGTTATCCTTGTAGCCGCTAAAATCGTGACCGGTGCGGGCGCGAAGCAGGCCGGCGATCCGGGAGAGCTGTTCGGAGACATCGCGCTTGCGGCGGTCCCCTTCACCATCGGCCGCGACGCGGCTGGCGTGCCGGAAATAGTCCATCAGCTTGGCAGCCATGTCCTCCGCCGGCACGACCATATCGACCTGGCCGGCATCAACGGCGCTGCGCATCATGCCATCGTATTCGGCTGCCTCCTGCGCCAGCGTAAGTCCGCCATGCTCCTTGATGGCTCTCAGCCCAATGGTGCCGTCGCTGCCGGTACCGGAGAGAATAACCGCGGCAGCGTTTTCCCCCTGGTCTTCGGCAAGCGAAATGAAAAAGTCGTCGATCGGGGTTCGCCTAGCGTGGCTGCCCGCCATCTTCACCATATGGAAGTTGCGGCCCTTCACGGTCACTGAGACGCCCGGGGGGATGACATAAATCCTGTTCGGCCCGATGGCGGAGCCCTCGATTGCCGTCTGGGTCTCGATGGAGGTGCAGTGCTGAATGATACTCGCAAGCACGCTCTCGTGCTCGGCGTCCAGGTGCTGGATTACCACATAGGCAAGCCCACTGTCGGGCGGAACATTGGGAAAGAAGCTTTTGAGTGCTGCTATTCCACCTGCCGACGCGCCGATGGCGACGATTGCGAAGGAAGCGCTCGGCTGCGCCGCGGATGCGCCGTTGAACTCAGTCCTCGAAGCCGCTTGCGTCGCCTTGGTCGGCCGTTGCGTCATTTCTCGTTACCGTACTCGCCTGCTCTCGAGAATGTGCTCGATCACCTCGGCATCTGCTTGATATTCTTTCGCCCGATCGCGCAGCTGCGTGGCGATTTCGGACCGGTCCTTCGCTTTTTCGCGATCCGCCATTCGTCGGGTGAATTCGGCCCGCTGCTGATGCGCCCTGAGAAGGCTCCACAGTATTTCGTCCGCCTCGGCCGACTGCGCCTCCATTATAGCGTCCGAGGTAAAGGCGTGCCCGGTATGGCATCGATACCGGATCATGTCACCGTCCTCAATCTCCCACAGAGGCCCATGGCATTCCGGGCATGTAAACACCGACAATTCGCCGAGTCGATCTTCTTCTTTCATGGTAGAGTGCTCCTGTGTGGCGATCGCCGCTTCGAGCCTCATGGCCGCAGGGGCGGGAAAGGTTTCGCCAGCCGGTTCGGCCACCAGTGTTGCCAAGAGACTGCCCAGTTCCGCGGCCGGTGCGCAATGGTCAATTTCGACATAGCGCAGCGCGTTCTGCACCATGTCCGGCACCAAGGCGTCGTTCGGGTGCTGAAGCACCGTGATTCCTCCGACGGCCCTGACCGCCCGCAACCCCGCCGTTCCGTCGGAGAGGGCTCCCGACAGGAGAACGCCGATGACTTGCGCGCCGTAACTCAATGCAGCCGAACGAAACAGGGGGTCGATGGCCGGCCGAGCCAGGTTTTCGCGCGGTCCGCGCCGCAACATCATGTGGTTATCGTGAAGCAGCAGATGGAAGCCAGGCGGCGCCACATAGATATTGCCTACGGTGAATGTCGCGCCGTTCATGGCCTTATAGGTGGGCAGGGGCCCGATGCGATCGAGGATTTCCGGCAAATAGCTCGCCGGGCCGACATGCAGCACAACAAACACTGCTGCCCTCAGCTCGGCTGGAAAATCGCTGACCACCTGTTTCAGCGCCTCGACACCGCCGGCGGACGCTCCGATCACGACGATGGAATGGTTGCGCGGACCGAATTCTTCCCCTGCCCCAGGGCGGTCTGCCTGCGCAAGAGTCACATGCGGAACATGGATGCGACGCTTGGCCATGGCTCACCTCCGGGCTCGAAACACTCTCGCAGCAACGGCCGCCGGCGACCCTTGCCAACGGATGCATCAAGACAATGGGTGGGTACGAACTATGTTCCGGCTGAACCATAGCCTCGAAGCGGGGAAACTCGCGCGTGTGGGATTGCAGTGGCCAAACCTGCCTTCGGAAAATGTGAACGCTCTTCGGGTCAGCGTTGGGAGGATCGCCTGCACCAAGTCGATCGTCGCTTTCTGGTTTCACTTCGCAAATCCGACGAGCAGGTTCGGCCCCAAATGCAGTCGCTCCGGAACATGCCTGAACGCGCTGGCCGACGGTCCCGTGCGCCGACCTTTCGCTGTCGCTGTCGCTGATCGCTGAGGCCGCGGCCCCGCCATCCTGTCACCAGAGGCCGAGGAGCGGAAGAGGCGGCAGTTGTTGATTTTCACTGAGAACTGACCCGGCATTTCCACCGAGATTTGACCCGCCCTTTATGTATGTTTCGGGTCTGGTGTAGTGGTCAAGTTCCTGTTTTTCTCCTTCGTGTTTTTCGGTTCATGAGCTGAGCTGTTTTTGAAGCGGAAGCTGTCGTTTCCGGTTTCGAGGATATGGCAGTGATGCGTCAGCCGGTCGAGTAGCGGTCGTCATCTTGGCGCCGCCGGGGCCGAGTGTTAATGCCCTCTGTTCGGTTCCGACTCTACCGAAAGCCAGGATTGAAAAAGACAGCCAAAAGGGCATTCACGGTCAACGTCCAGCTAAGTGGCGAGGTGTCGGTTTCCTCACCTGGTATGGTAGCCGAGGCTGTTGGAAACATCGGGGATAGGTCTCCGGAGAGGTTCCGCAATTTGGTCGTCAGGCTGATCGAGAACGTCGCTAAGGGCGTGTGACGCCGCCGTTCATGGCGCCATCATAGTCGAACTGCGCGGTCATGCCGGTCAGCCGCAGCGCCCTGATGAAAGTGGTGGTCTTCCAGGGGCCATGGTACAGGCCGGCCCGACAGCGCTCGCCGCGTGGAGCGCGCCCCAGCAGCCCCATCTTGATTGACAGGCCGCGTCAGCGGAGGCGAACCGGACGGGATAGAGTTCGGGCTAACCATGGGCCGAGGCGGCGTCGCTTCGGGGTGTCTGGCCGGTCCTGCTCCAAACCATGTTTGAACGTGCAGCCGCGACTGCCCAGCGACGCGCTTAGTCTAGCAACGCGTAGCGACCGAGATGTACCGAAACGTTTGTCTGGCAGATTTGCGCTATGGCTTTTCTGCAAGGATTGCCTCAGCGGTTTGCTCGTCGGTGATCAAAACATCGACGACACCGAGACGCAGCACGGCGCGCAACACCGGGACCTTGTCGAGGCCACCGGAGGGCAGGATCACGGTTTCGATGTCGCGCAGGTTTTGCGGGGCGAGGCCGATCACACGATGGTTGAGCGGGTGATCGACGAGCTGCCCATCGGCATCGATCCAATGGCCGCAGATATCGCCGACGGCGCCTGCTGCGTGCAGCGATATGAGATCGTCCTCGCCTATCAGTCCGATCCGAAAGATGGTGGCGTCCTTGTGCACCGCGCCAACCGAAACAAAAGCGGCGTCGACGTCGCGCGCATGGGTAAAGGCATCTTCCAGGATAGACTGGCGCATCAGCAGATCGCGCGTGGCCTCGGTATCGGTGAACACCGGTGCCGCGATGTAGAAACATTCCGCCTCGAAAAGCGCGGCGAGCCGGGAGGCCATCTCATAGATATTGATCGCCGACCCGCGCGTGAGGCCGCCGAGCAAGGAAACGACGGACATCCCCTTGACCGGACGTACGGTCACCGACCGTAGGCTGAGTTGGAGCGTCCGACCCCACCCCACGCCCACCGATATCCCATCGCAGATCCTGAGCGACAGGGCTTGCCCGGCGGCGGCTGCGATGACTTGTGGTAGCAGAGCAGGATCGGGCGGTGTCGGAACCACGATCGGATCCGAGACGCCGTAGCTGTGACGCAACCGGTTCTCCAGCTCGATGCAGTTCGCCACCTTCGAATTGATGCGGATCTGAACGATCCCCCGCTCGCGGGCCTGCGCCAGCATCCGGTTGACGCGAAGGCGGGTTAGGCCAAGAGACTTGGCGATTTGCGCTTGCGTGAGGTCTGCGACATAAGCCAGCCAGGCGGCGCGGACGAGGAGCCCTTCCTCGCGATCGGTTGAAACGGAGTTGGATACGGCCTGGCGGCCGTCGCGTCTTTTTCGTGGTGGTTTCTCCATCACAACATTCTGTCCACTGCGCGGGCTACGAACGGCTCGGCGGCGCCGTGTCCGAATCGATATGACTTTCTGGCATCGCTCTTAGCATCGGTGATAGCGATCGAAGGACAAGGCCAGCGGAGCATCATGGCAAATCGCGTCGATGATGGCAGCCGTGAGCGGCAGGCGATCGCCCGGAAGCGCACCCTGTGCCATCATTTTCTCCAACGTTTGGCCAAGATCCAGCGCCAGTTGCGCCCCCTCGACCGTGTCTGAACTCATATGGTCACGCTTGGCTACGGAATAGGGCAGGCCGCGGCCAAGCAAGCGTCCCATCCGGCCGTTGCGGCCCGCTTGGCAGGTCACATAAAGATCACCGGAGCCCGCCAATCCCTGCACTGTTTCGATTCTTCCGCCCAGCGCTTCGACCAAAATGCCCATCTCGGCGAGCGATTGCGAAAAAAGCGACGAGGCAAGATTGTGCATGAGGGCACCATTTGGCGCCTTGTCGTCGTGCTCCAGCAGCCCGACCGGAGCGCCAACGGCAAGCGTGTAGAAATTCTTGAAAGCGGCGCAGATCTCGACACCGATGAGATCGGATGACGCTCGCACGTGATAGAAAGGAGCTCGCAGCATGTGAGACGCCTTGGCGATCTGGTCGGGGTCGTGCCCGGCCACAATCACTGAGGTATCACGCTGTGCCGCCAGTTCGCCCGCAATGCACGGTCCGCCAACAGCCATAACGGGGATCGTCAGGGCGGTGCGTCGTTCAATTTCGCGAGCAAGCTGATGTGGCAGGATTTCAATGCCTGCCTCGCTCGCGGCGAGGCCTTTTGTAATCATCAGTATTGGCACAGGCGACTTGATGCTTTCCGCAATGCGGTCGATCGCCCAGGGAACGCCGGCCGACGAGACGCCGAGTACAAGCAGATCGGGTTGCTCATTTATCGCTGCCCCGAATTCCCTCCAGGAACAGGCTGTTACGGCGCCAGGTAGAGTGATGTTGAGGCGCGGATGACGACCTGTACCCGTCACGGAGCCAATGATCTCCTCATCGAGATGGGTGCCAACGAGAGTGATGCGGTTACCTGCGTGAGCAGCCGGAAGAGTCATGGCAGAGCCCATGACGCCGGCGCCGAGGATAACGATTCGTGCCATTCAATTTCTCTCGTTGTCCAGCCGTTTGCCGGTGTCTTGATCGAATAGGTGGATTCGGTCAGGGGTGGGCTCCAAATGGATCACCGCTCCGGGAGAGAGTTCCATGCGGTCATGCAGCACCGAGCAGATCGCGATGTCGCCCATGCTTGCAAAGATATGGATCTCGGGGCCAGTCGGCTCCACGACTTTGACTGTCGTTGCGATGCCGCTTCCGTTTGCTACCGGTCGAAGATGTTCGGGGCGAATGCCATAGATCACCTTTTGCCCGGGGTGGACCGCAGCCTTCGGGGGCAGCGGGAGGGACAGCTTGTCGGATCGCACCACCCAGGCGTCGCGCTCAGGTGCCACCTCGCCATGGAACAAGTTCATTGCAGGCGAGCCGATGAAGGAGGCGACAAAGAGGTTTGCCGGGTGATCGTAGACATCGAGCGGCCGGCCCATCTGCTCGATGTAGCCGTCGCGCATGATGACGATGATATCGGCCATGGTCATAGCCTCGATCTGGTCGTGCGTGACATACACGGTGGTGGTCTTCAGGCGCTGATGGAGTTCCTTGATTTCAGTCCGCATCTGCACGCGCAGTTTGGCGTCGAGGTTGGATAGCGGCTCGTCAAACAGGAATACGGTTGGATCTCGCACGATGGCTCGGCCCATGGCAACGCGCTGCCGCTGGCCGCCCGAGAGCTGGCGGGGATACCGTTCGAGGTAGGGAGTGAGGTTGAGGATCGAGGCTGCCCATCCCACCTTCTGTTTGATCTCTTCCTTGGACCGTTTCTTCAACTGCATGGAGAAGGCCATATTGTCGAAGACCGTCATATGCGCGTAAAGCGCGTAATTCTGGAAGACCATTGCGATGTTTCGATCCTTGGGATGAAGAGTGTTGACGACCTTGTCGCCTATGGCGATCCCACCGGACGTGATTGGCTCAAGACCGGCTATCATGCGCAACAGAGTGGACT
Organism: Mesorhizobium sp. B2-3-2; assembly: GCF_006442295.1. Classification (NCBI taxonomy): domain Bacteria; kingdom Pseudomonadati; phylum Pseudomonadota; class Alphaproteobacteria; order Hyphomicrobiales; family Phyllobacteriaceae; genus Mesorhizobium; species Mesorhizobium sp. B2-3-2. The sequence goes on along the minus strand of NZ_VFWA01000024.1, from coordinate 25,134 downwards.
TGCCGCAGCCGGACGGTCCCAACAAGACGACAAACTGGCCATCTTCGATCGAAAGATCGAGCCCATGGATGACCTCGATGGCGCCATACTCTTTCCTGATGTTGTTGATGGTGACGGACGCCATAGATGCGATTCCTTCGATTGCCCTTGCCCTTGGCTATCACTTCGCCGTGCGAGACACCGGTAACGATCCAATGCGGTTCACCATTCGCCCTCCAGGAACTCTTCTAGGAGTCCCGCATCGGCGGCCAGATTGACAAAGGACCAGCGACCGCGGATTTCTCGCGAGTAGCGGATGGCGTCGTGCCAAAGCTGTCGCGGCAGGCCTAATTCTGCGCCGGTGAGCGGTCCTCCGGCAGCCTTGAGCGCCGCCTCCATGCGGGCAACCGGTATCGCCATCGGCCGAAGCTCGCGGCGCAGAGCCGGCCAGATTTCCCCAAGTTTGCGATTGAAGGCTTCCGTCTGGCTGCGATCGAGTGCTGTCTTCTTCATCTCGGCAACGCAAAGTGGCCCCAGTTGCGCCCCATAGCGGGCCAGCATAGCGGCCTCATCGACAACGGTCGGCCTTGCGAGTGGCGGCTCTTGCCTGTCCATCAGCCAGGCTTGCAGACGCGCCATGACCAGCGAGGCAACGCCAACCTGCTGACCATGAGTGGTGCCGGGATGATGCTCTCGCGCGAACATGTCGATCCAATGGGAGATTTGGTGCTCTCCCATGGAGCCGGGATGGGAAACGCCGGCGAAGCAGACGCCCATCGAGCATAGCGTCAAGACGCGATGGAGGTGCCCGACCGCGGTGATGTCATGGCTGGCAAGGCCAGACGCATGCGCCAGCATGGGTTCCTCATCGCCCGCCTGCAGTAGGTAGGGCACGTCGGAATAGTAGGTGCCGAACAGCCGATGCGAGGCCCACCAATCAATCTGGGCGGTGGAACGGCAAAGGCTGTCGCCAAGTCCGGCCGCACTGAGCCAGGTCGGCGCCGCGGCTGAAATGCCAAGGTCCAGGAAGATGCCGCGCGGAGCATGCGAGGGCAGTGAGATTTTGAGCCCTGACGCCAAGGTCACCGACGCTGTCGAGGCGCCATAGCCATTCATCGACGCTGCCGTGCCGAAGACGGCATAAGGCCGGTCGTCAAGGAAGGTCGCTTGTTTGCAGCTGTCGTTGAGGACCCCGGATCCCACGGCCACGACACCGTCGGCGGGCCCCGTTCTGTCCCGGATCATCTGGATCGTGGCCTCGTCGCAGTCGAGATCTTGAGGCAACACGATTTCGTCGACATGGGCGATGGAACGCAGCGCCTTCGCGACGCGCCGGCCCATCACCTCGACGGTATTGGCGTCGGATACGACAGCGATGCGGCTGCCCAGCGTCAGAGGAGCAACGAGATCCGCCTCGCGGCCCTCCGTCGTCTCCAGCAATTGGATCGTTTGGAACGGCAGGTCAGCGGCCGCGCCTGTGTTGGGGTCCTTCCAGCGTCCTGCGACAACATCCTCGATCAGGGCGTTCCAGTTGACCATTTCAGGCATGGTCAGCCTCCGCGAAAGCCGCGAGTCGCTGGTTCCAAGCGGAAAGCGCTGGCCAAAGATCGGTATGAATCGCAAGAAGTTCGGCATAGCGGCTGGCACGGCCGGCATCGGGTTCGAAGGACTTGGCGGGTTCGGCGGCCATCGTGAGCGACGCTTCTGCGATCGTGGAAAACCAGCCCACCCCCTTTGCCGCAGCCATTGCCGCGCCGAGCGAGGAGGCTTCCACGGTCGTGGACCGTTTTATGGGACGGTTGAGTGCATCCGCCAGAATCTGCATCCACAGGTCGGACTTCGCTCCTCCGCCGATCGCTATGAAACGGTCGATGTTCTGACCAGCCGCGGAAGCGGCCCGCTGGCTTGTCGCGGCTTGGTGCAGCGCTATTCCTTCCAGCACGGCGCGATAGAGACCGCCGCGACGGCTCGAGCCGGAAAGCCCGGCTATTACACCGCGGGCTGCACTGTCCCAGTGCGGATCCATGACGCCCTGCCAATAGGGCAGGAGCATTATGCCGCCTGCGCCGATCGGGCTGGCGGCGGCTTCGGCTTCGAGCGTCTCCAGGGCGCCGCTGGACCCATGTAGATCGACACCAAGCATTTCGCGCGTCATCCAATCGACGAGAAAAGTGCCGGCGCGAAGGCACGTTTCGTAAATATATCCAGCGTCGGCGACCGCCGTTTCGGTGCGAAAGGCCGGGTCATGGACGTAGTCGAGGCCGAAGCTGCCGGACACGACTGCCGTGCCCAGGTTTATGTAGGCGCATCCCGCTTGCAACACACCAGCGCCCGTGCCGGCACATTGACCGTCGCCGCCGCCAGCGACGATCGGCGTGCCCTCCCGCAAGCCCGTCAGCATGGCGGCTTGCGACGTCACTCGGCCCAAGACGGTGCCGGGCCGCGCCAGGTCCAGCATCATACGTCGCGCGACCCCGGCCGCGTCCAGTATGTCCTCCGACCAGTCCATGGCTCGCATGTCGAGCACACCCATCGGGTCTGCGGAGGCGGTCGACGTTACCCACCGGCCGCTCAAGCGAAAGACCAGGTAGCCATGCACTTCGGCCATTCGCTCCACGCGCGCAAAGGTCTGGGGCTGCTCCTGGCGAAACCAGATCATGCGATAGAGACAAGGGATGACGTCCAGCGGCTTGCCGGATATTGCGTGGATGCGTGCCGCGCCGAAGGACGCGCCGAAGCGGTGCGCCTTCTGGCGGGCGCGCTCATCGAGCCAGAGCGTCGCAGGCCCGATCGCCTCACCCTGCTCGTCGAAAAGGCCGAAGCTTTCGCGCTGGTTGGAAATGGCAAGGCCCGCAATGCGTCCGGGCGAAACTGTTGCCGTCACGGTGCGGAGCGCTGTCACCGTCGAGGCCCACCACTCAGCCGGATCCTGTTCGAAATAGCCCGAACGAGGGTTGGACATTGAAATCGACGCACGACCCTCCGCCACGGCGCGACCGTTGCGGTCCCAGGCAATCGCCTTGGTTGCCGAGGTCGAGGAATCAATGCCGATAACGAGATCCGGAACCATTGCCGCCACATTGCCAAAGGGCGAGGGCGGCCGAAACCGCCATCGCCGAACTCACCGGAGTATCCCGCTAAAGGCCGGCATCCTTGACTTTGCCGTCGACGATACCGGCAATGACATCCAGGCATGCCTTGGCGTTGCCACCATAGTCTTGGCCCGTCAGCAGCTTGCCGAGTTCAACCGGGATGTCATTGTTCGACAAATCAGCCCAAATCGGCATGTCGGGCTCCGACCCCATCTGGTTGTCGATGGTGTATTTGATCGCGTCGAAATGGCGTGTCGTTCCGGGTCCAACAACGGCCTTCTCCTTGACCCGAGGATCGGTGAAGGAGGAATTGCGCATCGGCGAGGCGCCGCCGCCGAGCGTCGAGACCCGCGCCATCACGTCCTTCGAGCAGACCCACTGCATGAACAGCCATGCCGCTTCCTTGTTCTTGGAATATTGCGACAACGAGATCGTCGAGCCACCTTGGTGGCCGACGGCCGGAATTTCGTTGAAGCCGCAATCGGCGGCGGCGCGACGGCCAGGAACCTCCTTGGGCGCGGGCAAGGCCTCGAACAGGCCTTTGACCTTGGAATCGTTGGCATCGAAGCCGGGGAAATCCTCGCCCCAGGTGATTGCCATGGCCGCCTGGCCCTGTGTCAGGGCCTGCCCCTGACCGTCCCAGGTCCATGTCGTCGCGGAGGGCGGCGAGTTCTTGACCAGCTCCTGGTAGAATTGTAGCCCGGCCACACCACGCTCGTCATTCCCGACAAACTTCTTGTCCTTGTTGAAGATCGAACCCCCATGCCCCCAGAGTGCGAACGTCCAGTCGCATTCGAGCGAATAGTGGCCGGACTTGGCCTGGCACGCGGTGCCAAAGATGCCATTGGCCTTTTCGGCCTCTGTGAGAGCCTGTACCGCCTTGAGATAGGCGTCGAGATCTGTCGGCAAGGCGATATTGTGTTTGTCGAAAAGATCCTTCCGGTACATCAGGATGAAGATCGGGATATCGAAGGGAATTCCGCACTGTTTGCCGTTGTACATGGCGATGCCATCGACAAGCGGCTTGGAGAAATCGTCCCAATCGAAGTTTGGCATCGCCAGTTCTTTGTTCTGGCCATAATATTCGCGCGGATCGATGACATCCTGAGCAAACGTCGCCATCCAGGACTGGTCGAGATAGTAGACATCATATGTGCCCAGCTGGCCCTGTACGTCCTGCGTAGCCTTGGCGAGAACCTGCTCCAACGGCACGATCTCGACCTCGACCTCAATGCCGGTTGCCTTGGTGAACTCACCCGCCACAAGCTGGTTAGCCACGATCGTTGGCGGCGTCGCTTCCGAAGTGTAGCGGATTTTCGTGCCGGCATATGGTTTGCCGACATCGGCCAGCCACTTCAACATATCCGTGTCCTGGGCGCGGGCGTCTTCGATGCCCAGGCCCAGCCCCCCGCGATGTGAGCGGCCACCACCCAACATGGCCGACCCGAAGGCGGAAAAGCCAACGCCAGCCAGCGCCATCTTCTTCATGAAGTCGCGTTTGCTTATTCGGCGCGCCGTAAAGTCGTTGCAGGTATCGGCGACGAATGTCTTCTTGTCGTGATCTCTGAAGCTCATGATCGTTCCTCCGTTGCGATTTTGTCGTCGTTGTTCTCGTCGGGCCTCACTCTTTCAGCGATCCGAGGGTGAGGCCCCGGACCAGATGGCGTTGAACCAGCAGGATAAAGATGAAGCTGGGAATGATCGCGGAGGTACCGAGTGCTGTGATGTAGCCCCACTCGGTCGCGGTCGAGGTGACAAAAGTCGAGATCTTCACCGGCACGGTGCGGATCGACGTTGTCAGGAACAGTGAGAGCAGGAACTCGGTCCAGGAAAAGATGAAACACAGCACAGCTGTCGCGGCGATGCCGCCTTTCACCATGGGTAGGACCACACGTCGAAAAGTCTGCCAGCGCGTTGCCCCGTCAATCAGCGCCGCCTCGTCGACCTCGCGCGGGACATCGTCGAAGAACGACTTCAAAAGCAGAACCGCCAGCGGCAGATTGATCAAACTGTGGACGAGGATGAGCCCTGTATAGGTGTCGCGCAAGCCGAGATCCCGAAACATGAAAACGACCGGTATGACGATGGCGATTGGCGGCATGAAGCGCTGCGAGAGAATCCAAAAAAGGAAAGACTGCTGGCCGCTGAACTGCATTCGTGACAGGCAATATGCAGCCAGTGTCGCCAGCAACAGCGTCAGCGCCGTCGACCCAACGGCTATGATCGCGCTGTCGAGAAGCGACTGGCGTGAATCGTAGGAACTGGCGCCGCCCTTGATCACCCCCGCCGCCTCGCCGCCCTGTTCCATGCCTATGTCGACGCGCGAGACGCCAAGCAGGGTCACGCGGTAATTGTCCGGCGTCGGTGTGAAGCCCGTGTAGACCGGTCCGCTGCGGTCGAAGATCGCGGAGTAGGGTTTGATAGAAGACAGGGCCCACCAGGCGATCGGAAACATGAAGATCGCCACTACCAGCACGGCGAGCACGTCTCTGGTGATCATCTTGGCGCGGGACGGTTCCATCAGAACCTCACCTTGAAAAGCCTGACGAAGACGTTCGACACGCCGATCAGAACGACGAGCACGATCAGCGACAGGGTCGCGGCGTAAGGGAAGTCTCCTGTGAAGTAGATACGGCCAGCATAGAACGAAAGCGTTTCGGTAGCGGTGCCTGGCCCGCCGGCCGTGATGATGTAGACGTAGTCGTAGATGCGAAAGAGATCGACGCCGCGGATCAGTACGGCGACCGCAATCACCTTGCGCAGCATCGGCAATGTAAGCCGCAAGAATGTCTGGATGCCGTTTGCGCCGTCGATCGCTGCCGCTTCGAAAGGTTCTTTCGGCAGCGCGCGCAGGCCTGCCAGGATGATGAGCACCATGAACGGCGTCCATTGCCATATATCTGCCAGCAGGATCGCCAGCAAGGCGGTAACCGGCTGCGTCAGGATCGGCTGCGCCGGCGAGATCAGGTTGAGAGCGTAGAGGTAGAACGACAGGACGCCGAAAGAGCCGTCCTGCATCAGCAAGAACATCATTCCAGTCACGGCCGGCGGCACGACGAGCGGCAGCGTCATCAGCGCCCGCAGGATCCCATAGCCCTTGCGATCGGTATCAAGTAGCAGCGCAATGAGAATGCCGAGTGCAAGCTGAACGGCCAGTGCGACAAAGGTGTAGATCAGCGTCGTTTCCAGCGAGTGCCACATACGCGTATCCGAGAACGCTCGCGCCCACTGGTGCACTCCGGCGAAATCAAGCTGCCGGGAGACGACATTGCGTTTGTGAAACGACAGCCAGACCGAATAGGCGAGAGGATAGATGCCGAAAACCAGAAGCATCACGGTGATCGGCGCGAGCCAGGGAAAAGGATGCTCGGCCGTCATAAACCGGGGCAGGGCCCATGTGGACCTCGCGCGCGCGAAGGTCGCGGTGGTCACGCGCAAGTCTCCGCTTGGTGACAGAGATGCATTGGCCTTCTCCTATCGGCCAGGTCGTGCAACGTTGAACTTTTGTAAGTTTGTTGTGCCTTTTGTTAAGGCAGCGTGTGGGACAGGCGCCGACTTGTCAAGTCCGATCGGTGTCCACGGGGCGCTGCCGTCGCGCGGCGTCCGTCACGTCCGGAGGTGGATTGTCTTCTGGAACACGACGCACCAGCTAACCGGCTGCATCAGGCAAGCCTGTTTGCCCGGGCCTTGTCTTAATCCGGCAGTCTAATCTGCAGCTTCACGTCCGCCGGCCGGCCTTCGACCGCTCGGTCGAACGCCGCGATGGAGTCTTCGAAGGGGAAGGTCGCCGAAATCAGTGGCTTGAGGTCGACCCGTCCCGATCCCATCAGCGCGATCGCCCGGTCATATTGGTGGGCATAGCGAAAGACCATCTCGATCCGGATTTCCTTGGTCGAGGCCGTGGCGATGTCGAATGCCACCGGCGCCACCGGCAGGCCGACCACCACCACGGCGCCGCCGGGTCGCGGCAGATCGAGCAACGTCTCCCATGCTTTGGACGAGCCGGAGCATTCGAAGATGACATCGGCGCCCCAGCCGTCGGTCAGGCGCTTCACCTCCGCCGCCAGGTTCTTGTCGCGGATGTTGACCGGGACCACACCCTGGAAGCTTGCGGCGATGTCGAGCTTGGGTTGAGCGAGGTCTGCGACGATTGCCCGTGCACAGCCGCCGGCAAGAGCGGCGATCGCCACCATCGTGCCGATCGGCCCTGCGCCAATCACCACCGCCGTGTCACCCGGCACGATCTTCGCCTTGGCCGCAGCCTGCATGCCGACCGCGAAAGGCTCGACCATGGCGCCTTCGGCGAAGCTGACATTGTCGGGCAATTTGAAGGTGTAGTTGGCGGGGTGAACGACGTGGGCTGTCAATACGCCATGGATGGGCGGCGTCGCCCAGAACCTGACCGCCGGGTCGATGTTGTAGAGGCCGAGCCGGCTCGCTCGCGAATTGGGGTCGGGGATGCCCGGTTCCATGCACACGCGGTCACCGACCTTCAGATGCTCGACGCCTTCGCCTGTTTCCACAATGGTGCCAGCGGCCTCGTGGCCCAAGACCATCGGCGCTTCGACCACGAATGGGCCGATGCGCCCATGGGTGTAGTAGTGCACATCGGAGCCACAGACACCCACCGTGTGGATCTTGATACGAACCTCGCCCGGGCCGACTGTCTGCGGCAGATCGACATCACGCAATTTGAGTTGGTGCTGACGTTCAAGGACAAGGGCGCGAACTTTCGTCATCGCCGTAACCTCCTGTAGAGCAAATTGCCGCTCTCGCTACACGACCGCCTGCCATCCTCGTCGAACAGCGAACCATGGGTGGTTGGACATGGACCGCCGTTGACAATCTATCGGATTCTGCTGGTCCGCGTCGATATGAACGAGCATCGAATGCGTCCAACTGTTCAGCGGGCACCCTGGCGGTCCTCTTCATGGGGCGGGAACATATGCGCGCAGTCAGGGTTCTTACCCTGGGCCGTGTCACCCGATGCGGCCTCGCCTCCTATCAGTTGCCCCGCGGGCTTCGGCTGGCGGGGCTTTTTGCATCGGCGAATATCCCCGAGCATTAAGGTTTTGACGCCGACTGCTTGGCGTGGCGGTTTCTCCCGACCACCGTCCGCTGGCTCCGGCTGCCCGGCCTTTTGGACCCAGTGTCGCTGTCGCTGACAACAGCGACCTACGCAGGCCAGCCGGAAGCGTTTCGACGAGATCCGGTTGCCGCAGGTCATAACGGCGCTGCGAGCCTACTTGCTCAACAGCAGCCGCCGACCGAGCCGACTGCGCCAGCCGAAACCTTGGCGATCCATTCTGCCGGAGGATCAACTGAGGCCTGTTCCAACGATCATGAAGTTAATGGCGAGCGCGAAGATCGGTCCGAGCATCAAGAGTGCTGAGCCGACGAAATGCTATATGCCGGCTGGGAAGTGTCTCAGTTTGAAATTTATGAGCCGCCTTTTCCAACCTTCTTCAAGGCACGGGCATGGAAAAGAAGCGAAGAAGAGTTAAGCCCCAGCAGTTGCACCAACTCTAGCGCCTGCTCCGCTGATATCCCGGTTTCAACCGCCAAGCCTTTTGCGACCTGCGCTTGCTTGCTTGGATTGGGATTGGTGTCCGACAACGTGCTCGCTCCCGTATAGGCGGGAGCGCAATGCGGTCTCTCAGCCGGGTGCGCCTTTTGCCAGTTTGCACCCGATGTCATCCAAGCTAGAGCAAAGAATCCGATTGGGCAACGCCCTTAGCGGCAATCTCAGTTACGCAGGATCTCGGGCACGCTGGCGGCCCAAGGTGCAGAATGCGTTCATACTGACCAGTCCGGCGCCAGACGCCGCGAGCGCGCCCCTTCTCCCTGTCTCGTTTCGGATCGAACATGATGCCGCCGAATTGGTCAAGGAACGTGCTGGCGGCGGCCAGGTCAGCGAAGCAATGCAGCCGCCATTCTTCGTACTTGCCGTCGGGCCATGTCGCCTGCACTTTGCGAGTTAGGTACCGGATGCCCTGCGCCTTACAGAACTCCGTGATCCGCGTGAGATTTCGGTCAACGCACAGCTCGTCAGGCAATGCGACCTGGTGTGGCCAATCGCGATCGATGACAGACAGGGCAGGGGTGGCCCTGCTGCGCTTTGGCATCAGTGCGATGTCGGCTTTTCGGTTGCCGCCTCAAGAGCATTGATGGCGAGCCTTGCATGTCACTGCCACCGGGTTGCCTTCGCAGGAGAGGTCTGCAATAAATTGCCTCTGCGCCAGCTTCCTGGTTTTGCTTGCGAAGCTGTAGAAGGCCAGGAACGACACGACGAATATCCTGGGCGCGACGTCTCAGGATCGTGGCTCACTCCCCCGTGGGTTCCAACGTTCGGCCTCGCAGCGCATCGCTGTCCCGCGCCGGACCCATCCGCGGGAGTCTTGGCGTGCCGAAAATTCACTCCACCCAGTCTGGTATCGGCTATGGTAAATTGACGCTGTGGGAATTAGCGGATCCGGCGGCGACGGTACAGGCAGCGATTGAGCTTTATGGTTCGGATGCCGCAACCGCTGCGGCATGGTGTGCATTGACCGCGAATTTCGACGGGCGCGAAGACGACTACCGCTTCTGGTGCGCGGTTTTCTCGAAACTGGGCAAAAAACTGCAGGCTTAAGGCACTCAGCCTTACGCCGCTCTGAGGATGAACATTTGCCACTGCAACCGATTCGAACCATTGGAACAAATCGTTCCGGGACTTGCGTTGGGCACGGCAAAGCCATCGGCAAAAGAGCTCGAGCTCTTCAATGTACGAACAATATATTTTAGCCCCGTAACATCATTTCATTTAACTTTAGTACGGCTCCCGGAGGCGATTGGGTTATTCTTCCTTGCACACCCGTTTCGAGGAGAAGCTGTTTCTCAGATGGACCCAAAAACGATCTCCGCGGCACGCGAAGATACCCCTCCCGGGAGCGTCGTTTATCGGGATCTTGACCTTGTGGAGCCCACTTGTTTCGATCCTGGAAGAGTGACTGGACAAAGGCTCACTGGAACCGTCGGGTGGCAACTGGCCAAAGACGTTGATGGGGCGCTGCGCGCCGGTCCAAACGCTCGAACATATTAATGACGGCGCGCCGGGACGATAGCGGCTGCCACCGCGCCAGACCCGCAAATTCGCCCACCGCCATGGCGCGCAGCATCGATCGGCATCGGCGCCTCCTTGCCGCGGTCGACAAATTCTCCTGTAACCGGAGCGCCAATCGCTGGGCCGCGCGATGGGTTGCTTTCAGGTTGGGCCTGGCTTTAAGCCGTCTTCTCGAGCGAGCGGCGCGGCGGCGATTGATCGAGCTTGAGGCCATTGACGGCTGTGATGCCAACCAGAAGGTTCTCTACCTAGTCGCCGCAACCCTGGCGCGGAAGACGGAGTTGCTGCCTGCGGACGTCGCGGAGGTCGAGGCCAGTGTCGAGGCGTTCCGGCCCGATATTGCTGCTTTTCTGCGGAAACATCACACCTGAGTTCCGAATTAATTCATGGGATGGAACCGGTGGCATCGGTCGCCGTCCAAAGGCCTGGGCCCAGCTATCCGCCAGCAGTCATGACACTGTTCAGTCGCTATGGGTGAACACATCAGTGGCCGGCGTCAGACCCAGAATACTGATCGCCCGCGCACCGCCATCGATCTTGATAGTACCATTCCAGAGTGCTGACGTTACGTGCGCGAGGCCTTACCGCACTGGCCTATCTGTGGGCTCGCAAAGGCGGGCTCGATCAGGCCGCCCGGGGGCTGGATGGTTGAAGGTCAAAGTGCTTGTTGTGGGAGCGCCCGCGTTGCGGCGCAAAGATGCAGCGCTTCAGTCTCGCTTACCGCCCTGGAGCTGATAGCCGCCCAGGTGGGCCTCCACCAAGAACCTGCCGCGCACATCGTTTCACAGGTCGTTCCCGGGCTGCTTAAGGCGCGTTCGGTTCGTCGGACCCGGGGGCCCTTCTCCCAGCCGGCGAACAAGTTCGGCACTTGAATGGAACCTTTTTTCCGTTCGGGAATTTGCGTGGGTCAAAGGGGATTCGGGACCGCAGCATGGAACAAGGAGTTTCGCCGGCTGGAACCTGCGCAGCGGGCTCCCAGACCCATGAGACGAGGTGCGAAGCGGAAATTCCGGACCTCGTGCTCAGCAGCGAACTGGACGATTTCTTCGAGAATGCGGCGGTCGGGCTCCATCTTGTAGCAAGTGATGGAACCATTTTACGTGCCAATCGCGCGGAACTGGACATGCTGGGTTATTCGGCCGACGAATATATTGGCCGAAACATCCGCGAATTTCACGCCGACAGCACGGCAATCGAGGATATTCTAAGCCGCCTGTCTCGGCATGAGCGACTTCAACATTACCGCGCCAGGCTACGAGCCAAGGACGGCTCCATCCGTTGGGCCGAGATAACGTCCAATGTGCGCGCCATTGGCGGGCGGTTCCTCAATACGCGTTGCATCACCATCGACGTGACGGAAAAGGTCAAAACGGAAGAGTTGCTGCTCGAACAGGAGCAGAGACTTGCGCTTACCTATGACAGCGCCGGTACAGGCATTGTGGAAACGGATGCCGAAGGCCGGCTCCTGCGGGTGAACGCGCATTTGTGCAATCTTTTAGGCTATACATCGGAGGAACTGGTCGGACGATCGATTTTCGATCAGACTTTTCCCGCCGACGTCGAAGCGGACCGCGAGCAATATCGGCGGCAGGTTGCAGGTGAGATCAAGAGCTACACGATGGAAAAGCGGTTCGTTCGAAAGGACGGGTCGGCTTTTTGGACTGACATGACCTCCTCCAGCGTCTACGACAGCAGCGGCCAGTTTTGCTATGCGGTGCGGGTGCAGCATGACATCAGCGAGCGCAAGCAGATCGAGGCTATGCTCGCTCAAAGGGCGGAAGAGCAGGCGGCGTTGCACCACTTCACCGAAAGGCTCCAGCATGCGCGCGCGCAGAAAGATGTCTACGAGCCGGCGCTCGACGCAATCCAGCGCGCGCTGGGCTGCCAGCGCGCTTCGATCCTGCTGCTGGACAAAGAAGGTGTCATGAAGTTCGTTGCCTGGCGCAACCTGTCGCAGGCTTATCGCGCCGCAGTAGAAGGCCATTCGCCCTGGTCGGCAGACAGCCTGGATCCGCGGCCGATCTGTTTGGAGGATGCGCAGAAAGCCGACCTTCCTGCAGGATTGAAGGAGGCGATCCGAACCGAGGGCATTGGCGGGGTCTGCTTCATTCCGATCATGGAATCCGGGCGGCTGCTGGGCAAGTTCATGGCCTACTTCAACCAGCCGCACAGTTGCTCTGTAGAGCAGATCGAAGTGGCTCGGACCATCGCCCGCCAGCTTGGGTTCGGCATCGAGCATCTGAAGGCCGAGAATGCAGCCCACCACCTCGCGGCCATCGTAGAATCTTCCCAGGACGCGATTGTGAGCAAGGATCTCAACGGCATCATCTCGACCTGGAATCGAGGTGCCGAACGCGTGTTCGGCTATTCGGCCGCAGAGGTGATCGGCAAGTCCATCACCGTCATTATTCCGGCCGATCGGCTGGACGAGGAGCCGTTGATATTGCGTCGCATCCGCAATGGAGAACTCGTCGACCACTTCGAGACGGTCCGTCAGCGCAAGGACGGAACTTTGGTTGACATTTCCTTGACAATATCGCCTGTGCGAGACGGAAAGGGCCGTATCATCGGCGCCTCCAAGATCGCCCGCGACATAACCGAGCAAAAGCAGGCGCAAGCGAAGCTGCGCGAGAGCGAGCGCCACCTTCAGGACCTGCTCGCAGCCATTCCCGCCGCGATCTACACAACCGATCAGCAAGGCAAGATTACTTATTTCAATGAAGCCGCGGTGGAACTCGCCGGCCGCAGGCCGGTGATCGGCAGTGACGAATGGTGCGTAACCTGGAAGCTTTACTGGCCGGATGGAACGCCGCTTCCTCACGACCAGTGCCCGATGGCTGTTTCCTTGCGAGAGGGCCGGCCGGTCCGAGGATATGAAGCGGTTGCCGAGCGACCGGACGGAACGCGGGTCCCGTTCATTCCTTATCCGACACCCATGCGGGATGCGCATGGGAAAGTCATCGGCGGCATAAACATGCTGGTCGACGTGAGCGAACGGAAGCAGGCTGAAACCCAACAGCGGATCCTGCTCGACGAGCTTAACCATCGCGTCAAGAACAACATGATGATGCTGAAGTCCCTGCTTTCAGTGTCGGCAAGAACGAGTCGAAGCCCGGAGGCTCGCCGCACACTCGACGAGGCAAGCAAGCGCGTGGCGACCATGGCTGCCGCGCAGCGGGTTCTCTATGATACGGGCGACGCCACCAACTTCAGCGCGCAGCCTTTCCTGGGCGCCGTTTGCGAAACCGCCAAGCAAATGTTCCCGCCTGATATTAAGCTGGTTTGCGAGGCGGATCCTATCCAATTGCCGAACGACGTTGCGATGCCTCTTGCCCTCATTGTCAACGAGCTTTTGATCAATGCCGTAAAATATGGCCTGAACGGCAACACAAGCAGAACCATCCACGTAGACATCCGAAGGAATGGTCACGGCAATGTGCTGGTGGTCGAGGATGAAGGCCCAGGTTTCGACCTGAGCTCGGTACGCCAGTCATCTTCGGGCTTACGGCTGGTCGAGGGCTTGGCGCGACAGATTGGCGGCACCTTCGAAGCACAGCGGGATCCCTGCCGATGCATGGTGACATTTTCTCATACACCGGAGGGGCTTGGCGATGCGACCAGACGAATCGAGGCCTGAGGTAGACCAAGCCGGGGGGCTTGAACGAGGATTTCGCCCGCAACTGGCTTTCTCAAGAGACGACATGGTCAGTGGCCCCCCCGAAATCCCAAAGGGCCCTTTGATACTCATCGTCGAAGACGATTATCTGATCGCGCTCGACATAGAGGACGGTCTGACCGCGGCGGGCTTCTCGCTGGCGGGAACAGCAAGCAGCGCCGATGAGGCGATCCGCATCGCGCTCGCGACCAAGCCGGTGCTTGCCCTGATGGATATCCGCCTACTTGGCCAACGCGATGGCATCGACGCTGCGTTGGAACTGTATCGTGAACACGGCATACGATGTATTTTCACGACCGCGCATAGCGACCGTGAGGTGAGGCTTCGAGCCGAAGCGGCAAGGCCGCTCGGGTGGATGCAGAAGCCCTACTCGGTAGAAGCTGTTGTTGAAGCCATTTGGAATGGCCTCGAAGAGCTCGGAAAGCAGAGCTGAAGCCTGCAAAATTTCGCAACTGGCACTCGCTTCGAGACAAAGCTCAAAACTGCTCTTTGAGCTTCATCCCAAGAACGCTACCGATCCGAATGAATTGAGCGTCTTCTGGCATCCAGGAAAGGCGGCGTGATCTCATGTTCGCGCTCGGCGAGCAGATTGAGATCGGCGATCGGCTTTCGCATCAGGCTGTCATCGGCGGCCTTGGCCCGCCATTCGTCCATGTCGAGAACGTATGTCGCCCACATCCCGTAGCGCGCGGACATGGCCTGGCGTTGCCACTGCCAGTACTCCGGGCGGGCAGGGGAGCGCGTTTCGACCCGTGCCCAGCCCGTGCGCAGCATCTCGATGGCGAGGTCGCGTTCATGCGCGAAACACCTGCCTCTCAGCGAACCGCCATGATCATCAAACGTGCCAGAACAGACGATCATTCTGCCGCCGACCACCCGCCTGAGCCAGGCTTTAGCCAACGGCCCACACGGGACCGGCTTGAGAAAAGGGCTTTCGCCGTGCCGCTGCGGATCGAAGGCCCATTGCGGCAATTCGCAAGTGTCAATGCCCGCGAGGCGAACCTCCAGGGCCGATCGAGGAAACCACAAGGTACGACCATCGATCACGCTCGCACGCCCGACGATGGTGTCGGCGACTTCGCTAAAGTCCTTCGACGCCGGCCGCTGAACCTGCGCTCCACCGGGCCCGTTGGCAAGGTCGACAGCCGACGACGGAGAAGGAAGGCAAGCACAGATCAGCGCCGCCAGTGCCCGCGCGACATGGCGCGCGCTCATGGCCGTGACGCCTCCACCCTGGCAGCCTGGCCAAGCAAGATGGCTGGATGCTGGACATCTTTGAATTGCCACAAGCCGGCGTGTCTGTCGCGCGCGGCCTGCTCCGCGACAGCGTAGCCGAGATGGTAAGGCAATCCGTCGGCGCGCAAGGCAGCAAAGGCAAAGCCGGTTGTGATCATCAGGTTGCCAAGATCGACCCGGTCGCGCCCGATCGTGACGAAACAGGCAACGTGCAACGTATCGCTCACCCTCGCCACGGGCGCGCATTTGGGCTTTGCATCGGCGATGTAGGCGCCAAACATGGCGAGTGAAGCTTCGCCGCAATCGGCACGGCGGCCGTTGCCGCCGGTGTAGAAAGTCCCGCGAAGACAAGCCTGGACACCATAAAGATGATACTTCGTGCCCGCTTCGATCCAGCTGTCGCCGCTCTCCAGCGTCACGCCTGGACGCAACTCGAAATAGCCGGGCGGCGCCGCCCTCGCCGGACTTGCGACCAGTGTAAAGACCAGGAGGATAGGGGCGGTCCTCATCGCGCTTGCGCCTTGATTCTCGGATCGACCCACATGCCGTAACCGCCGCGGCCGATCTTTTCTGCGTCCGCCAGATCCTTGCGCGCCGGCGTGCCATCGGGCTTTCTGGCGATCCAGTGAGTGCCGATCGAGACCAGTTGCTCCTCGAACATGTCGATCGTGTCAAGACTGCCAGGATAATTGTAGTAGCCGTAGCAGGTCGCGTCCTGGACCGGGGCGTTCGCTTCACTGACGAAGGCCCGGCAGAAGATCACCCTGGGCGACTGCAACAGAGTTTCGAGGCCCTTTCTGGCATAGTCGGCACAGCTGCCTGAGAAGTCCTCGCGGCGGTTGACCAGATCTCCCTCGCAGGGCTCGAGGCCGTAAAGGTGGATGACCGTCTTGGCATCGATTCGGAAGTCGGTTGGCGAGATGGCCCTGAAGCCACTGGTGGATGCGAAGCCTTTGCGTTCGGCAATGCCGCCCTGGCCGTCATGGTATTCCACGACCAGCACTGTTTTGCCCGCTGCCGCAAGGGACCTCACATAGCCCTGGTCGATCCGTTCGGCCGCCATGGCCGGCAACAGTGACGCCAGGCAAAGAACGAAGCTGCTGCATACAGTGCCCTTCATGCCGAACTCCCAAATAGCGCGTCATTCTCATCGCAATTTGCCCATTTCCGGTCCGTCGCGCAACAAAAAACAATATCGATTTGACATTCTTTTTTCCGTCGGCTACCGATTTGTCGAAATCGACCACCCGGCAGCAAGAGACCCAACATGGCTCATCGCTTGTCCAGATCGGCGAACCGTCGCCTGGTTGCCCTGCTGACCTCGGCCATCCTGACCTTATGCTGGACGCAGCCGTCGACCTGCTTAGCCGAAAGCCGTCAGCCCGCCCAACCTCGCACCGATCATGCGCCCGGATCGCCAGTGCAGGACGACGGTGCGATCGATGCGATTTTCGACACACGCTGGTCCAACGCGGCGAGGGAGTATGTGCTCGACCCGGACGGCAGCGTTCGTCAACCCGGGACTCCACACAACAGCGGTTTCGGCGCTGCTGAACCGGGGCCGATGGCGGCCATCTCACACGCGGCCAGGCATAGTCGGTTTGACTTTGTTCTAACCGACGCCGCAACTCCGGATATCAGCGAATGTGCACCGTCACCGCTGAGCTCGGATGAGGTCGCAAGGCTGGTGGCGCAAGCTGCCTCGAGACACGGCGTCGATGTGGATTTCGCGCTCGCTGTCGCCTCGGCCGAAAGCCGCCTCGACCGGGCCAGAAATTCTCCTAAAGGGGCGCGTGGCCCGATGCAGCTGATGCCGGCGACCGCGGCCCGCCTCGGCGTCAGCGACATCTGCGATCCGGCCGACAACATCGATGGCGGCGTGCGGCTGCTGCGCGATCTGTTTGCCACCTACCGCAATCCGCTGATCGTCGCGGCCGCCTACAATGCCGGCGAGGCGCGTGTTCACGAACATGGCGGGGTTCCACCATTCCCGGAGACGGTCCGGTTCGTCGCCGAGGTCATCAACCGGCAGCTAAGGCTGCCAGGTCTCAAGCGGGAGACCGGCGGCGATGCCGCCGATCCTGGCTTGGCCGGCAGGGCTACCACTTTCATCGGAATGAACTCTACGGGCAAGCCGCGGCAATGGGTTGGCGGCGTCCTGCAATTCTAGCGGAGGAAGACATGAAGCAAGGTCTCTCGAGCGCGCCCCCGACCTCAACGACGCGAACCGTCAGCGTCGCCATTGTCGTGGGCCTGTCATTGTGTGGCGTTGCCGATGCGGCGTTTGCCCAGACCTCCGGCGCTTTCGCGCCGCTCGAGACGGCCGTGCAGATGATCGTCGATTTCATAACCGGCCCATTCGGACGATTGCTCGCCATCATCGCTGTCATCGGCCTTGGCTTCCTGGCCTTTGCCGGGCGCCTGTCGTGGTTCACCGCAGGCGCGGTAGTGATTGGCATCGGGCTGGTGTTCGGCGCGCCGGCGATCGTCGATCAGATGATATCGGCTGTCGGGAAATGAGCGATGAGTGACCGTTCCGAGGACAAGCCGCAACTGACACCCCTGGTCATCGGGCTCACCCGGCCGCCCATAATGTGGGGCGTGCCGCTCAACGCCTTCTACATCATCGTCGGCATGACGCTGATCGCATTCCTGGTGACCAGCAGTTTCTGGGCGGCGGCAATCGCGCCCGTCACCTACCTTGCCCTGTTTGCGCTCTGCAGCCGCGACGTCCGCATCCTCGATCTTGCCCAGACCGCAGGCCGCCGGACACCGCGCACACCAAACAGGACGTTCTGGCAAACCAATTCATACGGTCCATGATCATGCTCAACATCGTCGCCGAAGAATTGGGCTTTGGACGTCAACGGCGTCGCGACAGACCAATGGCCATGCACGTGCCCTACATGCGCCACCTCTCCGACACGGTGATCGGTCTCGAAAGTGGAGCCCTGCTCAGCGTGATCAAGCTCGACGGCCTGTTCTTCCAGACCGAGGACCAGGCAGAGCTCAACATGCGCGCCAGCGTCCACAACACCATGATCCGGGCGCTTGGATCGAGCCGGTTTTCGCTCTGGTCGACGGTCATCCGCAGGCAAGTCGTTCCCACAATCGGCGGTTCGTTCTCGGACCCGTTTTGCGAGCTCATCAACGCGCGCTACATGGCCGAGCTCAAGCAGCGGCGCATGTTCACCAACGAGCTTTACCTCAGCGTCGTGCGCGCCCGCATGCGCGGGGCATTGGGGGTAGCCGACACGCTGTCTGGCCTGTTCAACCGACCGTCGGACAAGGAGGGGGAGGCACAGCGGGCTCGCGAGCGTGTCAACGAGCTGGAGGAAGTCGTCTCCAACATGACGCGCGAACTGCTGAAATACGCAGCCCGTCCGCTCGGTATCGCCTACCGCGACGGCCAGCCCTATTCGGAACCCTGCGCCTTCTTCAACGCGCTTCTGACCTGCGGCGCATCCAGGCCGATGCGCCTGCCCCGCATGGCCATCCGCAACTATGTGGGCACGTCACGGCTGCACTTTTCCAGGAGAACCCTGCAGGCGCAGGGGCCAAGCGCGGCTGACAGCCGCTTCGGCGCCATCCTGTCGATAAAGGAATACCCGCCTTTTTCGGGACCGGGAATGCTGGATGGGCTGCTGCAGGTCAATCATGAGTTCATCCTGACCCAATCCTTCACCATTGCCGACAAGCCGATCGCGCAGGAGCGGATCGCAAGATTGCAGCGGCAGATCCAGGCGTCCGACGAAGCGGGCAGCACGGTCGAAACCGACATCGATTTCGCCTTCAACAGCCTGGTGAACCAGGAAGCCGTGTTCGGTTATCACCATTTCAGCCTGATGTGCCTGGCGCGCGATCTGGCCGGTGTCGACAAATCCGTGTCGGAACTTGGTGCCTGCCTGACCGACATGAACATCAACTGGCTGCGCGAGGACCTCAACATGGAGGCCTCGTTTTGGGCGCAGCTGCCAGGCAACCACAGCTACATCGCCCGCGCCTCGATGTTGTCGAGCGCCAATTTCGCCGGCTTTTCGTCCATGCACAATTTCGCCACCGGCAGGGCGACGGGCAATCACTGGGGCTTGCCGATCTCGATCCTGGAGACGACGTCGCAGACGCCTTACTGGTTCAATTTCCACCAGCGCGACATCGGCCACTTCCTGGTCACCGGTCCAACCGGGTCGGGCAAGACCGTGGTGCTCAGTTTCCTGCTGGCACAGGCGCTTCGTATCTCGCCCGAGCCGCGCGCGGTGTTTTTCGACAAGGATCGCGGCGCCGAGATCTTCATTCGCGCGGTAGGCGGCAACTACGAGGTGTTGGAGCCCGGGGTCGCCACCGGATTCAATCCTCTGCAGATGGAGAACACGCCGGCCAACCGCGAATTCCTGCTGCGGCTTTTGAAGGCGATGCTGCAACCTGCCGACGGCCGCGGCTTTTCGCAGGAGGAAGAGTACACGCTTGAAGCAGCGATCGGCCGGATCTGCCAGGAGCCGGCGCAACGACGCACCTTGGCCAATCTGTCCGGCCTGCTGATGGGGCGAGCGCGCTCCGATGCCAATGACCTCCAGTCGCGTCTCAGGCCCTGGTTCGAGGGCGAGAAGGGTTGGTTGTTCAATGCGCCGCGCGACGTGCTGTCGTTCTCGGGCAGCCGCATTTTCGGTTTCGACATGACGCACGTCCTCGACAATGCGGAGGTGCGCACGCCAGCGTTGATGTACCTTTACCATCGGCTCGATGAACTGCTCACCGGCGAGCCCGTCCTGATCTTCATGGATGAGGGCTGGAAGCTGCTGCAAGACCCGACCTTTTCGCGCTACATCGTCGACAAGATGAAGACGATCCGCAAGCTGAACGGCATCGTCGGGTTCGGCACGCAGTCGGCAGCAGACATTGCCAGGGCGCCGCAGGCGCACACCCTCATCGAGCAGTCATCGACAAACCTGCATTTTCCCAATCCGCGCGCCGATGAAGAGAGCTATGTCGGCCGCTTCGGCCTGACCGCAAAGGAGTTCGCCTTCGTCAGGAACACGCCGCCGGAGCGACGAACGTTCTTGATCAAGCATGGCAAGGATTCCGTCATTGCCCGTCTCGATCTCTCGGCCATGCCCGATATCCTCAAGGTCCTTTCAGGCCGCAAGGACACCGTCGAGGCATGCGCGGCCTTGCGCGTGCGCCTGGGCGACGATCCGGCGCTGTGGCTGCCGGAATTCTGTGGCTGGGAACAATCCCGATGATCCGGCGTCTCCCTCTGCTGTTAATGCTTCTTGCCTCGCCCTCGGCCGCTGATGTCGCGACCATCGACCAGCCGGTGCTCGAAAGACGAAAGGATCGCAACGGCAACGTCGCCGCCATCGAAAAGGCCGATCGCGACCGCTACGGCATCAATGAGAGCATCACGTGCTCGATGTATCGGCCAGGTCGAAAGGACGATCCCGTCGCGGCCGCCAATGCCAACCCGTCCATAGCGGGCCTTGTCCGGCGCGTGGCGCGGGAGGAGGGCGTCGACGAGAACCAGTTCCTGGCCCTGGTCTACCAGGAAAGCAGGTTCAACCCGTGTGCAAGATCCGGCGCCGGCGCCATCGGGCTGGCACAGCTGATGCCCGGCACCGCAGCGGACCTGGGCGTCAACGCCTACAGCATCGAGCAGAACCTGCGGGGCGGGGCGCGCTACTTCAAGCAACAGCTCAGGCGCTTCAACGGAAACATCTCCTTGGCGCTGGCGGCTTACAATGCCGGTGCCGGCAATGTTGATAAACACGGCGGCATTCCGCCCTTCCGCGAGACACAGACCTATGTCGCGGCCATTACGCAAAAGTGGCTGCCGGCCTTCGGCGGCTCCGACAAGTCAGGCATTCCATTGAACTATGGCGGCACTGGCGGAGCCTATGAAGGCATGCGCATGGCGACGTTGAACGCCATGGCGGCGACCAGCGCCGCCGGCGATGGATTGGGCGATGTCGCATCATGGTTCCAGCAGTTTGGGGCGCTCGAATCCGGCACGCTCCAAGACAGCTGGGACCACAATTCCGGAGCCCGCAATGCCAATCTCGAGATGTTGAACCGCCTGATCCAATTGGGCGCGAGCCTCGCCGATCTCGTCAACTCCAACAACGCGGTGACGCTGAGCGACGTGTCGGGTGCGAGCCGTTCGGCAGACTACGCAAAACCCGCTAATCGGCGGCCTACGAACGGGGGCTTGTGCGACGTGCGTCCCGGTCTGATCTGGAGCGGCGAAGCTCAGGGCTGCGTGCAAAAGCGCGAACAGGATGACGAGTTGCTGCTCAATGCGCAATAATGGAGGTTGCAATGCGTGCTCTTCTGCTTCTGGTTACGACGGCGATCGCCGTCACTTCGGCCAAGGCCGACATTCCCGTCATCGACAAGACGAACTATGCCGTTGCCAGGGACACCGCGGAGAAGACGGCAAGAATCCTCGACATCAACAGGGATATCCTGACCACCGTCGAAAAGACGTTGCAGGCCGTGACGGGGGACCGTGGCAGCGATGCCGGTTCGCTCAAGGACCTTGCGATCGGTAACGGCTTCAGCGTCTCTTCGGTACCCTCCTTCGACAGACTGCTCCAGAACGGTGTGCCCGATTTCGGCGCCATGGGACCGGAGATCGCGAAGGCCGCGACGGTGTTCATCAATGGCATGCAACTGGTGAAATCGCTTTCGGGCAAACAGGGCAGTTCGCTCGCCAGCGACAGATCCTATGAGGAACTGGTCAAAACGGTGCTGGGCGTGTCGGCCCTAATTGCAGGCTCGCGACAGGCGATCGAGACGCGCCGCGCCGCGCTCGAACGCGCGGGGCAAAGGATTGGCCAGGCGCGGGACATCAAGGGCTCGATCGATCAGAATACGCAGTTGCAAGTCCAGACCGGGCTGACGCTCAACGAGATGATCGGTGTCTTGAACAGTGCCGTCCAGTCGCTGCAGGCCGAGAACCAGCGCAAGCTGACCGACATCTCCAACACCAAGAAGGCGCTGACCTACCAATGAAGACGGTTCCGCAGGGACTGATCGCCATGTGCGGGATCATGCTGCTTGCAGGATGCGGCACGGCCAAGGAGAAAACAGCGCCCTGCAAACGGCCGGCCAGTCTCATGAGCTACGCGACGCCCGCTGCAGGTCTCGAATGCGGGCCCATGCAAGCGCTCAATGGCGACGAAGGCGCGGCCCGGGCATTGATCGGCGATCTTCCTGCTCGATCGCAATAGGGGGAAACCGTGGACAATTTCATTGGCGAACTTCTCCAGCGCATCGATGCCTCCGGCGAGAATTTCTCCGAGCACGCGTTCGATGCGCTAAGCAGAGACATCGAGCCGCTGCTTCGTCTGCTCTTCGTGCTGGTCGTTCTCTTCTACGGGGCTCAACTGGTTCTCGGCACGGCGAAGGTGAGCGCCGCGGAAGTCGTCGGCCGCATCGTCCGTGTCATGCTGATCCTGGTCCTGGCAAGCACCTGGTCCAATTTCCAGGCGCTGGTCTATGGCTGGATCACGAAGGTCCCGGAGGCAGCGGGACGCGCCATTCTGGCCGCGTCCGGCACGGGGGTGACGGAACCGAGCAATGGGCTATCGGAAATCTGGCAGACCGCCAATGTGGCCGCTTCGACATTTTCCGAACAGGCCGGCTATTTCTCGGTGCTGCCTGCATTGATCGGGATGATCATCATGGCCTTCGCAGGGCTGTTCGTCTCCGTCGCCCTGGGAATCCTGGTGCTGGCAAAAGTGATCCTTTGGGTCCTGCTTGGGACGGCACCGGTGTTCATCGCCTGCATGTTCTTCGATGTGACGCGCCACTACGCGATCGGGTGGCTGAACCAGTCGCTGCTTTATGCGCTGATCCCGTTGTTCGTCTACGTGATCGCCGCCTTCCTGATTGCGGCCATGGCGCCGGAACTCACAAAGATCAACCAGTCCTCCGGCACTCGCGAACTGACACTGAGCGACCTTGGAGCCTTTGTGATGTTGTGTCTGGCCGGCAGCTTTGTCCTTTTCCAGATACAATCGCTGGCGCAAGGTATTGTCGGCGGACTTGCGATGCCCATCGGTCAACGCTCACGCGCGCTGACCGCCAGCGGGGTGCTGGCGGGACGCGTGGCGATCGCCAGTTCGGCCCGGCAAATGCAGGCCGCCACTCATCGCGTGCAGGCAAGGCTGCACAGCACTCAAACGCTGCCCCGCGAGGCCATGCAACGCGCCATCACCGCCAACGGGCAGACGCGATAGCGACCGACGCGGCGACAGACATCTCACCAAGGTTGCGACAGAAACCATGGCCCGAACCACCGACGAAAAGTTGCGATCCTACTTCCAGGATGGGGCCATCTGGGAGCACGAGATCGTCAAGCGCGCCAAACGCTCCAGCCGCATCGCCTGGACCATCGCGCTGATGTTTGCCGCCATCACAGCCCTTGCCCTGCTGGCGCTGGTGCTGATGCTCCCGCTGAAGAGCTTCGAGCCGTATCTGGTGGAGGTGGACAAGAACACCGGCTACATCGAAGTGAAGTCGGGACTGACGCGGGTCTCGAATCTCACCGATCAGGAGGCGGTCACCCAGGCCAATGTGGTGCGCTACATCCGCAACCGCGAGGGTTATGATCCCTTTGCCATTGACGAATATTTCGGGATCGCAGCCCTCTTGTCGACGGGCGAAGCGGCCCACGACCTGCAAACGCAGTTCAGCGCCGCCAACCCGCAAAATCCAGCAAAGCTATATGGCCGGTTGCGGCGGGTTATGGTCGACATCAAATCCGTCAGCTTCCCCAATGCCAGCACGGCCATCGTGCGCTTCTCGACGACCCAAAAGAGCGAGACGGAATCCATCGACAGGCATTGGATCTCAGTGGTGAGGTTTCGCTATACCGAGACGCCGCTGAAGAACGAATGGCGCTTTGAAAACCCGCTAGGCTTCCAGGTCTACAGCTACCGTCGAGACCAGGAAACGGTGACATCGGGCGCCGAATGATGGCGAGCAATGTTGTCGCCTTCGCATCCCTGATCCTGGCCGGGCTGACCGCTCCCGCGCTGGGGGCGCAGACGCCGAAGGGCGGCCGCCTGGACGCGCGTGTCACCAGCGTCACCTATCAGGAAAACAACGTCGTCCAGGTGTTTGCCACCTATGGCATATCGACCATGATCGTGTTCGACGAGGACGAGAAATTCGAGACCATATCGCTCGGGGATACCGAAAGCTGGCAGGTGGTGCCGGCCGAGAAGGGCAACATCCTCTTCCTGAAGCCGATCGCCCGGAACGTGACGACGAACATGAACGTCGTCACCAGCAAACGCATCTACTTTCTGGAACTGCATGACAGCGCTCCAGACAAGGGCAGGCAGGTCTTCGCCATCCGTTTCACTTATCCGGACAAGAAGCTGAACGCGGCGCTGAGGCAGGAAGCCGAGCAGCGCGCCGCCTGGCCCAGCATCGCAGCCATCGACAAGGCCAACGTCAATATCGACTACTCGTTTTCAGGCGATGCGCGGCTGAAACCATCGTTGGTCTTCGATGACGGGAAAAAGACCTTCTTCCGTTTTGGCGGGCGTGCTCCTGCGATCTTCGCGGTCAATTCCGATTTCTCCGAGACGCTGAGGAATTTCCGCAAGGAGGGCGAGTATATCGTGGTCGACGGCGTGGCCACCCAATTCACGCTGCGCGACGGCAATCAGTGGATCTGCATCTTCAACCTGGGAAAGCCCGATTTCGGCGCCGCCGATCCGGATGTCCTTGGCCCCGCGCAGGATGGTGAGGCCACGATCCGCAGGAGGAGCGGCAATTGATCCAGCGCAGTCCCGAACTGGAGGCTTTGGCCGGCGCCGACGATCCCGCTGTTGGCGACGCCTCGGTGCGGCGCAAGCAGCTTGCCGGCCGTCTCGTCTTGATGCTCTTTGGCCTGTTCGCGGCCTACTTTGTCCTGGCCGGCCGCAGGCCTGCTCAGCGCAGCGTGGTCGCCGACGACGAGCAATTCTCCACGATGGGCTTTCGGCCTCCTTCGTTCATGCGCGAGCATGACCAGCCGGCCAAGCCGGCAGCGCCCGAAG
>NZ_VFWA01000023.1:0-69094 GCF_006442295.1 Mesorhizobium sp. B2-3-2 | reverse complement strand
GTCGTGGGCGCCGTCCATCAGCACTTCCGGCTCCACGATCGGCACGATACCGGCCTCCTGGCAAAGGGCCGCATAGCGGGCGAGCGCGTGGGTGTTCGCGCTGATCGAGGTGACCGACGGCACGCCCTTTGCCGTGTCGATGTCGATCACGGCACGCCATTTGGCGAAGCGGGCGCCGAGCTTGTAATAGTCGGCGAGCCGCTCGCGCAGGCCGTCGAGGCCCTCGGTGACCGTGTCGCCGGGAAAGCCGGCCAGAGGCTTGGCGCCGGCATCGACCTTGATTCCGGGAATAGCGCCTGAAGCCTTGATGATATCGACCAGCGGCGTGCCGTCGGCCGCTTTCTGGCGAATGGTCTCGTCATAGAGGATGACGCCGGAAATATACCTGGTCATGGCGTCACTGGTGCGGAACATCATCTCGCGGTAGTCACGCCGGCTGTCCGCGGTCGATTCGACGCCGATGACGTCGAACCGCTTCTTGATCGTGCCCGAGCTTTCGTCGGCGGCCAGCAGGCCCTTGCCGTTGGCCACCATCGCGGCGGCAATGTCTTCGAGACGTTCGCTCATCGTGCTTCTCCTGGACGGTGTTGTTCTGTGCCTAGAACGGTTCACCGTTTCCCGGAAACGGCGACCGCTCTAACTCTTTGTTTTGACGCAATTCCGGACGGAAAGCCGTACACACTTTTCCTGGAATTGCTCTAGCAGAACACTACCGCCAAAGGATTGACGCCGGAAAGCTCGAATCGATCGAAAGTCCCGGCAGCGTCGCGCGCTCGCCTCGAGTTGATCGTTTCAACGCTTGAGCACGTCGACGCCCGGCAGCGGCTTGCCTTCCATCCATTCGAGGAAGGCGCCGCCGGCAGTCGAGACATAGGTAAAATCGTCGGCAACCCCGGCCTGGTTGAGCGCCGCGACGGTATCGCCGCCACCAGCCACCGAAACCAGCTTGCCAGACTTGGTGCGCGCCGCCGCATGCCTGGCTGCCGCCATCGTCGCGCGGTCGAAGGGTTCGATCTCGAACGCGCCGAGCGGGCCGTTCCAGACCAAGGTCGCGGCGCGGTCGATCCAGTCGGCAACGACTTTCACGGTCTTTTCGCCGACATCGAGGATCATGCCATCCGCCGGCACGTCGGCTATGGCCACGGTTTCGCTGGCCGCACCCGCCTTGAATTCCTTCGCCACGACACCGTCGACGGGCAGGATGATGGCGCAGCCGGCCTCGGCCGCCTCGATCATGATCTGCTTGGCGGTAGCGGCGAGGTCGTGCTCGCACAGCGACTTGCCGACGTCGGTGCCGCGTGCGGCGAGAAAGGTGTTAGCCATGCCGCCGCCGATGACCAGCGCGTCGACCTTCTTGACCAGGTTCATCAGCAGGTCGATCTTGGTCGAGACCTTGGCGCCGCCGACAATGGCGACCACCGGGCGAACAGGATTTCCAAGGCCCTTCTCCAGCGCTTCCAATTCGGCCTGCATGGTGCGACCGGCAAAGGCCGGCAACAGATGCGCCAGTCCCTCGGTCGAGGAATGCGCCCGGTGGGCAGCGGAGAAGGCGTCGTTGACGAAGATATCGCCATTGGCGGCGAGCCGTTCGGTGAAGGCCGGGTCGTTCTTCTCCTCGGCCTTGTAGAAGCGGGTGTTCTCGAGCAGCAGCACGTCGCCCTTGTTCATGGCGGCAACGGCACTTCCCGCCGTGTCGCCGACGCAGTCGCCAGCAAAGCCCACGGGGCGGCCGAGCACCTCGGACGTTGCCCTGGCGATCGGCTCCAGCGAGAATTCCGGCGAGGGACCGTCCTTGGGTCGGCCGAAATGGGCGAGCAGGATGACCTTGGCACCCTTGCCCGACAATTCAGCGATGGTCGGCGCGATGCGTTCGATACGGGTCGTGTCGGTGACCTTGCCGTCAGCGACGGGAACGTTGAGGTCGACGCGCACCAGCACGCGCTTGCCATTGATATTGCCGATATCGTCCAATGTCTTGAAGCTGGCCATGCTGGTTCCTTTCGCTGAGAAATCGCCGGGACCATACCCCGCACCGGCGACGATGCAAGACTTGGCTGGGGAGGGCGCGAAATTTTCAAAGGCGAAGGCATTGATGTCGCGAGGCGTCACGGCAGGCGGATGGCTGCGGCGCAAGGATCGCCGTTGTCAGCTCTCGGTCGTTGCCTTTTCCGCCGCCGGCTCTGTTTTCTCGTCTGCGCGTGCCGGGGAGATCGGTGTTTCCACCGGCTTGCGCCAGGTTTGGACGAAGGCCTTGATCCGGTCGGCGATCTCGCCGGCGCTGAGGAAGACCGGTACCCGCGCCACGGGCGCGGTCGGTTCGAAGGAGAGGCCCAGGCCTGTGATCCTGCCCTTGTCGTCGACGTCACGCACGATCAGCTCGATCGGGCCGATCAGCACGCGGTCGGCGTATTCGACATGGCCGCCGAGCCGCGCCGTGACCAGAGCGCCGACGGTCAGGTTCTGTTCCGCCTCGCTCAGGCCCGGCGCGTAAGCGGCTTCCAGTTCGGCAGCGGAACGCGCCGGATCGACAGCAAAGGCACCGAAGAAATCGGCATCCTCGGGGTCGACGACGGCGCGGCTGGCGAACAGCTTGTCGAGCAGGCGTGGATAGCGGTCCGGCACGAAGATGTAGACCTGGTCGCCGGCGGCAAGCCTGCCCATGTCCTGGAAACGCATCGAGCGTCCGTCGCGCAACACCAGCGAGGGCCGCGCCCAGCGAGGGATGCGCTCGCCGCGCGCCACCGGGCTGCCCGGGGCGACGCGGTAGGCGAGGAGCTCGTGATGGGCCGAGCCCGGCAGTTCGAGCTCGACCTTGTCCAGAGGTCCGAGCCGCGCCGGCACGATCAGGCCGAGACGGCGTGCCAGCGGACCAACGGTCCAGCCCTGGATGACGAGTGACACCAGGACGATGATGAAGGCGGCGTTGAAGATGGTGCGGCCATTCTCCAGCCCGCCGAGCAAGGGAGTGATGGCAAGCAGGATCGAGACGGCGCCGCGCAGGCCGACCCAGGAAACGAAGGCGACTTCGGGGCGCGGCAGACGAAACGGGATCAGGCAAAGCCAGACCGCGATCGGCCGGGCGACGAACATCAGGAACAGGCCAAGCAGCACCGCAGGCACCATGATCGCCGGAAATTGCGAGGGCGTCGCGAACAGGCCGAGGATCAGGAACATGATGATCTGCGCCAGCCAGGACATGCCGTCCTGGAAGCGTTTGAGGATAGTGACGGCGCGGATGTCGGAATTGCCGGCGATGAGGCCGGCAAGATAGACCGCCAGGAAACCGGAGCCGCCGATGGCGCCGGCGGCGGCGAAGACCATCAGCGACAGGGTCAGCACGAAGATCGGCAGCAGGCCATGGTCGAGATTGAGCCGGTCGACGAGGCGCACGATGGCGAGGCCCCCCAGCACGCCGACAATGGCGCCCAGGCCCATGTTGATGAGGAAGCCGAGGACGAGGTTGGTGGCCAGGACATTGGCCTCGGGGTCGGCATGGGCGGCTATGATCTCGACCAGGGTGATGGTCAGGAAGATGGCGATCGGATCGTTGGTGCCGGACTCCACCTCCAGCGTGGATCGCACGCGCTCGCGCAGATTGATCTCGCCGGCGCGCAAAAGAAAGAACACGGCGGCCGCGTCGGTGGAGGCGACGGCGGCACCGAGCAGGAAGGATTCCAGCCAGGTGAGGTCGAGCAGGTAGTAGGCGGCGGCGCCGAACAGGCCGGTGGTGAGGACCACGCCGAATGTGGCCAGCGACAGAGCCGGCCCGGCCGCCTGGCGCAACGCATTGAGCGGCGTGCCGAAGCCGGAATCGAACAGGATCACCGCCAGCGCCAGTGAGCCGGCAAAATAGGCGATGCGGGCGTTGTCGAACTCGATGCCGAGGCCGTCGGTTCCGGTGGCGAGGCCGATGCAGAGAAACAGAAGCAGCAGCGGTGCGCCGAAGCGGAAGGCGATCAGGCTCGAAAACGCGGCGGCGACGACAAGCGCGGTGCCCACCAGCGTGACGAGATAGATCGCATGCTCCATCCGTGATTTGTCCCCTGCCTCTTCTCTCGACTCAAGGAAGAGTGGGGCGAAGGCATGGCCGGCGCAAGGCGGGAGAGCGGTTTTTTGGCCGAAGCCCTACAACTTCGTCATGCTTGGGGATAGCAGGAGCGAAGCGACGCCTTGCCGAGCACTCCAACGAAAAAACGCCCGGACGAAGCCAGGCGTTTCAAGTCTCTGGAAGATGGGCCCGCGATCAGGCGATGGTCTTGCCGAAGGCGACCGCGGTATCGCCCATGCGATTGGAGAAGCCCCATTCATTGTCGTACCAGGACAGCACCGAAACGAAGTTGCCGTCCATCACCTTGGTCTGGTCGAGCGCCACGATCGAGGAGTGCGGGTCGTGGTTGAAGTCGATCGACACGTTCGGATGATGGGTAACCGACAGGATGCCCTTGAGCTTGCCGTTGGAGGCTGCGATCACCGCCTCGTTGATCTCCTGCGCCGACGTCGAGCGCTTGGCGATGAACTTGAAGTCGACGACCGAGACGTTCGGCGTCGGCACGCGGATCGAGATGCCGTCGAGCTTGCCCTTGAGCTCGGGCAACACCAGGCCAATGGCCTTGGCGGCACCGGTCGAGGTCGGGATCTGCGAGAGTGCCGCGGCGCGGGCGCGGTAGAGATCCTTGTGCATGGTGTCCAGCGTCGGTTGGTCGCCGGTGTAGGAATGGATCGTCGTCATCATGCCCTTTTCGATGCCGACCGTCTCGTGCAGGACTGCGGCCAGCGGCGCCAGGCAATTGGTGGTGCAGGACGCGTTCGAGATAACGATGTGGTCCTTGGTAAGCTTGTCGTGGTTGATGCCATAGACGACAGTGAGGTCGGCGCCTTCGGCCGGCGCCGAAACGAGGACGCGCTTGGCGCCGGCGGTCAGGTGCGCGGCGGCTTTGTCGCGGGCAGTGAAGATGCCGGTGCATTCGAGCGCGATGTCGATGCCGAGCTCCTTCCACGGCAGCTGGGTCGGATCCTTGATCGCGGTGACCTTGAACGTCTCCTTGCCAACGGTGATCTGGTCGCCGGAAACCGACACTTCGTGCGGGAAGCGGCCGTGTACGCTGTCGTAGCGCAGGAGGTGGGCGTTGGTTTCGACCGGGCCGAGGTCGTTGACGGCGACGACGTCGATGTCCTTGCGGCCGGATTCATGGATGGCGCGCAGGATGTTGCGGCCGATGCGGCCGAATCCGTTGATGGCAACTCTGACGGTCATTTTTCTCTCCTTGGGAGCTGGAGGGCAGACGATTGGTCCGCAGCTTCATAGCGGCGGAAGCGGAAAGAATCCAGCCGCGGCGACGTGGATTTAAATCGATTAGGTCAGGCCAGTCCGGCGGAACCGCTGTACGCGGTTTCGCCGAGCGTTCTTGTTTCATACATGTCGCTGTCCCAAAATCGAGATACACTTTTGGGCAACATGCACGGCCTTACTTGCCATGCAGGCGGGCTTCCGCCGCCTTGGCGGCCGCCTCGGCGGTGATGCCGAAATGCGGATAGAGCTGCTCGATCGTTCCCGAGGCGCCGAAGCCGGTCATGCCGATGAAGATGCCGTCGGAGCCGATGAGATGATCCCAGCCTTGGCGGATGCCGGCTTCGATCGCCATCTTCACTTTCGCATTGCCGATCGTCTTGCGGCGGTAGTCCTCGCTCTGCTTGTCGAACAGTTCGAAGCAAGGAACCGAAACGACGCGGGTCGGATGGCCATGCTTCTCCAGGAGGTCGCGGGCGCCGAGCGCGATCTCGACTTCCGAACCCGTGGCGAAGATCGTCACCGCGGCCTCGCTGCTGGCGGCGGCGAGTTCATAGGCGCCCTGGCTGCTCAGGTTCTTCTCGGTGAATTCGGTGCGCACGGTCGGCAGGTTCTGTCGGGTCAGCGCCAGCGTCGACGGCGTCTTTTCCGATTCAAGGGCCAACTGCCAGCATTCGGCGGTCTCGACCGCATCCGCCGGACGGAAGACGTTGTGATTGGGGATGGCGCGCAGTGCCGCCACATGCTCAACCGGCTGATGGGTCGGGCCGTCTTCGCCGAGACCGATGGAATCATGGGTCATGACGAAGATCGAGCGGATGCCCATCAGCGAGGCCAGCCGCATCGAGGGGCGGGCGTAGTCGGAGAAGCACAGGAAAGTGCCGCCATAAGCGATCACGCCGCCATGCAGCGTCAGCCCGTTGATAGCGGCAGCCATGCCGTGTTCGCGGATGCCGTAGTGGACATAGCGCTGGCCGTAATCGTCCGGGGTGATGTTCTTGGTCTGGCTGGTCTTGGTGTTGTTGGAGCCGGTGAGATCGGCCGAGCCGCCGATGGTTTCCGGGACGGCGCCGTTGATGACTTCCAGCGCCATTTCGGAGGATTTGCGGGTGGCGACCTTGGGCTTGTCGGCGGAGAGCTTCTTCTTGTAGTCGGCGATGACGGCGTCGAAGTTGGACGGCAGCTTGCCGGCAACGCGGCGCTCGAACTCTGCCCTGAGCTTGGCGTCGGCCTTGGCGAGGCGGCCTTCCCAGTCGGCGCGCGCCTCGGCGCCGGCCGTGCCGGCGGTGCGCCAGGCATCGAGGATGTCGGCTGGAACCTCGAAGGGGGGTGACTCCCAGTTGAAGAACTTGCGCGCGCCGGCGATCTCGTCGGCGCCGAGCGGCGAGCCGTGCGCCTTGTTGGTGCCGGCCTTGGTCGGGGCGCCGAAGCCGATGGTCGTCTTGCAGGCGATCATCGTCGGCTTGTCGGAATGGCGGGCGGCTTCGATCGCATAGGCGATGGCTTCCGGATCCGTGCCGTCGATATGGCTGGCGTTCCAGCCGGACGCCTGGAAGCGGGCGACCTGGTCGGTGTTGTCAGCCAGCGACACCGGACCGTCGATCGAGATGTTGTTGTTGTCCCAGAACACGATCAGCTTGTTGAGCTTGAGGTGGCCGGCAAGAGCGATGGCTTCCTGGGAGACACCTTCCATCAGACAGCCGTCGCCGGCCAGCACATAGGTGTAGTGGCTGACGAGGTCGTTGCCGAAGGCCGCGTTCATGATGCGCTCGCCGAGCGCGAAGCCGACAGAATTGGCAAGGCCCTGGCCGAGCGGGCCGGTGGTCGTTTCGATGCCGGCGGCGTGGCCATATTCGGGATGGCCTGCGGTTTTCGAGCCCAACTGGCGGAAGTGCTTGATCTGGTCGATCGTCATGTCTTCGTAGCCGGTCAGGTAGAGCAGCGAATAGAGCAGCATCGAGCCATGGCCGGCCGACAGGATGAAGCGGTCGCGGTCGGCCCAATGCGGCGCCTTGGCGTCGAATTTCAGGAAGCGGGTGAACAGCACCGTGGCAATGTCGGCGCAGCCCATGGGCAGGCCGGGATGGCCGGAGTTCGCCTTCTCGACCGCGTCCATGGAGAGAAAGCGGATTGCATTGGCCATCCGGTCATGTTGTTCACGCGACGTCATGGTTCCTCCGGGGTGGGGTTCGGGGCCTTGGGAGAGCCCTTGAAAAGCGTGCGCGACACATAGCAGGCGCGCACTTTTAGTCAACAAACCGGTGCGCATTTGCCGGCCTTGTGATGCCGCGGGCAGGCCTATATTAGCGTTAGCAGGGGACAGTCGCGAGAGCTTTGTTGACGTCGCCTTCACCCGGTGCCTAATGTTTCAGAGATAACGCGTTCTGAACGCGAACGATTCGGTGATGGGCAGGGCACAGGACGAGGCCATGACCGGGGAAACGACACTCAAGGAAGTCATCGCAAGGCTGGGCAAGGCCATGGAAGGCCTGGAAAACGCCGTCGCGGCCAAGCTCGAGCATGAGCGCGATTATTCGGAAGCCGAGGCCGAGGTGCAGCGGATGAATGCCGACCGCTCGCGGCTGGCGCAGGAGCTCGACAATTCCGAGGCGCGCGCCGAACGGCTGGAGGACGCCAACAAGGAAGTGTCGCGACGACTGGTGACCGCCATGGAAACCATCCGCGCTGTGTTGGATAGGTAAGCTCATGGCACAGGTCACGGTTTCCATAGACGGCAAGCAGTATCGGATGGCCTGCGACGAAGGCCAGGAAGAGCATCTGATCGATCTCGCCGAGCGTTTCGACCGCTACGTCTCGCATCTGAAGGATTCATTCGGCGAGATTGGCGACCAGCGGCTGACGGTCATGGCCGGCATCATGGTCATGGATGAACTTTCGGAGCTGCAGAAGCGCGTCAAGGGCATGGAAAGCGAAGTGCTGACCTTGCGCAAAACCCGCGACGAGGCGCTGACCAAGGCCGACAAGAGCGACAGCGTGCTGACCAACGCGCTTGGCGCGCTGGCGCAGCGCATGGAAGATCTTGCGGCGACGCTGGCCGTCAACAAGGCATAAGCGGTCTCCCCGGAAATTCCTGCCGAACTTGGCGGTAAGAAGAGAAATTTTTTCGCGGGCGCGACGGGCGCCTGTGGGTTTAGGCATTTGTGGGTTGCCGCCGAGGTGTTAAAAAGATTTGAGCGCTCGCCAGCCGTTGCCGGCAACATTTCAAGGGTAGGGAAACATCATGAGCCTTCGCATCAACGATATCGCCCCGGATTTCACCGCCGAGACCACGCAAGGACCGATCAGCTTTCACCAGTGGATCGGTGACGGCTGGGCGGTGCTGTTCAGCCACCCGAAGAATTTCACTCCCGTCTGCACGACCGAGTTGGGCACGATGGCGGGGCTCGAGGGCGAGTTCAAGAAGCGCAACGTCAAGATCATCGGCATTTCGGTCGATCCGGTCGAAAGCCACGGCAAATGGCAGGACGACATCAAGACGGCGACCGGCCATTCGGTGAACTATCCGCTGATCGGCGACAAGGATCTCAAGGTCGCCAAGCTCTACGACATGCTGCCTGCTGGTGCCGGCGAGACCTCGGAGGGCCGCACGCCCGCCGACAATGCCACCGTGCGTTCGGTCTATGTCATCGGGCCCGACAAGAAGATCAAGCTGGTGCTGACCTATCCGATGACCACGGGCCGCAACTTCGACGAGATCCTGCGCGCGGTCGATTCCATGCAGCTGACCGCCAAGCACCAGGTGGCGACGCCGGCGAACTGGAAGCAGGGCGAGGACGTCATCATCACCGCGGCCGTTTCCAACGAGGACGCCATCAAGCGCTTCGGCGCCTACGAGACCGTCCTGCCTTATCTCCGGAAGACCAAGCAGCCTTCCGCGTAGAGCGGTTCACCGTTTCACGAAAACGGCGAACCGCCTCGTTGTTTGCGCAATCGTTGGGCAAAGCGCCACGCGCTTTTCCCGGGATACCGCCTGGAATTGCTCCAGTGCCCTGGATGGCATTTTTCGACTTCCGCAGCTTTTTTGGCAAGGCGTGCTTGACGGCAGCGCTCTGCTAGACAAGCATGCTCTTATGTTGCTCTGGCAAAGAAAATCATTCCTGTCCGGTTAACAGGAGGGGAAGTCGGATTGGACATAGGTTCGGCAAAGCCTGAAGTCACCGGTTTCCATGACAAGCCGACCGGCGCCATCCAGTATGTCGTCGCCGACCGGGCGACGAAGCGGTGCGCCATAATCGATCCGGTTCTCGACTTCGACGAGAAGTCCGGCGCAGTTTCGACAGCCAATGCCGATGCGCTGCTGGATTTCGTCAGGGCGGAGGGACTGAGCGTCGAATGGATCCTGGACACCCATCCACATGCCGATCATTTCTCGGCCGCGCAGTACCTGAAGCAAAGGACCGCGGCGCCGACGGCGATCGGCGAGCGGATCGTCGAGGTCCAGAAATTGTGGAAGGTTATCTACAACTGGCCGGATTTCCCCGCCGACGGCTCGCAGTGGGACAGGCTGTTCGGCGACGGCGAGGTTTTCCGGGTCGGAACGCTTCCAGCAAGGGTGCTTTTCTCGCCCGGGCACACGCTGGCGTCGATCACCTATGTGATCGGGGACGCGGCCTTCGTCCACGACACGCTGTTCATGCCCGACAGCGGCACGGCAAGGACGGATTTTCCCGGCGGCAGCGCCGCGCGCCTGTGGCACTCGATCCAAGGCATTCTGGCCCTGCCGGAGGACACGCGCCTCTTTGTCGGCCATGACTATCAGCCCGGCGGGCGCCAGGCATTATGGGAGAGCACGGTTGCCGCGCAGAAAGCCGGCAACATTCATCTTGCCGCCGCGTGCAGCGAGGCCGAGTTCGTTGCGCTCCGCGAGGCCCGCGACCGGACATTGCCGATGCCGAGGCTGATCCTGCATGCGCTGCAGATAAACATGAATGGCGGACGCCTGCCGGAACCGGAAGCCAATGGACGACGGTATCTGAAATTTCCGCTGGATGGGCTTTGACGCAATCACGGCACCCGATGCGGTTTACGAAAAAGGCGGCGCCAGTTTCCTGACGCCGCCTGGATGTTTCGTTGCCGAACGTGGCTTTTTAAGCCGCCGGCTGCGCCTCGATGGTGCGCAGCGCCTGGGTCTGGCGCTTGGCGGCGGCCTTGACCGCATCCTGCACCTTCTCGAAGGCGCGCACTTCGATCTGGCGCACACGCTCGCGGCTGATGTCGAACTCGGCCGACAGTTCTTCCAGGGTCAGCGGCTCATCGGCGAGGCGGCGCGCCTCGAAGATGCGCCGTTCGCGTTCGTTGAGCACCGCAAGGGCGCCCGACAGCATGCCGCGCCGGTTTTCCAGCTCGTCCTGCTCGATCAGCATCTCTTCCTGGCTTTCGTGGTCGTCGACCAGCCAGTCCTGCCATTCGCCGGACTCGCCTTCCGTCGCCCGGATCGGCGCGTTGAGCGAGGCGTCGCCCGACAGGCGGCGGTTCATCGACACGACTTCCGCTTCCGAGACGTTCAGCCGCGTGGCGATCTCGGCGATCTGGTCGGGCTTGAGGTCGCCGTCGTCAAGCGCCTGGATCTTGCCCTTCACCTTGCGCAGGTTGAAGAACAGACGCTTCTGGTTGGCGGTCGTGCCCATCTTGACCAGACTCCACGAGCGCAGGATGTATTCCTGGATCGAGGCCTTGATCCACCACATGGCGTAGGTCGCGAGGCGGAAGCCACGCTCGGGCTCGAATTTCTTGACGGCCTGCATCAGGCCGACATTGCCTTCCGAGATCACTTCGCCGATCGGCAGGCCGTAGCCGCGATAGCCCATGGCGATCTTGGCGACGAGCCGCAAATGGCTGGTGACGAGCTTGTGCGCGGCGGAAGTGTCCTCATGCTCGGCATAACGCTTGGCGAGCATGTACTCTTCCTGCGGCTGAAGCATCGGAAAGCGGCGGATCTCTTCCAGGTAGCGGCTGAGGCCGCCTTCGCCGGAAACGATACTGGGTAGTGACTGGGCCATGATAGCGCCCCCTCTCTATTGGAGTGATGCCCCCGAAACGCGGCGGGCATATGACGCGAGCACCAAAGGCTCGCTCGCGACATCGGATATATACAGGAACAAAACCAGAAAAGACAGCCATTTGTTCAACACGAAACAGTGTGTCACGCTGAAGTGAACAACGCCAGTCAGGTTTTTTGATGGTTGATTTGAAGCTTGCCGCTGGCGGATCACAGACTGCGCAAGCCGCCGACGAGTTCCTCCATGTCCCTCGGTATCGGTGCCTCGAACCTCATCGATAGATGGGTAGTCGGATGGCGAAATTCAAGGAGCCAGGCGTGCAAAGCTTGCCGGGAAAATGCCTTGACCTGGCTTCTCAGCGGTTCGGGCAACCGGTTGGCCTTGGTGCGAAAGGCTTGGCCGTAATCGGGATCACCGAGTACCGGATGACCGATATGGGCCATGTGGACGCGGATCTGATGAGTGCGGCCGGTCTCCAGCCGGCATTCGACCAGACTTGCGGTTGCGAATTCCTTTTGGTTTTCGCCGAAGCGCTCCTGCACCGCAAAATGGGTGACGGCGTGGCGGGCATCGTCGCGTCCTTCGGGTACCACGGCGCGACGCACACGGTCGGCGGCGCGGCCGAGCGGGGCATCCACCGTTCCGGCCGGCCGCTGCGGTATGCCCCAGACCAGCGCCAGGTAGGCGCGCTCGAGATCGCCTGTCAGGCCGTGATCGGCAAAGGCCTCAGAAAGCGCCTTGTGGGCGCGGTCGGTCTTGGCCACGATCATGACGCCGCTGGTTTGCTTGTCGAGACGATGGACGATGCCCGGCCGGCGCACGCCGCCGATGCCGGACAGGCTGTCGCCGCAATGATGGATCAGCGCATTGACCAGCGTGCCGGTCCAATTGCCGGCGCCGGGATGGACGACAAGCCCGGCGGGTTTGTTGATGACGATCAGTTCATCATCTTCGTAGAGGATATCGAGGGCGATGTTTTCCCCCTGTGGCTCCGCCGGTTCCGGCTCCGGCATGGCGACGGAGACAGTTTCGCCCGGCGACATCTTGCGCTTGGTCTCGACAACGGTCTTGCCGTCGACCAAGACCGCGCCCTGCCTGATCAGCATCTGCGCGCGGCTGCGCGACACGTCCGGGCCGAGCCTGCCTGCCAGCCATTGATCGAGGCGCTGGCCGGCAGCGTCGGCGCCGGCCACGAGCACGGTCGGTTCTGCCTGCATGAATTGGTCCTCTATCAATCGGGGGGCCTCTTCGCTATGAGCGCTCATCGAGAATCGTTCCGGAATGTTTGCCATGGCCCGCCCCGCCGCCGACGAAGACGCCGTTGTTGAAGGCGGGGAAAAGCCGCTCAACCCCGAGATCGAAAAGGTGCGCGGCAGGCTCATCCGCTTCATGGCCATCAATCTCGGCCTGCTTTTGCTGGCTCTTATGGTGGTGATCGCGGCGATTGTCTACAAATCACGCAAGGCAGCGCCGGTGAGCCCGCCGCTGGCCGGCGACATCCAGGTGCCCGCCGGCGAACCGCTCAGCGGAGACATCGTGCTGCCGGTCGGCGCCAGGGTGGTCAGCCAGTCGCTGTCCGGCAATCGCGTCTCGATCGACGCCGAACTCGCCGATGGCAGCCGCACGATCTTCGTCTACGATATAGGCGAGCGGCGCATAATCGGCCGCTTTGCAATCCGCAACAAATGAAGCCCGGCGCGCAATGACCGGCTTTGCCGAAAACCGTCATATCGCCACCGTCGCGCTGGTCGTCGACAGCTATGACGAGGCGATCGACTGGTATGTCGGGCGGATGGGCTTTGTGCTCCTGGAGAATGTGGACCTCGGCGGCGGCAAGCGATGGGTGACGGTCGCGCCGGCCAGCGGGCGCGGCGCGCGGCTGCTTCTGGCCGAGGCCTCCGACGAGGCACAAAGGAAGAGCATCGGCAACCAGACCGGCGGGCGGGTCTTTCTCTTCCTCGAAACCGACGACTTTGCCCGCGATCACGCGGCGATGGTGGCGAAGGGCGTCGAATTTCGCGAGCCACCGCGCTTGGAGCCCTACGGCACGGTGGCGGTTTTCGCCGATCTCCACGGCAATCTATGGGACCTGATCGAGCCCAAACGCTAGAACCGGCCGGCTTTTTCTCGATCCCGGGAAAGCCGGCGGAACCCCAGTTGCTTTTTCTCCGCCGCCAGCCTATATCGCCGGTTCTTGAACGCGCCCATCGTCTAGCGGTCAGGACACCGCCCTCTCACGGCGGGAACAGGGGTTCGATTCCCCTTGGGCGTACCAAGAAAAAACGGCTCAGCCGTTGATCCCCAGCATCGAACAATATTCAGCCGCCCCGCTCGAGCGCTCCGACATATGCAGTGCATGGAAGCTGGCTGGAGCCGGGCTCGGAGCTATGGCGTGAAGGCGGGCGTCGGTTAAGGTTTCGTTTACCTATAACCTGTCTACTGGAGACAATTCACCCGCGACCACGGATGTACTGGCGCTGCGGTGAAAACAAAGGTCGGCCCACGCCGGCCTTTTGTTTTTTCGGCCGGCCGTTGCGGTAAGGCCGCCTCCAATGCTTTCGGCAATACCTTCGTGAAAGCATATTGCCCTTGCCATTTCGGGCCCTACCATCAATCCTGCCGATCGCACGCGGGCTGGAGAGGGTCGAAGGTCGAGGAATTGCAATGAAAAAAATGGCTGGAATGCTCCTGATTGCCGGCGCGGTGGTGATGGTTGCCACATCCCCGTCGGCTGCCGCCCAGCTCAACACGATGGACGAAGTCGGCACGGCGATCCAGGCATGCTGGACGCCGCCGGCGGATGCTGGAAATTCCATCGTCACGCTGAGCTTCAGCTTCAAGCGCGACGGCACGCTGCTTGGTCCGCCACGGCCGACCGCCGCCAAGGTGGCCGGCGACGACAAGGCGCGAAAATCGTTTATCGACGCCGCAACGGCCGCGGTGAAGAATTGCACGCCGCTCAGCCTTTCGCCGCAACTGGCGCAAGGGATTGCCGGCAACGTGTTCACCTTGCAATTCGTCTCACCCAAGCAATAGCTGTTCCGCGGCTCTCCGCACAGGGCGCGCCGCAGCTCAATGTGCTAGAGCCGTTCGGCGGATCGCCGATCCCGCTTTCATTTAAATAATTCCTGACGGAAAACATCTGCCAGCGTCAGCGACCCGCTCACGTAGCGATTAGCACCAAACCATCTCGCAGCACCGCCTTCACCGGTCAGTGGCTGGTACGCCGCGCCTCGGCGTGCCGCGCCAGTTCGGGTGTCTCGAAGACATAGTCGTTCCAAGCCGATTCCGGGATTTGCCCGGCCAGATAGCATTCCAGCAGCAGGTTTTGCTCGGCGCTCAGGGGTCTCGGATCAAGCCCCAGGGAATGAAAAAGGCTTCTTGTCAGTTCCGATACCGTGATGTGGATCGACATCTGCGTTCTCCTTGGCGCTTCAACGCGAAAGACCGGGCAAAGGTTTCAGGACCCGTTTCCGGTAACGCCGGAGTGATCCGGCAGGCCTGCCAACCCTCCGTTCGGCTGCATTGTTTTGCAGTTCGTCTCAATCTTGAAATAAAAATGCAATATTGAGTTCACAGAGGTTCTTCTATTAAGCTAGAGATAAGTCTCTCAATGCATGGGGACTGGAAAGATTAGATAAAACTCATTTAGTGAAAGCTTGCCGAACTCGAAATAGTTGTCATTCCAGGTTCTCAGCAACAAGGACCTCGTCGTTCTGATGATCCGTTTCTGGTTCTCCATGATGATCGCGCTCGTCATCCTGACGGTGCTGGCGCTCGGAATGTCCAGTTCTTATGCCGACAGTTGCAGTGCGATAAGAAATCAATTGTCGTCGGCCGGCCGTGGCGGCGGCACGAGCGCCGAGCTTGCCCAGTTGCACCGCCAGCTTGCCGCGATCCAAGGGCTCGAGAGGCAGCGCAAATGCACGGCGAAAAATTTCCTCGGTGGTTTCTTCAACGCGTGCGCCGATCTTGCCAAGAACAGGAGCGAGGTGCAGCGCCGGATCGCGGCGGCCTCCAATTCAGGCCGGGACATGTCGGGGCTGCGGGCGCGCTTTGTCGCGCTTGGCTGCGCGCCTGCGGCAAAGCGCGGGGCGGCGAAGACCCAATCGGCGTCTGCGACGGCGCCAGCGGCGAGGGCAACGGGCGCCGGCAACGCGATGCTGTTCTGTGTGCGCCTTTCGGATGGATATTTCTTCCCAGCACCCAAGTCGCAGTTCGCCGGCAGCGACGATGTGAAGGATATGGCCGATCAATGCCGCTACATCTGCGACGAGCCGGGGGTCGACCTCTATACGCTCAGCGACATCAGCCTCGAAACCGAAAAGATGGTCGCTCTCGACACGCGCAAGCCCTACACCGATCTGCCGACCGCATTCCGCTACCGCGACGACGTCAATTTCAAGGCATGTGACCTAAAACGCTACTACAGCAGGGTCGCCGAATTGAGGGCCAGAACGGTAACGCCCACAAACATGACCAATGCCATCATCCCCTTGCCGTCGGCCAAGCCGGACCTCGGCAGCGTCGCGGCAATTCCCGC
Organism: Mesorhizobium sp. B2-3-2; assembly: GCF_006442295.1. Taxonomy (NCBI): domain Bacteria; kingdom Pseudomonadati; phylum Pseudomonadota; class Alphaproteobacteria; order Hyphomicrobiales; family Phyllobacteriaceae; genus Mesorhizobium; species Mesorhizobium sp. B2-3-2. Next base: position 53,244 of record NZ_VFWA01000023.1, on the reverse strand, counting down.
GGCGGGCGCCGAAGCTTCCGGGGCGGCCCAGCATCAGTCGATAGAGGCCGGCAAGCGGCCGGTGAGAATAGTTGGCCCGGCCTTCTTCCCAGCCGAATGATCATGCGCTCGGGGCGTAGGCGCCGGTTTCCCAGCCAATGTCAATTTCGGGTGGCATCCATCAGTCGCAGACCATGCGAACCCTCTTTCCGGGTTCGCTGACATTCCTGCATGCCAGGGGCTTTTCCTCACCGGAGGACGGTGGAGGTGGTCTCGAAACTCTTGAAAGATGACGCCTCGGCGCGGCGCGCGGCGCGGGCCTGCGCTCGGAAAACCGGGTTGGCGGTTGTGGCGGCGCCGGAAAAGCGCCGTTTTCCATTCCGGACGGCCCGTATTCCACATTGGGCGGCGGCCGGTCCCAGAAACGCCGGACATCGAGCGGGCGCGGAATGACGACGGTGCCGTCATAGCTGCGCGAACAGCCGCTACCGAAAAGCAGCGCCGCGCTCAGCAAGCAAGGCACAATCCGTCCAAACATCAGCAACACCCCCGTATGGGCTTATAGCGCGGCTTCGATCCGGCCGACAACCGGGCGCAATAGCGCAGGCCAGGCCTCTCCGGTGCGCAACGGCTTGTTAAGGTTAGCGGATCGTTAATGCTTCTCGGGCACATTCCGCCGACGAACCGCGGAGGGAGGGTTCGGCCTTGGATTCGGGGTGGGGACGGCATGGCTGAAGCGAACGAGACAGCCGGCGTGCGCGGCGAGCGCGGGTCGGGCGAAATGGCGGTGAACGACGCGGCCTCGTTCGCCGAGGGCATGGACTTGGCCATGCTACGCCAGCTGGTCGAGACGGGCTCGGACTGGATCTGGGAGACCGATGCCGAGCTGCGCTTTTCCTGGCTTTCGCACAACTACCAGACGGTCACGGGCATCGACCCGGCCGCTGTGCTCGGCCGCTTCCGGTTCGATTTCCTGAAGCAGGTCCTGAACGGCAACCGCAGCGCGGCAATGCATCTGGAGGATCTGCAGGCGCATCGGCCGTTCCGTGACTTCGTCTACGAACTGAAGGGAGGTCGCGCCGATTGCCGCTGGGTGCTGACCTCAGGCTTTCCACGCTTCGACGATGAGGGGAAATTTGCGGGCTACCGCGGCATTGGACGCAACGTCACGGGATTGGCGGGCGCCTTCGAAGAACTGGAACAGAAGCAGCAAGAGGCGTCTTCGGGAGGCCTTGCCGACCTTCGCACGATGGTCGATTCGATGCCGATCGGGATCATGGTCCTCGACGCCGACCTGCGCGCCGAAGTTATCAACCAGGCCTTCTACAATTTGTGGAAAATCGATCCCCAGCGCGCCGGGGTCGGCTCGGGCTTCCGCGAGTTGATGGACGCCAGCCGCGCCGTCGATTCCTACGGCGACGACGACGTTGCCTGGCAACGCCATGCCGCCGAGCGCGAGGCCGAGATCAGGGCCGGCGTCGCCGGCTCGAGACAATTGCCGCGCAATGACGGGCGTACCCTGATCGCATCGCTGGCCCCGCTGGCCGGCGGCAAGCGGCTCATCTCCTATGTCGATGTCACCGACATGAAGGACCGCGAGGCCGAGCTGGCCGACGCGCTGGAAAAGGCGCGACTGGCGGAAGCGGTGATCAACGGTGTCAAGGATCCGATCTTCGTCAAGGACGACGATCTGCGCTTCGTCTTCGTCAACGAGGCGTTCGCGGGCCTGTTCGGCCAAAAGCCGCAAGCCATGCTTGGCAAGCCCGGCGGCAATTTCCTCGCGCCGGCCGAGGTCGCGCTGTTCGAGGAAAGCGAGCGCGCGGTGCTGGCGACCGGGCGGCCTTACGAGGTGGAAGAAAATTTCGAGGTCGACGGCGTCAACCGCTCGCGCGTCGTCAGGAAGAACCGCGTTAGAATGGCAAGCGGCCGCAACTACGTGGCCGGCTTCCTCTTCGACGTCTCGGACATGAAGGGTCGTGAGACCGAGGCGCAGGACGCCCGCAAACACCTGGCCAGCGTGCTGGAATCGCTGCCGGCCGCCGTGATCATCTACGACCGCGACGACAATTTCGTTTTCGCCAACCGCAAGATGCAGGACACGCTGCCAGCGTTGAAGCCGGCATGGCAGCCCGGCCGCACCTTTCGAGACGCGCTGTCGCTCGGTCATTCGGCCGGCTATTTCCGCTCGAGCGGCGATCCGCGGGTCGATGCGCTCTATGATGGCGATCTCGATCCCTGGCTGGACAGCATCCTCGCCCGCTACCGCCTGCCATACTCATCCTTCGAACGTCTCAATCCCGACGGCCGCTGGTATCAGGTCTACGACATGCGCACCGAGGACGGCACGTTCATCGGCGTGCGTGTCGACATCTCCGAGATCAAGAGCCGCGAAAAGGCGCTGCACGATTCGATGCGGCAGATCGACCTGTTCCGGCACGTGCTGGACGAACTGCCCGTGGCCGCCTTCATCAAGGCGCAGGATCTCAGCATCGAGTTCGTCAACAAGGCGTGGTGCGCGATCACCGGGTTCGCCAAGGAAGACGTCATCGGCCGCACCGATCGGCAGCTGTTCGGCGACGGGGATGGAGAGAGCTACAGCCTGGACGACACCGAAGTCGCCCTCACCGGCAGCGTCAGGGAGGTCGAGGAGCCCGTCACCCATCGCGACGGCACGGTGCGGCAGTTGATGACGCGCAAGAGCCGGCTGGTGGCGCTGGACGGATCGGTGCATCTGGTCGGCTCCAGCACCGACATCACCGAGGTCAAGGCGCGCGAGCGGGCGCTGGAAGAAAGCATGCGCGAGAACGAGGTGTTCCGCAGCCTGATCGACAACGTGCCGGTGTCGATCTACGCCAAGCGCTCCGATCTCAGGCAATTCTACGTCAACAAGGGCTGGTGCGACCTCACCGGCTTCAGCAAGCAGGACGCGATCGGCAAGACCGACATCGAAATTTTCGGGCCGGACGGCGAAGCCTTCGTCAATGGCGACCTCGCGGTGCTGCGCAGCGGCGAAACCCAGGAGGTCGAGGAGACGGTGACACTCCCGGACGGCAGCGTGCGCCACCAGTTCGCCCGCAAGGGCGCGATGATCGCGTCCGACGGGTCGCTCTACCTGATCGGGTCGACCACCGACATCACCGAATTGAAGCTGCGCGAGGCGGAACTGCGCGACGCGCGCCAGCGCGCCATACTTGCCGACCGCGCCAAGTCGGAATTCCTCGCCAATATGAGCCATGAGATCCGCACCCCGATGAACGGCGTGCTGGGCATGGCCGAACTCCTGGCCAAATCCGATCTCGATCCGAAGCAGAAGACGTTCACCGACATCATCGTCAAATCGGGCAATGCGCTGCTCACCATCATCAACGATATCCTGGATTTCTCCAAGATCGATGCCGGCCAGCTGGTGCTCGATCCCGCTCCCTTCAATCTCGCCGAGGCGATCGAGGACGTGGCGACGCTGGTATCGACACGCGCCAAGGAAAAGGACCTCGAGCTCATCGTACGCATCGAACCTGGGCTCGAAAGCCTGTTCATCGGCGATGTCGGCCGCATCCGGCAGATCGTCACCAACCTGCTCGGCAACGCGGTGAAGTTCACCGACGAAGGACATGTGCTCGTCGACGTCACCGGCGAAAGTGTGCCGGACGGAACCAGGCTGACGATCTCGGTCACCGACACCGGGATCGGCATCCCGGAGGAAAAGCTGAAACAGGTGTTCGAGAAATTCAGCCAGGTCGACACCTCCTCGACGAGGCGGCATGAGGGCACCGGGCTCGGGCTCGCGATCACCTCGCGGCTGGTCGAACTGATGGGCGGCGACATCGGCGTGGAAAGCGCCGAAGGCAAGGGGTCGACCTTCTGGTTCGCGGTCACGCTGCCTAGGGCCGGACAACAGAACGCGCAGCGCATCATGCCGGTGGATGTGACCGGCGCGCGGGTGCTGATCGTCGACGACAATGCCGTCAACCGCGCCATCCTGACCGAGCAGATGACGTCATGGACCTTCGATTCCTGCGCGGCCGAGAGCGGCGCCGAGGGACTGAAAGTGCTGATCGCTGCCGCCGCCTACGGCGTGCCGGTCGATTGCGTCGTACTCGACTATCAGATGCCCGAGATGAGCGGCGCCGAGATGGCAGGTGTCGTGCGCAAGACCGCCGGGCTTGCCGACACGCCGATCATCATGCTGACGTCCGTCGACCAGTCGCTGGCCAACACCAGTTACCGCGATCTCGGCATTGATGCCCAACTGATCAAGCCCGCACGCTCCTCGGTGCTCCTGGAAACGCTGGTCGCCACCATCCAACGGCATCGCCACGCTACCGATGTCGCCCGGCCGCTTGCCGTTGAGGGAGGCGGGGGGAACGGTCCGCAACCATCGCCAGCGGCGGCGTCGGGGCAACGCGCGTTGCTGCAGCCACCGCCGGTCAGGCCTCGGCTTGCCGCGACCGGCGGCGAGCAGCGGCTGGACATCCTCGTGGCCGAGGACAATGAGGTCAACCAGATGGTCTTCACCCAGATCCTCGGCGAGACCGGCTACGGTTTCGAGATCGTCGGCAATGGCCGCAAGGCGCTGGACGCCTTCGGCAGGCTCAATCCGTGCATGATCCTGATGGACGTCTCGATGCCGGAGATGAACGGGCTCGAGGCGACCGCCGCCATTCGCCGGCTGGAGGAGGAAACCGGCACGCATGTGCCGATCGTCGGGGTCACCGCGCATGCGCTCAAGGGCGATCGCGAACGCTGCCTTGACGCCGGCATGGATGATTATCTGCCCAAGCCGATCAGCCCCAGGGCCCTGCTCGAAAAGGTCGAGCGCTGGGTCGGCGCCGGTCGCCAGGCCCGGCGCAACGCGGGATAGGCTTCGCGCCTTCCACGGGATTGCGGCGAGAATCAGTCGGGGTCGGCCGCTGCCCTTCGAGCAAGACTATGGTGCGATCGCACCATATCAAAGCCGGCGTCCAGCCGGGACAATGACGGCATCGAATTTCCGCTCTCTTCTAGTTACGGGCGGGAGCAGCGACCGCCAGTACGAAGCAGCGTCAATCTACCCCAACGGACCTGTTTTTGGCGATGGCCCGGCCAAGACATCCTCTGGCCTCGAGCAACGCGCTCCCGTCCGGCTTTTCTTCGATCAGCGATCCATGCCGAATCCGATGGCTGTTTGGGTGGCCGGATAGCGCAAGTCCCTGATTCCCGTAGGCAAACCGGCGCCATGCCGCAGCCGTTGACCGCCATCGCCTTTCCAAGCGTCGGCGACGCGTTACCGGGCTGACACGAAACTGTCATGCGACTGTTATAATCGAACGCTATTGGCTCAGCGGGCGCTGGCAAGGAATGGCGCCGAGAGACCATCTTCCGAACAGGAGCAGGCCACATGAGACATTTCATCCGCTCGGCGGCCGTTGCGATCGCAATGGCTGCGGCGTCCACCCTCACCCTTTCAGCGGCAATGGCAGCTGACATCTCCGGCGCCGGCGCCACCTTCCCTTACCCGATCTATGCGAAGTGGGCCGATGCCTACAAGAAGGAGACCGGCATCGGTCTCAACTACCAGTCGATCGGCTCGGGCGGCGGCATCAAGCAGATCAAGGCCAAGACCGTCACCTTCGGCGCTTCCGATGCGCCGCTGAAGGGCGAGGATCTCGAATCCACCGGACTTGCACAGTTCCCGATGGTGATGGGCGGTATCGTTCCGGTCGTCAATCTCGAAGGCATCAAGCCGGGCGAACTGGTGCTCGACGGCCCGACGCTGGCCGATATCTTCGTCGGCAAGATCACCAACTGGAACGACGCGGCGATCGCCAAGCTCAATCCCGACGTCAAGCTTCCCGACCAGGCGATTGCCGTCGTGCATCGCTCCGATGGTTCGGGCACCACGTTCAACTTCAGCTACTATCTGGCCGACGTCAGCGCCGACTGGAAGTCGAAGGTCGGCGTCAACACCGCGCTCGAATGGCCGGTCGGTATCGGCGCCAAGGGCAATGAAGGCGTCGCCAACAACGTCTCGCAGACCGGCGGCTCGATCGGCTATGTCGAATACGCCTACGCCAAGCAGAACAAGCTGACCTATGCCGACATGATCAACAAGGACGGCAAGAAGGTCGAGCCGACGGCGGCGGCGTTCTCGGCGGCGGCGGCCAATGCCGACTGGAGCTCGCAGCCGGGTTACGGCGTCATCCTGGCCAACCAGCCGGGCGCCGAATCCTGGCCGATGACGTCGGCCACCTGGATTCTGGTCTACAAGAAGCCCGGCGACGTGGCTGCGACCGGTGAAGCGCTCAAGTTCTTCGCCTGGTCCTACGCGAAGGGCGACGACATGGCCGGGGCGCTGGACTACGTTCCGATCCCCGACGCGGTCGTCAAGAGCGTCGAGGACATGTGGGCCAAGGACATCGTCGGCGAAGACGGCAAGCCGCTCTATTCCGCCATGTAATCCCTGCTGAATGAGGAGGGCGCTTCACGGCGCCCTCCCTGTCTTCCTTGAAACGCGAGGGCCAGATGACCGCCGTCTCCGAAGCCATGCCATCGTCGGCCGCCATGCGGGCCAGGGAAGCGACGGTCCGGCGCTTCGCGCTCACCGATACGATTTTCCGGGCGGCGACACGCTTTTCCGCCATCCTCGTCCTGCTCATCCTCGGCGGCGTGGCGATTTCGCTGTTTGCCGGCTCGTGGGAAGCGCTGTCGAAATTCGGGTTCTCCTTCCTGACGACCGAATCGTGGAACCCGGTTACCGAGAATTTCGGGGCGCTGGCCCCGATCTACGGAACCATCGTCACCGCCGCCATCGCTATCCTGATCGCCGTTCCCATCGGCATCGGCATCGCCATCTTCCTTACCGAACTCTGCCCACGGCCACTCCGGCGCCCCATCGGCATCGCCGTCGAGCTGCTTGCCGGCATACCCTCCATCATCTACGGCATCTGGGGCCTGTTCGTGTTCGCGCCGTTCCTGCAGACGACGGTGCAGCCCTTCATCATCAAGCTTTTCCACGACGTGCCGGGGCTCTCCAGCCTGTTTGCGGGTCCGCCCTACGGCATCGGCCTTTTGACCTCGGCGCTGATCCTTGCCATCATGGTCCTGCCCTTCATCACCTCGATCACCAAGGATGTCTTCGACACGGTGCCGGCGGTGCTGAAGGAATCGGCCTATGGCATCGGCTGCACGACCTGGGAGGTCACGCGCCGCGTCGTCATCCCCTATACCCGCGTCGGCATCATGGGCGGCGTCATGCTCGGCCTCGGCCGCGCGCTCGGCGAAACCATGGCGGTAACCTTCGTCATCGGCAACGCCCACCGCATCAGCGCCTCGCTTTTCGCGCCCGGCACGACGATCTCGGCAACCATCGCCAACGAATTCACCGAAGCCGACGGCGATCTCTATACGTCTTCGCTGGTGGCGCTCGGCCTGATCCTGTTCGTCATCACTTTCCTGATCCTTGCCCTTGCGCGCTACATGCTGCTGCGCATGGACAGCCGCACGGGAGCCTGACCGATGTCGACGGCCACATCGCTTCACAATCGACGCAAGCGCAGGAATGCCGTGATGATGACGCTATGCGTCACGGCGGCGGGCGTCGGTCTGGCCTGGCTGGCGCTGATCCTCGGCGCACTGCTCTATAAGGGCCTGTCGGGTGTTTCGCTGTCTGTGTTCACCGAAATGACACCGCCGCCCGGCGATGCCGGCGGCCTGCTCAATGCCATCTACGGCAGTATCATGATGACAGTCATCGCCGTCATCGTCGGCACGCCGATCGGTGTCCTCGCTGGGACCTACATGGCCGAATATGGCCGCTTCTCGCGCCTCACCACGATCGTGCGCTTCATCAACGACATCCTGCTGTCGGCACCCTCGATCATCGTCGGCCTGTTCGTCTACGAGCTGCTGGTGCGGCCGATGGGACATTTCTCGGCGATCGCCGGTGCCGTCGCGCTGGCCATCCTGGTCATCCCGGTCGTCGTGCGCACCACCGAGGACATGCTCAACCTGGTGCCTAACGCCTTGCGCGAGGCCGGCGCCGCGATCGGCGCGCCGCGTTGGGTGGTCATCCGCTCGGTCGCCTACCGTGCGGCGCTGTCGGGCATCGTCACCGGCATATTGCTGGCCATCGCCCGCATTTCCGGCGAGACGGCGCCGCTGCTCTTCACAGCGCTCAACAACCAGTTCTGGTCGAGCAATCTCAACGCGCCGATGGCCAGCCTGCCCGTCACCATCTTCCAGTTCGCTCTCAGCCCCTACGAGGAATGGCAGCAGCTGGCGTGGACCGGCGCACTCATAATCACCCTTACGGTTCTCGGGCTGAGCATCTTGGCCCGCAGCCTTACCGGACGCAGAGAGGACAGATGAAACCGATGTTGTCCACCGAGTTGAACACGCCCGAAGTCGCGGTCGAGAAAGCCAAGATCGAGGTCAAGAACCTCAATTTCTACTACGGCCAGTCGAAGGCGCTGAAGGATATCAGCCTGTCGCTGCCCGAGCGCAGCGTCACCGCCTTCATAGGGCCTTCGGGCTGCGGGAAGTCGACGCTGCTGCGCGTCTTCAACCGCATCTACGAGCTTTACCCGAAGCAGAGCGCCGAGGGCCAGGTGCTGCTCGACGGCCAGAACATCCTCGACCGTTCGCAGGACCTCAACCTGCTCAGAACCAAGATCGGCATGGTGTTCCAGAAGCCGACGCCGTTCCCGATGTCGATTTACGAGAACATCGCGTTCGGCGTCAGGCTCTATGAGAAGCTCAGCAAGGCCGAGATGGACGGCCGTGTCGAGCAGGCGCTGAAGCGCGCGGCACTGTGGAGCGAGGTCAAGGACAAGCTCAACGCCAGTGGCCTCAGCCTTTCGGGCGGCCAGCAGCAGCGCCTCTGCATCGCCCGCACGGTGGCGGTGAAGCCAGAGGTCATCCTGCTCGACGAGCCTGCCTCGGCGCTCGATCCGCTGTCGACCGCCAAGATCGAGGAACTGATCGACGAGCTGCAGGCCGATTACACGATCGTCATTGTCACCCATAACATGCAGCAGGCGGCGCGCGTGTCGAAGCAGACCGCCTTCATGTATCTGGGCGAGCTGGTCGAGTTCGACCGCACCGAGAAGATCTTCACGTCGCCCCGCGAGAAGCGCACGCAGGACTATATCACCGGCCGCTTCGGCTGATCCCAGGCATACGAGGACCAAGATCATGGCCGAACATACAGTCGCAGCCTTTGACGAAGATCTCGGACAGATCAGCAGGCTGATCCGCGACATGGGCGATCTCGCCTCATCGATGGTCGGCGGCGCCACCAAGGCGCTCCTGAATTCCGACAACGCGCTCGCCCAGCGCATCGTCTCCGACGACGCGATCATGGATGCGCGCCAGCGCGAACTCGACGACCGCGCCATCACCCTGATCGCCAAGCGGCAGCCCATGGCGGATGATTTGCGCCATGTCGTCGGCTCGATCCGCATGGCTGGCGATCTCGAACGCATCGGCGATCTGGCCAAGAACATCGCCAAGCGCGTCGGCACCGTCGGCCTGGCCGCCACGCCGCGCGACCTGTCGCACTCCATCGATGCCATGGCGCAGCTGGTACTGATCCAGGTGCAGGGCGTGATCGAGGAGTATGGCGCCCGTGATGCCTCGGCGCTTGCCAAGCTGCGCGCCGACGATGAACGCATCGACGTCAAATACACATCGGTGTTCCGCGAGCTGCTGACCTACATGATGGAGGATCCGCGCAACATCACCGCCTGCACGCATCTTTTGTTCTGCGCCAAGAACCTCGAGCGCATCGGTGATCATGTGACCAACATTGCCGAAAATGCCTATTATGTGCTGACCGGCACGCAATTGCCCGCCAATCGCCCGAAGCAGGACGAGACGGCGATGTCGGCGCCAGCGGCGTGACGGCAGGGGTGACCAGTCGATGATCGCGCCACGCATCATGGTGGTGGAGGACGAGGAGCCGCTGGGTGTGCTGCTCCGTTACAATCTGGAATCGGAGGGTTACCAGGTCGAGGTGGTGACGCGCGGCGACGAAGCCGAGATCCGCTTGCAGGAGAATGTCCCCGACCTTCTTGTGCTCGACTGGATGGTGCCGGCGGTTTCCGGCATCGAACTCTGCCGCCGTCTCCGGATGCGCCCCGAGACCGAGCGGCTGCCGATCATCATGCTGACGGCGCGCGGCGAGGAAAGCGACCGGGTGCGCGGTCTCTCCACCGGCGCCGACGACTATCTGGTCAAGCCGTTCTCAACCCCGGAATTCATGGCACGCGTCAAGGCGCTGCTGCGCCGCGCCAAGCCGGAAGTGCTGTCCAGCGTGCTCAAGGTCGGCGACATCGTGCTCGACCGTGAATCGCACCGGGTCTACCGCAAGAAGAGCGAGATCCGGCTCGGGCCGACCGAGTTCCGCCTGCTCGAATTCATGATGCGCCATCCGGGCCGGGTGTTCTCGCGCAGCCAGCTGCTCGACAATGTCTGGGGCGAAACGATCTACATCGACGAGCGCACCGTGGACGTCCATGTCGGCCGGCTGCGCAAGGCGGTCAACAACGGCCGCATGCCTGACGTGATCCGTACTATCCGTGGCGCGGGGTATGCGATCCGCGAAGACTAGGGATATGTCACGCAACATTCTCGCCCACGCCTGATTTCGCCTGTGCCCCCGGTGCGAAAATTTCCTGGTCGACGTAGGTCAGCGCGCGCATGGCGCAGCCCTCGCGGATCAGCGGCAGTTCGTTCGGCTCGGTGTCGAAGGAAATCGATTTCGAGTGCTGGCCGCCGGCGGTCTGGGCAATGGCTTCGCGCAGAGCCGGCTCGATCAGGTCGAAGGCGGCGGCGCTGACGCCGACCATGGCGACCGGCGCCGGATCGATCAGGGCGAACAGGCTGCCAAGGCCATAGCCCAGCGCCTCGCCGGCCTTGCGGTAGGCTTCGCGCTCCGGCCCGTCCTTTTCGCGCGCCGAGGCCGCCAGCGCACGCATGTCGGCGTCGCTGACGTCGACGGGCTCGGTGTCCTCGCCAAGCTGCCTCGCGTTGCGCCAGATGGCATAGTTGCCGGCATAGGCCTCGACGCAGCCGCGCCGGCCGCAGCGGCAGAGCGCCCCGCCCGGGCGATGGATCATGTGGCCGAACTCGCCTCCGGATGAATGGGTGCCGGTGAACAGTTCGCCCTTCAGCACCAGGCCCATGCCGATGCCGTGCGACAACAGGATGGCGATGAAGTCGTCGCGGTAACGCCGGGGATCGCGCCAGCGCAGCGCCACCGCCATCATGTTGCAATCGTTCTCCATGGTGGCGGGAATGCCGAACTCGGCCTCCAGTATGTCGGCGAAGGCGATGTCGGTCTGCGGCGTGATCGGCGACCACAGCATGGCGCGCGCATCCGTATCGGTGATGCCCTGGATCGCCAGCGCGATACGAGCGATGCTGGCGACGTCGAGGTCGGGATCCTCGAACCGTCGCCTGACGATGGCCACGCATTCGCCGATCAGCGCCTCGCGCGACATGGTCAGCGTGTCCAGCCGGCGTTGCTCCTCCGATATCACCTGGCCGGCATAGTCGATGACGGCGACGGAGAGGAAATTCAGCGACAGCACCACGGTCATCACCGCCGCGGCTTCAGGGTTGAGGCTGAGGCCGATCTGCGGCCGGCCGCGTTTCATCGCACCGGCCTCGCTCGGCTTGCTCTGCGCCAGGATGCCTTCGCCGATCAGGTCGGAGGAGATCGCCGATATGGTGGAGTGGCTGAGCCCGGTGGTCGCGGCAATCTCGGTGCGCGACGGCTGCCCGGCACGGCGCACGGCCGCGATCACCATCGCCCGATTGCGTCGGCGCAGATCGTCGTGGCGAATTCCGACCGACATGTTTCTCGCATCCTCCCGGTCGCCGTCTTCTCTCCCCAGGCCCAGCGACCGCCAAATACTGGCAGAACCGGCCTTGGCTGTCATTATTTATTCCGGAGCTCGAAAAAAATTCACGAGGACATCAAAATACATCAGAATCGACGTTGACAGCGTTCCGACGATGGACCAGTGTTTTTTCGAGGCTCGAAAAAATAGAGCCTTTGTGCCGGCCTTCGGGCCTGTTTGGTCGCGCCATACGCGGCGCAGGGAGGATAAGATGAAGAGATTCACAGCCGCTATCCTGGCGGGTGTCGCCATGTCGCTGACGCTCGCGTCGGTCGCGCAGGCGAAGGACAAGGTCATCGGCGTTTCCTGGTCGAACTTCCAGGAAGAGCGTTGGAAGACCGACGAGGCCGCCATGAAGAAGGCGATCGAAGCCGCCGGCGACAAGTATATTTCCGCCGACGCCCAGTCCAACCCCGGCAAGCAGCTCACCGACGTCGAGAGCCTGATCTCGCAGGGCGCCAATTCGCTGATCATCCTGGCGCAGGACGCCTCCGCCATCGGCCCGGCGGTGCAGAAAGCGCTCGACGAAGGCATTCCGGTCGTCGGCTATGACCGCCTGATCGAGAATAAGGACGTTTTCTATCTGACCTTCGACAACAAGGAAGTGGGCCGCATGCAGGCCCGCGAAGTGTTCAAGGTGAAGCCGGAAGGCAACTACGTCTTCATCAAGGGCTCGGGTGCGGATCCGAATGCCGATTTCCTGTTCTCGGGCTCGATGGAAGTGCTCAAGGACGCCATCGACAGCGGCAAGATCAAGAATGTCGGCGAGGCCTATACCGATGGCTGGCTGCCGGCCAACGCCCAGAAGAACATGGAGCAGTTCCTGACCGCCAACGACAACAAGGTCGACGCGGTGGTCGCGGCCAATGACGGCACTGCCGGCGGCGTCGTCGCGGCGCTGACGGCTCAAGGTTTGGCCGGCACCGTGCCGGTGTCGGGCCAGGACGGTGATCATGCCGCGCTGAACCGGATCGCGCTCGGCACGCAGACCGTGTCGGTGTGGAAGGACGCGCGGGAACTCGGCAAGAACGCCGCGGAGATCGCCTCGCAACTGGCCGACGGCAAGAAGATGACCGATATTGCCGGCGTCAAGGACTTCACCACGCCCGGCGGGAACACCGTCAAATCGTTGTTCCTGACCCCGGTTGCGATCACCAAGGACAATCTCAACGTCGTGATCGACGCTGGCTGGATCAAGAAGGACGAGGTCTGTGCCGGCGTCGCGGCGGGCAGCGTCGCGGCCTGCAACTGATCTTCCATTTCAAGCGATGAACGCCGCGGCTGCCAAGCCGCGGCGTTTTTTCAAGAAGATTTGTTTTTCCGCCCCGGGCGGGTAACTTCTAGGCTGGGTTCCGGCATCCGCGTCAGACGGGCAGGCCGGTGGGAGAAAATCATGACCGACACGACGTCCAACCCGCAGGCCGACACCGCGCGTGCGTCGGAGCTCGGCGCCGTCGCCCGGTTCCTGAAGGCGACCGAGATCGACACGCGCATGCTTGGCATGATCGGCGCGCTGCTGCTGATCTGGATCGGGTTGCATGTCCTGTCCAGCCTGCGTCTCGGCGTCAATCCGCTCGATTTCGACAGCCGTACCTTCCTCACGCCGCGCAATCTGTGGAACCTGTCGGTGCAGACCTCGGCCGTCGCCATCATGGCCTCAGGCATGGTGCTGGTTATCGTCATGCGCAACATCGATCTGTCCGTCGGTTCCGCCGAAGGGTTGATCGGCATGGTCATGGGCTTCGCCCAGGTGCATTTCCTGGTGCGGATGGTCGGACTCGAGCTCGGCAACCCATGGATCTGGATCCTGGCGCTGATCATCGGCCTGGTGCTCGGCCTTTTGATCGGCGCCTTCCAGGGCTTCGTCATCGCCTATCTCGAAGTGCCGGCCTTCATCGTCACGCTGGGCGGATTGCTGGTCTGGCGCGGTGCCGCCTGGTGGGTCACCAGCGGCCAGACGGTGGCGCCGCTCAACACGACGTTCCAGCTGATGGGCGGCGGCCCGGCCGGATCGATCGGCGCCACCTGGAGCTGGGTGGTCGGTATCGCCGCCTGCCTTGCGGTGGTGCTTGCGCTGTTCAACGGGCGGGTGCAGCGCAAGCGCTTCCGTTTCCCGCTGCGTCCGATCTGGGCCGAGACGCTGATTGGCGTGGTGACCTGCGCCGTCATCATGGGCGCGGTTTGGCTGGCCAATTCCTATCCGTGGCCGGTCGGCATCGTGAACAGATATGCAGCCGCCAACAACATCACCGTGCCCGAGGGCGGCCTGTTCATCGCCCACGGCATCGCCATACCGGTGCTGATGGCCATCGCCGTCGGGCTGGTCATGACCTTCATCACCAAACGCACCCGTTTCGGCCGCTATGTCTTTGCCATCGGCGGCAATCCGGAAGCAGCCAACCTCGCCGGCATTAATACGCGCTGGATCACGATGAAAGTGTTCATGATCATGGGGGTGCTGGCCACGATCGCCGCCGCGATCTCGTCTGCCCGGCAGAACTCGGCCACCAACGTGCTTGGAACGCTGGATGAATTGCTGGTGATCGCGGCGGCCGTCATCGGCGGCACGTCGCTCGCCGGCGGTTCGGGAACCATCATCGGCGCCATGCTGGGCGCGCTTTTGATGCAGTCGCTCCAATCCGGCATGGTGCTGCTCGGCGTCGACTCGCCGCTGCAGAGCATTGTCGTCGGCGCCGTGCTGGTGATCGCGGTGTGGCTCGACACCGTCTATCGCAAACGCGTTTGAGGGAGGAGGACAATCATGGCTGACAGGATCGCTCCCGCCGGCAACCCGCTGGTCGACATGCGCAACATCTCAATCGCGTTCGGCGGCATTCGCGCCGTCGACGATGCCTCGATCGATCTTTTCCCCGGCGAGGTCGTGGCCCTGCTCGGCCACAATGGCGCCGGCAAATCGACGCTGATCAAGATCCTGTCGGGCGCCTACAAGCGCGATGCGGGCCAAATCTTCGTCAACGGCGAGGAGGCCTCGATCTCCAATCCGCGCGATGCCAAGAAATACGGCATCGAGACGATCTACCAGACCCTGGCGCTCGCCGACAATGTCGACGCCGCCGCCAACCTGTTCCTCGGCCGCGAGCTGAGAACCGCCTGGGGCACGCTCGACGACGTCGCCATGGAGGCCGAGGCGCGCAAGGTGATGGGCAGGCTCAATCCCCGCTTCCAGCGCTTCAAGGAGCCGGTGATCAAGCTGTCGGGCGGACAGCGGCAGTCGGTGGCGATCGCACGCGCGATCCTGTTCAACGCCCGCATCCTGATCATGGACGAGCCGACGGCAGCACTTGGACCGCAGGAAACCGCCCAGGTCGGGGAACTGGTCAGGCAGCTCAAATCCGACGGCATCGGCATCTTCCTGATCAGCCATGACATCCACGACGTGTTCGAACTGGCCGACCGGGTGTGCGTCATGAAAAACGGCCAGGTCGTCGGCACTGCCCGCACCAGCGATGTGACCCAGGACGAGGTGCTCGGCATGATCATCCTGGGCAAATGTCCGCCCGGCGCCATTCCCGGACCAGGCGCGCTGAAGATCGCTGCCTGAAGCCTGTCCGGTTGCCGCCTAGTCGCAAGATCCCGATCTGCCGGTCATGTGATATGCCAGCCGCCGGGATGGCTTGGCCTTGCCATTGTATTGGCAAGGCGACTTGCCCATAAAGGGCGCACATGCTGATGGGCCGCATCATCCGTTGAAGAAGCTTTTTCCAATCGTCGCTTTCGTTGCCGTTGCGCTGATCAGCATGACGATGGCGGGGTTCGCCTATTTCGCGACGCAGGAGGCGGCTCGCATCAAGTTCGACGCGACCGCGGACGACGCGCTCAACCGAATCGAGAGCCGGATCGACCTGCAGCTGTCGCTGCTGCGCTCGTCGCAAGCATTGTTCGACGCCCGTAATGGCGACATCTCGCAGAATGAGTTCAAAGCGTTCTTCGACGCGCTCGATGTCGATACCAATTTCGCAGGCCTGGGCGGCATCGGCGTTCTCCGGCTGGTGAAAGCAGGCGACGAGACGACGGTCGAACGCGATATGATGCATGACCAGGGCATCAGGCGTCCGATCTATCCGGATACGACGCAGCCATGGCGCACACCCATTGTGCTGTTCGAGCCGCTCGGCCCGTCCAACAAGGCCATCATCGGCTACGACATGTTCACCGAGCCGGTGCGGCGCGCGGCAATCGAAAAGGCAATGGGCGATGACCAGCAGCACGCGAGCGGGCTGGTGCAACTCGGCCAGGGCACGGGCGCGGCGCAGACCTTCACCGGCTTCTACGTCTTCGTGCGGCTCAACGTCGAAACCGCACCCTACGCCATAAACGCATCGCGATCCTCGACTGTAGGCTTTCTCTATGCGGCCTTCCGGGCCCGGGATCTGTTCCAGATCGCGCTCAGCCGCGCGCCGCTGCTGCCGGTCAACACCGAAATCTACGATGGCGCCGTCGATCCGGATCATCTGCTGTTCCGGTCGGAGACGCCGCCGGTCTCGGGCTTTGGCGACAGGCTGCTGGTCACCCGCAAGATCAGCGTCGCGGGCCGACCGTGGACCGTGCAGTTCAGGCCGACAAGCGCCTTCTCGCAGCCATCGTCGCGGGCCATCCCGGTCATGCTCGGCCTGTTCGGGCTGCTGCTGGCCGGCGCCATCGCGCTCGTCGCGCGCTACCAGGAGCGGGCCTACGAGGCGGCATCGCTGCTGCACGAGACGACGGAAAAGAGCCTGCTCGAAAAGGATTTGATGCTGCAAGAGATGAAGCATCGCATCAAGAATTCGATCACGCGGGTGCTGGCGATCGCGCGCCAGACCGCATCGCGCGCCAGCGACGTCAATGAGTTCTCGGCGTCGTTCTCGGCCCGGCTGCAGGCAATGGCCGCGTCCCAGGACATGCTGACGCGCTCGCGCTGGCAGAAGGCGGATCTGGGCGACCTGCTGCGCATCGAGCTTGGCCAGGTGTTCGGAAAAGAGCTGCCGGAAGAGCTGTTGTCCGGGCCGGAGGTGCTGCTTGACGAAACCACGACGCAGGCCCTGGGCCTTACCTTCCACGAACTGGCGACGAATGCGCTGAAATATGGCGAGGCCGGCAATACGGTCGGCGCCCTCAGGATCGAATGGTCGGTCGAGGGGCGCGGGCGTGACCGGGTCCTGGCTCTGAGCTGGCAGGAAACCGGGCAGAAGAAGGTCGACGCGCCGGCCACGACCGGCTTCGGCACCAAACTGATCGACCTCAATGTCACGCGTGAACTGCGTGGCACGATCCACCGCGACTATCGCGATGACGGATTGAATGTGGAAATCAGGATTCCGCTGCCGGGGTGAATGCCATCGGCCCTTGCCGGAATCGCTCCAGGCCCGCCGATAATTGCCGCACCGCTGTCGGGTTCGCGACAGCGGTGCGGTTCACTATGCCCGAGCGGTCCAGCGTCCGATAGAATCGCCGACCCGCTCAAGCTCTTTGTTTCGCAATTCCCTGGGGAAGCGCTACGCGCTTTCCCCGGAAACGCTCCACGCTTTTCCTGGAATTGCCTTAGTTGCAGCGCGCCGTGTAGATGCGACCCCGATGATCGCGATACTGGCAGTAGCCATTGCGCAGGTTGCGGACCAGCAGGCCTGAGCCGGCACCGACGGCCGCGCCGATCAGCGCGCCCTTGCCGCCGCCGACCAAGCCGCCTACGCCGGCGCCGATCAAGCCGCCCCCGACGACATCCTGCTCGGTCGAGGTGCAGCCGCTGACGGCGACCACGGCAGCCATGGCAATAAGAATTTTCCGCATAGGGTCACTCCTCACTTTAATAAGCTCCAGCCGTCACTTAGCATGAAAAATCGGCTTTTGCTGCTCCAATTTATTGTTGGTGAAGAGAGTCTTTTCCGGGCACATGGATTTCTGATGGCGCGGACCCGGAAATTGCGGGCGACACGTGAGCCAAGACAGGAGCGGGAATTTCGATCAGGGCAGCTGGGATAGGGCGATCAGGACAATTATCGCTACCAGCGGGGCAACGATGCGCAGAATGCCATGAGCAGCCGGCGATGCCGCGGATAGCCCGGGATCCTGGAATTCGCCCATCGAAATGCGGGCGGCCTGCTCCAGTCTGTTCATGTCGGCGATCGTCAGGATGCTCCTCCGCTGCTGCAAAGCCGTCGAAAGCATGCTCCTCGACTCGGCAGTTCCGTCGGTATCTGGGAAACACAGCATCTGCCTTTATGGTGAACAGCCGGTTAAAAGCATGGCCGGATCGCCTAGTCCGTCTCGAAATTGCCGTGCGGAACGACGAGGCGGTATTCGAGGCGACCATCCGCGATCTCGAGTCGCGCCGTTCCGTTCAGGGAAGAGGGCACCACGCGTTCCAGTGCGACGCTGCCGAAGCGCTTCTTGCCCTCTTGGTTGCTGTCGGTTCCTACGGTTTCGGCCCAGGTCAGCGACAGGGCAATGTCGCCATCGGTGGCGGCGTCGAGGACGGCGGTCACTTCGACGAAGCCCTCCGGCCGCGACAGGGCGCCGTAGCTGACCGAGTTGACGGCAAGCTCATGCATCGCAAGGCCGATGTGCAGCGCGGCATTGGGATTGAGGTAAGGATTTGCGCCGCGGAAGCGAAGGCTGTGCGACGCGCCGGTTCCGTAGCGGCCAACCTGACCCGCCACGAGTTCGCGAAGGGCAGCACCGCGCCAGTTGGAGGAGGTCACCAGATCCTGGGAGGAGGCCAGCGACTGAAGCCGACCGCGAAAGCGCGTCAGGAAATCACCGATGCCATCGGAATAGCGCCCCGTCTGGGTGGCGATGCTCTGGATGATCGCCAGCAAATTCTTCGAGCGGTGCGTGACTTCGCGCAACAGCGTCGTCAGCGTCTGTTCGCGGCGTCGCTGCTCCGTCGTCTCGACCATGGTGGTGACAACGCCTTGCACGTCGCCAGCCTCGCCGTGGTCGGCGTCGATCCAGACCTGAAACCAGCGGACGCCGTCCTCCATCGGAACGCCGATCTCAAGGCGCTGCGGATTGCCGCTTGCGACGACATCGCGCTTGGCAGCGCCGATGCGGTCGGCCTGTGCCGGCGGCAAGACGCCCTCGCCCTCGCTGCTGTCGGCGGCCCAGGGCGCACGCATGTTGCGTGCCCAGACCGTTTTCATGTCGCGGTCCTGATAGAGGACGGAAATGCCGGCATTGTGCAGTGCGTGGAGAAGCGCCCGGCCGAGTTGCATGCCGCTTTCGGCAGGATGCAGGGCGATAACCTCTTCGCCCCGCTCGTTTTTCTTGGTATCTCGACCCCTGGAACGCATCTGACCTGTCCACCCCAACTCAGGCTGAACGGCTCACCGTCCAATGGGTTCCAAGCAGGTTTACGGGAAGCAGAGGCCTAAAAACGGTCCGCCGGGCGGCGTCCTTGTGGGACACTACCCGGCGGTGGCTGGAAACCGTTTGAGGGGTGCGGCTTCCAGTGTTCGCCCAATATCGCTCACGCCCGTTTGAACAGGCCGGCGAGAAGCGAAATGATGAGGAAAGCCAGAAAGATGAAGAACAATATCTGTGCTATCCCGGCAGACGTGCCGGCAATGCCGCCGAAACCAAGCGCGCCGGCGATGATTGCCACGACGAGAAATACGAGCGCCCAGTAAAGCATGGTTCCATCTCCTTCCAACTGTGCAAGAAAAACGTGGGTGGATGCGGTTTGTTCCACTATTTGCCGAAAAAGACGATCCCCCGGGGCACCATTGTGGCGCGAAAAAACAGGGCACGGCCAGCGGAACCTCCAGCTGGCCGTGCCCTGCTTTTTCGCGCGTGTGCGGCGACTTCAGATGCGCATGCTATGCGGCTGCCTTCGCCTGCCGGTCGAAGAACAGAGCCTGGCTGATCAGCGCCTTGACCATGTCGGGGTTGAACGGCTTCGTCACCAGGAAGGCCGGTTCGGGACGCTCGCCGGTCAGGAGCCGCTCGGGAAAGGCGGTAATGAAGATCACCGGCACGGAAGTCGACGACAGGATCTCGTTTACCGCCTCGATGCCCGAGCTGCCGTCGGCGAGCTGGATGTCGGCCAGCACCATCTTAGGCCGGGTCTTGCCGAACATCGTCACCGCTTCGGCATGGGTGCGGGCCGTGCCGACGACGCGATGGCCCAGGCTCTCGACCATCTCCTCTATGTCCATGGCGATGAGCGGTTCGTCCTCGATGATCAGAACGTCGGTCGCCACCTGACGGGAAATCTCATTGCTCGCCTGAGCAAGCAGCTCTGAGAATTCCTGTTCGCCGACGCCGAGGATTTCGGCCGCCTCATCCTCGCTGAAACCCTCGACGGCAACCAGAAGGAAGGCTTGGCGGGGAAGCGGCGCGATCGCATTGAGATTGGCCGCGGCGCGCTGTTCCCATGCCGACTGCGCCTGCTCCTGTGGAACGCGGATGGCGACGGACGTGAACAGTTTGGCGAAGACCTTGTACAGCGCGATGCGGTCGCTGGATGCCTCGGGAAAAATGTCCACATCGGCGATGATGGCCTCGAGCATCGCGGCAACCAGCGCGTCGCCGCTCTCCTGCGATCCCGAGACGGCACGCGAGAAGCGGCGCAGGAACGGCAGGTGCGGAGCGATGGTGGCGGATAAACTCATGACGGACGTCTCCCTCAGATGACGTGATTGACTAAAAATGCAGGTCAAGCCCCATTGCAAGCCCCAACGACATAAACGCGCGCCTTCGTAAAAAGTTCCGGCCTGGGAACCAATGCGCTTGAACGGCGTTTGAGTTGGGGATGGGCAACCAGATGAGGATGCCGCTTGCCTTGTGTTGAGTGTATGTTGAGCGGCTTTGGGGCTGGATTAAAGGGCGAAATGAAGGAAATGACGAAAGATGTCTTGACTGGCGCCGCAAGCAGGCGCCGGAACGGCGCGGGCGACCCGCTCGGGCCGAATTCCGAAATCGGACGCAAACTCAAACAATATTATGACGAGCTGGTCTCCGACGATGTGCCGGATCGCTTCGCGCAGTTGCTCAGGCAACTGGAGCGGACCGAGCCCGCACAGAAGAAGGACTGAGGCATGGCAACGGTCTCACAAGGCTTCAAGACCGATCTGCTTGGGGCAATACCGAGCTTGCGCGCCTTCGCAGTGTCCCTGACGCAGAATGCCGATAAAGCCGATGATCTCGTACAGGAAACGCTGGTCAAGGCATGGGACAAGCATGAGAGCTTTCAGCCCGGCACCAACCTCAAGGCATGGCTCTTCACCATCCTGCGCAACGAGTTCTATTCGCAGATGCGCAAACGCGGCCGCGAGGTGCAGGATAGCGACGGCATCATGACGGCCAGGCTTGCGGTGCATCCCGCCCAGCACGGCCAGCTCGACCTCAAGGATTTCCGCGGTGCACTCGAGCAACTGCCGGAAGATCAGCGCGAGGCCATCATCCTGATCGGTGCCTCGGGCTTCTCCTACGAGGAGGCGGCGGAGATCTGCGGCTGCGCGGTCGGAACGATCAAGAGCCGCGTCAGCCGAGCCCGCACGCGCCTGCAGGAGATACTGAAAATCTCCGGTGAGGACGAGTACGGTCCCGACGCGATCTCAGCACAGGTCACGGGAACGGCGGCGCACTGAAGCGCGTCGCCTCGAAACGGCAGGGAGAATCGCCATCGCCTCTCTGACCACTACGCAATTTGGCGCTGTCAGGCGGGTGGAACTCGCCCGCAGGCCAGGGCCAACGCTTCCACAAGATCTTCGCCCGAATAAGGTTTGCTGACCAGCCTTATCCCTGGAAAGGCAGCTTTGATCTCGTCTGCATCCGAATAACCGGAGGCAAAGACGAAGGGGACTCCCATTTCGCGCAGGCCTGATGCAAAGTCGAAGGTCGGGGTGCCGCCCAGCATGAGATCGATGATCGCCGCATCGAATTGGGTGGCAACCTGTCGACCATCGATCTCGGCCAGGTCGCGGACGATCACCACTTCGCGGGCGCCATGGTCGCGGCAAAGCTGCTCGACATCCATGGCGATAAGAAATTCATCTTCCAGGACAAGTATGCGCAATCCATCAAGCAAAGGGGGCACAGGCAATGGCTCCTTGAAACACAGCGAGTCATGATCGCTATTTGGCGCGCTGTCATTTAAAAAAGACGTGCCATCGTAGCGGCTGAGCCCGCGGTTCTCGAGGAGCGCTCGAAATGTCAATCCAGAACGGTCTTGCTAGCTCCAGCCGTCGGTTTGATTGCGAGAATTGCCCATTGTGGCCGCTGGCGGGTTTCCGCAAATTCGAGAGATCGGAACTGGCCTTTATCGATAAATTGAAGAAAGGCGAACTCGCGGTCGACAAGGGCGCAACGGTGCTGGTGGAAGGACGCCGCAGCGCCCACTTCTACACGGTGCTGTCGGGCTGGGGTTTCCGTTACAAGCTGTTGTCGGACGGCCGCCGTCAGATCCTCAACTACGCCATTCCCGGAGATCTCATCGGGCTGCAAGGCAGCGTGATGGGCGAGATGCAGCATTCCGTCGAAGCCCTGTCGCCGATGCTGCTTTGCGTGTTCGAGCGGGAGTCCCTGCATGAGCTCTACCGCAACCATCCGGGGCTGGCCTATGACATCACCTGGATCGCGTCACGCGAGGAGCGGATGCTGGACGAGAACTTGCTCAGCGTCGGCCGCCGCAGCGCGATCGAGCGCACCGCCTATCTCATCGCCTTCATCGGCAGCCGTGCCAAGGCCGTCGGCCTCAATAGCGGGCGGCTCACCCGGATCGCGTTCACGCAGCAGCACATCGCCGATACGCTCGGCCTGTCGTTGGTCCATACCAACAAGACGATTCGCAAGCTGATGGATCGCAAGCTGATCGCCTGGCGCGACGGCGGCTGCGAGATCATCGATGATGAAGGGTTGAAGGAGCTTGCCGGCTGGGAGGGGCTGGGCGAGGGACAGCGGCCACTGATCTGACCGGATGCAGGAGGACCCGTTTTGAGCTAAGGTTCGATATCGATGGAACCGGGATGGCCTCTATCCATTGGAGTGAGCGTGATCTTTTCCGCAAACCGATACCCGCTTTGCGGGATCATGCCCGTTTATCCGAACCGCTCGGAACCTTGAGACATGCAGCGCGTTGAAACCAAAGCAATCACAAGGAGTTAAGCAATGGCAGCTGCCGCAGGAAAGAACGCAAGCGAAGCCCGCGCGAATTCGGACCTCGAAGCCGATATCAGGCAGTTGAAGGCCGATATCGACAAGCTTACGAAGCAGTTGGCCAAGACGGGCGAGCATGGATATGGCACCGCCCGCCGCGCCGCTGCCGAAGGCGTCGAGCATCTGCGCGCCCAAGGCGAGGCAGCCTTTGACAGCCTGCGCAGCAACACCAGGGATATCGAGGCGCAGATAGCGGCAAGCGTGCGCGAGAAGCCGGTGACATCATTGGCGATCGCCGCCGGCGTCGGCTTCCTATTCGCGCTCCTGGCACGCCGCTAGTACCCGCAAATGGGAATGCTGGCTTCCCTTGTCTCGGGCCTGGCTTCGGGCGAAACCGTTGCAGCCATGCGCCGCGCGCGCACGGCTGCAATCGTCTATGCGCTTGCCGCGCTCGCGGCGCTGTGCGGTCTCGGCTTCCTGATCGGAGCCGGCTATATATTGGCTGCGGGCCGGTATGGACCGCTCGCGGCGGCTTTGGGATTCGGCGTCGGCTTTCTGATCGTCGCGGGCCTGATTCTGCTGGTTTATCGTTTCTCGGCCGGGTCACGCGCACGGCGCCGGGCAGAACGGCGCAAGGCCGACATGACGGCGATCGGCGTCACCGCCGCACTGGCGGCGCTGCCGGCGCTGCTCAAGGGAAAGGGCGGCCTCGGAGCCATTCTCGGTCCCGCCGTGGCGCTGGCCGCCTATGCCATCTATCGCGAGAACGTGAAACCAGGTCCACACAAGCCGGCTGGCGGCGACCCGGATTAAGCTGGCGCCCGTTACTTGGGTAGATCCTCCAGCGGCATGGATATTTCGGCGAAAACGCCTTCCGGCCGGAACTCATGCGCCACTTCGCTGGACATGACCTTGGCCAGGCTGCGGCGGATCAGGATCGAGCCGAAACCATGCCGCTCGGGCGGGGCAACCGCGGGACCGCCGCTTTCGCGCCAGGTCAGGACAAGGCGGCGGCCGGCTTTTCTGCCTCGTGTCTTCCAACTCAGATCGACCTTGCCGGATGTCGCCGACAGCGATCCATATTGCAGCGCGTTGCTGGCCAGTTCGTGCAGGATCAGGCCCAGCCCCACTGCCTGGTCGGGCGACAGCAACAGATCGGGACCGGTGATCGTCATGCGCAGCTGCTCGGCGGTGTCGAAGGGCCTCACCTCGATCTGGACGAGTTCACGGATGCCGATGCCGCGCCATTCCCGGTCGGATAGGAGATTATGGGCGATGCCGAGGGCCTGGAGCCGGGCGCCGAAGGCCTCGAGGAACGCGCTCGGCTGGCGGGCATGGCGCACGGTCTGCGTCGCCAGCGCCTGAACGGTCGCCAGCGTGTTCTTGACGCGGTGATTGAGTTCGCGCAGCAGCAGCCGCTGTCGTTCTTCGCCGAGCTTGCGTTCGGATATGTCGTAGCTGACCCCGAAGATCAGCGTCGGCCTGCCGTCGGCATGGCGCTCGATGACGCGGCCGCGCGTCGCCAGCCAGCGCGGCGGATGGAAGCCTTTCACACGGTACTCGCCGAAATAGTCGTCGCCGCCGGCCAAGGCGTCGCGGAAGCGGGTTTCGGTCTGGTAGGCGTCACGCGGATCTATCGCCATCACGATGTCGCGCGCCCGCAACCGGTTCGATCGCGGCAGATTGAACAATTCCGGCAGCAGAACGTCGCATTCGATCATGTCGGTGCGGATGTCCCAAGCCCAACTGGCAAGCGATGCCGCGTCGAGCGCTATGGCGCGCCTTTTTTCTTCGCGGACCAGCGCCGCCTCGGCGATGGCGCCGCTGCGCGTCGCGTCCTTCAGCGTGAACAGGCTGGCGGCGAGGCCGGCCAGTTCCTTCAACTGGTCGAGCCTGACGCGCGATGGATAGGAACGGGGTTTGCGGTCGAAAACGCACAGAGTTCCGATCCTGGCGCCCGCGACGGTCACCGGCGCGCCCGCAAAGAAGCGGATGTGATGCTGGCCAGTGACCAGCGGGTTGGCTTTGAAACGCGGATCCAACGTCGCGTCCGTTACCACCATCGGTTCTTCGCCCGCGGCAATCGCATGGGCGGAGAAGGAGATGTCGGTTGCGGTTTCGGTCTCGTCCAGGCCGACCCGCGACTTGAACCACTGCCGCTCGACGTCGACGAGCGTGACCAGCGCGATCGGTGTGCGCATGGCGGCTGCGGCAAGGCCGCTGACGCGGTCGAAGTCGGCGTCGGCCATCGTATCCAGCGCCTGCAAGCCATGCAGCACGGCCAGCCGGCCGGCGTCGTTGACGACGCGCGATACTTCGGCCGGCAGGCCCGGAGCCAATTTGCCCGCTTTGTTCACCAGCGCTCCCAACGCCTCCCCGCGAGCCTTCCGTCTTCGCTCTGCCGACTTGCCGGCGAAGGGCTTGGCCAAACGCGGAACCTTCGTAGCAAGGAACCGTTACCCGATGATGTTTTGCCAGAGTCCAACCCGTCCAAATCGCATCGAGGCCGGCCATGCCCAAGACCATTCCTGAAAACAAAGCGCGTCAAGGGCACTGGGGCTGGCACGGCTTGCGAATCCTGATTGCCGGGCTTCTCCTGGCTTTCGTCGTCTGGGGCGTCGTTGAGATTTATGGCGAGTACACGAAATCGCCGACGACCGAACAAGGCAGCGCTCCGAGCGGCTAGTCGTCGATCTCTCGTCGGCTGCCTTTGCATCAGGCCGCCTTTGCCCGCACACCGTGCCGCGGCACCAGCACGTTCAATGCGCCCGGATGAATCTCGATGGTGATTTCGTCCTCGAGCTTGATGAGTTCACCATCCAGCACGGCGCGGAATTTTCTGGCCGCCGACCGGATCTTCAGCACAGCCCGCTCCGTCTGATGGATCTCGACATGTTCATTGTCACGCCATTTGCCACGCGCGACGTTGAACAGGAACTTGATCAGTTCGGCGCGTTGCTGCGCGACCGTGACATAGATGCCGAGCACGCCGCCCGCCGGATTGTCGGCAAAGGGCAAGTGTCCCTCGCCAAAGAGGTTGTTGGTTATGCCGACGCCGGTGGTTCGCGCCGTGATCTCGGCTTCACCGATAGTGAGGGCGACCGTCATCGCCGGCGGATTTTTGATCGTCGCCCAAGCCGCCTTGACGGATGCTCGCATCTTTCCCAGCCGGGATCCAAACTCCATCTTCTGGCGTAGCTGCACCATCTTGGCATGCATGCCGATCGAGAATTGATGCACGAAAGGCCGGCCATTGGCGGTGGCGATATCGACGGCCATTACCTCGCCATCGGCGAAGGATCGCAAGGCCGTGTCCAGCGTCTGCGGGATGCCGAGTCCGCGCGCGAAGAGGTTCATGGTGCCCGCGGGCAATATGGCCAGCGCCTTTTTCTTGCCCATCAGCCGCGCCGCCGCCGCCGAGATCGTGCCGTCGCCGCCGCCGGCGAGCACCACGTCGACGCCGCGTCGCGAAGCCGCCTTGTCCAATGCGGGCACGATATCCTTGCCGGCAACCACGTCGATATCGATGGAATGGCCTGCCGCCTCCAGCATGTCGCGCATGCGATCGCAAAAGGCCTCAAGATCAGTGGTGCGTAAGGTGCCACCGTCCCGGTTCAGCACCGCCGCAAACCGCATGCCTGCTCCATGTTCTCAAGACAACTCCAGCCCGGAGAAGCTCCAGCCGCCGGCTGAACGGCGCAAGTGGCAAAAAGGTTCCGTACGATCGAGGGAATTCCGGTTGCGGCATACAATTCGCAGGCGCTGTTGGCAGTGAATATGAGCGGCCGCTTTTGTCGGAACAACAAGGTGGTCACGACGTTGTGAACAGGCGAATGCCGCGCCATTCGTCGCCTGCGACGGCGCATGACGGGCGGCATACATGAAATCAGGCACGAGGAGACATCATCATGATCCGCAATCTTTTGGCCACCACAGCTCTCGCCATGCTTGTGGCGACGGGCGCCAATGCGCAGACGACCCCGACACCGGCTGCGCCTGGCGCGGAAGAACCCGCCGCCCCGGTGGTGCACGCCGAGGGCAGCATCGTCACCAACATCATTGGTGAATCAGTCTACAACGGCACCGGCGACAATGCCGAGAACATCGGCAAGGTCAGCGATGTCGTGTTCGACAAGGACGGTCAGGCGAAATCCGTCATCATCGGTGTCGGCGGTTTTCTCGGCGTCGGAACGAAGAATGTCGCTTTCGATTACGACAAGCTCCAATGGGCCGAAAAGAACGGCGATCGCTGGCTGGTCGCCCAGACGACCAAGGACGAACTGACGGCGCAGCCGGAGTTCGACACCAAGCCTTATGCTCCGGCACCTGCCGCCTCGACGGCTGCACAGGCGCCGTCCACATCGGCGCCGACCGATACTGCGCAAGCGCCCGCCGACATGAACGCGGCTCCGGCGGAACCGGTGAAGCGGGCCGACGGTAATCTCGCCACCAATATCATCGGCGAAAGCGTCTATAACGGGACCGGCGACGACGCGCAGAACATCGGCAACGTCAACGACATCGTCCTGACCAAGGAAGGCAAGGCGCAATCGCTGGTCATCGGCGTCGGCGGCTTCCTGGGCATCGGCGAGAAGAACGTCACCTATGATTTCGGCAAGGCTCAGTGGGCCGAGAAAAACGGCGACCGCTGGCTGGTTGCTCAAACCACCAAGGAAGAGCTCCAGGCATTGCCGGACTTCAACCGCAAGGCCTACGATCCGGCTCCGGCCACGACCGCTTCCAATGCACCGGCGGCAACCACGCCGGCCGCCACCACGGCACCTGCCGCAGCTCCGGCTGACAAGACGGCCGCGGCTCCGGCAGCTACGGCTCCGGACCAGACGCAGACGGCCGCCATCGACAAGTCGACGCTGACCGCCATGCCGGTCGGCGAAATCAGGGCAGACGATCTGAAGGGCACCACCGTTTATGGCGCCAACGACGCCAAGGTCGGTGAGATCGGCGACGTCGTGCTGACGCCCGACAACAAAACCGACGCGGTCATCGTCGATGTCGGCGGTTTCCTCGGCGTGGGCGAGAAGGAAGTCGCCGTCGGCATGGACAATCTGAAGTTCATGACCGACAAGGACGGCAACAAATATCTCTACACGACCTTCACCAAGGAGCAGCTCGAGGCCCAGGCCGCCTATGACAAAGGCAGCTACGCGCAGAACCGCGAGCAGCAGCGGATGATCGTGAGATAGCAACGGCAGTAGGGCAGTAGGGCAGTAGGGCAGTAGGATTCCTATTCCCCTACTGCCCTACTTACATAGCCCGCAACGCCATCGCTGGTCAGTTCCGCCAGCGCCAGCGACTGGTCGAGATGTTCGGCCCGCCAGGCAAGCAGCCGTTCGGCGAACTCCAGCCTGACCGGGAGATAGGCGGGATCGGCGGCGAGATTGGCAAGCTCGGCGGGATCCTTCTCCAGGTCGAACAGCAATGGCGGCAGGCCGCCGCCGAAATGCACATATTTGAATTTTTCCGTGCGGATCACGGCGAGGTTGCACTGGCGCGACGCAAGGCCGAAATGCCGTTCCGCTTCCCCGTCCGCGATCGAACGGAAATCGAATTCCCAATGCGCGGCATCGCGCCAGTCCGACGGCTCCTCGCCGGCGATGAACGGCCGCAGCGAACGTCCGTCCAGATGCGGCGCGGGTTCCCCTCCGAGCAGCTCGAGCAAGGTCGGCAATATGTCCACCGCCTCGGTAAAGCGGTCGACGGCCACGCCTGCGGTTCGGTCGTGACGCGGGTCGCGGATGACCAGGGGGATATGGTAGCTGGCATCGAAGAAGCCGCCTTTGCCCAGCATGAAATGGTCGCCCATCATCTCGGCATGGTCGGAGGTAAGCACGACAACGGTATCGTCCCACGCGCCCGCCGTCTTGACCGCCTGCCAGATCCGGCCGAGCTGCGCATCGACTTCCGAGATCATGCCGTAATAGATCGCGCGGATGCGGCGGAAATCATCCTCGCTCCACTCATGGACCTTGCCCGCGGCGCCAGGGCGAAACTTGTTCTTCTTTTGCCTGCCGAAGTCATAAGCGAGATAGGGATGGCTGTCCGCCTCGTCGCGCCAGCCCGCCGCACGGCGAAAGCCGGGGCCGTCGGCGGGGTCGTACATACTGTCGTATGGCGCAGGCGCGATGAAAGGCGGATGCGGGCTGATGAAGGACAGATGCGCGAACCAGGGCGCGGCATGCTCCTGTTCGCCCAGCCATCGGATGAATTCGCCGGCAAGAAAAGCCGTCGGCGTCTGATCCTTCGAATAGACGGGCGGCGCAGTCGTCACCGAGCCGGCATCGCCTGCCCCTTTCGCCGGTCGATGGATCTCGGGGGAGCCGGCATCGGTATCGAGGCCCTGCATTCCCAGCCATGACAGCCACTGCTTCTGATGCTCGGGCAGCAATTGGCGCACCGTGAAACCAGGCAGTACGCCTTCATAGCTTCGCAGCCGCGGGTCAGCCGGAGCGAGCCGGCGCGGATCCAGCGACACGTCGGTGTAGCCGAACAGCGTCGGATCGTAGCCCAGCGCGCGCGCCGAAAGCGCTATATTGCCGTGACGGGCGTCGAGCGGCGTGCCGTTGCGGCAAACCCGGTTATTCATCTGGTAGAGGCCGGTATAGAGGCAGGCACGGGCCGGCGAGCAGGGTGCCGCGCCGCCATAGTGCCGCTTGAACAATACGCCTTCCGCTGCCAATGCGTCGGCATTCGGCGTCTTCACCAGGGGATGGCCAGCCGCCGAAAGGCAATCGCCGCGCCATTGGTCGCATGTGATCAGGAGAACGTTCGGACGCCTGCCTTTTCCGGTCACTGGGCGATATCCTTGGCTAATGTTCGAGCGTCGCTCATGGAACCGAAATCCGCCCCCGGCGCAAGCCCGGGCTGCTGGTGGATCGGTGAACAAACTGCTTTTGATTGTTCACTTCCAGAGTACAGTCCATCCCGCCTTTGTCGCCTTTGACGGGAACAGGCCGATGCTCATATTGGCGGGGACAGCGGCAGGGGCCGCGACACAACAAGGGAGCAGCACTCATGCTCGATCAGATCAAGGGTTTGCATCACGTCACCTCGATGGCCAGGGATGCCCGCCAGAACAATGAGTTCTTCACTGGGAAGCTCGGCCTGCGCCGGGTCAAGAAAACGGTCAATTTCGACGCGCCCGACGTCTATCACCTCTACTATGCCGACGAGCTTGGTACGCCTGGTTCGGTGATGACCTATTTTCCGTTTCCGAACATCGGCAAGGGTCGTCACGGCGTCGGCGAGGTCGGCACCACCGCCTATTCGGTGCCGCAAGGCACGCTCGCCTATTGGGAACAGCGCTTCGCCGAGAAAGGCATCACCGGGCTGTCGCGCGACGAGGCCTTTGGCGAGAAGCGTCTGGCCTTCGCCGGGCCGGACGGCGACGGCTTCGCGCTTGTCGAGGACAGCGCCGACACGCGCGCGCCATGGGCGAAGGGCGGTGTTCCCGCCGACGAGGCGATCCGTGGCTTTCACTCCGTGTCGTTGCGCCTGAAGGATGGCGGCGCCACCGAGGAGTTGTTGAAGTTCATGGGCTATGAGGAGGTCGACAAATCCGGCAATGTCAGGCGGCTGGCGGTCAGGAACGGCAATGGCGCCGACGTCGTCGACATCGAATCGCTACCCGGTGCCGCCTTTGCCGATCTCGGCGCGGGCTCGGTCCATCACGTCGCCTTTGCCGTCGAGGACCGCGCCAAGCAGCTCGAAGTGCGCAAGGCGCTGATGGATACCGGCTACCAGGTGACGCCGGTGATCGACCGCGATTACTTCTGGGCGATCTATTTCCGCACGCCGGGCGGCGTTCTGTTCGAAGTCGCCACCAACGAGCCGGGCTTCGACCGCGACGAGGACACCGCCCATCTCGGTGAAGCCTTGAAGCTGCCGGCGCAGCATCAGCACCTGCGGCCCTATCTCGAAAAGCATCTGCAGAAGTTGGAAGACTGAGGGGCGGGGTCATGAGCACAGACAGCTACATCCACAAGGTGCTGCCCGGTTCGCCGGGCGGTCCGCTGCTCTTCGTCTTCCATGGCACCGGAGGCGACGAGGGCCAGCTCGTCCCGCTGGGGCGCGATCTCGCGCCCCAGGCAACCATCATCTCGCCACGCGGCGATGTGTCTGAACAAGGCGCCGCGCGCTTTTTCCGTCGCACCGGCGAGGGCGTCTATGACATGCAGGACTTGGCGCGCGCGACGCGGAAGATGGCGGGCTTCGTCAAGGCGCAGATAGCAGCGGCGAAGCCGTCGGCGATATACGCTCTCGGCTACTCCAATGGCGCCAACATCCTGGCATCGCTGCTGTTCGAAGCTCCTGACCTGTTCGACGCGGCGGTGCTGATGCACCCGCTGATCCCGTTCGAACCGGAGGTGAACGGCAGTCTTGCCGGGCGCCGCATTCTGGTGACTGCCGGCAGGCGGGATCCGATCTGTCCGCCGAACCTGACTTCGCGGCTCGAAGCCTATTTGCGCGCCGATGGCGCCGATGTCACAGTGGAGTGGCATGAAGGCGGGCACGAAGTGCGGCCAAACGAAATCGAGGCGGCGCTGCGGCTCTTTGCCGGCGTGGCCCAAGGAGTAAGTGATGCCTGACCAACTGCCGGAGATCGAACTCGAAGATCGTGGTTCCAAGGGCCGCTACGTGCTGCGCGGTCCGGGCGGCGCCGAGGCGGAGATGACCTTCACCAGGATCGGCGAGCACCAGATCATCATCGACCACACCGAAGTGCCCGACGCGTTTCGCGGCCAGGGTGCCGGGCTTCGGCTCGTCACCCGCGCCGTCGAGGACGCGCGCGCGGCGGGCAAGAAGATCATCCCGCTCTGTCCCTTCGCCAACGCCCAGTTCCGTCGTCATCCGGAGTGGGCTGACGTGCTGAAGGGGTAGAATCAGCCGGCGCTTTACCAGTCGGGACCCGCGGGAGTAAAACAGTGTGATAGGCCAGCACGGCTTTGGCATTTGCACGCTCGGCCCATCTTGCCTAAGTAGATATGATATATCGCGGGCGGCGTGCGACACATCGAACCGAATGATCCCTTCATGACCGAAACCGATCTCGTTCCCGTCTTCGACGGCCATAACGACACGCTGCTCAGACTCTATCAGTCGAAAGACCCGGACGTCGAAAAGCTGTTCATGGAAGGGAAATCGGGCGGCCATATCGATCTGCCGCGCGCACGAGCCGGCGGGTTTGTGGGCGGCATGTTCGCGATCTTCCCGCCGCCTGTCGAGAGAGGTCGGCGCGGCGCTGTCCCGTCGACACCCAGCGACACCGAGCCTTTGCCGCCCGAACTCCCGCACAGCGATGCGCTGGTCTCGACGATGGCGATGGCCTCGATCCTGTTCAGGCTGGAACGCGCCGGAGCGCTGAGCGTCTGCCGCAATGCCGCCGATGTGCGCGGCGCCATGGCGCGCGACTCGATCGCCGCGGTATTCCATATCGAAGGGGTCGAGGCGATCGATCCCGAACTCACCATGCTCGACGTGCTGCATGCCGCCGGCTTGCGCTCGCTCGGCATCGTCTGGAGCCGCCCCAACGCTTTCGGCCATGGCGTGCCGTTCCGCTTTCCGTCCTCGCCCGATACCGGTCCGGGCTTGACCGATGCCGGCAAGGCGCTGGTGAAGGCCTGCAACCAACTCAGGATCATGATCGACCTGTCGCATCTCAACGAGAAGGGGTTTCGCGATGTCGCCGCGCTCAGCGATGCGCCGCTGGTCGCGACCCATTCCAACGTGCATGCGATATGCGGCCACTCGCGCAACCTCACCGACTGGCAGCTCGGCGCGATTCGCGAAACCGGCGGCATGGTCGGGCTGAACTTCGCCACCGGTTTCCTGCGCGAGGACGGAAAGATGAACGCCGATACCGGCCTCGACATCATGGTGCGCCACATCGATTCCCTGCTGCAGGCGCTGGGTGAGGATGGGGTTGGCCTCGGCTCCGATTTCGACGGAGCCATGATCCCGGCCGTCATTGGCGATGCCGCCGGCCTGCCGAAGCTCATCGATGCGCTCGCCGCACGCGGCTTCGGCCGCGCGCTGATCGAAAAGATCGCCTACCGAAACTGGCTGGCCATGCTGGAGAAGACCATAGGATAGGAAGTTCAGCCGAATCCCATGCGCTTCAGCCAGTCCTTGCCGACGCCGCGGTCGCGGATGATCGGCAGCGGGTTTTCCGAATCGAGCCGCGCGCAGATGCGGTAGACCTCAAGCGTCTCGGCGCTCATCTCGCCGCGCTTGTAGAAGAACATGGCGGCGGCATAGCGTGTGCGGCCGGACCATTTTTCGCCGAGCGGCGTGTTGACCAGTTCCCACTGTTCGGCCGCCTCTTCTTGCTGCTTGTCTGCTTCCTCGCCCATGGTCAGAAATCCGCCGGCGGATTGGCGGCGCGGCGATCGAGCTTGATGAAGGGCCGCGGCACCACCTTGGCCCGCTTCATCAGCTTCTGGTATTGCAACTCGCGCATGGCGTAGATCTCGACCCAGAGGTCGTCGACGACAGTATCACCATATGGTCGCGCCAGCGAAGCGATGGCGATGTTGCGCTTGGCCATCGGCGACCACATGGCGGCACTGACCAGCCCGACCTCCTGGCTCTTCTTGTAATAGACGATGGCGTGTTCGGCCGGGATGTTGCCTTCGATCTCCAACCCGACCAGCACATGCCGCAGCTTGCGCTTGGCGCGCGCCTCGAAGATGGCGCGTCGGCCGTTGAAATGGGCCTTTTCCAGATCGATCATGAATCCGAGCCCGATCTCGTCGGGCATGCGCAAGCGGTCGGCGCGGATGGCGTGTTCGGCTGTCGTGAAGTCCGCATTGGCGACGATCAGCCCGGCCTCGAGCCGGGCGCGGTTGAGCGCGGTGTAGCCGATGGCGCGGATGCCGCGCAATTCGCCGGCCTCCATCAGCCGGTCCCACAGGCTCAGCGCCTTGTCGACCGGTAAGAACAGTTCGTAGCCGAGATCGCCGGTGAAGCCGGTGCGCGAGATGGTGACGGTTTCGCCATCATGCGGGAATTCGGCGAGGTCGAATGCCTTCAGCTTTTCGACTCCGGCAAAACCGGCATCACGCAGCACGGCGAAAGAGGTCGGACCTTGCAATGCCAGGCCCGCGACGGCGTCGGTTTCTTCTTCCACCGTCACATCGAACCCAATGGCGCTGTCGAGCAGCCAAGGCAAATGCCGCTCCTGCGAGCACAGCCGGAACCGCATCGGCGAGAGCCGGAACAGCGTGCCGTCATCAAGGACGAAGCCCTCGTCGTCGCACCACGCGGTGTAATGGACGCGGCCCGGCCTGAGCCTGGTCACGTCACGCAAGGTGACACGATCGAGGAGGGCTTCGGCATCCGTGCCCTCGATACGGTATTTGGTCATAGGCGAGATGTCGAAGAGTGCCGCCTGGCTGCGAATGGCGAAATATTCCAGCTCCTCGTCCCACAGCGAATGGGGGGCGCGGTAGCCCGCCCAGTTGTACCAATCCTGGGTCCTGGCCAGAGCATCGATGCGCGGCTGGAACGGCGTGCCGAGACGCAGCGTGCGGAAATGGGATTGGGCGGCGATGCGGGCGGATGGTGGAAGGATGGTGGGTTGATGGTTCATGCCGGCGATCCTTCGCGCCCCCCCGTAGAATTCAGCCTTGACGAATTGCGAAATCATGCTCACCCCCTCATCGCGATGACGCGTCGCGCGGCGTTGAGCCCTGGCGCGCCGGAGACGCCGCCGCCGGGATGCGAGCCGGCGCCGGCGAGGAACAGCCCGTCGAGTGGCGTGTCGTAACCGGACCAGCCCGAGACCGGGCGCGAGATCAGCATCTGGTCGGCCTGCAATTCGCCGTGGTGCCAGTGGCCGCCCGGCATGCGGTAGCGCGTTTCGATGTCGGCGGGCGTCAAAAGCTCGGCATGGACGACGCTGTTGCCGATGCCGGGTGCGTAGGCCTCGAGCTGCGCCATGACCGCCTTGAGGAATTTCGGCTTGCCGGCATACCAGCCTTCTCGGAGCGCATAGGGAGCGTATTGCACCACCGCCGACAACACACAGGCGCCGTCGGGCGCGAGCGATGGATCGGCGAGGCTGGGCAGCGTGATCTCCATCACCGGTTCGGGCGAGAACGCGCCGTATTTGGATGGATTGAAGGCGCGCTCGACGTGATCGGGCGAGGGGGCGATAACCAGCCGCCCCTTGTGGCCGGCGGCATCGACATCTGTGAATTGCGGCGGCCTGTCGAGCGCCAGGTGAAGCTTGGCGACATCACCCTTCATGCGGATGTTGTTCACCTTGCGCACGAAGCCGGTGTCGAGTTCGCGTGGACCGACAAGGTCAAGCAAAGTCGTCGCCGGATTGATCGCGGAGACGATCGTCCTGGCGCGCAGCAGCTCGCCATTGTCCAATGCGACACCGACGGCGCGGCCTTTCTCGACAATGATCCTTGCGACAGGCGCCGATGTGCGGACGTTCACGCCGGCCTTTTCGGCCGAGGCGCGGATGGCGGCGATCACCGCGCCCATGCCGCCCTTCGGCATTATCTGCGCGCCGGCCGAACCGCCGGCCTCGCCGGCCAGCCGGTAGTAGAGGGCGAGCAGCGAGGTGGGCGAGCGCGGACCGAGATGGCTGCCGAGCGTCGCGTCGAAGGCAAGCAGCCCTTTCAGCCTGATGTCGGCAAGCTGCTCGTCGAGCAGGTCGGCGACGTTCATCAAGAGCACGCGCAGGAAGTCGCGCATGTCTTCCTTGCCGAGCCTTTTCAGCGCCAGAGCGGTCTTGCCGAGCGCCGCCGTCTCCAGCAGCGACATGCCGGCCAGATCGGGCGGACGACGCGAGAGGAAGGGTTCCAGGATGCCGGCGTAGCGTAGCAACTGCGCGCGCAAATGCTTCCACGCGGATTGCTCCGACGAACTTGCGCCGGTGAGCATTTCGCCATAGGCCCCGTGCAGGACGAGCGAGGGGCCGTCCATCGACAGCGCAATCGACGGCACGAAGTCGGCTGGGGTGACCCGCAGGCCATGCTTCTCCAGCTCCAGCGTCTTCACCACCTCGGGATGCAGGCGGTTCAGCAGATGGGCGATCGACGAGACATGAAAACCCGGCGCGAATTCCTCCGTGCGCGCGGCGCCGCCGAGATCGCTCCCGGCTTCCAGCAGCAGCACCTTGCGCCCGGCCTTCGCCAACGTGGCAGCGGTGACGAGGCCATTATGGCCGCCGCCAATGACGATGGCATCAAATGACGTCATGGGCCGGGCTCATATGCGAGGTCGATTTGGCGAGGTCGCGCAGGATCTCGGCGGCTGCATTGCGGCCGGGCGCGCCCATGACGCCGCCGCCGGGATGGGTCGAGGAGCCGCACATATAAAGCCCGCCGACCGGCGAGCGGTATTGTGCGTAGCCCGGCACCGGACGATTGAACAGAAGCTGGTCGAAGGTGAGTTCGCCCTGGAAGATGTTGCCTTCGGTCAGCCCGACCTCGGCCTCGATCTCACGCGGCGTGCGCACCTCCATGTGGACGATGCGGTCGCGAAAGCCGGGCGAGTAGCCGGCAATCTGCGCAATCACGCTTTCGGCAAAGCCGTCGCGATCGGCGTCGGTCCATTCATGGCCGTTCACTTTGGGCGGCGCGTATTGCACGAAGCAGCTCATGAAATGCTTGCCGGGCGGCGCCATGGTCGGGTCGAGCGTTGTCGGGATGACCATGTCGAGGAAGGGATCGGCCGACCAGCGTCCGGCCTTCCAGTCGTCATAGGCGCGCTCCATGCGCTCCATCGAATCGGTGAAGTGCATGTCGCCGCGATAGACCGGCGAATCCTTCGGCAACGCCGGAAATTCGGGCAGCGAATCGAGCGCGATGTTGACCTTGCCGGACGAGCCTCGGATCTTGAAGTTCCTGACCCGGCGCAGGAAAATCTCGGGCAGTTCCTTTTCCTCGACCAGTTTGAGAAAGGTGCGCTTCACGTCGGCATTGGAGACGACGAGCTTGCCACGGATCTCCTCGCCGCCGGCCAGCACCACACCCTTGGCCTTGCCGCGGCTCACCAGAACATGGTCGACCTCGGCGCCGGTGCGAATGGTTCCACCCGACGCCTTGAAGGACGCCGCCAGCGCCTTGGTCACCGCACCCATGCCTCCGCGCGCATAGCCCCAGGCGCCGACCGAGCCGTCGACCTCGCCCATATAGTGATGCAAAAGCACGTAGGCCGTGCCAGGCGACATCGGCCCGAGCGCGGTGCCGATGATGCCGGACAAAGCGAAGTTTGGCTTGATGACATCAGTCTCGAAATATTCATCGAGGAAATCCGAGATCGACATGGTCCAGAAGCGCAGCGTCAGCGCCATTTCTTCCGCCGACAGGCCCGCGAATTTCTTACCCAGATATAGCAGCTCGCCCAGATCTCTCGGCCGCAGGCTGGTCGGGTCGGGCGCGGTGCGCATCAACAGCGGCTGGATGAAACGGCACTGGCGCGTCACGTCGCGCGCATAGCGGTCATAGGCTTCGGCGTCGCGTCGGGAGAAGCGCGCAAATTCGCGCCGGTGTGCATCGTGGTCCCGGTAATTGGCAAGATAAT
Organism: Mesorhizobium sp. B2-3-2; assembly: GCF_006442295.1. NCBI lineage: Bacteria > Pseudomonadati > Pseudomonadota > Alphaproteobacteria > Hyphomicrobiales > Phyllobacteriaceae > Mesorhizobium > Mesorhizobium sp. B2-3-2. The sequence goes on along the minus strand of NZ_VFWA01000023.1, from coordinate 15,733 downwards.
CGCCGTCCCTGGTGAACACCGCGCCGCCCTCATAGGCAATGACCTGCAGGCCGAAGCGCGGCAGTTCGAGGTCGCGCATGATTTCAGGGCGAAACAGCGAACAGACATAGGAACAGTTGGAATAGAGGAAGCCCGGCGTCAACTCCCGGCTGGTGGCGGCGCCGCCGACCCAGGGATTCTTCTCCACCACCAGCACGTCGAGCCCGGCGCGCTGGAGATAGCAGGCGTTGACCAGGCCGTTGTGTCCGCCGCCGATGACGATCGCATCCCAAGCTTTCATTTTGGCCCAGTCTTTCCATGCGATCGGCTGTTCATTTGGCGCAATCCGTCCCCTCAATGCGCGAAATTTGGCATGGCAGTCGTCGTTTTGTCCAGCCATACTGAATGAATGTTCAACAAATGATATTGCGTTTTCCCAGACATGGGCTAGGCTTTGCAGGCGTTCGAGACGGACATTCATCGATTGGGGATCGAGGGTTGATGATCGAAACGGCCGAGGCCGAGCCGGAGTATGACGATGCCGCCATCCGCTTCCTCGAGGCGCTGTGGGGCGACGGCTACCTGTCGCCGGGCGGGCCCGACGAAGTCGACCGCGTGCTCAAGGGACTTTCGCTCGCAGGCAAGACCATCCTCGACATCGGCTGCGGGTCCGGAGGCATCACGCTGCATCTGGTCGAACGGCATGGCGCTGCGCACGTCACCGGCTTCGATGTCGAGCGGCCGGTGATCGAAACGGCCAGGCGGCGGGCAGCCTCACGCGGGCTTGCCGACCGCGCCCGCTTCATCCAGGCGCCGCCTGGGCGGTTGCCTTTCGAGGATCAGTCCTTCGACGTCGTCTTCTCCAAGGATGCGCTGCTGCATGTCGCCGACAAGGATGCGCTGTTTGCGGAGATATTCCGCGTGCTCAAGACCGGCGGCGCCTTTGCGGCATCAAACTGGATGATCTCGCATGACGGCGAACCATCACCGGAGATGAAGGCCTATGTCGCCGCCGAAGGGCTGTCCTTCGCCATGGCCTCGCCGGCGCGCTACGCACGGGCGATGCGCCAGGCGGGCTTTGCCGAAATCGCGATTCGCGACCGCAATCCCTGGTATCGCGAAGTGGCGCGGGGCGAACTGGAAAGGCTGAAGGGGCCACTCTATCCGACGGTCGCGGCGGCGGTGGGCGCCGCCTATGTCGACAAGAACATACGAACCTGGGAGGCCATGCAGAAGGTGCTTGACAGTGGCGAGCACCGTCCCACTCATCTTCGCGGGCAAAAACCGAAGATGGTCGGCTAGCCGGCGATGTGGAGCATGACCGTACCCATGAAAATTGCAGTACGCCAAGAGCAGTCCGCCGAGGCATCGAGCGAACCCGAGAAACGCGGGCGCAAGGCCTCCAAGGAGGTCAGGCAGCTTCAACTGATCGAGGCGACGATCGATTCGCTGGCCAAGCGCGGCTATTCGGAGACGACGATGGCCGACGTCGCCGATGGCGCGGGCCTGTCGCGCGGCATCGTCAATTTCCATTTCGAGAGCAAGGAAAAACTGCTGATCGCGACCTTGCAACATATGTATGACGAGTACTCGGCGCATTGGCGCAATGCCTTGGAGAAGGCGGGGGACGACCCCGCCGACCAGCTGCGGACCCTGGTCGCGGCCGATTTCGACCGTTCGATCTGCAACAAGCGCAAGCTGGCGGCCTGGTGCGCCTTCTGGGGCGAGGCCAAGTCGCGACCGACGTACCAGGCGCTGAGCAGCGCCCGCGATGCCGTCTACCAGAACATCTTCATCGAGCTTTGCGCGACGCTCAAGCAAAGCGGCGGCTATGCCTATGAGCCGCAGGTCATGGCGCTGGCGCTCAGCGCGATGCTGGAGGGGCTGTGGCTGCGCTTGATGATGGGCACCGAAGACACCACCCGCGAGAGCGCCTTGCAGGCAGCCAATGAATTCCTGTCGGCCGCATTCCCCAAACATTACCAGGGAGCAGCCGCCACCCGTCGCAAGGCATGAAGCAATCGATAAAATAAAAGAGGATGGAACAGCAATGAGGACATCAATCCAGCGACTGACATTGGCCCGACGCCTGACATTGACCCTGGCATTGACCGGTGTGCTGGCGGCCTCGGCCGCAGCCCTGGCGGTTGCCGCCGACAAGGACCTGGTCGTGTTCGACTGGTCCGGCTATGAGGATCCGAGCTTCCATCCGAAATATGTCGAGAAGAACGGCGATTCGCCGACCTTCGCCTTCTTTGGCGACGAGGACGAGGCGTTCGAAAAGGTGCGCTCGGGGTTCAAGGCCGATCTCGGCCATCCCTGCTCGCAGAGCGTGGTGAAATGGCGCGAGGCGGGCCTGCTGCAGCCGCTCGATACGTCGAAGATCACCGGCTGGAAAGATCTCAATCCCGGCATCATGGCGATGAAGGATCTCGCCACGACTGCCGACGGCAAGGCCTGGTTCATGCCCTGGGACTGGGGCAATACGCAGCTCACCTATAATTCCGAAAAGGTCGACGCCAAGGACGTACAGTCGCTGAAGGCGTTCGCCGATCCGAAGTACAAGGGCCGGGTATCGATCGGCGACAATGTCGATGATGCCTATGCGCTGGCAAGCCTCGCCATCGGCGTCAAGGACTGGACCAAGATGACCGACGACCAGTTCAAACAGGCGTCGGATTTCCTGCGCCAGGTGCATAAGAACGTGCGCTCCTACTGGACCGACACAACGGACGTGGTGCAGCTTTTGAGCGGTGGCGAGGTCGATCTTGCCTGGGCATGGAATGACGCCACCGTGCAATCGGTCGCCGCCGGCGTGCCGATCAAGGCCAAGAAGGACACGGATGAAGGCATTTCGACCTGGGTCTGCGGCTATGTGCTGTTCAAGGACGCGCCCGGCAATGTCGACAAGGCATATGATTATCTGAACGCGGTCAACGATCCCGACATCGCCAAGGTGCTGGTCAAGGACTGGGGTTACGGTCAGGCCAATGCCAGGGGCATGGCCGGCGTCGATCAGGCCGTGCTGAAGGAAAAAGGCTATGACGATGTGCAGAAATTCGTCGACAAGACGCTGTTCCAGTCGCCGGTGCCGTCGCAGCTCAAGCTCAAGATGATCGCCGAGTTCGAGAAGATCAAAGCCGGCTATTGAGCCGGTTCGGCCGCCCGTCCGCCTGCGGAGATGGTGGGCGGACGGGCTCGCCAAGAGAGGCGAATTCTCCTAACCTCGCGGCAGCCTTTTCGCGACGGGGAATTCGCACCATGAAGCCAGTGCTGCGCCGCCTTGCCCTTGCCGCCGCCTGCGTGATCGGCGCCGGCGCCGTCTGTGCCTGGGCGGAAGGTGGCGGCGACCTCGTCGTGTTCGACTGGTCCGGCTATGAGGACCCGCTGCTGCACCCCGCCTATGCCGCCAAATACGGCGCCGAGCCGACCTTCGCCTTCTTCGGCGACGAGGACGAGGCCTTCGAGAAGATGCGAGCCGGCTTCAGGGCCGACATCGCGCATCCCTGTTCGCAAAGCGTGGTCAAGTGGCGCGAGGCGGGCATGCTGCAGCCGCTCGACACGTCGAGGATAGCAGGCTGGAAAGACCTCAATCCCGGCATCATGGCGATGAAGGATCTCGCCACCACCAACGACGGCAAAGCGTGGTTCATGCCGTTCGACTGGGGCAACACCTCGCTTCTCTACCGCACCGACAAGGTGACGCCGGAGCAGGCGCAATCGCTCAGGATCTTCGCCGACCCGAAGTTCAAGGGCCGCGTCACCATCGGCGACAATGTCGACGACGCCTATGCGCTGGCGAGCCTGGTCATCGGGCTGAAAGACTGGACCAGGATGACCGATGCCCAGTTCCAGGAGGCGTCCGCCTTCCTGCGCGACGTGCACAAGAACATCCGTTTCTACTGGACCGACGACACCGATCTCAACCAGGCCTTCATCGGCAATGAGGTCGATCTCGTCTGGGGCTGGAACGAGACCTATGTGACGCTGAAGGGGCAAGGCCTGCCGATCGCGATGAACCGCGACAGCAAGGAAGGCATCTCGACCTGGGTGTGCGGCTATGTGCTGATGAAGGACGCGCCGGGCAAGCTCGACCAGGCCTATGATTTCCTGAGCGCGGTCAATGCGCCCGGGGTGTCGGACTATATGGTCAAGACCTTCGGCTACGGCCATGGCAACGGTGCCGGCATGGCCGCGGTCGATCACCAGGTGCTGGCCGACCGCGGCTTCGACGATCTCGATAAATTCCTCGATAAGACGCTGTTCCAGCAGCCGGTGGCGCCGGAGCTCAAGCAGCGCATGGTCGCCGAGTTCGAGAAGATCAAGGCCGGCTATTGAACAGCGAATCCGCAAGAGCCGATGTCGTCATCATCGGCGCCGGCTTCACCGGGCTGTCGGCCGCGCTCGAGCTGAAAAGGGCCGGCGTCGATTTCGTGCTGCTCGAGGCGCGCGACCGTGTCGGCGGGCGAGTCGAGTCGGTTGAGATCGGCTCCGGCGAGCGCATCGACAATGGCGGCCAGTTCCTGTGCGAGGACATGCCGGAGTTGATGGCGCTCGTCGGCGCGCGCGGCAAGACGCTGGTCGAAACCTATGTCCATGGCGAGTTCATTCTCCAGCCGCCGATCTCCGCCGCCGAGGCGAAGCGAACCTATTCTGGTTCGATGGCGATCCGCGAGCGGATGAACGCGATCGCGCCGGACGATCCCTCGATTGCCGGGCTGACCGTTGCCGCCTGGCTCGACCGGCAGGACGATGCCGATGCCGCCAAGGCAGCCTTCCGCTCGATGATCGAGGGCCTGTGGTGCCTGGCGTTGGAGAAACTGCCGCTCTGGCACCTGATCGACAATGACCGGCGCATCACCAATGAGGTGCCGGAGCTGCAGTATTCCCTGCGCGAGACGATGCAGTCGCTGGCCGAGGACCTGGCCGACGATCTCGGCGACCGGCTGTGGCTCAACGCAGCCGTTTCACGCATCGAGCATGGGCCGCAAGGCGTTCGCATCGTCTCGGCGGCGGATATCATTGAAGCACGGGCGGCACTTGTCGCGGTGCCGCCGGTCATGGCGGCGAAACTGGACTTCGCACCCGCTCTGCCCGAATCCCTGGCGAAGGCGCTCGGCGTCTGGGAAAGCGGCGCCGTGATCAAGGTGTTGGTGCGCTACCCCGCTGCCTTCTGGCGCCGCCGCGGCTTGAGCGGCATGGTGATGTGGCGCGATCTGCCGGGGCTGTTCGCCTGCGATGCCAGTCCGGATGAAGGCCACGCGGCGCTGGTCGTCTTCGTCGCCGGCCCGCTCGCCCTGCGCTGGGGTGAGCTTGGCGAGGCTGCGCTGCGCGCCGAAGTGACCGGGAAACTGGTGGAAGCCCTCGGCCCCGACGCGGCCGAAATTGCGGGTTTCAGCCAGCGCGACTGGACGCATGACCGCTGGAGCGGCGGCGGCTACAGCGACCTCATCGTCGACGTCGCGGCGACCGATGCCGAGCCCGTGCTCCTGGCCGGCGCGCCGCCTGTTCATTTCGCGTCGTCGGAGCTGTCGCCGTCATTCCCCGGCTATGTCGAAGGGGCGATCGTTGCCGGTCGCATTGCGGCGCGAAAGATCATCGCGGACCGTCAATCCGCCATCGCCACCAAGGCTTCGGGATCGTAGGCAAGGCGGATCGAAGTGCCGACCGGTATATCGTCGGCGCCGAAATCGTTGGTCTCGGTTACCGACAGCGGCTTTTCCAGGCCGGGGATCTCGACGATCAAATGGGTGATCTCGCCGAAATAGTGGCGTTCGACCACCTTTCCGGCAACCTCGAACTTGGCCGTCGCATTGTCCCACAACACGCGCAGGCGCTCCGGGCGGATGCCGAGCGTGGCGCCGCCGCCACTGCGCACGAAGGCTTTTGGCTTGTCGGTCTTCACACGGCCGAAGCCAAGCGTGTCGACGACCAGTGAGGCGCCGTTCTCCTCGACGATCTCGGCCTTGACGAAGTTCATGCCGCCGAGGAAGTCGGCGACCTGGCGGTTGACCGGCCGCTGGTAGATCTCCTTGGGCGAGGCGACCTGCGCGATCCTGCCGCCGAACATCACGGCGATGCGGTCGGACATGGCCAGCGCCTCATACTGGTCGTGGGTGACCAGCACGAAGGTAATGCCGACGGCCTGCTGCAGGCGGCGCAGTTCGACCTGCATCTGCTCGCGCAGCTTCTTGTCGAGTGCCGATAGCGGCTCGTCGAGCAGCAGCACCTTGGGCCGCATCACCAGCGCGCGGGCAAGCGCGACGCGTTGCCGCTGGCCGCCGGACAGTTCAGTGGCGAGCCGCTTGCCGAGACCGGTCAGCGAGACCTGCGCCAGGGCTTCCTCGACGCGGCGCTTCTCCTCGCCGCCCTGGAGCTTCAGCCGCTTCAGGCCATAGGCGACGTTCTGCTCGACGTTGAGATGCGGGAATATCGCATAGCTCTGGAAGACCATGTTGGTCGGCCGGCGATTGGGTGCGATGCCTTCCATCGGCTGGCCGCCGACCGAAATCGAACCGCTAGTCGGGTTGTCGAAGCCGGCGATCATGCGCAACAGCGTGGTCTTGCCGCAGCCGGACGGGCCGAGCAGCGAGAAGAATTCGCCCTCGCGGATGCTCAGGGAGGCATCGTCGAGCGCCTTGAAGGCGCCGTAGCTGCGGGTGACGCTGTTGATCTCGATCATCGTCCGTTCGGACAGGGCTCGTCCGGATGGGGCCTGCTCAGGCATAAAGCCCTCCCTCGTTCTGGGTGCGTCTGGCGGCGCGGCGGCGCAGGATTTCGGCGACGGTCATCAGCAGGAAGGAGGCGACCAGCAGCAGCGTGCCGAGCGCGAGCACGCCCGGCAGTTTGGCCGCGAAGCGCAACTGGCCCCAGATATAGATCGGCAGCGTCGCCTCGGTACCGGTCAGGAAGAAGGCGATGATGAACTCGTCCAGCGAAATGGTGAAGCAGACCAGCAGGCTGGAGATGATCGCCGGCGCCACCATCGGCAGCGTCACCCGCCGGAAGGTGCCGAAGGCGCTCTCGCCGAGGTCGGCCGAGGCCTCCTCGAGGCTGCGATCGAAACCCTCGAAGCCGGAGGTCAGCACCGTCATCGAATAGGGGATGCAGACCAGGACATGGCCGAGCACGACGGTAAACAGGGAGAGGCTCAAGCCGAGCTGCAGCATCACCAGCAGCATCGAGATGGCGACGATGACTTCCGGCAGCACGAGCGGCGCCATGATCAGACCGTTGATGGCCCGCCGGCCGGGATAGCGGTAGCGGGTGATCGAGCGGGCGGCGAGGATGCCGAGGACCGTCGAAAGGACGGACGCCGAGACGCCGACGATCAGGCTGTTCCAGGTGGCGTCGAGCAGCGCCGGTGTGTTGGGCAGGTCCTCGTACCATTTGAGGGTGTAGCCGGTCAGCGGGAATTTCGGCGTGGCCGCCGTGTTGATCGAAAAGATCGGCAGGAAGATCACGGGCAGATAGAGGAAGACGATATAGAGGAAGGCGTAGACCGACAGCCAGCCGCCCGGCAGCAGACGTTGCGCCGCGCTCATCGCGCAAGCCTCTGGGCGGCACGGATGACCAGCACCGTGGCGCCGGCCATCAATGTCACGACCAGCATCGTGGTGACGGAAAGGGCGGCACCCAGTGGCCAGTTCGAGGCCTTGCCGAACTGCGCCTGGATGGCGTTGGCGATCATGACGCCGTCCTTGCCGCCGACGAGCTTGGGGGTGACGTAGTCGCCGACCGTCGGGATCATGACGATCAGCGCCGCCGAGATGATGCCCGGCGCCGAAAGCGGCAAGGTCACGCGAAGGAACGAACGAAAGGGACCGTCGCCGAGATCCGTGGCCGCCTCCACCAGGGTCCGGTCGATCTTCTCCAGCGAGACGAAGATCGGCAGGATGGCGAAGGCCGCCCAGGCGTGGGTCAGCGTGATGATGACGGCGCTCGAATTGTAGAGCAGCGCCGTCGACGGCTCGTCGATAATGCCGAGGCCGATCAGCCCGGAGTTCAAGACGCCATTATAGCCGAGGATGACCTTCCACGACATCACGCGCAGCAGGTAGCTGGTCCAGAACGGGATGGTGATGAGGAACAGCCACAGGCTCTTGTGGCGGCCGCCATGGAAGGAAATGAAATACGCGATCGGATAAGCCAGGACGACGGTGAAGAAGCTGACCGTCAGCGAGATATACAGCGAGCGCCACAACAGATCGCGATAGATCGGCTCGGTCAGCGCGATGCGGTAGTTTTCCAGCGTGAAGGTGCGGTCGATGGTCAGATAGTTCTGCGTCCAGAAGGAGTGGGCGATAACCACCAGGATCGGCAGGACCAGGAGGATGAGCGCGTAGAGAAAGGTCGGGCTGATCAGGGCAAAGCCCTGCACGGGTTCGGATTGCAGAAGGGCGTTTCGTCTGGCCCGCGTCACGCGCAACGGGGGCGACCCTTCCGCCGCCGCCGTCATTGCCAGACTCCGGAGGGCAGGGCTCCGGCTGTGATCTCGGTTGCTGGCCTGGAGCGTCCCGCCATGCGGTATCCCATTGGACTGGCGCCGGCTGTTTGTTCCCAATTTTGTTCTGGAGCGCGATCGAACGCAAAACCGGTGACCACTTTTGCTGATCGCGCTCCAAGCTTGCCGGCTTTCTTTCATCATGCCCGCATCCGCGGATTGAAATCAAGCGCTATTTCTGAGATATTGATTGAACAGACATTCAAAATGGCGCGGGTTATGCCGGATATTTCCGGCACTGCCGGCCAAATTTCGAAATCCTGAAATCGACGAATGATGTGGAGATGACAATGGCGGCTGCGAGGGACCTGAAGGCGAGCGACATGGCCGGAGCTGGAGCCGCCGATGCCGTCGAGTTGGCCAGGCGCCACCTCGTCCAGCCCTGGCCGTATGCCGGTTCGGTCGGCGCGGAAGCGCGCGCGCTGATCGGCGAAGGCGACGGCATCTACATCACCGACGGCACCGGCAAGCGGTTGATCGACGGGCCGGCCGGCATGTGGTGCGTCAATGTCGGTCATCGGCGCGAGGAACTCGCCAGGGTGATGTACGACCAGGCGATGGCGTTGTCCTACAACACCCCGTGGTACACGATGAACGTGCCTTCAGCGGAACTTGCCGGTCGCATAGCCGGTCACGCGCCCGGCGATCTCAGCCACGTCTTCTATACCACGGGCGGCTCCTCGGCGGTAGAGACGGCGCTGCGCTTCATGCAGTTCTACAACAATGTGCGGGGCCGGCCGGAGAAGAAGCTGATCCTGTCGCGCGGCGGCGCCTATCACGGCTCGACCTATCTGTCGGCCTCGCTCAATGGCCGCCCGCGCGACCGTGACTGGATGGACGGCGCCGACGATCTGGTGATCAAGCTGTCCTCGCCCGATCCGTTCCGTCGTCCACAGGGCATGAGCATAGCTGATTTCACCGACTTCCTCGTCGACCAGTTCCGCGGCACCGTCGCGCGTGTCGGCGCCGACAGGATCGGTGCTTTCGTCGGCGAGCCCATACAGGCTTCCGGAGGCGTTGTCGTGCCGCCGGACGGCTATCTCAAGCGCATCCGCGAGATCTGCCGCGACAACGACATCCTCTATGTCTCCGATGAGGTGGTGACGGGCTTTGGACGGCTGGGCCATGTCTTTGCCTCGGGCGATGTGTTCGGCATCGATCCCGACATGATCACCTTCGCCAAGGGTGTGACGTCAGGCTATTTCCCGCTCGGCGGCGTCATCATATCGGAACGGCTGCTGGAGGAACTGCGCCGGTCGAACCATCCCGACGCGATGTTCGGCCATGGCCTGACCTATACCTCGCACCCGGTCGGCTGCGCGGTGGCGCTCAGGAATCTCGACCTTCTGGAACAGGGGATACTTGCCCACACGCAGGCGGTCGCGCCCTATTTCCAGGCGCAACTGAAGACGCTGGAAGAATTGCCGCTGGTCGGCGAGGTGCGCGGCCTGGGATTGATGGGCTGCGTCGAATGCGTCGCCGACCGCGAAAGCAAGGATCCGCTGCAGCTCGACAAAGATGTCGGCAAACGCATCGACGCGCATTGCCACGAGCTCGGCCTGCTGGTGCGGCCGCTGATCAACATGTGCGTGATGTCGCCGCCACTGGTCATCACGCGCGAGCAGATCGACGACATGGTCAGCATTTTGCGCGAGGGCATTTCGCGCACGATGGATGATCTCAGGAAAGAAGGGGTGTGGCGGGGGTGATTGGCCGATCTCCCCCACGAGGGGGGAGATCGGCAGCTTCGCGGTCGCAGCTACCCCCGCGACCTGAGCGCGTCGTTCAAGTTCCACATGTCCTTCTCCTCCGGCGCCGTTTCGAGCCCAAGCACGGGGATCTGCCTGCGCAGATGGTCGTGGTGGGTGCGCACTCCGTATTCGAGGTCGGAGAGGTAAAAACCCTCGAAGGCTTCCGACAGCATGGATTCGTTAGACCACACCGAAAGCTGGACATCCTCCGACATGGTGTCGCGGTCGATGCGGAAGGAGAGGTAGCGGGCCGCGGCCTGCTCGCGGCTTTCGTCGCGATAGCGGTAGATGGCGCCGCGCAGCAGGGTCTCACCCGTCGACAGCGGGAACTCCTGATAGAATTGCACCGATTCCGGCATCACCGAGAGCACCGCGTTGGGGAAGATGCCGTAATAGACCCAGGCCTTCTTCAGATAGTCCGGCAGATGCGCCGGCTCCGGCGCGATCTTGACGTAGTTCCTGACGCTCCAGCGACGGCCGGCATGCGGGTTGTAGCTGGCGAAGGAGCGCGACACGCCGTTGACGAAGGGTTCGTCGAAATAGGTCGCGCCATAGAGGTCCTGCAGGGCCGGGTGCGCCATGGCGACGTGATAGCCCTCATTGTCGACGTCGCGCACCGACTTCCAGTTGACCGGAGTTTTCTGGGTCCAGATGCCCCAGGATGGCACCATGTCGGCGGCCTTGTAGTGCGAGAATTCGGGCTCGATCGGCTTCATCAGCTCGGCGACGGACGGCTGCGGGCCGCCAGCGCGGAAGCGGATGAAGATGAAGCCCATCCAGACCTCCAGATCGAGCGGCATCAGGCCGAACTCGGTCTTGTCGAGATCGGGAAAGGAACGCGGGCGGGCAGCGCCGCGCAACGTCCCGTCGAGATTATAGACCCAGCCGTGGAACGGGCACACAAGCGCGTTCTTGCAGTTGCCCTGGCTGTCGGCGACGACACGGCTGCCGCGATGGCGGCACATGTTGTTGAAACCCCGCACGACGCCGTCCTTGCCGCGCACGATCAGAGCGCGTTCGCCTACGACGTCCATGGCCAGGTAGTCGCCGGCGTCAGGGATGTCGCTGACATGTCCGGCGATCTGCCAATGGTTGCGGAAAACGTGCTCCTTCTCGAGTTCGAGAAGGGCATCGGAATGGTAGCTCCAGCCAGGCAGTCCCCGCCGGTCCCAATCGTTGGGAATGGCCACGTCACGGAGATGCGGGTTCATAAAACGTCTCTTCTTTTTATTGAATATCCGTTCAATATAATCATATTTTTCATTGAAATGCAATGGCTTGTGCAAACAGGCATGTTTTGGAAAGAAAATTTGCGTGCCGATTGCGATCCGATCCGATGTGACGGCTCGCCCCGAAAACCCCGGAGAATCCGGGCGTTAGGTCGGGTTTCAAAGCTTGGTTCCGGCATGGTTTCGAAGCAAATCCTGCCAGCAGGGAAGCCGAGGCAAAAGGGCGCCACGCGTCTTGCCCGCTTGCCGATCCGCCGAGCCGGGATCGGCAAGCACGCGCGTGATGTCCCCTTGGTGGAATCTGGCCGCGAAGTGCCGTTTCAAGGCGGTTACAATATCAAATCCACGCCAGCTTTCCGCTGATACAGAGCGCGACTAAGTTCGTTTCATTCAAAAAAGAACCTTAAACGAAGGGGATGATGATGCATGCGAAAGTTCAGATTGCCAAGAACGACTGCCGGGCCCAGGCTCCGGAGCGCGTTAGCCGCCGCCCGAAGCTGGCATTGCGCCAGCGCGCCAGCGACCACCCCATGGCAATGTTCATGGCGCTGGCTGCTTGCGCCTTCGCCGGCATGGCGTTCACGCCGACGGTCGGCCCCGCCTTTGCTTCGCTCAATCCACCGGCCAACGTCGTCGGCGGCGCAATGACCACCACCAGAACCGCACGCCTGCCGGTGCCGATGATCGACTTTGCCTGCAAGGGTCAGGCGTGGGGCGCCGAGAGCGTCGATTGCCTGCGGGCCATAGCCGAGCAGTCCGGAGCGCACAAAGCCCGTGCGATCCGGATGATCGCCAATGCCGCGCCACTGACCAATACGCCGAACGTCTTCTGAGTATTCGCTGAAACATGATTCCGAAGCGGCTCCGCTCTGGATCATGTCGCGGCGCTCCCCGAGCGCTTCCAGCGCTCCCTTCGGCTCCCGCCGCTTTGTCGGTCGGGGGCCCTTTTTGATACCGGTCGGCGCGGCCTATCCCTTCAAAGCCGCCTGTTCGGCGATGGCGGAAAGCACGCTGCGCACATCCAGCGTGCTGAACGGTTTCTCCAGGATCTGCGGACGCTGCAAGGGCGGCAACGCCTCGATTTCGGCCTTGGCGCCGATCAGGTCGCCAGTGACCAGCACGAAACGCCGCGCCAGTTCCGGCCTTTCGGCAAGCAACTCTCGATAGATGGTTATGCCGCTTGTTCCAGGCATGCGCAGGTCCGAAAAGACGATGTCGGGCGGCATGTGGCCAGCCAATATGGTTGTGGCCGTGTCCCAGACGAGCGCGATCCGTGACTTGATGCCCATTAATTCGAGTATGTCGGAGAGCGAACCGGCGACGTCGGGCTCATCATCGATGATCAAGGCGTGGCGCAGCCCGCTCGATCGCGGCTGGCTCTGGCCGGCAATGGCGATGCCGGCTGCAATGGCCGGGAGCTGGACGACGAAACGGGCGCCATTCGGCAGCACTTCCTCGAACCAGACATTGCCATTGTGCCGCTCGATAATCGATTTCGAGATGGACAGGCCGATGCCGGTGCCGACGCCGACCGGTTTGGTGGTGAAATAAGATTCGAAGATGCGGGACCGGATCGTTTCCGGCACGCCAGGCCCATTGTCCTCGACCGAGAAACCGGGATCGCCGCGCTCGCTGCGGAAGGTCCGCACCTTGATCAAACGGTCGCCGCCTACGCCGGCCAGCGCATGCTGGCTGTTGATGAGGAAATTGGCCGCCACCTGGGTGACGTGATCGGCGTCGGCCATGGCCAGCAACGGGCCAGGCGCGAAATCGGTATCGATGATGATGCCGCTCGAGCGCGCGCCGTAGGCGGTCACCTCGAGCGCCGCGCGGATCACCTGGTTGAGGTCCGTCTCGGCCCGCTCGGTGGGATGCAGCCGGACCATCGACAGGAAGCTCTTGACGATACGGCCGCAGCGTTCGGCGGCGGCGCGCACTTTCTCGGCGCGAACCTTGGTCTGCGGATCGGAGGCGAATTCGTGCAGCAATGTCGACTGCGCGACGACCACGGCCAGCGGGTTGTTGAGCTCATGCGAGACGCCTGCAAGCAGCGAACCCATCGCCGCCATCTTCTCGTTCTGATGCAGCTTCTCGCGCTGCCGGTTGATCTCCTCCTCGGCGCGCAGCTTGTCGCGCAGGTCGCGGATGGAGCCGAAGATCAGGCGGCGGTCGGCGACCCGCATCTCGGTCGCCGTCAGTTCGATGGGGAAAATCTCGCCGGCGGCGTTCTGGGTCACGGTCTCGAGCCGCTGTCCGACCATCGGCGCGCCGCGCCCGGACATATATTCGGCTCCCGAAGCATAGCCCTTGCGGTAGTAGATCGGCACGATGGTGTCGAGCAGGTCCTTGCCGAGGATGTCGCTGCGCAGGAAGCCGAACATCTTCTCGGCGGCCGGATTGAATTCGACGATCGAGCCGGTCTCGTCGATGACGATGATGGCATCGAGCGAGGCCTGCAGCATGGTGCGGCGGATGACCTCGCTGGCGTGGGCGTCGGAGGGCGAGCGTTCGATGGCATCGCCGATGGCCAGCGCGATGATGTGCAGCGTCGCCTCTTCCTCGTCGGTCCATTCGCGCTCCTCGACGCAATCATTGACCGCCAGCGTCCCCCAGAGATGGCCGTGCGCGAAAACGGACACGGACAGGAACGATTTGATGCTCTGTTTTTCGAAATCGGCTCTCAGGAAGCCTTCGAGGTCGCGCGTATGGCCGGCGAAAATCTTGCCCTGCCGTTCATCCTCCTGCAGGCGTTCCAGCAACGGATCGGCGTTGATGATCGACTGCACGATCACCGTCGGCGAGGCCAGCTCGCCACCGAACACGGGATCGATCCAGTAGGCGGCGACGGATTGGGCAAATCCCTGGCCGGGCAGTTCGCGCAGGCGGAACAGGATGCCGCGCTGGCAGTCCATGGCGCGGCACAGCGTTTCCAGTATGGCGTCCATCTCGCGCTGCCAGTCGCCGGCCTCGCGCAGCCGGCGGACCACACGCACTGCCGCCATCGCCGCGCCTTGCCGGCCGTCTTGCATGTCCGTGCCTGCTGCTTCAGCGGTCATTTTCAGCCATTGTTGCGGTGCCAAGCGGATTTCATGCGCCGCGTTTCAAATCCTTGTTTTATACCTTGTCCCAAACCGAGAGCGTTTTTGGACGGCAGGCATTTGCGTCGGATCCGTCCACAGACCAGCACGGGCGAAGGAGGAATCTCCTGCGCCCGCTCAGTTGCCGTCGCCGGCCGGCAGCGAGAAGATATAGCCTTCGCCGCGCACCGTGCGCAGGAATTTCGGGTTGGCCGGGTCCGCCTCGATCTTCTTCCTCAGGCGCATGATGCGGATGTCGACGGCGCGCGAGGATTCGGGATCCTCGGTGAAGCCGATCGCCTCCGAGATCGCGGCGCGCGTCAAAAGCCGGTTGGCGCGGGTGAGGAAAATCTCCAGCACGTCGAATTCGCTTTTGGCCATCTCGATCACCGCACCGTTGGCGCCGGTGACCAGCCTGCCGTCGAGATCGGCCCGGAACGGTCCGAAGGCGACGGAGCGGCGCTCCGTCCCGGCTTTCCTGTCCTGCGGTTCCGTTGGCTGCGGAACGCGGCGCAGCACGCTGCGGACTCTCGCCAGCACCTCGCGCAGCTCGTATGGCTTGACGATATAGTCGTCGGCACCGAGTTCCAGCCCGACGATGCGGTCGAGCGCGGTGCCGGCGGCGGTGGCGTAGATGATGCCGATCGGCAGTCTCGTGCGCAACCAGCGGCCGAGCGATAGACCATCCTCACCCGGCATGGCGATGTCGAGGATGGCGAGATGGAATGACTGCGTTTCGACCAGGCTGCGCGCGGCGGCCGCCGTTTCGGCGGTCGCCACGTCATAGCCGGCGGCGCCGAGATATTCGGCAACCGCCTCTCTCAGATCGGGCTCATCCTCGACAATGACAATTCTCGCCCGCACGATGCGCTCGCTCCCACTTTCGGTGGAAAGTAGATTGGGTATAAACATGATGTCCAGCACTCATATCGGGTTGCCAGGAAACGGTTGGAAAACATGGCCGCACGCGCCGTCATCGGGCTTATCTGCGTCGCCGACGTGGTGGCGACCGAACTCGCCGATCATCTCGATCGCCGGGGCCACGACGTGCGTCAGGCGCGCCAGCCCTGGGAGGCGGAATCGATGCTGGCGGGGAAGGACGTCGACGTCGTCGTCGTCGGTGACAGCCTCAGCCAGGCGGAGGGACGTGATCTGCTCAGGCGTTATGGCGGCCAAGGCGGGGGTGGCGAGGGC
>NZ_VFWA01000022.1:0-80724 GCF_006442295.1 Mesorhizobium sp. B2-3-2 | reverse complement strand
TTTCCATTCGCCTCGATCAGCCTCGCCTGAATGCTATGTTCGGAAGCCGCTAGCGCTCGGATCGCGGCGAAGAAGTGCTCACGAGCATTGGTGTATTTGTCGTCCATTTTTGACCTCTATCGGGTGGAAAGCGCGCCCTGGACGCGGGGAGCAAGCCGCGACGTACGCTTTCCATAGAGCTGGAGTCAACAACTTCGGTGCGGTCTATGGTACCCGCGACGCCATCCAGGACATGAAGCGGGAGATAGACGAGTTGCGGCGCAAGCAGGTGCAGCCGCAGTGACAAACGAACCGGGCGCCGCCCCAAAGTCGATGAGGCGGCGCCCGACCGCGCTTCGGGAACCTACCGCGCCGCCCGTCGTTGACCTGTGCTGGTTCTACCAGCTACTCCAGAACTCGCCCGCTTCCTCACGGTGGCGGGCTTTTTGTTATGTGCTAAGGCCGGACCGTTAACTGGGGGCGGACATGCGCATATCTATCTTCGTGACGGTGATCTTGGTGTTTATGGCGGCCGGCTTTTGCTCACGGCCGAGCTCGTAATTCAATCAGCCTGACGCCAGTGACGGAACATTCCGGCTTAACATTTGTTATACCGGCGATGCCTGACCGCCCACCACCTGTCACGGCTCGTATACTGCTTCTCGCGATCCTCCTTGATCTGGCTGTCAAGGAACATCTTGAACGAGGCGACGGCTAAGAGGCTAAGCGACGTCGGGTCAAGGCGGGTCTCGGCTCCGGCCGACCAGGGTTTTTTTGCGCGTGGCGGAACTTCCATCGATCTCACAGGTTTCGCCGCGCAACTCGGGTCGACCCAACTCTCCCGATTTGTGTCCCCTCTAACCCTGGGGGACCGCCCGCCGCTGCCGTGAATGGAGCGGCGGGCCAGCGGTCCAGTGGTGCGCGTTGGGGCAGCTACGAGACTGCCTCTGTGATCCTGCCCGGTTAAATCGATACCAACCGCGACCTCGCGGCCAGCGTCAGTTTCACCTCGTAGATATGCTGCCCATTCTCGTCCCGAACCCGCACGACGAATTCGTGACGGTTTGCAGGAAGGGGATGGTTTATCGCGAGTTCTGGGAGAAGGTGCTTCGCTGCCTCGCGCATGTCGGACACGGACATTTCGAGGCCCTGATCATCCGGGGTGATCTGACCATCCTCGATCGTGTCAAAGAAAAAGCGTGGCATAACGCCAGCCCGAACTTGCGCCTTCTAGCCTTGTTCCCTGGCCGTTAAACTTGCGTACAGCGTCAATGTTCTGACGCCGGGCCGCATTTCCTGATGCGCCTTCCTGCTCCCGTCATCTGCCCCGCTGGCTCGGCCAGCGGGGCTTTTTTTATTTGCCCACGAAACGAAACCATCTCAGGCAAGTTCAGAGCCCAAAGGAGGCTCCGATGACTACCGGCGACGGACGCGAAGATGATCCGGGCATTCAGTTCCTTGCCCGGCGGCTGGCTAAAGAGGTCGGCATCCCCGAAGCAGAGGCGCGCGGCCTGATCAAGCTCATCGGCACCAACTGGAGTTCTTTACTGCGCGAAGCCCGATTCCTGAAAAAACAGCGTCGCCCGTTTTGATGGCGGCAGCGGTCACGACCCGGTGAAGCCTGGCGCAACCGGGAATCTTACTGCATGTTCCACTGTTCGGCCCCGAGAGAAACATCATGCCAATTCAACAATAGGCAAGGGACGCCGGTATTTTGGGCGCGTCGGAGGTGGCCATGCTCGGACGACGGCGGCAGGTCGTTGAAGGGAATGTCTGGCCGAAACGTCATGTCGATCAACCCTGCTTCAATCGAGACATTGCCACTAATGGCGTTGTCATCGACACGTCACGATTACATGCCGAACGAAATATCGACTGTCCGAAATGCGCCTTCGTTTCGGTCGTTACGGTCAGCTTTGCCACCGCCTGAAGCGGATTAGGCGCCGGCCACCCTGGAAGTCGCATTTGCGCCAGAAACGCTGGGGACGATCCCATGATCGTCAGATGGGCTTGGCAGCGAAAGACGTTTACGGGCCCCCAGATCGCTCCAGCCACAAGTTAGAGATCGGCAAGGACTTCCGCCGGTGGCCGTGAGGTGATTCCAAGCGGCGGGCGAGCCCACCGCTTGGATGTCTATTCTCGACCGTTGCCGGCCGAATGCTGTCCATAACCGGGCCCGGGAATATCGAAGATCGAATTTCCTTTTAAGGTCGGGGCGCTGTCGGCAGTGTTGACACTCGCTGTGCCGATCAGGTCGACCGCGTAGCCGTGGTCGGACACCATCGCATGGTAACCTCTGTTCTGATAGCCGGAGCCATGGTTGAAGTCCGAGCCGTAGTGGTCGCTGCCCGCAAAAGCCATGCCGGAGGCACACAAGAAGCTGGCAACGACTGGCATGCGGTGATGGCCTGTCGGGGTGCCGGCAGGCACAAAGAAGTCGACCACATCATCGACGCCTACCGCAGCAGCGCCGAGGTCTTCGAGGCCGCCGAATGGGGCCGGAGGACCGCCCTGCCTCTGGTGCAAGGCCTCGTCGGCCTGGCCGAGATCGAGATGGCAGAGCGAACGGTGCCACCAGTTGTGGACCCTGAAGAAATTGTCGTCGGCGGACCAGTGCGGCTCGCGGGCGATCATCCAGCCGATTCCGTCCTCAGCGCGTCCTTGCATCTCCATGACGTGGGCGACGGCGTGGTGAGCCCAGCAATCGAGCGGCTGAAGGGCGACGGCGAGGCGGCCAACTTCCTCAGCGCGGCCGTAGTCGCCAGTCTCCTCAAGGCCGAACGCATGCATGCCGAGCAGGATCGAATGACCAGGGATGTCCTCCGACCATTTCGGCAGCACGCGGGCTATGCGGTCGCGCAGGCTGCGCCCGGAAGAAGTCCATCAGGTGGCTCGCTGGCGGTGTAAATCAAAGTGGCCGGGGTCGGACCCAACCCACCGCTACAATCCGCTGGATTACATCCGCCCCGACCGCGGTGACCGCACGACCGATATCCAGAATATCGCCACCATTCTGGTTCCGGAAAGCGTCGACCCGGAAAATTCGATCTGCAGCCGACCGACCAGCAGGTGATGGCCGGCGCAATCAGCTACATCAACGAAGGCGTGTTTTACCGCGGCCGGCGCAATCTTGGGGAGGTCACGGCTTTCTTCAACAAAGGAACGAGCCTGCACTCTCATGGCCCTCATCAAGGAGAAGGAGCCGAACCTCGCGCTTTACCGTCGAGAGCTTCAAAGCCTGTAATCGCGCTTTCCGATCGCCGCAGCGTCCGCTCTACTCGATACCCAGAAGGCCCTGTTGCCCTTCCGCAACGAGCGCGTGGTCGCGACGACGTCACCGACATGGATTTGCGCGCCCTGAAATGACAGGCCGATCCCGGTCCATCTGGCGCCGAACATCGCCGTCGGCGGCGGGAAGCGCAGAGCCGGAAGGCGGCTTCGCCTGTCTGCGCGGGGCTCCACAGTCACCAGCCGGGGCGATGAGGGGACAATGGCCGCCCCGCCCGCGGACGAAGTTTATTCGTATTCTGCGTTCGGCATGTTCATCCCGGCGGTAAGCCCTGCACCGTAATCCGATTCCTGGCGCTCCTTTGATGGGTCTCGAAGTTGACCAAGGCGACTAACGATGTCCGTCATTCGCTCGGCCACAAGATATCCAACTCCTGGCCCGCAAAAGATTTCAGTGCCGCGTCCGCTATGGTGCGGGTTCATCGAAATGGCTTGATCAAAGTTGATCGCGATAGGTGTGTTCAGATCTTTCTCTGTGAGTGCGAGCCACATAGTGCCCTCCCAAATTGACGAGACCAGCAAAGCACCCGCATGTGCTCGACGCTGCGGAGACCGATGCAAGAATATGAGACTCCGCTAATGTTAACTTCCCGCCAGCGGACTTTGTTCCTCCTCGTGTGGCTCGGATCAGTAATTGCGCAATTTGGAAGCACCGCCTATTGCTACCCAGGCATTTCGGTATTTTCCTTGGGGTTTTTATTCACGCCGGGAGAAGGTGACGTCTCCGCTGGTGCATTTCCACCTTGGTTCTGCTCAGGAGCGCGCTTGAATGGCGCCGTTTGCCACGAACCATTCTTTAAGGGTGTAAATACAAATAAGGCTAGCAGGCATAGGAAGATGACCGCGATTACTGCGGCGCCCCACATAAGGATCCTGCCAGTACCTTGTTGTTCTTGTTTACGAGAGAGGACCTCTTTCATCGAAATTCCTTCCAGGATTTGCGCGACGGAGCGTGCTTCCTCTTGCGCGTCCTCGTCGACGCAGCAATGTCATATGGGTTGGCGCGGATGACCGGCTCTAAATCATTCGGGAAGTTCGGGTCGTCGACCGGTAATCTCGGCAACGAATCCTTTTCGTACGATCGATGGGTAGGCAGCATCTCTGCCACCTCGGCTAGAATATCGTTTACGACCCCGTTCATCTGCGCGCCTGTTTCGAAGCTTTCAGCTCCTCGAACTTCGCTACTGCATCAAGGTTCCGGCTTTTTTTCTGCACCACTGCCGAATTCAGAATTGCGTCAACAGAGAGAAGCGCAGAGGCGGAAAGCCGCATAATCGAGGGAACTTTGCCCGTCATGCGGAGTTGGCGATTTCTCGATGGAGAGTGAGCCATGTCCAAAAGAACCCGCCTTGACGAAGACCCGGCCGAAGGCAGCCGTTCGGTAGTCGATCACGACCTTAAAAAGTCGTCCGCCAAGCCCGGACCCGAAGCGGACGCCAAGGGCCAATCAGAGAAAAACCACAAAGGTGGAAAGAGCGACGGCGTGTCTAGCGCCAATCCTCGCGTGATATCCGGCGAGGAGGACGGCGACGCCACGTTCCCCTATGAGCGAAACAAGTAGGACTTCACTCTGAAGGCCATTCGGTGCGCCATTTCCCATCTACTCCTTGGACCAGTACCTCTACCTCATGTCCCAGAGAAGCTGCGCTGTTTGCTGCCTTGACGGCGGCCAGGACGGCGGAACCCTGCGAGTCAAAGGGATAGTCCTTGTCGTCTTAGCGGACCTTCCATCGATCCGCGTCTTTCGACACGTAGTACCTGACCTCAGTCATAGGTGCCTCCGGACAAGCAATTGGCCCTAAGCAAATCATGGCGCCAGCCGTGCCGCAATGCGTCGGCTGCACAACACTCATCCGCCGAGCATCCGAGCGGGCCGGTTCGGCGAGGTGCTTCCAATGCAAAAGCCCGCCACGGATAACCGGAGCGGGCCTTGGAGGAGGAACAGGGGTGGGACCATATCCTCTTGTTTCCACGGGGGGTTGTGGACCGCGAACACCTTACAAAAATTCTGCCATTTGGCTCATCACAACCCGTCCCCCAAAATTCACATTTTGGTGCTCTACCCTCAACGAAACGAGGGAACAGATGGGATAGATACACCGATGCTCAGGCGTGAGCGTTACTCGAGACGGAATTCAACCCCGTGCGCTTCAGCCTTGGTAATGAGGCCGCTGTCGACTGCGGCCTCGAACGCCTTATCAAAATACTGATCATCCGAGACCTGGTGATCCTGGTTGGAAAGGTCGATCGGTAACGCGCCGATCACCCTGCCCGTAGTCTTCTCGATGACTGTGACGGTCCGCTGCATCGATCAGGGCTTGTTAACAGTGTCGTCAACTGCGTTGGCTGTCGATTTGACATCCCTGCCGACGCCGCGGACGGTATTGGCGCAGGCCGAAAGAGCGATCGCGCAGGCAAGAATGATGGTCGGCGCAGTGCGGAACAAGTTCATGGCGGCGTCTCCTGGTTGACAGCCCTCAGCGAGCACAGAAGCAAAAGCTGCTTGGAGGGGAACCCGCCCCAGTAATCAGGCGGGTTCCAATGAGATCATCCGCAGACGCGAATCTTTTCAACAATCATGCGGTGATGCTTCCAATGCTTGACCACCTTGGTACGGCAATGGCGTCGATGGTGATCCTTGATGACAACGCGTCCGTGGTCGGTCTTGATCACGGTCTTCGCCTCGGCAGGGATGCCGGCGAACGAGATTGATGCAACGGCGATCATGGACGCGAGAAATAGCTTTTTCATGGTTTCCTCAGTGAGTTGAACGCACGTAAACTCTCGGATGCAGATCGAGTTCCAATCACGCGAAGGGGATGAGGCGAAAGCGCCATAAGGAAGGCGGCTTAGGAGATGGCAGCGTTAGAACTGAGTGTCGGCAACCGGAGGCTTCCCCGGCAGTTTCAGCCGATCGCGTTGGTATTCAGCGTATCGCTCGGCGGTGGATTTGTCCTTGAAGAACTCCTGCCTCACGTTCCCGTCTTCGGTTACGCGCACTGCCCATCGCCCACCGACAAACTTGACACAAACGCCATTCGGTTCGCCCTGCACCATGGCCCGCCTCCTTGGAACAGCATAGTGACTGTTAGACGCCGCTGAACGACTTGGGGACAATGGACCAGATAGCCGCGCTGATCGGGGCAGGCGGGATGCGAAGATTGTCAGCGGCTGCGCAACCAGCATAACCCCGAGCGAAAGACCGCAGGGCGGGATGGGTGATCCGGCTCAAGGAGTTTGTTCATCCATTGCGGCAGCCCCTAGCCCAAAAAGACCGCCTAGGGGAGTGGCCGTCCCTTTGTTTTCCGGCACATCCATCAAGGCTTGCGCCATGCGCTGGATTGACATCCGCTTCTCAATTGACCTCAGGTCATTATCAATTTGATTGATGATCTTGATCTCGCGTAGGAAGTCATCGATTGACCAATCCATGTCTATGAATTCGAGTTTGCTGCTCGCGGATATCGGGAAGAATTCTACACCGTCCGAAGTTGCACTCTGACGAAATGGTGTATGTGCTACAATGTTACGGAGTTCGCCGCACTTTCTGGCTCGCTTGGTCAAATCGTCAAAGCGCTTTGCGTCCTTCTTGTCAGTGACAAACAGGTCTACCAACGTGCGCAAGGTTTTGATCTTGTCGTCAAAACCCATGTTTCGGCCAATGATAGCTCTACGCACTGCGTTGACACCGACAAACATCTCCGAGAGCGGTTTCGATGCCTTGCTCGAGAAGCGCGAAATAGCACATGAAGACGCCAACGAGAGTGAAGGCTCTCGCTTCAGGGTCAAGTTTGAGCAGTGCGGTTTTTATCAGCATTGGTCTCCCCTCGGTTGAAGGAAGCACACATGGCGTTCAGCGACAAGCAGCGCCGCTTCGTCGATGAGTATTCATGGAGCGGCTGGTCGGCTCAGCACCATGGTCGTGGCGGTGTAGATCACTTTATCGGCAGTGGGCGGCATATGACTTGCGCAGCAAGCAGGCATCCAACGCTGAATTTCACCGTGTCGGGCGAGCCCCAAGTTGCCAGGCCGGTCACGTAATAACCCTCGGGGCAAAGAGATGGAGTATACGTGTTGCCACCCTGGAGACCTGAACGGCTGCCAGTGCTGCTCACCTCTGACCAGCCCGCCATTCTTTCGACAGCCGACTTTGTCGCCAGAAAAGCTTTTGAGCTCGGCATCCTAAGGGGGGCGACACGCCTCTGGAATACATGCTGAAGGTCATGCGGAACCCCAAGGCTGATGCTTCACGACGGGATGATATGGCGAAAGCTGCGGCTCCTTATGTTCATCCGAAGCTTGCCTCCATGCAGCACACCGGTCGCGACGGCGGGCCGATCCAAACCGTTGATCTCTCAAAGCTGAGTGGCGATGACCTTGCACGTCTCGAAGACATCTTCGGTCCGCTTGCCGGACCCGGCGACGATGATGCGCCTGATCAGGGCGGAGAAGGCGAGGCGGGAGGCTGAACTCGAACGCCAGCGCATCGCGAACGATGCCGAGAGGATCAAGGCAAGGTGCCAGACCCTCGACGGCTTCATTGAAGAGTTCTGGTCCACCCTCGAGCCGAAGCGCGAGCTGAAGTTCGGGTGGGCGCTGCTGGCCATGTGCCGGCATCTTACCGCAGTCGGTGCGGTTTGATCAGCCGTTCATGGCGCCGGACGGAACCGCAATCCCGTACCCGCATGCTCCCGGCGTGCCGGCGAGACACACGCTCGGTTGCAAGTGCTTCGCTGAGTACAAAATCGACTTGGTTGCTCAGTTGGTGCGGTGACGGCCCAATCCTTCGCAGCAACGGTCGGCGCGTGGGCGGCCAAGGTGCCGAACGCGCTGGAGGCGGTTTTCAAGGAAGCGGCTCAAGAACTGGTCAGCCAGCTTAACGAGCTCGTGCCAGTCGACACCGGATTTCTTCGCGCCTCGCTTATGGCGTCCACCTCGGCCATGCCTCAACTGACCCGCGCCAACCCGGGCGTGCCGGTGCATTCCGACGTCGGTGACATCGTTCTGGCCATCGCCGGGCCCGACCTCGGCGAAACGCTCTACCTAGGCTACACCGCCAACTATGCCCGCCTTCGTCCATTATGGCGCGCAGGGCAGGGCGCCGCGGCCATGGGTGACAATGATTGCCCAGCGCTGGGAAATGATCGTGGCCGAGAAGGCTGCGGAAGTGAAATCGCGGCTGGGGCTGTAGATGCCGACAATCGAAAGTTCGACCGAAGCGGCGCTGTTCGCCCGCGTAGCCGCGCTCGTGCTGTCGCCCACTTCCGATCGCGTGACGCGCCGACCGGGAAGCAAAAGGCGAACTGGCATGGCGATCGTACAGGACTACGTCACCGGCACGATCACGCTGACGTCGGAATTGAATACCTTCACATCGACAGGTGCGGCCCTTCAGTCAGCGGCGATCCGCGCTGGTGACGAGATCCTGCTGCCCTGCTGCCCGCCAAGGGCATGCTGCTGGTCATCGCCTCGATCACTGGAGAGAACGCCGGCACGCTGGTAGAGAATTGCCCAGCAGGCGCGGCCGGCGCGGCCCAGCCCATGCGTATCCGCTTCCAGCCGGACGGTTCGCGCTACACGGCAGCGGCGACCAAGCTGATCGAGGGTCTGGGTGACGGGTTTGTTGCCACCGTCGCCGCCGGGTCTGGCATTTCGGTTGACGATACGGATCCGGAGAACCTAGTGGTCGGGCTCTCGGACATGGCTACCGCGACGATCAAAGGGCGCCTCACTGCCGGAGCAGGAGCCCCAGAAGACCTGACCGGAGCACAAGCAAGAACATTGTTAGGGCTCGGCACGGCGGCGCTTTCAAACATCGGCACTTCCGGCGCAAACGTTCCCGTCCTCAACGCGGCAAACACTTTCAGCGCCGTGCAAACATTTTCCGCAAACCCGTCCTTAACTGGCGGCGGCATCAAATTCCCGTCTGTGCAGATACCTTCGGCCGACGCGAACACCTTGGACGATTATGAAAAAGGCACATATACACCCACCCCTGCGTTCGGCGGGACCAACGTCGGCATGGTGGCCCCCACACGCTCCGGGCGCTATATTAAAATTGGCGCTCTAGCTTCGCCGCTTGGCAACGCGAGGAAGCCGCCCGGCAAGCCGCTGCGGCCGAACAGGAACAAGCCGACATCGCCGCGGCGAAAGCGGAACAGGAGCGCTTCGAGAAGATGGTGGCGGATGCTGTCGCCGCGCAGTTGGGCGAGAGAGCCACGGACCCGCGGCCGGTAGAGTGACGGCGAACGAGCTGTGGCCGGCCTAGCCCCCTCGACTGTTAACGGTCCACCTCAAACCAAGTCGTCGTGATTCCGTCAGGATGCGTTACCCTGATCCATTCACCGAATTGGGGCTCTTCGGCGAACGGGATCGTTACCGCCCCCCAAGTCTTCGCGGCCTCGACAGCGTTGTCGGCCTGGACCTCGGCACGCTGCACGGCCTTGCCGTCCCGCATCAACTCGACTGTGAACACCTTCGGGGCGCCGACCATAACCCAAATCCGTAAAGCCACAACCTGCCGCGAGGGCGGCGCGGTTGCTCACGACACTCGGGCTTGTGCCGGTTGCCGCTGTCCCGCAGCGCCAGCATCAAAGCATCCGTTGCTGACGACATTCGATCCTACCGGCTATTCCAACCACCAGATCGCGCCAGCGATCAACAGCAACACAAAGATAATCCAGAACAGCCATTGGCCGCCCCGGTTGCCGTGCTGTTTGTCGTACTCGGTCATTAGTGGAACTCGCTGACGTGGCCCTGTTCGTCTTTGACCCGTATCCACATCATTCCGGGCTCGCGTCCGGTTGTCACAGTCCGTCCCGTTAATGAGGAAGCCGCCTGAATGGCGCTTGGCGCCTCAACTTTGTTGCGCCTGAAGACGGCGTTACCGTTCAACTCCTCCACGACATACTCGGCCATCTATGCCTCCTGAAAGCCCGCCCAGCGCATCAGCCGTACCCCGCGGCTGCTGGATCCGAATGCTCGTCCTCTAGAGCTGGAAATTATCCTGGCGACTTGAGGTTCCGGTAACTCGCAAATTCGAATTCGCTGATCTTACGCGTGCCAATATCGGTGACGCGCACCCACGGTTTACCGGATGTTCGCCCCGGCTTGAGTGGTCGCTGGATCGCTTTCACGACGGCATGAACGTGGCTGTGGGCTTCCACTGAAGTGGTGCTGATCACCTTCGTGCCATTCATCGCCTCAACTTTGAAACTTGCCATCGGCCCGATCTCCCCATGCCGATCTCTAGTCCCATCCGACATCGAAAGGAACTGTCATGGCTGTCTCCCGTGAAAAGGAATCGCTTGCCAAATTGCTCGCGCACGAAGGCGGCTATTCGAACAACAAAGCGGACCCCGGCGGCCCGACGATGAAGGGCGTCACCCAGCGGGTTTATGATGGCTATCGCCGAGGCAAGGGGCTTTCCACCCGCTCGGTTAAAAGCATCACGACCGCCGAACTGAACGAGATCTATGACCGCCAGTACTGGGACGCCGTGAAGGGCGATCTACTGACCCGACGGGGTCGACTACGCCGTGTTCGATGGCGGCGTGAACTCCGGGCCGGCCCGCTCGATCATGTGGCTTCAGCAGGCACTTCGCCCGCTCTACACCGGCCCGATCGACGGCGTCATCGGAGTGGGCACGTTGGCGGCGCTGAAGGCGACCACCAACAACGACGCACTTATCGATCGCATCTGCGATGCGCGCATGAACTTCCTTCGCCATCTCGGCACTTTCCGGACCTTCGGCAAAGGCTGGGCATCTACAGTTGCCGAGGTTCGCGCGATTGGAAAGGCTTGGGCGTCCGGCGAAACACCGCAGGCCGCGAACTTCGTTGACGGCGGACAGGCAAAAGCAGTGGTCGAGGACGCCAAGCCTGCACCGTCGACCGCGCCGGCAGACGCGGCGATCGGCGCCGGCATCGGTGGCGGTGGAGTCGCCGGCACCCTGACGGATCTTCAGAACCAGCTCTCGCCGCTGTCCTACGGTCGAGGATCAGAACAAGATCGACGGCACCATGGCGCCAGGCTGCGCCGTCAAGCTCTACACCGCGGCTGAATGCGACAGGCACACCAAGGCGAGCGTGGAACGCAGCGCCGAACTGAGATAACAGCAAGACAATGAGGGCGGGGGCTGTGAACGAGGATAGCGCCATGCCAAATGCATCGCAGAAAATCGCCGAGAACGTCGTGCTGCTGGCGTTTGCAAGGGTTTCGATGGCGCTGGCGCTGCCGACCATCGCGATGCTGTTCTGGCTCTATTCGCAATGGCAGGACACCCGTCTCGACACCATGCAGGGGCAGATCATAGAGGCCCAGCAATCAGCCTCGGAAGCATCCTCGAAGGCGACGAAGGTTTCCGACCGGCTGATCGCCGTCGAAACCAAGCAGGTCCAGGATGCCGCCTCGAGCGAGAAGTTCCAGAGCGCGACGTTGACCCGGTTCGACAGGGTGCAGGACAGCATCGTGGGTCTGTCAAACGCCGTTGCCGTGCTCACGGCCACGCTTCAAGGCATGCTCGAGGAACGCAAGGGTAGGGCGCCACCTTAGCCATCAAACCTAAGTCGCAACTACGACTGAAGTCCTATGCCGCAAGCCATAGGTCCTAGTGTGAAACAAACTCACCCTCTTGCTCATTGGAAGGGCATCCCGAATTCATCGGTCCCTTCATTCGGGTGGGTTGAGTACCCGCCATGCCCCACGTGGCAAGGCGGGTACTCATTCGTGGAAAAGCACGAAACGGGAAGTCGAGTTACGCTGAGGGCGGGCGCTCACCGCCACCGAGACCCTCCGGCCCTTTGCGGCAGTTCAAATTCGACACGCGTCTTGTTTACGAGCGTTTGCCAGTTCCTGGCGAGGCGGACGACGCCGTAACAACGCGGTCGACCCGCGATCTGGACGGCCATGCCTTTCTGATCGGCGCGCCGAATGCTTGAAACGTGTCGCCGACGTCGGGCAATCTGCCGCAAATGGCGGAGGCCGACGACGCTTGGCCACTTGCCGCAAGAAGATCAATCGCTTTGAGCCTCTGATGTTTGCTCCTGCCTCCCGTCGAGCGAAATGCAACACGGGCGCGGTTCCGTAGTTCGTCAGCATCTTAGGCCGCACGTCTTCCACCGCAACGAAGTCGACGAAGTGCTGGATGGCGTGCGAGACGAACACTTCTCAGCTGTTTGAGGTCCGAATCCGCCGATTCGCCAACGGTCCTCATCTCACATTGTAGCACTGCCCCGCTCCCGTGCTTGTTCACGTCAATCACAAGTCTCTGCAGCCTTCAACGCTTGGGTACGGGAAGGTTTGGGCAAATGCGCGATCCGTCGAACAGAAGCGTAGAACCTTGGATAATCGCCTGAGCACCGGTCGAACAAACGAAGAAACGCCGGAACCTGTTCGCTGTAGAGGGCAGTCGCGCCCAGCTTTGCGTTGTTGATCGGCGCATCGAACCAGGCGTCGTATCCCCGGTATCCGGCCCAGCGCTTTTGGCGCATTTGCCGGTAGCCCATCCGCAGCTTGTCGATGGCGGCTGCTTTGGCAGCCGCCATCTGCTGCGAAGTACGGGAACTTTCAAAGATGTGCCTCAACTCGTCCCGAGTTTTCGACACCAGCCCGACAAAATCGGCGCTGCGCTTGCGATCGGCTTCGTAGCGGCGCAATCGGGCGTAATCGCCGATTGTGCGGAGCCATTTCCTTACGCCGGTGGTTTCGACGGCAGCCGCGAAGGCTTCATTGAATGCGGAGTCATCATCTACATAGATGCGCTGATGCGCCAGTTCGTGAAAGATGACGCTTGCAAGATACGTGTCGTCCTGGCGCAGCATGGTGCTGAGCAGTGGGTCACTGGACCATCCCAGCGTGGAATAGGCCGTGACGCCTGTGACGTAGACGTCCAGCCCCTGTCTATGAAGTTCGCCAGCGCTTTCAGTCGCAGCTTTCCGAGCAAAATAACCCCGGTACGGAACGCAGCCGAAAACCGGAAAGCACCATATTCGTGGCGTCAGCGAGAACCGGGGCGCAGCAAAAACGGCCCAGGTCACAGCGTCCCGACCAATATCAACGTAGCTGTGGTAGCTGTTGTTTTCAGGCAGTGCCAGTTCATCTGTCGCGAACCGTCGTATGGCGCTGGCCGACGTCAACTTGGTGCGCAATGCCGCGGGCGTCGAATGATCCTGGATCAGTTTTGCGACATTTTCGCGAGCCGCCATGATCTGTGCATGACCCTCCAATGACTGCGCGTAATAGGAAATACTGGTGCAACCGGTCACCCCGGACGCCACGATCACCGCGGCAATCAACCGAAAAACGCGCTTCACAGCTTGCCCACCGCTTGCTCATCTCCGCAGGGAGCCAATGTCCCCATTGCCTGCTGTCTCAAACAGGCGCGCCAATTTTGGTCAAAATCTGAAGGGATTGCGGTCGGTGTCTCGACCTTAGCAAGATTGGCAAATGCGAACGTTCGCTCACGCACTATCGAAGGCCCCACCATCACGGTGTCGGCAGCATCCGCGGGGCCTCCTTCGCGGACACCGCGTCCCCCATCTGCCGGTCTGCTGCCGGGGACCGCTTCGCGAGTTCCCGTTTTCCTCCGAAGCGATCGAAGCCGGCAGGCCCCTCGCTCGCTCACCAGCGTCGCATGCCCTCATTGGCCGAGTAATTCCTTTTAACGGTCCAGAAGTTTTCATGACGTATGGCAAACCCATGAAGCTGCTACGACATTTCGGCGAGCCAACCCGTCGTCTCTTTCTGTTGAGAACGGCTTTGCCCATCATTGGGCTGTCACTGTTTGTTGCGATGGCCACCACAGGCCTTTTGCTGTGGTCCACGGTTCAGACCGACGGCGTTGCCGTGTCACGGCAGCAAAGTCTGGTTGCACTGATCATATCCAAGCTCGAGAGCGGAGTTGCACACGACCAGGAGAGCGTCACGGTTTGGGACGACGCGGTCACCGCACTGCGAAGCCATGATACGAAATGGCTCGATGTCAATCTCGGCAGCTGGATGCACACGTATTTCGGCCATGACGAACTCTACATTCTCGATCCCGATAATGAGCCAGTCTACGCATCGCTGGGCGGCTCAACTGTCGAGCCCGGCAGCTACCGATCCATACATTCGAATACCGCGCGTCTTGTCGACGACCTCAGGGCAAGACTGAAGCGAGGGGACACCGAAGGCGTTACGAAGCAGGTCCTCACGATAGGCGCTTCCGATATGGCGGTCATCTCCGGCCATCCTGCCATCGTGAGCATCAAGCCTGTCGTCTCCGACACTGGCCACATCGCACAAGAACCCGGTCAGGAATTTCTACATATCGCGGTTCGATATCTCGATGGCAGTCTCATCACCTCCTTGCGGCAGGACTACCTGCTCGACGGCGCGCGCTTCTCCTGGGTCAACATGCTTGCTCGGGGAGAGGCGTCTTATCCGCTGATTGACCGATCCGGTTCGACTATCGGCTTCTTTGTCTGGCAACCATATCGGCCTGGGGCGTCGGTATTTTCTCAACTGGGGCCAATGCTCGTCGCTACGTTCGGGCTGCTACTGGGCGGCGTCATCGTCGTCCTGATGAGCCTTCGCAGGCGGACCTTGAAGCTGATCGAATCCGAAGACCGAATCTATCACCTCGCCCACAATGATCTACTGACCGCCCTGCCCAATCGCAGCCAGTTCAATGACCGCTTGGCCGATGCGCTGACACGGCTGCCCTCGACAGGCGACCAGCTCGCAATTCTCTACCTCGACCTCGACCGCTTCAAGCAGGTCAACGACAGCTTCGGTCATCCCGCCGGCGATGAGCTGCTTAGGGAATTCTCGGACAGGCTAAGACGGCTCACCACGGAAGCAGATACGGTCGCGCGCCTGGGCGGCGACGAGTTCATCATCATCCACCGCCAGGTCGCAGGAGAGCATGAGGTCAAAACCCTGTGTGAGCGGTTGATTGAAACCGCTCGCCGACCCTTCGAAGTGGCCGGGGTTCAGGTCTTCGTCGGCGTGAGTGTCGGCGCAGCGCTTGCTCCGAGGGACGGATGTGACCGGGACGAATTGGTGCGCAAAGCCGACGTTGCGCTCTATCACGCCAAAGCGGCGGGCCGCAGCGGCTATGTCTTCTTCAAAGCCGAGATGGACCAGACGCTGGCCATGCGCAAGGACCTCGAACAGGAGCTACGCAAGGCGCTGCAAGTGCCTGGCCAGATCCAGGTCCATTATCAGCCGCTCTACACCGCCGACACCAACAGAATGGCGGGCGTAGAAGCCCTGGCCCGCTGGTCTCACGCGGAGCGTGGTTGGGTAGCCCCGGATTTGTTTGTACCACTGGCCGAGAAAACGGGGCTGATCGACCAACTGGGCGAACTGGTTCTGCGGCAGGCATGCCTTGATGCCGTGTCCTTGCCCATCGACACCTTGGCGGTCAATGTATCAGCCTTGCAGCTGAATAATCCGAGCTTCGCCCTGAAGGTGACGAGCATCTTATTGGAGGCGCAGATGGATCCCCGGCGCCTCGAACTGGAGGTTACGGAAAGCACGCTGTCGGAGCGCCCGACCGAATGCCAGCGCAACATCGAGGCGCTGCGCAGCATCGGGGTGCGCTTTGCTCTTGATGATTTCGGCACGGGATTTTCCTCACTGGGACGCCTCCAGACCCTGGACGTGGACAGGATCAAGATCGATCGAAGCTTTGTGCAGGGCTTTGGCCGCTCCAATGGTGACGAGGCCATCGTTCAGGCGATCATCGACATGGCGCGCGTCAGTGGACTCAACACCACGGCGGAAGGCGTTGAGACGCAGAGCCAATGCGATTTTCTGCGCAAGCTCGGCTGCGACCAGTTGCAGGGCTATTTGTTATCCAAGCCGGTGCCGAAAGAGGAGCTCCAGAATCTCCTAGAGGGAAGATCCCGGCGCGTTTCTGCCTAGGTACCGAAAACCCGACATCTCGCAACAGCTTGTGCGGTCCTTGGCGGCGTGGTCGTTCGTGTGCCCACCGCTCCAGAGCCGAAACGGGCGGCTGGTCACAAAACCCGCCAGCATTCCACGACATTGTTGCTCCTCCGCAGCTCACCAGTCGTACCTCGAAAGTCTCTCGCGGCCAGCTGGGACAAGCGTAGACATCGCTGGGACGGCTGCGAGTACCTTGCCTGTGCGCGCGTCTGTGAGAGCGGTACGACACAGCCAACCGCTCCATGGATGGCGGTCGAACACTTTCCCCACGGCGCGCCTCTCGTGTCGGCGTCAACCCATGGCGTTGAGTGAGGGCGGTCAGAGTGAGAGTGCAAACGGGTGGGCCGCGACGGGTTGAGGGCTGGGAGAGAGGCTCCCGGCGCCCGTCGCGGAGACCCGCGATGTCCAGAAAGAACGCATCCGCTCGTGCCGGCCAGGACCGGACGAGCCTTTTTGACGAAATTACCGGCAAGATCATCGCCGAACTGGAGGCGGGGCGCGTGCCCTGGGTCCAGCCCTGGGGGACGGCGGCGGCGAAGGCGAGCCTCGCACTGCCGAGGAACGCCGCCACCGGCCGGCATTATTCCGGGATCAACGTTCTGATCCTCTGGGGCGCGGTGATCGAGCACGGATTTTCCGGCCAAAGCTGGCTCACCTTTCGCCAGGCGCTCGCGCTTGGCGGCAATGTGCGCACGGGCGAACGAGGCACGACCGTAGTCTATGCCGATCGCTTTGTGCCCGAAGATGAGAAGCGGCGCGCACGCGAGGCGGGCGAGGAAGCCCAGGCGATCCCGTTCCTGAAGCGCTTCACTGTCTTCAATGTCGCACAGTGCGAGAATCTGCCGGAGAGTGTGGGGATGGTCGCGCCGTCTCCGCCGCCGGCCCTGATCGAGCCAACAGTCGAGGCGTTGATCCGCGCGACGGCAATCGACTTCCGCATCGGCGGCAACCGCGCCTTCTACGTTCCGGCGCTCGACTATGTGCAGATCCCGCCGCCCCAGGCGTATTTCGAGCCTATCAACTGGCACCGAACGGCGTTGCACGAGTTGGGACACGCCACCGGGCATCCATCTCGTCTGGGCCGCGATATGACCGGTCGCTTCGGCACGAAGGATTACGCCTTCGAGGAGTTGGTCGCCGAGATGACCGCAGCCTTCTGCTGCGCATCGCTTGGCATCGTGCCGACCGTCCGGCACGCGGATTACATCGGGGCCTGGCTCGAGGTGCTGCGGGAGGACAATCGCGCCATCGTGCGCGCCGCGTCCTATGCCGGCAAGGCAGCTTGCTGGCTACTTGGCTTTGTCCCCGCCGGTGATGCAGACGAGGCCCAGCTTTCGACCGGCCAGACAATGGCCTGATCCTCCTACGCCTGATGCGAGCGCCTGCTCGCCAGCCACCGCGATGGCGACGGCCTCTCCACGTCAATGGACATCTTCATCCATCGACAGGCTCGCCGCCGAGCCCGATGAAGATCGCGACCCCTGTTCGGCCTTGGCTAATCTCGGCAAGCCCGAACTCGGCTCGGTCGTCATCGTCGACATAACGGCCGTCCGCCTCCCTGCCGGTCTCGGCATGGAACCTGACGTCCTGTTCGAGGATCCTGCTTCTCGTCTGTGTGTGGCGGCGAGCCGGCTATGGGAGCGGCAGCATCCCCGAGGGAGCCAGGCGGCCACGTGATGCGCTTTCACCGCTGACCGCGACCCATACATGATCCTGCCCGCGCACCTAAGCGGCGCCAGACAGCGAGAGGAGGAACGGGATTTTGTGACGGGTCGGAGGTCGAGAGAGAGGCTCTCGGCCGCCCGTCGCGGAGCAATCTCGATGCCTACTTTTGTCCAGAAGATCACGCTGCCCTCCTCGCGCAATATTCCCTTCACCCAGCTCGTGCTCGCGCAGTTCAACATCGGCGGCGTAGAGGCGGGCAGGCGGGGGTAGCATGATTACCCTTCACGACGCTTCCAACCTCGCACACCGTCTTGGCCGGCAGGCCGAGGCAGTGTGCCGTCATTATCTGTCCGTCGGTCACCGCGAGGGGCACTACTGGGTCGTAGGCGATGTGCGCAACACGCCCGGCCGCTCCATGTTTGTTCGGCTCGAGGACTCGCCGAAGGGCCCGGCCGGCAAATGGGTAGATGCCGCCACCGGCGAGCACGGCGATCTCCTCGACGTGATCCGGGAAAGCTGCGGTCTGCTCAGGTTCAAGGAAATTGCCGACGAGGCGCGGGCCTTCCTCAGCATGCCATTGCCCGGGCCGACGCCGGCCGCAATCCGTCAGCCCGCACCGCCGCATCGTTCACCCGTAGCCGCCCGCCGCCTGTTCGGTATGTCGCGGCCGATCGCGGGCACGCTCGTACAGTTGTATTTGCGCGAACGCGGCATTACCGATCTACGCGGAACCGGAAACCTGCGCTTCCACCCGCGCTGCTATTATCGTCCGGACGAGCATTCGCCGATCGAGACATGGCCGGCCATGATCGCGGCCGTAACCGACCTCGACGGCCGGATCAGCGGGGTGCATCGCACCTGGCTCGACCCGACACGCCGCGACAAGGCGCCTATCGACACGCCGAGACGGGCGCTGGGCGACCTTCTTGGCAATGCGGTCCGTTTCGGCATTGGTGGCGAGGTGTTAGCGGCAGGCGAAGGCATCGAGACCGTTCTGTCGATCCGGCAGGTCCTGCCCGACATGCCGATGCTCGCGGCACTCTCGGCAGCCCATCTCGCGGCGATCCATTTCCCCGACACGCTGCGGCGGCTCTATATTCTGCGCGACGATGATTCCGCCGGCGATCGCGCGCGGGACAGGCTGGTCGAACGGGCGAACGCGGCCGGGATCGAGTCGATCGTGATCTCGCCCCAGCTCGGCGACTTCAACGAGGATCTGTGCACCCTCGGCCTGGACGCACTGCGCATGGAAGC
This sequence comes from Mesorhizobium sp. B2-3-2, assembly GCF_006442295.1. Classification (NCBI taxonomy): domain Bacteria; kingdom Pseudomonadati; phylum Pseudomonadota; class Alphaproteobacteria; order Hyphomicrobiales; family Phyllobacteriaceae; genus Mesorhizobium; species Mesorhizobium sp. B2-3-2. The sequence goes on along the minus strand of NZ_VFWA01000022.1, from coordinate 61,601 downwards.
CCGGTTGCAGGTCGCGCCGCAGGACATGGCCCGCTTCATGGCGTTGACGACATAGCCGGCTGGAGGACAGGCGTGGGGATCGCCGCCGTGCTCGGCGGACGTCAATCCTTCGCAGAGGACCGTGCCTCGGCCTTCGAGAGAGCGATCGGCCCACAAGCCGGCCAGCCGGGCAATGGCTAAGGCCGACTATTTTCCGGCGCGGCCTCAAGGCCGCTTTCCATCGCGAGGCAAAATAGCCGGCCTTAGCCATCGAGCCCTGCGCTTGCGCTCCGCGTGCCCGGCCGTCGGGCCCGTGGGCTTCGTCGCCATAAAGGCCGCGACGGTCGCGGTCCAACCGACGGAGCATCCCCATGCGCGAGCACGACGACTACGAACCGCACCACGAATCCTCACCCACCGACCATGCCCTCAACGAACTCCAGCTCCATGGCTATCGCCCCTTTGCCGATGAGCCTGACCAGCGGCTTTTGCCCGACGGCAACCAGGTCGCGGGCGCTGTCGCCAACATCTTCGACGCCCTGATCGGCACCCTGGAGGACACGCGACTCGAACCCGACCTCGACGATCTCCTCTGGTCGACCACCAACGTATTCCACCGCGCCGCCGAGCGGATCGCGCGCGAGCTAGACGACAACGAGCAGGCGCAGAAGCGGTCGCAGCGAGAACAGGACGGCAGCGAGGTGAAGTCGGTCGAACTGGAGCGCCTGATCGCTGAGGGCATGACGCTCATCGAACGCCAGAACGCTTTCGAGCTGATGCGCGACCAGGCCGCCGAACACTACGAACGCCACGTTGGCAAGACTTGGCTCCCGCGCAGCGGATCGAGGGTCAACCATCGCGATCTGACCTCGGCGATGATCGACAGCCGCGATTTTCTGATGGCGAAGAAGCGCGCCGATCAGGAGGTGCTCCTGCCGCCGGGTCCGAAGATCGTCGTCACCGGTGGGCTCGACTTCGACAACCACCGGCTGATCTGGGCCAAGCTCGACCAAGTTCACGAGAAGCACCCCGACATGGTGCTGGTTCATGGCAAGTCGCCGAAGGGCGCCGAGAAGATTGCCTCGCTTTGGGCGAAGAACCGCAACGTGCCACAGATCGGCTTTGCGCCGGACTGGACGAAGCACGGCCGCGCCGCGCCCTTCAAGCGCAATGACACAATGCTGGAGATCGTGCCGAAGGGCGTGATGCACTTCCCCGGAACGGGCATCAACGACAATCTCGCCGACAAGGCCAAGAGGCTCGGCATCCCGGTGTGGAGGTTCGGCGGCGCTTAAGCCGCCTGATCGACTAGATCGGAGGTGGGAAGGGGCCGGTCTGGGGACACGACTGGTCGAAAGGCATCACTGCCTGGCGGACCGGAAGAACCTACGCAGTTCACGCGCCAGTATCTCAGGCGCCTCTTCCGCCATGTGGTGACCGCAGTCCAGGCTATGACCCCTCACGTCAGGGGCCCAGGAACGCCAGATCGCTGGAATGTCGCCGTATAGATCCTCTAGATCGTCACGAGCGGACCAAAGAACGAGAAGCGGACATTCGAGCATGCGGCGCGCGGCCCGATCCTCCTCATCGTGCTGACGATCGATCCCCAGCCCTGCCCGGTAGTCCTCGATCATGCCGTGAACCGTTGCCGGGTCGTGGATGGCGGTACGGAAGTCTGCGTAGGCTTCCCGACCCATATCCTCGGGACTCCCTCCGTACCAAGCGTCGGGGTCGGCCAAAATCGCACGTTCGGGTATTTCGGCCTGTGCGAAGAAGAACCAGTGCCACCAGGCTGTTGCAAACCGCGCGTCACAACGGGAAAGTGCTTCCGCGATGGGAATGCCCTCCAGGATCGCCAAGCGGCTCACCGACTCCGGATGGTCCATGGCGGTCCGAAACGCCGTGTAAGCGCCCCTATCGTGACCAACAAGCCCGAAATGAGCAAATCCGAGATGCTTCATGAGCGCAATACAGTCTCGAGCCTTGGCGCGCTTGGAAGAGCCTTCATGGTCGGGCGTGTCCTTGGGCTTGGATGATTGGCCAAAGCCGCGAAGGTCGGGGCAGATCACAGTATGATGCGCCGCCAGGAGCGGAGCCACACGGTGCCAGGTCGCATGCGTGCGCGGATGTCCGTGCAGCAGCAAAATCGGCGGCCCGTCCCCGCCCACGCGCACCCGGAGGATTGCTTCTGGCAGTGCGATTGTTTCCAGCTTGAAGCCCGCGAACATCAGCTCTTCGATAATACCGTCTGCAAATCGCTTTCGAGGCGCGGCGGGCCCCACATCCCTACGCCTCAGATTCGGAGGATAATGACGCGCGCACGCATCTGTTCCCAGACGGTCGCATGACGCGCCGCCGCCTCTCATGTGCGCTGATCCTTGACCCGGCTGACCGCTTGATGCCAACGGCCTCGCCGCTCGCCGCTCGCCGCTCGCCGCTCGCCGCTCGCCGCTCGCCGCTCGCCGCTCGACCGCGATCGCCGCGTCGCGCCGACGCACGGCGCCGTGAAGCAGATCATGCCCTCGAACGATGGAAGATCTTTCGATCGTGGGCACAGCTCTTGCCGCGTATCGACATTCCTGCCGGTCGCTGACATGGCGGCGGCCATCAGCCGCCACGTCGCGCGGCTCAGGTCGGCATCGCCGCGGGACCACCATTTGATCCAGCTGGTGCCTTACTCGGAGCGCAAGATGCGGCATCGTTAAGTTTGACCGAACCGCTGATGCGCATGGACTTGGGAGACCTCCCCGTTGGCAGAACCGGGTGGAACACAGCAAAATGGCCTGAACCGAGGGGACGAAGCCGGTGCCTCTGGATGCGATGTCACCTTGCTTGCCCGACGGTCGCCATTGGTCGGTTTGGCCGTACCTTCTACCGCTCCACGCGGCCTCTTCGATGGCCTGATCTGGCCGAAGACCGGCTGACGCCTCAATCGCTTTTGACGCAACAGCGGCGTCGGACTTTCTTCCCCTTGCGGGACTCACCCACGCCACAGGCCGCGCGGGAGCCCCCGGGTCTCCGCCATTCCTCGCGAGACAAGAAAGACCTTCTTGGCTGTCAGGCCCCTGCGGGGTGCGTCGTCGATCGCCTGCGGCCTGCTGATCGCCATCGAGATCCTATGAGTAATGGCTACGACCTGCTCTGATGCAGCAGGCATTGTTGGCCGTTGCGGAAAGGAGCAGGAGATGACGCAGGACGGTATTCAAGAAAATGCGGCGCACAGGGAGCTTGATGCGATCTTCGTGTCGGTGGAGTTGAGCAAGAAGACCTGGTTGATCACCTCCATCTCACCGGGAGCTGGCGAGAAGCTATCGCGCCATTCCATCCCCGGCGGGGATATTGCTGGGCTTCTTGGTCGCCTCGCTCTTTTAAAGCAAAAGGCTCGTGACCGAACCGGCCGAGACTATCCGTTCGTCATCATCCAAGAAGCTGGGCTCGACGGCTTCTGGGTCCACCGGGTTCTGAAAGCAGAAGGCCACGACACTCATGTCGTTGACGCAGCATCCATAGCAACGTCTCGGCGCAAGCGGCGGGTCAAGACGGATCGGCTTGATGGCGAGACCCTTATCCGGGCGCTGCTGGCGTTCAAGCGTGGCGAACCGCGGGTCTGCTCCATGCTACGCGTGCCGACCCCCGATGAGGAGGATCGCCGCCGCATCGTCCGGGAGCGCAAGGTGTTGATGGAAGAACGTATCCGGCAACCGGATCAAGGGTCTTCTCTTGTCACAGGGCATCACCGGCTACGATCCTCTGCGACGTGATCGTCGCGATCAGCTGGAGACACTTCGCACAGGCGATGGACGGGATCTGCCCGAACATATGAAGCGCCAGGTTCTGCGTGAGGTCGACCGAATGGAAATGCTGCTCGATCAGATCAAGGCAGTCGAGGCGGAACGGGACGCCATGCTCGCCGAAGAACGCCGATCGGCGCGTGAAGTGGTTGTGCTGTCGAAAGTCGTCGGTATCGGACCGGAGTTTGCGGCCGTGCTGTGGGGAGAGGGCTTGTTCCGGTGCTTCGACAATCGCCGGCAGGTGGCGGCCTATGCCGGCCTTGCGCCGACGCCATGGCAAAGCGGGTCGATCGACCGGGAACAGGGGATCGGAAAATCCGGAAATCCGCGCCTGCGATCGACGCTGCTGGAAATGGCGTGGCTCTGGTTGCGGCACCAGCCCGCCTCAGCGCTCAGCCGCTGGTTCAACGAACGAGTCGCCCAGAATGGCGGACGCTTCAAGAAGGTGATGATCACCGCATTGGCCCGCAAGCTGGTCGTGGCTCTATGGAAATACGTCAGCGCCGGCGTGGTGATCGAAGGAGCGTTTGTCAGACCATGACGATCTGATCGCATTCCAGTTCGGCCTGGGCCTGATCAGCCCGCCGGAACCGGGTGGACGACCGCATTGCGGCATGGCTTTGACGCCGTCATCGAGACTGGTCTCGTCCTCCTGAGCCCTTGCCGCCGCAGGCGGGATTATGGTGCAGCCGCTCGAGCGGCGACCGGATGTGAGGTTGATACGTGCAAACGCGCGGATCAGGAAACGGGCTCAGACCTCAGGTTCATGTGGCGGTAGGGATCGCGCTGCTTGTGCCGATGCATGGCTGAAGGGACAATGGCCAGCATCGTTCTCGTGGGACTGATGCTGGAATCCTCCCTGTGCGGCCTCTCTACTGGCTGGTCTGGCGCCGGTCGGGCCTCTGCCTGCAACGGCTTCGCCGACCTTCTTCCCCTGCGGCTTTGCCGCATTCCTCGCGGGACAACAAGCTCGGCTGCCGCCGTCCTCCGCTGACGCTGCGGTCCACAGGATGCAGTCGGCCCGATCGTCGCCTCACGACCGCTATCGAGGCCGCACAGGGCGGCTTCGGCAACCAGTCAGGAGAACGACAATGGCTACCATCGGCAACTTCCAGCAATCGGACAACAACGAGTTCAGCGGCGAGATCGTCACCCTCTCCCTCCAGGCCAAGAAGGTCCGTATCGTTCCCGATACGCGCTCCAGCGGCGAAAACGCTCCCAGCCACCGGGTCTTCGTCGGTCGGATCGAAATCGGGGCCGCCTGGTCCAAGCAGTCCAACGAGGGTCGCAGCTACCTGGGTCTCAAGCTCGACGACCCGAGCTTCACCGCTCCGATCTACGCCAACCTCGTCGAGGGTGAGGACGGCCAGGGCTACAGCCTCATCTGGTCACGTCCGAACCGCCGCAACGGCGACTGAGCACCCTGCCAGGACGCCTCGCACCCAGCGGGGCGTCCTCCAGAAACCGGCCACTCAGCAGCTCAGAGCCACAGCTTGACGAGCGGTCCCTCATGTGAGGCCGCAATGGTGCGGGCTCGGAAAACGGACAAGGAGACCTACAATGGCGACCATCGGTATTTTCAAGAAGACCGGCTCCAACGAGTTCACCGGCGAAATCGTTACGCTCAGCGTCCAAGTCAAGGCTGTGCGCATCGTCCCCGACCAGCGCCCCACGAACGAAAACGCCCCCACACACCGCGTGCTGGTCGGCCGCGCTGAGATCGGCGCTGCCTGGTCCAAGCGCTCCAGCGATGGCCGCGACTATATGGGCCTCAAGCTCGATGATCCAAGCTTCAACGCCCCGATCTACGCCAACCTTTTCGAAGACGAGGAAGGCCAAGGCTTCTCGCTGATCTGGTCCCGTCCTAATAGCCGGCGTGGCGACTGAGGTCCGCAAGTGCCCCGGCCTGTTCGGCCGGGGCATCTGGCCTCTCAGGTCGTGAGAGCAACCTTGAGCAAGAGCGAAGCGGTCCGCAGAAAGGCGTTAGTCGAAAGCAGGTTCTGCGCGCTAGAAACGATCGTGGTTTCATCGATCCTAGCTCATGTAACCCCGCTTGATCTTTCGTCCCGCCAACCGCGACTGCTCCGAGGCTGCCTGCCTGCAATCTTCGAAAAAGTGGACTTTCTGGCGGCCTCGGGTGCCAATCCGTCCCCATAGCCGGACCAGCGACATTTCGCCGAACAGGGTGGGTTGCAATGACAGGACATAAAATCGTGCCATGTTACGAGCGCCATCAATACGGCGCAGGAATACGGGTCGGGCGCGTTGTTCATGCATCCGACTATCGATCCTCGCCATGGGATCCGTCCAATGCATCTTTCGAATCCGTGGCTCGGCATCGATTCAAAAACTTGATCGAATGTCGCCTTATCGGACAAAGGCGAGGGGGCAGCATGACGACACGTCTGCAAACGGGGACAGCTTTCCCGGAGGGCTAATCCTCCCGGGCTAATCACCGGTCGCGCGGATGGTCGCCGGCCTGTTCACCGACGAGGCCCTCGACAAGGTTCAACAGGCTTGAGGCGGTGGAAGCAGGCATATCAAGCACACGCAAGATCAGCTTCAGCTTGTCGTCGGCTTCCTGACGACTCTCACCGAAAAAATGCGGGGCTGCGAAATGGATCATTTCGATCGGTGAGCAGTCCAGAATCTCGCAGATGTGAAGTAGTCTGGTCGCATGCAGCTTTGAAAAGGCGCGCTCGTAACGTGCAAAGATCGTCTCGTGCAAGCCGACCATGATCCCCATCTGCGCCCGATTGAGCCGCCTGGCGTCGCGACGCTCCCGTACGAACCGACTGAAAGCCTGCTCCATGTCGCCGAAGCTCCGGATGCCTTCGAAACCTGGTTTCCTGTAGACCGGCTTCTCGGACTCAGCGTCTGCCGTTTCGATGAGTCCATGCTCGTCTATGTATTTCTGGACGTCCTTGATTGCCATTGCGACGGGTTTACCCGCTCCTGTGTGTGCCGCGAAGCGCGCCCACAAGACGCGACTCTTCGCCCCAAATTGCCCGATACATGAAAAAACAGAGCCAACGTGACCTCAAGCCTAGCAGGTGAGTGGGCCTGCGATCAAATTCCATATCCAGGACCATGAAGGGAGATCTGTCGATCGGCTGTAATCAAAGGCCAAGGTCGTCCAGATACTTTGCGATCGCCTGTTCCATGATCGCCTGCATCGATGTTTCGGCGGTGAAGGAGGCCAGTTTCAGCCGCCGCTTGGTCGCTCGGTCGAGGTTCACGTTCACAAAGCAACTTTCCCCCTTCACCCGCTCTCGCTTCATCCTGCGCAAGGCCTTCCTGGCCTCCTGCCTCAAGTCGCTGCCCGTCTGCGATGTGCCGTCGGGCTCGCGGTCTGTGCTGATGTCATTGGACGGGCGATCTTCGTCACCTCCCGACGATTGCTTTCGCGCAGCGAGTGCGAACTCGTCCAGGGACAGGCTTTCCTTGCGGCCCATCAGGCGTGCTCGGCTTTTGGAAGGGGACTCAACAGGGCATCGATCTCGCCCACCACTTCTTGCGTCTCGCGACGCGCTTTGCCTACAGCCTCGGACAACGCCTGCATCTGGAGAGTGCCAGTGCCGTTCTGGATATCCTTATAGATGTTGCGTTCCATTACCTCGGCCCTAAAGAGATAGGTCCCGACCTTGTCCTCGATGATGGGACGAATCTTGCGATAAAGTTCCGTCTGCCGAACAGTCATCGAAATCCGGGTGCGCAAGACGCCGTGGCGACATGACCCGCCGCGGAGCTCGTTGACCCTCACGACGGACTGGAAGCAGTCAATCGCGCCCAAGACCTCGCGCTTGGACGGCTGAATTGGAGAGATCACCAGATCGGACCGTCCAATCACAGGGTCAATGGTGGAAATATCCTCTCCAGGCGTGTCGATGAGGAGGTAGTCAAAACGATGGGCATGGCGCTCAATGAACGCATCCAGCGACTTGGCCGTCTTATGGCCGAAGACGCTGATGCCTTCTGGTTGCGCGGCCTTGTCGTGGCAGTCGCTCCACCATTTGGTCAGATTGCTTCTACCATCCATGTCAACCATCGCGACCGTCGTACCGCGCAATGCATACTCGCCGGCAATGTTCATCAAAGTGGTGGTCTTGCCGGCGCCGCCTTTGCCATTGATGGCGGAGATCACGATAGGCATGCGCGAATTCTCCTCTGAGCGTGTGTTTCTACTCGCACACGAATCCAGGATTGCTCAAGTATGGGTCCGTGGGCACATGAATTTCTATGAATGTAGAAAAACGATGTCTGAATGACAATGATAAAGTGTTTTTTTTGGGAAAATTCCTGCTTTCCGATGTCATATTGGTTGGCAGGATACGGAAAAATGTGATACATTTTTCCTGACGATCGGGGGACAAGCCCCCGATCCGCGGCTTGGCCGCGAGCGAGGCAGACGGTCCATGACTCCAGCCAACGCAACGGTTTCAGGTCGGCCGGCGAGGAGGGAGAAGGTCGCGCATATTCGGTTCGCGCCAGAGGAACTTGCCGCGCTCGCGTCGGCTGCGGAGACCGCCGGCCTGTCGGTTTCGGCCTTCGTCCGCTCGCTTGCTTGCGAGGGGGCGGGCCTCCGGCCGTTTTTGAATGAGGAGGATCAGGCGATCCTGCAACTCCTCGCCAAGGATTTGCGTGCTGTTGGCAACGCTCTCAATCAGGCCATACGCGAACTCAACACTGGGCGCATGGCTGCGGCTTCGGATGTAGCCGCAGCCGCGGACGATGCCCGCGCCATTGCATTGACGGTCGCGGCCGAGCTCTCTCAGATGACGAAGCGCGCCAGCTCGGCTCGCCGCCTTGGTGCGCGCTAATGGAATTCTTCCTGGGTGCTTTCGAACGGGACTGGGAACGCCGTCGCGCAGCGCTGCTTCACGAACTGCAGCTGGGACGAGGCGAGCGCCATGAATGGGAGTGGTGTCGAAAGGGCGGGGCGGCGTTCAGCCCAGACGACACACAAGGCGGCGGCAGGCTTTCGTTTCGTCGCAGGGACGTCGAGCTCCATCGGTCGATTCGACAACGGATCATAGCCGTGGCGCATGGAAGCCAGCCGGCGGTGGTCAAGCTCGCTTCCTATGGTGGAGGCGTGCGCGTCGCCGCGATGCTCGGCTATACTTCCCGGAATGGCGAACTGGCGGTCGAAACCGAGAAGGGCGAGCAGATCACCGGAAAGGCGGCCCTCTCGCAGCTGCGCACGCAATGGGAGCATCTTTTCGACAATCGTGCCTCGAGCCGGGACATTGGTCTGTTCCAGGTAGCGGTAAACAAAAAGACACAGGAAAACGATCGCGACCAGATCTTTCGCCATGTCCTGCGCGCCGCATTCGGAGAGCGCCGCTTTGTCTATGCAATCGAAGACGTGGACGGCGCTCATCTTCGAGTGCACGGGGTCCTGCTATTGCGCGGGCCTGACGGCGAGCGCCTGAGCGGCGACGCAAAGGCTGCTGCAATCGCACAGGAGCGGTTCGACAGGAGCAAGATCGGCAGCGTCGTGCAGGCGCGAATTCTATTTCGCGGTCACGGCAATGGCGTTGCCTTCGCGCTGAGCCGGGTTCGTGAAATGGTCGAACGCTTTGATGGGCAGGTGCGCGATAATAGGGGCACCTGCATCGCTACTTTCGAGCGGGCCGGCGGTCTCGTCCAGAGGCATTGGCGCAGGCAAATGCAAAGCCGCAAGGGACGTGACGTCATGCATCTAATCTTGTCCGCGCGCGCTGGCACCGATCCAACCGCCTTTCGAGATGCGGTGCGGGACTTCCTGGGCGATCAATTCGCAGGGCATCGCTACGCTTACGCCATGCACGATCCGGCTGAGGATCCAAAGGGAATGGCGCAGGGTGGCAAGCGGCCGCATATCCACGCTCACGCGATCGTCACCATGCGTTCGGAGTCAGGAGAACGTATCGAGACCAGCCCCCAGGTCTTCCGGGCGTGGCGCTCATTGATGGCCGAGAAAGCCCGACAGCGCGGAATCAATATGGAGCTGACCGACCGTCGCGAATTTGCAAGTGCGCCCGCCTATACTCGAACCCAGGTGCGGCCTGTCAGCTATGCGGGGAGAACCGAGCATGAGGGCACCAGCCAGTCGGCACGGGAACGCTATCTAGCCAAGCGTTCCAATATCCCTGACGCAGCACTGTCGAGCCGGAGTGCCCAATACGCGGCAGCGGCTGCCCAGGTATGGCGCGAAATTGCGCGTGATAGCTCGGTCAGGAAGGTCGCCGAGTTCGCCGAAGATCATCTCGAACGAATCCGGGCCGCATTGCGGGTTAGCCAAATCCACGCGACTGCGGTCTATCGGCGAAGGCCGGACACGAATGAGGCTAAGGGACATCTGTCACGAGAACTTTTTGGAGGCGACGAGGCTGCCATGCATGCGATGACACGTGCTGAATTGCAGGCATACGAGAAACGGGTCGAGGCCATTCTGGCCGACATTGAGCGTTCCGTCGGGCCGGGCGAGCGGGCCCGATTCCACGAGATCACAGAAGCCGCGCGCGAGGTGATGAGCATCCGCCGGGAAAATCTCCGGTTCTCCGAACAACAGCCTGTCGCAGGCGAGGTGGGTCGCGGCAAGCCAAGCGCCTCCCGCGAGGTTTCGACGTCGGCCGAGGCCGATCCGCAGGATGCTCGAACGCCACCGAAGTCGACGCACGAGCCGGTTTCTGGCAACGCGGCATTGGACCGAAGCCATGAGCTTCCGCGAGACGAACGGTTGGGGAGCGCTCGTCAGGCCCGTGACCCTCCCGGTTGGATTGCCGCCGAAAGGATGAATGAAGCCGGGCAGCCGGCGGCTGAAAGACCGAGTGGAATCCCGGAGCGGTGTGCCTCGCAAACTGATGCATCGCAACGATCGCCAGAGCACCTGCGCGAATTGGAGCAGGAATTGGAACAGCGCCACATGCGTGATCGCGACGAGCGCGAGCAGTAGGGAGGAACCGCACAAGCGTCCGCTGGCCATGTGCCTCGTTGAGCCGAGATTTTAGAGTGCGGCTCGCAAATGCCGGATTGGCCTTCCGGGCGACAGCGACTGCGCGGCTTGTGCAATGCTTTGCGCGTCAATTCCATAATGCCGATACAGATCTGCGATGGTGCCCGTCTGGCCGAAATCTTCTACGCCGAGGGACCGGGTCTTATGGCCCTGGACGGACCCGAGCCAGGCAAGGGTCGCAGGGTGGCCATCGATCACGGTGATGAGCCCGCAATTGGAGGGGACGCCGGCGAGCAATCGTTCGATGTGGCTTCGTGCGTGTGCCAGGCCGTGCTCCCTTGCGCGCTGCGCAGCAGTCCATCCGGCATTCAGGCGGTCTGCAGACGTTACGGCCAAGAGGCCTACGTCGCGGCGGTCCTCCCCGATCAACCCGATCGCATTTATCGCTTCGGGTGCAATCGCTCCCGTATAGGCGACCACGATCTGGGCATTTGGTCCTGGCTTGCGCATCCAATAGCCTCCACTGAGGATGTCTTCAGCCAACGCCTGATCAACAACGCGTTTGGGCTGCTCAATCGGCCGCGTCGAAAGTCTGAGATACACGGAGCCACCCGTTGCGTCCCTGAGCCAGCTCACGGCATCGGCATGACCATCTCCATCGCGCTGCATGTAGTCGAATGAAAACCGCAGGATTGTTGCGAGCTCGTCAACGAAGGCTGGCTCGAAGCTGGCAAGCCCGTCCTGCGCCATGCCGATCAGTGGTGTTGCTATCGATTGGTGTGCGCCGCCTTCAGGCGCCAAACTGATCCCAGAGGGAGTGGCCACGACAATGAAGCGGGCATCTTGGTAGCAGGCATAGTTCAGAGCATCGAGGCCGCGCTCGATAAACGGATCATAGAGGGTTCCTACCGGTAACAGCCGTTCGCCAAATATCGAATGGGAGAGCCCGAGAGCGGAGAGAGTTAGAAACAGGTTCATCTCGGCAATGCCGAGTTCGATGTGTTGGCCCTTTGGCGAGAATTCCCAGTTGAAGGTCGAAGGAATCCGCTCTTTTCTGAACAGGTCGGCCTTCTCTTCCCGGGCAAACAGACCTCGGCGATTTACCCATGCGCCAAGGTTGGTAGAGATGGTCACGTCCGGCGACACCGTGACGATCCTTCTCGCGAGATCAGTGTCGGCCTTGGCGATCTCGTGCATGAGAGTTCCAAAGCCATGCTGCGTCGAAACTGGCGATTGCACTTCAATGGTGAAGGCAGCAGGAACAGCGATTTTCCCGGCCTGATGGGGCGCTCGGCGCCGGGCGTTGAATGGGGCCGCCTGTACAAAAACGGCCAGTTCTTCGGCGGGCAGCAGGAGACCTTCATATGGATCCCATTCGTAACCGGGCCGAACGCCAAGGCTAGCGCGCAGGTCCTCGACCTGCTTTGAGGTCATCAGCCCCGCATGGTTATCCTTGTGGCCCGCCAGCGGCAGGCCGAATCCCTTGATCGTGTAGGCGACAAAGCAAACCGGGCGATCGTGCTCGCGCGCGTCCTGGAAGGCCTGCAACAATGAGCGCAAGTCGTGCCCACCGAGGTTGGTCATCAAACGCGCTAGGTCTTGATCCGAGCGGCTTTCAATCAGCTTGGAAGCCTGGCCTTGGTCGCCAAGATCATCGATCAAGCGCTTTCGCCATGCCGCCCCGCCTTGGTAGGCCAAAGCCGAGTAGAGCTGGTTGGGACAGTTGTCGATCCAGCTTCGCAAAGCCTCGCCCCCGGGTTCCTGGAAGGCTTCCTCGAGGAGGGAACCGTATTTGAGGATCACCACCTCCCAACCGAAATCGCGAAACAGCGAGACGAAGCGCTCCCATAACCCTTCCCGCACCACCGCGTCCAAGCTTTGTCGATTGTAGTCGACGATCCACCAGGTGTTGCGGAGTCCGTGTTTCCAGCCCTCAAGCAGAGCTTCAAAGATGTTACCCTCATCCATCTCGGCATCGCCGATGAGCGCGACCATGCGGCCCTCGGCGAGAGTGCAGGCCATGCCTTTGGCTCGAAGATAATCCTGCACCAATGAGGAAAACAGCGTCTGTGCGACCCCCAGGCCGACGGAGCCCGTCGAGAAGTCCACGTCGTCGGTATCCTTCGTGCGTGATGGATAAGATTGCGCCCCTCCGTAGCCGCGGAACGATTCCAATTTCGAGCGTGTCTGCTTGCCGAAGAGATACTGAATGGCATGGAAGACCGGACTTGCGTGCGGCTTCACCGCGACCCTGTCTTCAGGACGCAAGACCGCGAAGTAGAGCGCCGTCATTATGGTGGCGAGCGATGCCGACGATGCTTGGTGGCCTCCAACTTTGAGCCCGTCGTCATTGGGTCGAAGATTGTTGGCATTGTGGATCATCCATGTGGACAACCACAGCACCTTCCGCTCGAGAGCCTCAAGGCACGCAAGTTTAGGATCGTCCATGTCGTGCTCCATCATTTGATATGATGAGGATAGGAAAATCGGCAGGGCGATTGCAGCTAAAATTGCTATCAGGTAAGGCCATATCGGTGAGTTCAAGCCAATTTCGATGCAAGGAACAGAAGGTCATGCCAAAAAGCGTCATTGACGGTATCGATCGCAAGTTGTTGGCGGCGCTTCAGTCGGATGCTCACGCGACAACAGAAGACCTCGGCGAGATCGCCGGTCTGTCTCCATCACCTTGCGCGCGTCGGGTGCGGATGCTGGAGAAATCTGGCGTGATCAAAGCGTATGTAGCAATCGTCGACCAGGTGAAGGTTGGATTACCCGTCAGCGCGTTTGCGTCCGTCAAGCTGGAACGACAACGGGAAGAAGAGCTGGATCGATTTTCAAATGCTGTCCTGCGCTGGCCGGAAGTCGTGGAGTGCTATCTGATGACTGGCAAGATGGACTTCCTGCTGCGCGTCGTCGTCAAAGACTTGGAGGCTTATGAAGCATTCCTGAAGCAGAAGCTCACTAGACTCGATGGCGTGGCATCAATCGAGTCGAGTTTTGCCCTTGGTCAAGTGAAACATGCTCATGGACTGCCAATCGACGCTTAGGTCACCAATATATTTGGCGCTCTACTAGCCTGCCCTTAAGCAGGTTCGAGACGGATTTCAATCAAGAAAACCCGGCTTTTTCGGTCAGTTGAGGGCCCGCACAACGGTAGTCCAGATCAACAAAATACCACCAATGTTTCTGTGGGATTGGCTCGGTCCGCCTACGGTCAATGCCATCGCACCTGTCTCGGACGCGCTGCTGAATGCTGCAGCGATTTGGGCGTAGGCATTGTAGGCGCACGAAGCCTGTCTGCGCCGCAGCTATGTGGCGGGAAGGTTTCATCATTGGTGAGTAACGAAGGCCCTAGCCGGGACCGGAGCTGCTTCGTTCGTCAGGCGCCGAACGGCTGCGAGGCGGTGCCTTTTGCGAGAGCTCGATCCAGACCGGCGCGTGATCGCTGCTCTTTTCCCAGCCGCGCACCTCGACGTCGACTTGCGCGTCGATCAGCCGCTTCTTGAGCGACGGGCTCAGCAGAAGGTGGTCGATGCGCAGGCCTGCGTTGCGGCCGAAGGCGTTGCGGAAATAGTCCCAGAACGTGTAGATCTTCTCACCGGGATGACGCGCGCGCAGCGCGTCGGTCCAGCCTTGTTTGAGCAGCGTCGCATAGGCGGCGCGCGCCTCGGGCGCGAACAGAGCATCGTCCAGCCAGCGCTCGGGCTTGTAGACATCGAGTTCGGTCGGCATGACGTTGAAATCGCCTGCCAGCACCACTGGCTGTTTGGACCCGACGAGTTCGGCTGCGTGGTCGATGAGCCGATCGAACCAACGCAGCTTATAGTCGAATTTCAGGCCGGGCCTCGGATTGCCATTCGGAAGATAAAGGCATCCGATAAGGATGCCGTTGACTGCTGCTTCGATGTAGCGGCTATGGCTGTCGTCGGGGTCGCCCGGAAGGCCGCGCCGCGTTTCGTGGATTTTGCCGACGCGGCTCAGGATCGCGACGCCGTTCCAGCTTTTCTGGCCATGCCAGACCACGTCATAGCCGAGGTCGCGGATCGGCCGTTCCGGGAACTTCTCCTGGGGCGCCCTGAGTTCCTGGAGGCAGGCAATGTCCGGCGCTGCCTCTTCCAGCCAGCGCAGCAGCACCGGCAGGCGGCCGTTGACGCCGTTGACGTTGTAGGTCGCGATCCTCATGGCTTCACAGGTCCGGCAGGAACTGATCGGCCCGGCCCCATCCCGCGAGGGCCTTCGATGCGGCGCGCTTCTTCAACTCGGGCGCATCGCCGACATGGAAATGAGAGGGCGCATCGATTGTCTTCATCTCCGCCCAGGTGACAGGTGCTGCGACCGGGGCGCCCGGCCGCGATCTGGCGCTATAAGCCATGATTGCCGTTGCGCCGCGCTGGTTGCGCAGATAGTCGACGAAGATCCGACCCTTGCGTTTGGCCTTCGACAAAACGGCCGTGAAGTGGGCAGGGTCGCTCTGCGCGACCGCCTGAGCAAGCCGGGAGGCGAAGGCCTTCACCTCAGGCCATTCAGCTCGCGGCGTAAGCGGCGCGATCACATGCACGCCCTTGCCGCCCGTCAGCATCGGGAAAGTGGTCAATCCAAGGGATTTCAGTATATCCCGGAACTGGAATGCGGCAGCGCGAACCGCCTCGAAATTCAGTCCCTCGTCGGGGTCGAGGTCAAACACAAGGCGGTCGGCCTTCTCGACGTCTTCGATGCGCGCTCCCCATCCATGGAACTCGATCGTTCCCATCTGGACACAGGTCACAAGCCCCTCGGCGTCGTCGACGTAAAGGTAGGGCTCCTCATGGCCGTCCTTTTCGGTGATCCCGACGTGATGGACCTTGTCGCCGAAGCTGCCAGCGTCGTGCTTTTGGAAAAAACATTTCTTGGCGCGGCCCTGCGGGCAGCGGACCAGGCTGATTGGTCTGCTGCCTGCCCAGGGAAGCATGATCGCTGCAACATCGGCGTAATGATCGGCAAGCTGTCCCTTGGTGATGTTGGATTCGGGGTAGATTACGCGGCCGCGATTGCTGATCGCGACCGCGCTTGTCGCCGGCGGCGGCAGCGTCGCTGTGCGGTGTTCCGTCTCGAGCACAACCGCTTCGGGCTTCTTGTCCTCACGCAAGCCGAGATAGCTTGGATGGCGCAGTGTTCCTTCATTGGTCATCTCGGTGAAGGCGATCTCGGCGACGAGGCTGGGACGCAGCCAGTGCGCGCGACGAACCTCCGCGCGCGGTGCTTCGACGGTGGCTGCCTTCTGCTCGAGCGGCGCCATGGTCTTCATCAGCCGGGCCATCCCGGCGGCATTGAAGCCGGTCCCGACCTTGCCGGCATAGCGCAGCTTTCCGCCGTCATGGACCCCAAGGATCAGCGATCGAAACGCGCGATCCTTGTCTGACGGCGTCCAGCCTACGAGCACGAACTCCTGACGTTTGATGCACTTGATCTTCAGCCAGCTTCCGTCGCGGGCGCCGACATAGCCCGAATCCGCCAGCTTCGAGATAACCCCCTCAAGGCCGGCGTCGCAGAAGCGGTTCAGCAATTCTTCCCCCCGGCCCTGGATATGATCGGAGTAGCGAAGGATGGGGCTCTTCGCCGGCAGAATTGCCTCCAGTTTCTCCTTGCGCTCCAGCAGCGGCAGCCTCGTCAGGTCTTCCCCGTCGAGTTGGAGCAGGTCGAAGGCATAAAAATCGATGCTCGTGGGAGCGCCCTTCAACGCGTTCTGCAGCGCCTGGAAACTGGACCGCCCCTCGGCGTCGGTGACGATGGCCTCTCCGTCGATGAGGGCAGAGCGAACCTTGAGCTTGCGCGCCTCCGCCAAAATGGACGGAAAGCGGCCGGACCAGTCCAGGCCGGAGCGCGTATAGGCGCGCGCCTCGCCGCCGCCCACGGCGACAAGAATACGATAGCCATCGTATTTCATCTCGTGGATCCAGCGATCGCCAGGGGGAACCGTGTCCACCAGTTTTGCAAGCTGGACCGGCCGGAACGCGGGTGGCGCATGTTTGGCTGCCCCGCGCGAGGCTGGCTTCGCAGGGGGAGCTGAAGATCCTTTGATTGTGGGCCGACGCAAAGCTGACTTGCTCACTTGACTTGACCCTGTTCAGACCGAACTATGCAATGAGTCATTGCGAACACGCAGCCTATTTCTTCAGTTTCTCCGCGGCGGCATTGAGCTTATCGCGGTCGTTGCCGATGCGCTTGATCAGGGCTTCGGCCTGCTCTCTCTGATACCGTGCTTGCGGGCGAAATAATTGACCTCATAGCCCTCACCGCCGGAGACCTGCCGACGGTCTGCGGCGCCTCGCTTCGATTTGTTGTCCGCCATTATCGTCTCCCCTGTTCCATAGCTGCGCCGTCACGACGTTCGACCTGTAACGCTTTGGTAAGACTTGCGATCCTGAGCCGGACAAGAAATTCGACGTTTCACCTGAAATCCCGCGTCTTGACCTTGAGGTTGTCGATGTGGAGGTCGGGTATGTAGATGTCGCGGCTGCGCAGCCCCTTGGGCAGCAGCTCGCGCGGATCGGGTCCCGAGCCGCCATTGCGCCGCGGGCGTGCGGCAGGGGAAAGCTGCCCTCGCGTTCGCCGATGCTGGCGAGCTCGGCTGAAAGATCGCTGATCTTCCGAGCCACGAGGTGGACCACTTCGCCCTCACGCTGGATGCGGCCGCTTACCGCGATCATGCCCGCCGACAGAACCGTGCGCCGGTGCTGCTCGAACACTTGGGGCCAGACCACGAGGTTCGCGATGCCGGTCTCGTCCTCAAGGGTGATGAACATCACGCCCTTGGCCGAGCCCGGGCGCTGCCGGACGAGCACTATGCCTGCCGCTTCCAGCCAGCGCCCGTCGCGCGCCTCCATCGCCTCGGCGCAAGACACGATGCGGCGGCGGCGAAGATCTTCGCGCAGGAAAGAGATCGGATGGCTGCGAAGCGTCAAGCCTATGTGGCGGTAGTCTTCCACGACCTCGCCGCCGGCGGTCATCGGCGGCAGCGCCACCGCCGGTTCATTGATCTCCGGAATCATCTCCGCCTCGCGGGCCGATGCGGCCGCGAACAGGGGCAGGGGCTCGTCGCGCAGCGCCTTGATCGCCCACAGCGCCTCGCGCCGCGCGAGACCAAGCGCCGGCCGGAACGCGTCTGCCTCGGCGAGCTGGACAAGCGCGGCCTGCGGCACGCCAGCGCGGCGCCACAGATCGTCGACGGAGGCGAACGCCTGGTCGGCGCGGGTGGCGACAATCGTGCTTGCATGGACATTTGCGAGACCGCGCACCATGCGCAACCCAAGCCGGACGGCGAAATGTCCGTCGTCGGCGACCGGTTCCAGCGTGCAGTCAAACGCGAGGCGTTGACGCAGGCCGGCCGGATGTCGATCCCGTGCGCGGCCGCGTTCGATCTGTGCGCGCAAGGCATCTATGGCGGGCTCCGGCCGCAAGATGGTCGTTGACCTCCGGGAAAGCGCATATAAGAATGTTCTCTATTTGTTCTACGATCGAGCGATGGAAGTCAAGTGGGCCTTGGAGCGCGGCGCACCCTTGTGTAGCGGCGAAGTCATTGGGGGCGGGGCGGGGGCTAACGCCGACCTTCGACCTGGTCGTGGGTGACATAGACGATCGTGTTGCCCAGGCGCTGGTGCAGCGCCTTGATCTCAGAGCGCATCTGCACGCGCAGCTTGGCATTGAGGTTGGAGAGCGGCTCGTCGAACAGGAAGACTTTCGGGTCGCGCACGATGGGGCGACCCATGGCGACGCGCTGGCCCTGGCCGCCAGAAAGCTGGCGCGGATAGCGCTCCAGCAGGTCTTGCAGTCCAACGATCGTTGCGGCGCGCGTAATCTTGGCGTCGATCTCGCCCTTGTCGGTCTTCTTCAGCCTCAGCGCGAAAGCCATGTTCTCGCTACCGTCATATGCGGATAGAGCGCATAGTTCTGGAATACCATGGCGATATCGCGCGATTTTGGCGCGATGTCGTTGATGACTTGGCCGTCGAGCGCGATCTCGCCGGCGCCGATATCTTCGAGGCCGGCGATCATCCTTAGTAAGGTCGCTTGCCGCAACCGGACGGCCCGACAAGGATGACGAATTCGCCCGACGCGATATCCACCGACACGCCGTGGGTAACTCGCCCTTGCCATAGTCCTTCTCGACACCCGATATGGTGACCGCACTCATTGGTATTTCCCTTTAGAAAGAGACCTTGTCGCCGCCCTTGAGCTGCAAGATCTGCCGCGCCTCGTCAGGGGTGGCGACCGAGGCGCCGAGCCCCTCGACGATCTGGCGCACCTTCTTCACCTGCTCGGCGTTGGATTTTGCCAGCTGGCCCTTGCCGATCCACAGCGAGTCCTCCAGCCCGACGCGCACATTGCCGCCCAGCGCGATGGCCTGAGTGGCGATGGGCAACTGGCTGCGGCCGGCGCCTAGCACTGACCAATGACAGTCATTGCCGAACAGGCGGTCGGCGGTGCGCTTCATATGCGCGACGTCCTCCGGATGGGTGCCGATGCCGCCCAGTATGCCGAACACGCTCTGGACGAAGAACGGCGCCTTGACCAGGCCGCGCTCGACGAAATGGGCAAGCGTATAGAGATGGCCGATGTCGTAACACTCGATTTCGAAACGCGTGCCGTTTTCCGCGCAGGTGCGCAGGATGTGCTCGATGTCACCAAAGGTGTTGCGAAAGATGCGGTCGCGGGAGCCTTCGAGATAGGAGCGCTCCCAATCATGCTCGAAGGTCTTGAAGCGCTCCAGCATCGGATAGAGGCCGAAATTCATCGAGCCCATATTCAGCGAGGCGACTTCCGGCGAGAAGGTCGCCGCCGGCTTGACCCGCTCCTCGACGCTCATAGTGGCGGCGCCGCCCGTGGTGATGTTGATGACGCAGTTGGAACGCTGCTTAATCACCTTCAGGAAGGGCGCAAAGGCCCCTGTCGACTGGTCGGGCCGGCCGTCGACAAGATTTCGCGCATGCAGGTGGACGATGGCTGCACCGGCCTCGGCCGCACCGATCGCGGCGTCGGCGATCTCTTGCGCGCTCACCGGCAGATGCGGCGACATCGACGGCGTATGGATCGAGCCGGTGACCGCGCAGGTGATGATGATCTTGTTCTGGTTCGCCACTTGAAAATATCCTCGTCCTCTATTTCACTGCGCCTTGCGTGATGCCTGAGATGAACTGCTTCGACAGCACGATATAGAGCAGGGTGATCGGCAGGGCCGCCAGCGTCAGCCCGGTGAACAGCACGCCCCAATCGGTCGTGAATTCGCCGACGAAGACCGTGAGGCCCTGCGGCAACGTCTTGAGATCGTCCGACGTGATCAGCACCAGCGGAAAGAAGAAATCGTTCCAGATCGGCACGGCATTCTGGATCGCGACGATGACCAAGGCCGGGCGCGCCAGCGGCAGCATGATCGAGCGCATGATGCGAAATTCGCTGGCACCGTCCATGCGCGCCGACTCCTCCAGTTCGCGCGGCAAGGTCCTGAGAAAGCCCGTCATGATGAACACCGCGGAAGGAATGCCCATGGCCACATAGACCAGCACCAAGCCGGCATAGCTGTCGACCAGGCCAAGCGAATCCAGCTGGATGAACAATGGAATGATCGCCAGTTTCAGCGGAACGGTCATGCCGCTCAGGAAAAACATCAGCACCAGTGCGCTCAGCCTGAATTGATAGCGGGCGATGGCATAGGCGGCCATGGTGCTGAACAGAAGGATCAGTGCTACCGCGGCCAAGGTGATGCCGAGAGAATTGGCGAGGTACCGGACGAAATTGGTTTCGCTCCACACGCGCTCGGCATTGACCAGCGAAAAGTGCGCCGGCAGGGCGAAGGGCGAGCTGAAGATCTCGGCATTGGTCTTGAAGGACGATATCACCATGACGAACAGGGGATAGATCATGATGACGGCATTGATCACCAGCATCAGCTGGATGGCGCCGTTCTTCAACAGCTCGCCGGGTTCCCTGGTGCCGACCGCTGCGCTCACAGTTCGATCTCGCGACGGCGCAGATAGCGAAGCGCGATTGCTGTGACGCCGGCAACAATGATGAACATCATCACCGCCAGCGCGCTGCCCTGGCCGAAATCCTGGATGCCTGTTGTCGTCGAGCCGAAGGCGGTCCGGTAGAAATAGAGGCCGAGCACATCCGTCGCGCCGCCTGGCGAACCGGTGAGGCCGGCCATGACATAGGGGATTTCGAACCAGTTGAAACTGCCGATGAAGGTCAAGATGGTGACGATGGTGACGCTCGGCGCAATCAGCGGCCAGATGATGCGCGTCATCAGCACATAGTCGCCGGCGCCATCCAGCCGGGCAGCTTCGATCACTTCCTTGCCGACGCGCTGCATGCCTGCCAGCAGCACCAGCGTCGGAAAGCCGAGCCAGTGCCAGATGTTCGCGAACAGGATGCTGCCCAGCGCGGTGTTTTCACTTCCGAGCCACGGGATGGCGCCAATGCCGATCAGCACCAGCGTCTGGTTAACCAGCCCGAACAGCGGATGCAGGAACAGTTTCCACAGGAAGCCAACGATGACGGCCGACAGCACAACAGGCAGAAAGACGATGACCTGGTGGACGCGGTGACCGGGCAAGGCCTTCAGCAATGCGTAGGCAAGCAGGAAAGCGGTGCCGTTCTCGAACACCATCAGCGCCACGAAGGCGACGATGTTGTGTTTCAGCGCATTGTAGGTCCAGCCGCTGTAAGGCTGTTCGAACAGCACCTTGCGGAAGTTCTCGAAGCCGATGAATCCGGTCGGCCGCAGGCCGTTGAACTCATAGAAGGCGAGACGGAAGGCCGAAAGCAGCGGCCACAGCACGAACAGCACCATGACCACCAGGGCCGGTGTCAGCAGGGCCGCTATCCAGAGTGATCGGCGCCACGGAAAAGCTTTTGAGGGGTGGCGCCGGCCGCTGTTCATTTCACTTGACCTGGAAAGGCTTGTACCATTTGGCCAGGCCGTCGGTCAGGTCGGCGGCCAGTTGGTCCGGGTTGATCGAACCTGACATCATCTTGGTGATGTCGCCCTGCAGCAGCTCCGATCCAGTCGGCTTCTCGAAACGGAAGTATACAACATTGATATGCGGCATGGCGGTCTCGTTCAACTTGGCGACGTGGGCGAGCAGTTCGTCCTTGATGACCACGCCCTTGATCGGCGAGATGTTGCCGAGCAACGCCGAGAACTTGTCGCCGAATTCCTTGGTGCCCATCCAGTTCACCAGCTTGAGCGCGGCCTCCTTGTTGGCCGACTTGGCGTTGACGGCATAACCGCCATCAAAGAACTTAGTCACCTGCGGCACATCGCCGGCCCTGGCCATTGGCGGGGCGATGAAGTCCATGTTGATGTCCGGGTTCTGGGTCCGGTAGCTGGCGATGTCGAAGCTGCCTCCGGCCAGCATCGCCGCCTTGCCGCTGATGAACAGCTGGCCAGCGGTGTCGTAGTCGATGCCTTCGAATCCAGGAGGCATGTAGTCGCGCAATTCGAGCAGCTTGCCGAGTGCCGCGACGTAGCGTGGGTCCTTAAAGGTGGTCTTGCCCGACGTCAGGTCGCTGACAAAGTCCTGGCCGAGAAACGGGTTGGTGAAGATGGCGACGAACATCTCGTTGAACCAGCTCGTGCCCATGCCGTTGGCCAGGGGGTAGATACCCTTGACCTTCAGCGCCTTGCTGACGGTTATGAACTCGTCCCATGTGGTCGGCGGGCTCAGCTCGGCCTTGGCAAAGACGTCCTTGTTGATGAACAGGCCAAGCGTCTGCGAAGCGAAGGGCAGGGAATAGACCTTCTTGTCGGCGCGGTATGTGCCGGCCACCAGCGCATCGGCGGGCTGGTTGGCAAGTGACGGAACCCTGGTCAGATCCTGCGGCTCGAAGTAGCCTGCTTTCACGAACTGCTCGAGCCAGCCATAGGCGTGGGTATGAATGACGTCGCCGCCCTTGCCGGCGGCCAAGGCCGTCGAGACGATGGTCGGATAGTTCTCATCCGGGAACGACTCGAACTTCACATGGATGTCCGGGTTCTCCTTGGTGAAATCGGTGAAAAGTTCATTGTAGGCGGCCCTATCTTCCTGACGCCAGGTCCAGAACGAGATGTCGGTAGCGTGAGCCACGCTTGCCGTGAGTCCCCATGCGAAAGACGCGGCCGCAAGGGCCAGACCAATCCTTCTCCTGCTCATGTTGCAATCTCCCAATCGCGCTTGATGCGTTTTTTACGACGATTATCAAATCATAGTTCTTGCCGTCTGGAAAGATAGTTTGTAAAGTTTCCTAACTAATGCGAATTGGACGCGGCAACCCGCTTCGTCCGGCATGGGCGGTGGATGTTGGTGACCCAGAAAATCATTGCAGGTGTGGATATAGGCGGGACCAAGACGCGCATTATGGCGTGCATGGACGAGCGCACGATCGCCGACGAGGTGCTGGTGACGGAGAGTTGGCGTATTCGCCAGATGGAGTCCGATGCCACGAGGCTCGCCGACATCGTCGCGGGGTTGTGCGGTGGCGTGGCGCCCGTTGCGCTGGCAGTCGGCGCGCATGGCTGCGACACGGGTGAACAATGCCTGCGCTTCCAGGCGCTGCTGGCGAGCAGGACCGGCGGCGCGGTGCAGGTGGTCAACGATGCCGAACTGATGGTGCCCGCCGCCGGCCATGCCGAAGGCATCGGCGTCGTCGCCGGCACAGGTTCCATCGCGGTGGCGCGCACGGGCCGAGGCAGGATGCTGGCGGCCGGCGGCTGGGGCTGGATCCTCGGCGATGAGGGCAGTGCGCCGGCCTTGGTACGCGAGGCCGCCAAGGCGATCCGCCACAGCCTCGACAGGGGCGACGATGGTGACCCGCTGATAGCCACACTGATGCGCGAACTCAATACCGACGACCACACCAAGCTCGGCATCCTGCTCAATGAAACGCGCGGTGCCGCGGTCTGGGGTCGCTATGCCAATGCCGTGTTCGACGCGGCCATCGCAGGATCGGCTCTGGCTAACCGCGTTATCAGGGAAGGTGGGGCAGGACTTGCCGCGCTGGTCGAACTGTTGATCGAACGCGGCGCCAATCCTGCTCTGGTCGTGGCCGGCGGCGGTGTCATCTCGGAACAGCCGATGCTGATGACGGCATTCGTCGAGGCCATGGCGAAAGTATCGCCGTCGAGCCAGATCGTGCTGCTGCGCGAGCCGCCGGTGCTCGGCGGCGTCGCTCTGGCCCGGCGGCTGCTCGTTGGCCAGGAGCTATCCCCACACATTGGAGCTGTTTGAATGATGAAGCGGATTGGCTATCGCCTGGCGGTGGCGCGCCAGACGGAAAGTCTCGAGATTGGCAGGCGCTCAGTGGCCGCCGCACTCGACGGCCTCGATCTCCGAGCCTTTGCCGGCAAGACGATCGGCCTTGCAGGTATTGGCGCCAGCTACCAGGCGGCGCTGGCCGGGGCGCTTTATCTGCGCGCCTCCGGCATCAGGGCCGTCGCCTATACGCCGACAGATCTCTATGGTCGCACGGATGCGGCCGCCGATGTCTTTATCGCACTGTCGGCCTCAGGGCAGAGCCGAGAAATTTTCGATGTCATGCGTGAAGCATCCGCGTCGCCGCGCCTGGCGATCTGCCGTGGCAGCGACAATCCGCTGGCTGATTTGACCGGCGCCGCTCTTGCCACTGATTCGGGCGACGATAATGGCGCCAGCTCGACCGGCTATACCGGGACCTTGCTGGCGCTTGGCATGCTGATCGACCGGCTTGCCGGCAACCGCTTCGACTGGGCGCGTTTGTCGGGCGCGGTCGCCACCGTCCTCTCCGATGCGGAGCATGCTGCCGGACAAGCGGCGCGGCTGCTGCAGGGCAGAACATCCATCGATATCGTCGGCGCCGGTGTCGGCTTCGCCAATGCCGGCGAGGCGGCGATGCTGATCCGCGAGGCGGTTCGCGTGCCGGCATCCGGGTGGGATACGCTTAATTATCTGCATGGACCGATGGAATCTCAGGATGCGGCGACCGGATTGATCGTCATCGGCGATGGCCGCGAGGTGAAGATCGCGCAGGATGTCGCCGGCTTTGGCTGCCCATCGGTGCTGGTCACGCGGCGCTCGGATGTCGTTTCGGCCGACAGGCTGGCGGTGATTTCCGTACCGGCCCTTGGCAATGCCCTCGCCGATGCCATTCTGGAAATCGTCGCCATCCAGCTTGTCGTCGGCAACATGCAGGATGCGGCCGGCCTGACCGATATCGTCTTCCGTTATCGGCAGACCGATACCAAGCTGAGGCCGTGGTCGCCGACGGAAGTCTGACATCCTTGTGCGGACATCGTGGAAATTGCCAAACCGGTCAGCAATGGGGCATTGAGGGCGGAATGCGGCTTTGAGTCGGCGGCGCTTTCGCTGTACCGACCGAGACAGGATTTCAGGGCAAAAGGTCAAACGGCTGAGATGGCGGCTGCGGAAATCCCAAATCTGACCGACAGTGCCCGAGCCGTGCTGCGCGTGCTCGCCGCGCATGGACCGGTCACGCGGCCGAAGCTCGGCGCCATGCTCGACCTGTCGAAGCCGACCATGTCGGCCGCCGTGTCGGAGCTGAGCGCGCTCGGCCTCGTTGCCGCGCGCGGCCGGGAACGCGGCGCCATTGGCCGCACGGCGACCATCTACGGCATCGGCTCGGGTGCGGGCTACGCGATTGGCATCGATGTCGGCGCCGCCCAGGTGCGGGCGGTTGCCTGTTCGATGGACACACAGAAGCTGATATCGGCGGAAGAACCGATTCCAGAAGCCAAGGCCGGCGATGCCGACGAGGTCGGAGCCATCGTCCTGTCGGTGGCGCGTGCCACAATGGCCAAGGTCAGCAAGAGTTTTCGCGCGCTGCGCGCCATTGCCGTGGCGGTGCCGCGCATAGTCTCCAATGATGGTTTTGACCGTCCTGGGGGGCCGTCCGCCGCGCTTGACCTGCTGCGCCGTAGCATCGAGGTGCCGATCATCCTGGAAAACAACGTCAACTGCGCGGCCATCGGCGAAATGCATTTTGGTGCCGCGCGAGGTCACCGGACCTTCGTCTTTCTGCAGGTTGGCGTGCGGGTCGGGCTCGGCTTCATCACCGAGGGACGCTTGTTTCGCGGCGCCGGGGGTGCGGCCGGCGAAATTGGCCGCATGCCGTTTCCGTGGTCAGCCAGCGAGACGCCCTATCGTGAAGGACTCGAACATTATCTCGGCTCGCGGGCGCTGCTTGAGCGCTGCCGAGTCGACTGGCCCGCCGGGGAAGGCGCGCCGCCAGACTCGGCCAAGGATCTGTTCGCGCGCGCTCTTGAAGGTTCACGACCGGCAATGGTGGCCGTCGAGCGTCATGCCGCCGATATCGGCAGGCTGGCGGCCGGCTGCATCGGCATGCTTGATCCTGGGCTGATCGTGCTTGGCGGCGGCGTCGGCAGAAATCCGCTGATGACGGAAAGCGTTGGAAATATCGCGGCGGACCTTGCATGGCCGACACGGATCGCCGTCAGTTCGCTTGAAGATGACGGCACGGCGCTGGGTGCCATGAAACTGGCCGTCGACTACAGTCTCGGACTGATGCTGCGCGAGGGCCGGCATCCGGCTGTCGTGCTGCCGCCGCTGTCCGAGTTGCAAGCGGACGCGAAGGACACTTGAGAGAAAGAACGGCAGGCGCCGGGCGCCTGCCATTGATGCGGGGTGACGCAGTGCCCTATGCGGCCGCAGCGACTTCGCGCGTTTGCAGCCACAACCACAACGGCATCGCCCTTGGCGGTCGCCTTGGCGAATGCGTCGGTGACCGCATCTCGTCCCTTGGCGACGCCCTCGATGCGGATGACGTCGACATCGGCCAAGCCGATGAAACCGAGCAAGCTGCGCAGTTAAGGAATGGCATGGTCGAACTGGACGGGAGGATCGTCGCGGACGGCCACAGCGCGCTTACGCCGAACCTGCCGCTTTCCTCAGGCGGTCGAGCGCACCAGTTGACGCAAGGTCGGCAGCATGTCGTCCGGCTCCGGCCTGCGGGTATAGCCGGATTGACCTCTGCATAGGCGATGGTGCCGTCCTGGGCGATGGCATAGCGGGCCGGCATCGGCAGCGCCCAGCTCGGATCATTGTTGAAGGCCGGTAGGTCGTTCTTCAGGCTCTTGTAGAGATCGATTAGATAGTCCGGCAGCTTGAAGCGAATGCCGAAGGCGGCTGCAACCTCGCCATTTACATCCGAGAGGATGGGGAAGGTGAGATTGTTCTGGCGGACGGATTTGCGACTGTTCGGCGCCGTCTGCGGCGAGATCGCCACAAGCGAGGTGCCGAGCTTGTCGGACTCGGGCTTGGCAGCCTCCAGCGCCTGCAATTCCATGTTGCAACAAGGACACCAGACCCCGCGATAGAAGCTAATGACGAGAGGCCCCTTGAGGAGGTCGTCAGATCTGACGAGATTTCCTTCGGATAGGCATCGCTTCCGATTCGAATTCATGCCCCTTTTTTTTGTAGTCGCGGCAATACCGATTGGTGTGTCTCAGCTCGCAGGGATAGAGGAGCCACCTCGCGCAGAGTGACCGGCTTTATATCGCCTGGCTTGTTTCGGTCAGGCCTGTCAGGCTCTCTGAATGCCCAACCACATGCCGCTCACGCCTCGCAATTCTTACGCTGAGCCAGGACGCATAGCCGCGCAACCAACAATCGGCATCGGGATGCCGAAGCGTGAGGCAGTTTGGCCATCAGCTAGATGATCGCGGCTTTGAGCTTAGCCAAATGTGCAGTGGCGAGGTTAAGGAGCGCCGTTGCCGTTTCCTCTGCTGACCACCCCTGCGCGATTGAAGAGGCTACCAAAGCCGCGAAGGCGGTCTCTATTGCAACTTCGCAGTTCACTTCCCTGTCGGGGCTTCCCTCAGGCAGTATGGGAGCGGCAACCGGTGCGGTTTCGGACATGCAAAATGAATCGCCGAAAATGGAAAAGGTTCCAGTTTGGAAGCTGCACATATTCCGTTGCCGATTAATTGCAGTCCAACCGTTCGTGCTTTGCCGAGATAAACGCTAGAGATAACGGCAATTGGCCAGCCCGATCGCCCAGTTGCGGACCCGCGAAAGCTGGTGAATGCGAGTCGGTTCGGAACTTTTCGAGATGTGAGGATCCGGATCTTAGCCGGATCTAGCCTAAGTGACCAGATTCGAAAGTGGAACAGGGCGACAGCAGCCGGGAATACCCAGGTACTCGGCCAACTGTTATGCCATGTGGTCACAACAGGCAGATACAAAAGAGGGCTCCGGACAGAAGGTTGGGTCCATCTGCGCTTAGGCTAATCTGCTAGGCCGTCCCGCGACGCAAGCATGACCCGGCTGACAGATCAGGATCAAGAAAGCCGGGTCAAGCTTGGCGATCAATAATCGCTGTCGTCCTGCTGGATGACCACCGGGCGGTGATGCTGACGGTGCATCGAGCCCGTGACGACAACGGTGTCGGGCCGACGATGGTGGCGATGCCAGGCACGCTTACCGTTGTCGTAAAAGGCCACTTGGCCGTGGTGACGGTGATGAAGGCGGCCGCCGTCCTCATTATAAACCCCTGTGCCATGATGCTGATGGCGATGATGGGTCGTGATCACGACATCGGCCTCGGAACGCGAGGCCGACATTGCGCGAGCCATCATCTTCGACACGGCCGATTCCATTCGCAACAAGATGACCCCAGGCCATCGATGAATTTGCTGGCCTGTTCGCGGGGGGTAACCGGGTCGCAGATGCTTGACAACCTAAGGGCCCAAGTGCGGGATAATGGCACGGACCAGAGCGCCCGATCGGGCGTAAGCTGGTCCGGGTTGCGCAGCCCGATCGGGGGCAGCCTGGCTCCCTGGCTTTAGCTTTGAAAGCCGCTTCACTCGGCAGCGGCCAACCTTGCCAGCGCCTGTTCTCGCCGCGCGATGACAGCAGGGTCGTTGAGAAAATCGGTCCTGCGGCCCGGCTTCGACCCGCGCTTCTTGTAAGCGCTCTGCTCGCTGTTGGTCTTGATCTTCGGCGGAGGCCGCGCCTCCTCCTGCTGAGCCTTGATCCAGGTCAGCACTTCGCCGAGCCGTTTGTTCTCGGTGACCGCCGTGTGCGTGACGCGCTGCTCCTTATCGAAGACGGTGTAAGGCAAGGAACACGCTCTCCATCGAACGTCCAGCCGACCGTTGGCGAATTCGTAGATATCGACGTATTTGCCGACCAGCCCGCACGAAAGCTCGTTCTTCTCAAGCATGATTTGCCTGCGTTCGTAGGAGAACGACAATTGCTGGCCGACATAACGCTGCTCCCGCTTGCACAGCATGTCACGCAGCCGATCCGGCGCAACATTCAATGCGCGATGCAGATTGTCCGGTCGGCGAACCTTTCGTTGAAGTCAGCCATGAATATCGGCAAGAACGCGTTGGCCGCCTCGATGTCAGATATGCCGGCAAGGCGCAGTTCCTTCACGAGGCGGTCCTGCAGCGTCCGATTGACCCTTTCAACCCGGCCCTTGGCCTGACTCGAATTGGCGCACAGGATCTCGATGTTGAGTTCCGACAAGGCGCGACCAAACTGGGTCATGCCGCGGCCTGCCTTGGCGTCCGTCTTGGCGACACGAAACACCGTATGCTTGTCGGAATAGAATGCGACTGGGCAGCCGTGCGCCTTCAGATAGAGCTCGAGCGTCTCGAAGTAGCTGAAGGTGCTCTCCGACTTCACAAAGCGAAGCTGCTGGAGCTTGCTCGTGGCATCGTCGATGAAGACGAGCAGGGTGCATGGATCGCCCCGCTCCTCGAACCAACGGTGATCGCTGCCGTCGATCTGCACCAACTCGCCATATGACTCCCGACGTAATCTGGGCTGATGGAACGTCCTGCGCTGCTTTCGGGACAGCCAGATTCCAGCTTCCGCCGTCCATTTGCGCAACGTCTCTCGCGACACGACCAGGCCGTGGTTCGCCGCGCGGCCGCCAAGGTCGGCCCAAAGTCGAGATAGTGTTCCCGAACCAACTGAACC
Organism: Mesorhizobium sp. B2-3-2; assembly: GCF_006442295.1. Taxonomy (NCBI): domain Bacteria; kingdom Pseudomonadati; phylum Pseudomonadota; class Alphaproteobacteria; order Hyphomicrobiales; family Phyllobacteriaceae; genus Mesorhizobium; species Mesorhizobium sp. B2-3-2. The sequence goes on along the minus strand of NZ_VFWA01000022.1, from coordinate 31,941 downwards.
GCCAGTTCGCCGATGCCGGCGACATATCGATGGTTCGACGGTCGTCTTCGAGCCTTGTGCCGAAGGGCTGCGGCGCCTTCGGCCCGGAACGCCTTCAGCAGACGCTGGACCTGGCGGGTCGTCATATCCAGCACATGCGCCGCCGAGACAACCGTCATGCGCCGCTCCAAAACCTTCGACAGCACCTCGATGCGTTGCAGCTCGCGCTCGCTCATTAAAATTAGTCCCAACCCGCCGTCTCCCTCGCTCACCGACGAGCAGGGCGACATTCCTACGTTGCGGAATCAAGACATTTCTATTTTGCGGTGTGAGTTCCAGCTGAAGTGCGACAAGCAGCGCGTCAGGTTAGCGCGTTCACCGATTGGCCAACAGTATCTTCTGACGGAAGACTTCGGCCGGTGTTCTGAAGCCGAGGCATTTTCGGGGCGTCGAGTTGAGATGGGCGCACACCTGGTGCAGGTCTCGATGCTCTATCGACAACGGATCGATGTCTCGCGGAAGCCATTTGCGAGCGCGACGGTTGGTGTTTTCCACCGTGCCTTTCTGCCACGGCGCCTGCGGGTCGCAGAACCATGTCTGAACGCCGAGACCGGCCTGAAGGTAGGGCCAGTCTGTGAACTCGGTGCCGCGGTCGAAGATGATCGATCGGCGGGCCGAATGGGGAAGTGGACCAAGCACGTCAATCAAGCCATCCATGATCGCGCGCGACTGTCGGTCGTTGTTGCGTAGGAAGACTGTGAAGCGGCTCACCCGTTCGACCAGCGAAGTGACGTTCGCTTTGCCAAATTTCTTGCGGAACTGGATCAGATCGCATTCCCAGTGTCCGAGCTGCTTTCTGTCGCGGACGATGTCCGGACGATGCAAAATGCTCAAATCCGGGCTAAATCGACGGCCATGACGCCGCCTTACGTGCCTCGGCCGGCGTCGGGCGCGGCTCTCCGGAAGATAGCGCCACAGCTTTATCTCCTGGCCATAGGGCGAATAGGCAAAGCGATAGATCGTCTCGTGGCAGACGCGAACGCTGCTGCGTTCATAAGCCAATCGACCGGCGATCTGCTCCGGTGACCAGCCATGCTTGATACGCTCGATGATTGATGCGCGAAGCTTCGGATGCCGAACCAGTTTACGATAACGGCTGCGACGTTCCTTGGCCCGATGGTTGGCCGCCACACAGAAATAGCCTGTCAGATCCGGCATCTCCCGATCCTCAAACTTATTCCGCGCGATCTCGCGGAAAATCGTCGAGCGATGGCGGCCGAGTTTCTCAGCAATCGCATCGACACTGACGCCAGCATGGCGCCAGCGCTCGATCTTGCGGCGTTCATCCAAATCGATCTGGGAGTAGCTGCGTTTCATGTGCGGTTCCATGCATGCGATAAGGCATTGGTATCGCTGCAACGTCGCAGTTCAAGATAGAACCCACCCTGCTACATCCACAAGTCGCAGAATCTATCTTATGGAACTGGCGGAAATCTCTATAAAAGCAGAGGCTTAGTTGAGATGCTGGAGCTGATGCGTCTCTCTGAGAATAACTGCGATTGGCAACGTTCCTGTTCAAATTCCAGCCAAGGTGTCATGACGCAAGCTGATTGATTATCTGGGGTCCTGACGCAGTAACTGATTGTGAATGTCGCTAGCGGCGACCGCGGCATGGCCGAAGCCGACCGCAATCTGATTCAGCGCCTTCACCACATCTCCAATGGCGGAGACACCTTCCGCGCTTGTGCGCTGATGCGCGTCAACTCGAACATAGCCGTCTTCTGAGCAGTCGGCCCCCAGGGATGTAGCTAGTTCGGATCGTACGACACAGCCCATCGCGATATAGATCACTTCGAAGAGTTGTTTGCGGCCGTTCTCCAGAAGTACCTCGTATCCACTGTCCATTGGAAGGAGGCTATTTACATTGTCCAAAATTCCTGCCTTGAAAGCAACCGCTCGCCTCCGCGCATTGGCAGATAGACCTTCGGGACGGCTAGCCAGGACCGTGACGTTGGGCGTGTACTGCTTCAGGAATAACGCCTCCCTCATCGCGCTCTCCTCGGGGCCCATCACGGCAACGGCCTTGTCTATCACCTCATAACCGTCGCACACCGGGCACAGGCGAATGGTGCCCTTGGCGATTCCTTCGCGTATGTGTGGTACATCGGGCGTGATGTCGGTAACCCCTGTCGCGAGTATTACCTGGCGTGTCGGGTACGCTTCATTGGCAGCATGAACGACGAACCCGGCTTCGACTGGGTTAATCGCCTCTACCCGCTCCTGCCTCAGAACAGCGCCGTACATAGCAGCTTGCGCGGTGAGGCGCCGCAGGAGATCCTCGCCTCCAATTCCGTCGGGAAAACCCGGACAGTTGTGACTTTTCACAATCAATTTCGCGCGGCCGTCATCCGCGTCGAATACTACGACGCTGCGGCGAAACCTTCCCAGGTAAACAGCCGCCGCCAACCCAGCCGGACCACCGCCGACGATCGCGACGTCAAAAGGCTCGTTCGACTTTAAAGCGGACATTCGCGCCGAACGACGCAACTGGTTCAATGTTCCCCGACTAGCCGCTCGATCTACCTTATGCGCGGAGGCGCCCTGATATTTCGTCAGAGCGGAAGAATATATTCTTGTCGGCGGTCCGTCGGTCTCCAATGGAGACAGCAAGGAATGTTTATACTGACCAGAGATTGCATTCCCTGTGCGCGCCGAAACAAAGGACCCAATACCCCACGTGCCCTGCCGTCGCACGCGGCGTTGGGATTCTGCCTGCACCGGCGGCAATAAATAGCAACCCGCATCTGGGAACGTGTCGGTATCTCCACCGTTGATCGAAAATCAATTGAGACGCCGCCATGTACCTCTTCCAGATCTTGCTGCCCCGCGCGGACAACTCCGGAGAGCCGTTTCCCAAACAGGATTTTGACCGCATAAAGGAAGATCTGGCTTGCCGATTTGACGGCGTGACGGCCTACCTACAGGCGCCTGCCGAGGGGCTGTGGAGGCAGGGCGAACATTCCAGGGACGACGACATCATAGTATTCGAGGTGATGACCGGAAAAATCGATCTACAAGAATGGCGCAACTGCCGAGCCGAACTTGAGCGGCGCTTCCGCCAGCATCAAGTTGTCATTCGATATATGTTGATGGAGCTCGTCTAGGTCTCGTCATGCCATCGTTCTCGATACACAATCAGTCTACGACCCGGCCGCAGAACCCTTTCGGTCCGGTTCGTGTCCAGCGGGAAACGCTACGAATTCGAGGACGTGCCAACCGAGGCCTTTGCCGCATTCCGGACTGCCTTCGCCAAGGCTCGCTTCTCCCGGCATGAACCTCAGGCGTCGCGTCACCGGCTTATTGCGAACCCTGGAAACGGGATCTTTCACGTCATCTCTCCCTCGCCGAGATAGAGCAGGATCAACAGGGCTTATCGTTCCTCATCGCGGAGAGAAGTTCGCGACCACGATTAGTTGGCAACGGAAGGGACGGGGGTGCTTGGAAACCGCCCTGGAACCCCGCGGCTGCGGATTGGTGCGGATAGCCTTGATCAGAAAAGGCGTTTTCTGAAGTACGTCAAGTTGTACCCGCCCGACGAGCAGCCTTGCTCTCCAGGCTTGTCGACGCCGCAGGCTGGCTGCGCCTCTTCGCCGACTTACGACCGCGGCTGGTCGCCCCAAGATCGGTGCCGTTTTGTCGTATCCGCGCCGCTTTGCAAATGAGCGCTCGGGTGTTGCTCGGCCCACGCCCGTCGAACGGAGAGGCTTGCAGCGACCGTGTGACGCGGCAAGCCTCTGGCCCTTCGACTCTAGCTCTGGCGGTTGTACCAGTCGTCAACGTTCTGGCGAACGCGATCTCTTTCGATACCGTAGCGCTCTTGTATGACGCCTTCCAGCTGATCGCGTTTTCCTGCGATTCGATCAAGGTCGTCATCGGTGAGTTTGCCCCATTGATCCTTCACCTTGCCCTTGAATTGCTTCCAGTTTCCTTCGACGCAATTCCAGTCCATGGTGACTGTGCTTTTCGTGGTTGGCCAGCATCAAGAACGACAAGAGGGTACGAAGGTTCCTGCCCTGAATTATGAAGAAACGCGCTCCGTCGGTTACTTCGTAACCGCCCATTCGGCAAAAGCGGGCGTGCCGCGCCGGCGTGATGCTTGGGCCATCATTGGTACCGCCGACGGCGGTCAAGCACGCGTAAGAGCGTTGCTATCGGGGCTCCTTGCGAAGATTGAGGTAAGTGCCATCGAACTCGGCGGCTCGAGCCAAGCGGTCCCAGTTCGTGATAGTCACCACCTTGCGTTCCCAGGTGATGAGGTCCGCGCGGCGCAATTCCATCAGCGTTCGATTGAGATGGACGATAGAGAGGCCGATAGTATCGGCCAGCATGCTCTGAGTGACCGGAAATTCGAACGACCGGCCGCGGGTCATTCCGACAACCTCCATGCGCAGGAACATCTCACAAATGAGATGCGCCAGATGGGCCCCCGCGGACCGGCGCCCGAGGCAGGCGATCCACACCCTCTGAATGGCGGCGTCCACCGCCAATACGGTCGACAGCACGCGGAACAAGTGCTGATGGCTGTCGGTGATCCGACGAAGCCTGTCATGTCCGATGAACGCCATGCGGGCCGGCGCAAGTGCAACTACATTGTGGTCCATCACGTGCAACAGGAATGCGTGCAGGTCCACGAAGTCGCCAGGAATATGGAGAGCCGTTATCTGGCGGCGGCCGTCGGCAAAGGTGACGGTTCGTCCGGTGATCCCCGCCACAATAACGCAACTCTCCTTGGGCTCGGAGTGCTCCGCGACGATCTCGTCGCCGACCTCGTAGTCACGTGTCCGCCAGGGACCGTCCTCAAGTATTGCTCGATCTCCGGGTGTGATATCGTCTCGCCGCTCCAGCACTTTGAACAAGGCGGAAATGTCGGTAACTGATCTGGTCGGCAGTGTCGTCTTACCGGGCAAGCAAAACCTCCTCAATGGCGAGAGCCGCTCAGAAAAGATCAGGTCGGGCCGAACCGGGTGCGACTACCTCGTATTCAGGGATTGATCACTTCCGACATCCGTAGAGCGTCGGGCCTCATAATCTCGTTCCTGGTGAGCCTTGTGGTAAACCCACGACCCAGCGGTATGTTCCGCGACTGTCTCGATTGGCGGCAATTCATATGCAAACCACTCGCCATAGCTGGCAGAGCTGCCGTCCTCTCTCTCACAACGCGCAGTGGCAAGCCCCGGTAGACAGTTGCGGCACGCCGCCGGCTGAAGCCGAGAGGCGCCTACTGATGCGAGAAGCACCTGCGCCGGTGCCGTTTCGGCGTGCCCTGGGTATGGTTGGGCATGGCAAATCGCTGCGAGCGCTCTGGACCTTTGCGAGCCGGCCTGTCACCGCAACGATTGTTCACGGGATCGCGATATGGGTGTGGCACATTCCGGTCCTGTTTGAGGCAGCGCTCGAGCATGGCGTGCTGCACTATGCGCAACATGCGAGCTTCCTCGGCACCGGCCTGCTCTTCTGGTGGGCGTTGCTGCCGCGCCGACGCCAACAGCAGGCTTATGGAAGTGCCGTAATGCATCTTTTCTTCACCTCCCTGCACACCGGCCTGCTCGGCGTCCTGCTTCTTCTATCGCCGAAGCTCTGGTACCCGGAGAATGCTGCCGGGGCGGCAGTGTGGAATTTGAGCCCGATCGAGGACCAGCAGCTTGCCGGGCTCGTTATGTGGGTCCCGGCCGGCCTTATCTATGGCGGGGCAGCGCTATTGCTGGCCGGCCTCTGGATAACGACGAGCGGAACCAGGAAGATCGCACATGCCCCCTGGCCCATCTAAATTGATCATCGCCGTGTGCATTCTGTTGGTCGTCGCGGGCGGCGCGCTCGCATTGTGGGCCGACCGAGTCCGTCGGGTGCAGCAAGAGGCGGACGCCGCTACCGGCGGCGTCGGTGCACGTGCGGTACCGATCATGCTGGCGAATGGCTGCGCCGGCTGCCACAAACCCATCGATCAGTTGCGGGACTTCGTCCGGTGAGCGCGACCAGAGTTGGCTCTGATGCTCAATCCCCACGTCGCCCAAATGCACCCCTGCGGTGCCAACCGGTGTGACGATGGGAAAAAATGCCGTTGAATGCGATCGCCGGACATCTGGATCCGCATCCAATCCGGGGATCGAGGACCCGTCGTTGATCCAATTACGCACATACCTGAGTTGGCAGGAAGTTTGTTGGAGTATCATCCTACGTCTCCTGAAAGGCTCGCGAGCGCCGTGCTTGGGAGCGGTCAGGACGTTCCTTCCGAACGCGCAATCTGGATGGCTTGGACTGCCTCCGGTCTCGAGCAGCGTTCGCCGGCAGATGATTTGGGAGGCAGCGCTAGAATTGTAAGGCCGATTGCACTATATGACTATCTACATGGTCAGGAGCGTGACATGGATGTGATCAATCTGGCGGATGCCAAAGCCCATCTGAGCGAGCTGGTTGACAGAGTCGAAGCGGGCGATTCGATCGACATCACTCGTCGGGGCAAGCCGGTCGCGCGGCTCATCGCCGTCGCCAAGCCGCGCAAGCCGATCGATGCCGCGCTGCTTCAATCGCTGACGGCAGCGATGCCGCCCCAGCCTCAGAGTGCCGCCGATCTCGTGCGGTCGATGCGGGATGGCGATCGCTATTGATGCTCTATCTCGACACGTCGCTGCTCGTCGCGGCGCTCTCCAACGAAGCGATGACGCCGCGGGTCCAGGCCTGGCTTGCGGAGCAGGACCCGGCGCAGCTCCTGATCAGCGACTGGACGGTCACGGAGATGTCGTCGGCCATGGCGATCAAGCTGCGGACCGGACAGATCAGCCTGGAGCAACGCGCGGCGGCGCTCGCCATGTTCAACAAGCTCGTTGCCGAGAGCTTCACCGTCCTGCCCGTGACGGGTGGGCAGTTCCGAGCGGCGGCGAGGTTTGCTGATCAGCATGCCCTTGGGCTCCGTGCCGGAGACGCGTTGCATCTCGCCATCGCATCGGAGCATGGCGCCACGGTGCACACGCTCGACCAGCGGCTTGCCGACGCCGGGCCGACGCTCGGTGTCCCGGCGCGGTTGCTGGCATAATCCGGAACTTCTCCAGCGGGACAGGTCTGCTCGGGAGCCGCCATGGCCGGTGACTGGTCCGACGAGCAGAACGATGCGATCGTGGCGGATTATATCGCGATGCTCGCGGACGACATCGCCGGGCGGCCATACAGCAAGGCCGAACATAGCCGCCTGCTACAGGAGATGATCGATCGGCCCCGCGGCTCGATCGAATACAAGCATCAGAACATCAACGCCGTGCACAAGGGCCTCGGCGAGGGCTGGATCCCAGGCTACAAGCCGGCCTTCATTTCCAAGCGTCACTCGTCGATGCGATGGTGCGCTGGCTCGATCGTCATCCGGATTGGCTCGCACCGGCCGCGCAGATGGTGATGGAGCCTTCGCCATCGGCGCTTCGGGACGAAGCGATGCTGTGGATCGGCTCACCCCCGACGCACAGCAACGCGCCGCCGCCCAAAGAACTTGAGCAGATGACCGCCATCGCCCGGAAGTACGACGTGGCTGAGCGTGATGCCCGCAATCGGGCTCTGGGCCGTGCTGGCGAGGAGCGCGTCCTCGCGCATGAGCGTGCCAGTCTGCTTGCCGCCGGCCGAACCGTTCTCGCCGAGCGCACCCTCTGGGTGGTGTCGCACCTGGATGATGACGGTGCCGGTTATGACGTTCTGAGCTTCGCCACCAACGGCAGCAATCGGCTGATTGAGGTGAAGACGACCAATGGATGGGAGCGGACGCTGTTTCACATCACGCGCAATGAGCTGGCCGTTGCGGAGGAGCGGCGCAGTGATTGGCCGCTAGTGCGGTTGTGGAATTTTGCGCGGGAGCCGAAGGCGTTCGAATTACTGCCGCCGCTGGAGGCACATGTGTCGCTGATGGCGACCAGCTATCAGGCGAACTTCATACAGTGGGCCGTGAGCCGTCTGTCGGCTTTCGGGGCGAAGACGTGGTAGCTGCTGTAACCACACAGGCGGGCGCGGACGCGGTGTGAGCGGGTTGCACTGTTGGGTTGAATGACCGGTTGCGCACGGAGGCCGGCAGGGGAAGGCATTCCCCTGCCGGGAGACCCGCAACGTCCTCTTCGGCTTGGCCAGACGACGCAGACGTTCCTGTCTCGTGCCGTGGCCGACAGTGACAGCGCCAAACGATGATGATCGTACGGCTGCCCGTGATTTGCAGGTGGCCGAGAAGAAAGGCCATCTCCGCCGCCAGACCGGACGCTTTCAGGGCCGGTCAACCACGTGTTCCCTTGCGCTTGCTGCCTTGGGATAGTTCTGCCGCGCAAGGACGGAGGAACCTGCCCGATGGCAGGATAGGCTCGCATGCTTCGACGGGCTCTTATGTGGAACAAAGCTGGCCAGCTGCGGTTTCGTACAGCAGCCGGGCGCGGTGCAAGTTAACGCGCCGTGCTGCTGGGTCGCAGGGCCCAGCCAAGAGCCCGCTCCTCCTCCCTCAGGGGCGGGCTCTTTTCCTCAAGGCAACCGAATACCGATCCTCAGTACGCGGAGGGCCACATGAAACAACGTCTCTCAGATCTCAGCGCAATGGCCGAACCCGGTTTCTGGATAGCCTTTGGGTCTTTTGGTACTGCCTTACGCCGTTGGAGTATTCTCCCCGATTAAGACATGCCATTGCCTTTGATCGCCCGGCTCTGGCCACCCCAAGCTGATCTGAATAAACAACTTGATAATTCCCGGGGGCCCACCGCCACTGGGCGGCTTGGGTCCAGCCAAGGCGTTGCGCTCACGCAAAAAGACGGAGGCTAAATTGCATCGGCCGATGAACTCGCGCGCGAATATTTAGCAGATCGCCGGGCGTTTGGCTTTGCACGGCTGCTCCCATTTCCGGCGAACCATAGCATCTTAGCCATTCGATAGCCGCGGCAGGCCCCGACTAGCCGGCGCTCGCCCTCAGCACCTTCCACAAAGCACTAAAGTTGCGAGTGCAGCCTGCTGGCCAGCCAGTCCGTTACCTTTTCTGCCAGGGGGCGCGTTTGCCATTCGCTCAAACTGATCTGCCTGGATCGTTCGAGATCCTGATTGAACAGGTCGATCTGCGTTGTCGCAAAATCCTGACCGTAGACATTGAGGGTCGCTTCGTCGTTTAGTCGCAAAGAGCGCTCGTCCAGGTTGGCAGAACCAAAGCTCGTCCAGACGTCGTCAACGATCAGGAGTTTGGGATGATACATCGTTGGCTGAAACTCGAAGATCCGAACCCCGGCTTTGAGTAGGTCGCCCCAGAAGTATCGTGAGCCTTTTCGAACCAGTGGCACGTCCGTGAGGCGATTGGGCACGATCACATCGACTGCCACCCCACGCTTCCTGGCGTCCAAGATCTGCTGAAGGGCAATATCGTCGGGCACGAAATAGGCCATTCCAATGCGAAGATGATCCTTGGCGGCAGCCATCGCCGCCAGCATCATCAGTTCCATGTTCTCCGAGCCGTTCGGTTGCGAAGAAAGGATCAGCTGAGCACCAAGCGCTCCTGCTGGCTCGGGTGGCGGGTAGAACTTTTCACCCTGCAATGTCTCACCGGCCGTCTCCAACCAGTTTTCGGCGAACGCTGCCTGAAAGGCAGAGACTGCGGGGCCTTTGACTTGGTAGTGCGTGTCGCGCCACTCATCTGGGTTGCGGGCGTCTCCAAGCCAGTTATCGGCAATACCGACGCCGCCGGTAAACGCGACCCGTCCGTCAACGATGAGCAGCTTGCGATGGGTCCGATTGTTTATGCGATCCAAGGTGTACCAATGGATCGGCCTATAACGTTGGAACCGCACGCCAGCGCTTGTCATGGTCTGGATCAGATATTCATCGAACGGCAAGCTGCCCACCCAGTCGACGAGTACACGGACCTCGACACCATCCCTGGCTTTGTGTGCCAACGCAGCCGCGAACTCATAACCGACGACGCCGGACCAATAAATATAAGTCTCCAAATCTATTGTAGATTTAGCCCCCTCGATCGCCTGCAGCATCGACGGAAAGATTTCATCCCCGTTGACAAGGGTTTGCACCGCATTCGCCCCGAACAGCTGTCCTTGCGAATAACTGCTCATGCTGCCTGCGAACTGTGGATCCGACGCATCGAAACGATGCGGGACAATCGTTCGCAAAACGCGTGGCTCGGGCGCTAAGTTTATGGCCAGCACGGTGATCAGACTGGCGATAAGCGCGGCGGCTGCGTATCTGAGGTACGGCAATAGACGGCCCAGCTTTTGGCCAAACCTTACCGGCTTGGCGCCAGCCAGGAGCGCCACGAAATCGGAAAGGCTCACGTCAATCGCCGTGCTGTTTATGGTTGCGATGTTTTTCGATTTCCTCAGGTTCTTCCTTGTCAATTCGCGTGATGTTCGATGCCGAGCTATTTGCTCGCAACATCTCATCCAGTTTGGCATGGATCGCTTGAGTGTCGCGGTGCTCTGCTCTTTGAATGAACAGCGTCATAGCCCAAGTGAAGAGGGTAGCCGCCCCGTGCCAATTCAAACTTTCCCGATCGAAAACGAGCCAAAGAGCCGCGTAAGCTAGCAGCACCAGGAATGCCGCGGGGCGAGAGGTCAGCGTGCCGATTGAGGTGAGCACACTCGTGATCGGGTGATTTGCCATCACCCAAGAACTTTCGAGCGTGACGCAGGTTCCCCCTCTGGCAAGCACTGCAACGCATGCCGGCGGAGCCCAGCGCGGGCCCTCGCCCCCGCAGTGGCCGCACCGAATGTTCCATCGGCGCGGCGTCGTATCATCATTTAACACTGCCTGGGCGCCTTCCCATCTCACCTTGTCGGAAGCAACAAACGACCGCTTTTCAAATCGACCAAGCAAGCCGGTCGGGCGATGGCCTGCACCAGCCGCGTTTCGACAAAGCGTTGCATCCTTCGTGCGAAATCCGCGTTGAGAGATGGATCATTGAAGGTGGTGCTCCCATGGACTCCAAACCGGCCTTTCCTCACGCCGAAACGGCTACGGCGCAAGACGCTGAAATCCTCGTGAATAAAACGGCACATTTCGTCGAGGAATGGATCGATGAGCACAAGGTCGAAGTGCCCGCCGCAGTGCCAACCGAAATAGCTGCCAAGAGGATGGCGGATCAATGTATCTCCGATGCCGAAAGCGAAGGGATACTGGCCGATGAGATCAACGACGAAGTCGGCGACCTTAAGGATTACATCGCCGAGACTGTGCTCGGGGAAGATGGCTCAGACAACGATAGTCCTGAGGAACCGGCTGTCGCGACGTCGTCCGAATCAGACCGTGGAGATGCGAATGCCGAAATTCCGCTTTGAATTCATAGAGACCACCGCGCAACCCGCAATTCAGGCGAGATGGAAAATCTTGCTGCCGCCCAGGCGGAGGCGAAAAGAGCAGCGAAGGAAGCGATGCTCGACGGGATTGCCGCAGGTATGGATCCGACATGCTGGGTGACCAACTGCCCCGTTTTCGGAGAACCTGCCAACTGAGCGCAGATAAAAATGGCGGGCTGGGTCGAAGCGCAGCCCGCCTATAGAACCGGGCTTTATCGCTAGTGTAAGACGTCGACGATCTGATGGGTATCTGGATCGACAAGGACGGTCTGATCATTAATCACCGCTACCCGGTATTTGACGTTAGGAACTTCGCGCAGTTCAACTTTGTCCGGCACTGATGAGCCCAGCTTAAGCTCCACGCCCAACAGGTTGACCGACGCCAAGGGCTGCTTTTTCACATATTCGCGGACAACTGTCTCCTGCTCTGGCTGGACAACGACGACGTCCTGCGCAGCAGCAACGCCGATTCCAGCAACCAGCAACAACGCGGCAGTGGCGCCAGTGACATGTATTCTCATGATTTATTTCCTCTTTGTGGGCTGAGCGCAGGATGCCTCGGCCCTAAGCTGAACGTGAGGAAATCGGAAACGTTCCTCTGACAGGACTTCAGTCTGACACCCCGCTGAGAAAGAGCGCGGCCGATCGGCATCGAAGCTGAGAGGCACGGCGCCCATCGTCGATCTGAGGAACGGCGCCGGAGTGGAAAGCAGCCCGACGGCGGGACGACGTCGCCGGAACTGGAGCCGTCAGCGTTCGCGCGCAATCGCAGCGCGCAATCGTTGGCGGTTCTGCTGCGTCTGCTGGTAAGAAACCGCACGCGATAGTCGACCCGCTGCTCTGACAGGAAGGGCTTGCAGCGCTGCCGCTTGGGATAGATCATTTCTGCGCGACTGGTCAGAATCCGGCGGCCAACAGTTCGATGCATCCGCTTAGTACAATTCCCAAGATCCGTCGGATACCGGTACTCTGATCACGAGGCGCCAAAGTGTGTGCGTTTCGGGCACTATTCCGGCTCGCAGGCTACTTCCTCTTGCGAACTACGGCTTCTGCCTGCGCCGGCGCCTTCTGAATGTTGGCGGCGCGGCCCATGTCCCCATTCTTCGTGCGCCCGGCCCCAGGGCCTGCTCCAATATCGGCACCGGTGGTTGGATCGGAAGAGGGATCCGAGAGTGTCCGCTCCGCCATCTTGGCAGCGACTTTCTTGTCTTTGGCATTGAGCTTGACCGTTGCACTCCCGTCTCCGCCATCAATGGGCATGACGTCCTCGAGATCGTCGATGCGGTCCCATTCGTCTCCCGAATTCCAGGGCCCGGTGGCGTCGCCCTCTCCTTGCGAGGTGTTGACGTAAATGCTGGCAAACTTCTCGATGCCCGGGAGCTTGCCCGACGGAAAGTTGTTTTCTATCGCATAGAGCGCTTTTTCAACGACTTTTGGTGGGCGACCTCACGCAGCTACTATCCCTCGATCGCCGCGGTGTGCCGGCGCCTGCAGATCAACCGCCAGCAGTTCAACAAATAGCTGAGCGGCCAGACCTGGCCGTCCCGTCGCAACATGCGCAAGATCTGCGACTTCTTCGGCGTGAGCGAAGGCGAGCTTTTGATGGACCAGCAGCGCTTTGCCGAGATCGTCGGGCTGCGCCGCCGCCCACTCGGCGTCCATGCGCCGTCGGACATGCTGGTGCATATGGAGCAGCTCTATCAGCGTTCCGGCGATGTCGGGCGCTATGTCGGCTACTATTTCCGCTATTTCTACTCGTTCGGCTATTCCGGCAAGATCATCAAATGCCTGGTCGTGATCTACGAAAAGGAAGGTCGCTATTTCTGGAAATGCATGGAAAGGCTCGTCCATTTCGGCAAATATGGCGTGAAGACCTCGAAATATTCGGCCGCCCTGCTGCTGCTCGGCGATCGCATATTCGCGCTCGAATCCGAAACCCTGCTCAAGACCAGCATCACCCAGGTGATCCTCTATCCGAGCTACCAGACGAGCGTCGCCTATCTGGTCGGCATCCAGACGGGCATGCCCCTTTTACGGGGCGGAGACCCGCAGCCTCGGTCGTGCTTCTGGAATATCTCGGCCGCTCCGTCGACCAGCGCAAGGCGCTGCAAGCGTGCGGCCTGTTCGACGAAACCGATCCGGCCATCGATGCAGGCATTCGCGCTATGATCACTAACCGCATACCGGCGGGCACATTCGTGCTCGAAACCGAGGAGGTGTAGCCTGCTTCCCCGGATACGTCGTCACTCCACGCCGCAACACCAGCTGGCAGCGAACAGCACGAGACCGCCATGAAGAACGGACGCGATTGCGGCCGGTCATAGTTCGCAATAGCTGCTTGTCGCCCCAGGTTCCAGCGTCTCCTGTCGTGCGACCAAGCCCCTGCCGTTCATACAAACGATGTGCATTTTGGACAGTAAGCCGAACAGCAAACGGCCCCGACGGGCGTAAACCCGGTCTCAATGCCGTCGTGGTCGTTTCGCTCCTTACGTTGCATCCCGACACCGTATGTCGGTGAACGGTTACCTACGTTGCGGTCGCGGAAGTTGGAACGGCGGCAATTGCCGGCTGATCATGGAAGCGGATATTACGATGTAAGCGGTCGGACAATTTTGCCGTATCTCTAGATCGTCGGAACGCAGTTCAAGCTGGTCATCGACTGCGCCGCCGCGCCTTTCGAGCCGTGCAATTCTGATTGGCGCTCCGCCACGCCCGGCTTCTCGTCAACAGCCGCTGGATAGTGTCCCTCAAAAGGATTGTAGTAAAATGACCTCGATCCGAGCCAGCCCGAAGAAGCCTCGAACGCCTGTGGAGGCTATGTCGGCCGATCTAGATTGCCTATCCGCATGCTAACGCTTGCGCAACAAAGCCGGCACAACGTCGTGGAAGGCGATTCCCTGATTGCGGTGTTCACCCCCGGTAGTCGCTGCAAACCATGCGGCCGCAGCGCCAAGTGCGGAGCCCGCGGCCGTCGCGAAGCTGAATATGGCCGTTATGTTGGCTGAAAGGCGCACGGTCGTTTCGTTGAGTTGCGCGTCAGCGGGATTGACCACTGCATCCGCGCCTTTTCGGGCAATCATCGCAAAGAAAAACGCCGCTCCGAGTGTCGCCAGAGCCCAGACCGCGATGCCATGTATGCCATCGCGGAATTCGCTCTCATTTGCGTCGCTGTCCTCCCAGCGCGTGCGCATGCGTCCAGCTACATAACCGCCGGCTGCGGAACTTGCTACGGCCACGACGACTACCCATAGCCCGGCCGCCAGCACGTTCCAAGAAGCGCCGCCGTTGGGCAGAGTAGGAGAACCCAGCGCCAAGCCGGCACTCGATCCGAATTGCAAAAGAACCACTGAGATGGCGCAAGCGATGATCCCGCCGCCAAATATGTCCCCCCATTCAAGATAGGACGATGCAGCCACCCTTGGGCTAACTGCAGGGCTTTCGGGTACTGTGTCGGCCATGATCTTACCGTAGTCCAAGGAATGACAGAACGAACAGAACGATCACGACGAGACCCACGAGATATATTATTCCGTTCACGACGTTCTCCCCTGATTGCGAATAGACGAACAACGTGTCCGGGATGTTTTGGTTGCAAGAGAACTGTCCCGGAAATCTGAAGGTCTGCGACAAGTGCAAAGTGTGCTGAGATCGGCACCCCCGACCACCTCTACAACCCTCGGCACTCGACGCTAGGCTATCTGAGCCCCGTCGAATTCGAGGAGAAAGCAGTGCTAGCTTAACGGCGTGGCCGAAAAACCGGCAGCAGGCCAAATGGCATGTGCTGGAACCCCTGTCCGCTCCTACAAATCTGGTCGGCACAAACGGGACGGTTGATGAAGGGAAGGAACCGACTTCGAGGCAGACAGCGAGATCTGTCTCGTTTCACGACGTTGGGCTGTAGCGGAGCAATTTGAAGCAATCGCCGCTTGCCGACGTCAATTGCATCAGGAAATGCTTCGACCGATCGATCCACTCCTGATGCGACTTGACGTCCGCTTCAATCTCATCGACTGGTCTAAGTTTGACGAAGCCACGCCCGTTGCTGAAAAGCCGGCATGCACGGGCGAGAATTCTCCTGCTGCGCAGGCGCAACAGATCGGCATCATAAAAGATATCCAGCACCTCCTGCTTGATCTTCCGCTCCAGACGGGCGATCATCCGCCCCCTCGCCCCCTCGCCCCCTCCGCTCCAGGCTTCGTGCTTTTCGGCGGGCGATTCTGAGTTCAGCGACCGTTGCGTGCCACCAGCCCCTGTCCGTTTCTGACGATCCGGCAGCACGCCGGGCCGGCCATGTTCCGATCAATTCAGCCAGTGTCGCCGGCCGCCAACGGCCCCAAACAAGATCGATGTGCGCACCCACCAAGTGCGGATAGGACGCTGTCAAATCCGCGGTTCGACAGATTCATTAGTGATTTCGGTAAAGATGACGATACCGCATTGCTGCGTTGCCACAGCCTTGCCAACAGGAGGTAAATCATCAGGTGGCAGGGGATAGCGATGCCGCCTGCGTTCAGCATGCCGCAACTTGGCGGCCTTATATTCCTCCGAATTTCTGGACGCTTCCCTTCGCCGCTTCCTCTTCTCTGGTTCCGCCCGGTGGGCGGACCTTTCGATGCTTGGCCAGCGGCGCCTCAACTCCTCGTAGGAGCGAAAAGGCACCTTCCAAGCCCGCAGTTCGCCATCCCAGCTGGCCCATGGAACGGCTTGCATTTCCTCAACAACCGCTCGCGATAGGGCGTGCGGATGCGCAGGTCGTCGGCGATTGCCAGATACCGGCTCGATAGAGGCTCGAAGGCGAAGGCGTCTCGTCCCTTGGCGTCATCATGCGCTGCGCGCGGAGCCGCCTCTTGTGCTAACCAGCGCTGGATCCGCCGCGACGCGCTTTTTCCCGGCACGAACCAACTCCTGCGCTCGTAGCTCCACCTGGCCCGCGGAAGTACCTGTCGAAACCGCTCAATCGCCTTTCGATCGTACGCAAAGCGCGCTTCGCACCAGGAATTGGCCGCGGTGCGGCAGGGCGGTCGGAATCTTCCATCAGATTGCGAATGGCAGCAATGCTCATAAAGAACGCGGCGCAGGCCATTTGGGCTCAACAACGCCACCGCGGGCTTCTATGTCACAGCCGCGAGCGGCCGCATGCGGAAACTTTCACCGCGCTGAACCGTTAATTGTGCTCCGGAGAGGGTCGATTGATGCCCAGACGAGACGCCAAGCATCCAGCGGTCCCACGGCGAGCGAGACCTCGCTCGCGTCCCCTTAAAGGCGAAGAGGCGGAAGTGGACCACATCGTGGAGACCCAAAACATATCGCCAACCCAGGCGCGAGAGCTTGTGCGGCGTCACGGAAACGATTGGCGAAAGATCGATGAAGCTGCAAAGTCTTATAAGGACGACAGCTAGGCACTTCCGAGCCGGGCGACCGAAGTTGCCGGAGACAACCCGGCGAACGGTTTCGGCTTGAGATGGCGAATGATCACCATCGCAACCTTCAACGTAAACGGCGTCAACGGACGACTGCCGGTCCTGCTCAAGTGGCTCAACGAAACTACACACGACGTCGTTTGTCTTCAGGAACTAAAAACGTCGGACGAGAAGTTTCCTGTCGGCGCCCTCAATGATGCCGGTTATGGTGCCATCTGGCACGGCCAGAAATCTTACAACGGGGTGGCAATTCTTGCCCGCGGCAGACAGCCCTTGCAGCGCAGGAGCGGCCTGCCGGGCGACCCCGACGATACCCATAGCCGATATATCGAAGCCGAAGTCGGAGGACTGGTGATCGGCTGCATCTACCTGCCGAACGGAAATCCCGCACCAGGCCCCAAATTTGACTACAAGCTCAGTTGGTTCCAGCGTCTGACCAGCTATGCCCAGACACTGCTCAAATACGACACGGTCCTGTGCGGCGACTATAATGTGGTGCCCACAGCCTCCGATGCAGTGGTGCCGGCGCGCTGGCTGGCCGATGCCGTTTATTTTCCAGAGTCTCGTCAGGCTTACGCCGATATGTTGACGATGGGCTGGACCGATGCCGTAAGGCGCATCCACCCGGAAAAAGGTGTTTACACCTACTGGAATTTCTCCAACCGGCACGGTTACGATCGCAGCTCTGGCCTGCGGATGGATCATCTCCTGATCAGCCCCGCTCTTTCGCCTAGACTCCAAGGCGCCGGTGTCGATGTCTTAGTGCGCGGCTGGGAGAAGCCAAGCGATCATGCACCGGCCTGGATCGAGCTGAATTGGCCAGGCAAGAGCCACTGACCGGCCATGGGGCAAATTAACCCGAGCGGTTCATTTGTGATCGCGACCCGACAAACGCCCTAGCAGGCCGTTGAAAAAGTCGCTCGCCGTCGAGCCATGAGCGTGATTCGTTGGCTCCGAAGGGATTCGGAGGTGAAGGGTGCGCGGCGGCGACGATCGAACTGGCGAGTTGTTCAGCTACGTGGACCATGAGGCGCGGGTGCGACGAGATCATCCGCTGCGGGCCATTCGTGCGATCGTGAACGAGGCGCTGTCGGCGCTGGAGGGGGAGTTCGCGGCGCTGTATTCGTCGATCGGGCGGCCATCGATCCCGCCCGAGAAGGTGCTCAGAGCGATGCTGTTGCAGGCATTCTATTCGATCCGCTCGGAGCGGCTTTTGATGGAGCGGCTGGAATACGATCTCTTATTCTGCTGGTTCGTCGGCATCGGCGTCGACGATGCGGCATGGAACCCTTCAGTGTTCTCGAAGAATCGTGACCGGCTGCTGGAAGGCGACGTCGCGGCGAAATTCCTGGCGGCGGTCTTGGCACAGCCCAAGGTGAAAAAACTTCTGTCGACGGACCACTTCTCGGTCGACGGCACGCTGATTGAGGCCTGGGCCTCGATGAAGAGCGTCAAAGCGAAGGACGGTTCGGACGAGCCACCGGCGCAAGGCGATGGGCGCAACACCGAAGCGGATTTCCATGGCCGGAAGCGATCGAACGACACGCATGTCTCGACCGCCGATCCGGACGCCAGGCTATACCGCAAGGGCAAAGGCAAAGAGACCAAGCTGTGCTTCATGGGGCATGAGCTGATGGAGAACCGCCATGGTCTGCTGGTCGATGCCTGCCTGACGCTGGCCGACGGACATGCCGAGCGGGTGGCTGCGCTGCACATCATCGAGCCTCGTGCCGACCGGCCGGGCGCGGTCACGCTCGGCGCCGACAATGCCTATGACGCGGAGGACTTCGTCAACGAGTTGCGCTCGATGCGGGTGACACCGCACGTGGCGCAGAACACGAACGGGCGAAGTTCGGCGATCGATCGCCGCACGACCCGGCACGGCGGCTATGCCGTCAGCCAGTGTATCCGCAAGCGGATCGAGGAAGCTTTCGGTTGGATCAAGACGGTCGCCGGGCAGCCGAAGACCAAGTTGCGCGGTCGCGACCGCGTTGGGTGGGCCTTCACCTTCGCGGCTGCCGCCTACAACCTGGTGCGGCTGCCCAAGCTCATGGCGGTGCCGATATGACTGTGGCCGCAGGCTGCCAGTTGATCGGCCGCTGGCGCATCGTGGAAGCCGATCTGTGGGATCGCAGCTACCTGAACCTCGGCGGCCCCGCCATGATCGCCATTGGCGGCGACAACAATGGCGAGATCGCCCTTGGCGTCCTGCAAGCCGGCCTCGACCTCATCTACAGCCCGTCGATGGTTCACTTCACATGGGCCGGATGTGACGAGATGGACGAAGTCACAGGCGACGGCCACGCCGAACTGCTCGACGACGGCTCGATCGAGATCACATTCACCTACCACAACGGCGAGGAGGCCATCCTCAAGGCTATACGGCAGACTTCTTCAACAGCAGCCTGCTAGGGGCCGCGGTTCCGCGTCGGCCGCAATCCTGAGCATCAAAAGCAATGGCATGTCTTCCGTGGGAAGAGCGCGCCAACCGGCGCAAGGCTGCGCCACAAGGCCCAACGCTATTCAGAAAGCGGGTTCGGCCAGTGCGGAGAGATCTGATGAAGTTGTCTCATGACCGTTCGCGCACGGACCGGATCCGCAATCTAGCCCAGCTCGGGCTTCGCCGCTTGACGCGAGGCCTCATGGGCGTAAGCTTAGTGCGTAACTAGACTATATATTCCATAAAACTGGAACCTGGAGGAGAACGAATGAAGCGCGTACTGCAAGTCGTCGCGTCGTTCGCCGCATTGCTGCCGGCGCTGGCATGGGCTGAACCGCAGAAGGGGGGTGTGATCGACGTCGCCACCGTCGGCGAGCCTCCGACATTGGATCCAATGGCATCGACCGCCGATCTGGTCGGCATCATCACGCAGCACATTTACGAGACGCTCTATACGTTCGACAACAAGTGGGGCATCACGCCGCTCCTGGCCGCCGACCTGCCGACGATATCGCCGGACGGACTAACTTACACGATCCCGCTAAGGACGGGCGTCAAGTTCCATGACGGTTCCGATATGACATCGGCCGATGTCATGGCCTCGCTGAAACGCTGGATGAAGGTGGCGACGCGCGGCAAGCAGGCGGCGGACGTCATAAGCTCGCTCGACGCCCTCGACGAGAAGACGGTCAAGATTACGCTAAAGAAGCCCTACGCGCCGCTGCTGTCTCTTTTGTCGCTCAACAATGCGGCGGCCATCATCATCCCCTCTGAAAATGCCGACGAAGATCCGCTGACAAAGTTCATCGGAACCGGGCC
The DNA here is from genome assembly GCF_006442295.1 of Mesorhizobium sp. B2-3-2. NCBI lineage: Bacteria > Pseudomonadati > Pseudomonadota > Alphaproteobacteria > Hyphomicrobiales > Phyllobacteriaceae > Mesorhizobium > Mesorhizobium sp. B2-3-2. Next base: position 11,923 of record NZ_VFWA01000022.1, on the reverse strand, counting down.
TTACATGCTCAAGGACCGTAAGCCGGATCAGTTCATCCAACTCGCCCGCTTCGATGGCTACAGGTCCCGCGACGGAGAGCCGGATGGCTATGGCGGGGCAAGGAAACAATATCTGGACGAAATTCGCTTCGTGCCTGTTCCGGATCCCAATACGCGCGTCGAGGGCGCCGTCGCCGGCCAGTTCGCCTATGCCGATTCTCTTCCTGTCGAATCCTACGACAAGATTTCCGGCGGCAAGACAAAGCCACTTATCTTGAAGCCGTTCGGCTGGCCCGTGTTCGTGATGAACACCAAACAGGGACTGAATTCCGACGTCCGTATCCGCAAGGCCATCCAGGCAGCGCTGGCGCCTGAGGATATGCTGCTCGCCGCCTTCGGTTCCAAGGATTTCTATGCAGTCGATGGTGCCATGTATCCGGAAGGCTTCGCCTGGCATTCGAACACTGGTACCGAAGCCTACAAGCCCGAGGGCGACACCGAGAAGGCCGCCGCACTGCTCAAGGAAGCCGGCTATGACGGCAAGCCGCTGCGCATCCTGACCAGCCGCCAGTACGAATTCCACTACAAGATGGCACAAGTGGCTCAGGCCTATCTGGAGCAGGCCGGCTTCAAGGTCCAACTCGATGTCGTCGAATGGGCGACACTGACCAAGAACCGCACCGATCCGGCGCTGTGGGACATCTACATCACCCACAGTCCCTTTCTCGCCGAGCCGTCCCTCAACGGCTTCATGTCCGACAACACCCCGGGCTGGTGGTCGAGCGACGCCAAGCACAAGGTGCTGGACGCATTCAACTCCGAGGCCGATCCGGCCAAGCGCGCCAAGCTCTACGAAAACGTCCAGAAGGTGATCTACGACGAAGCGACGGTTTACAAGGTCGGCGATTTCAACGCCCTGGCCGCAGAGGTGCCGAACCTCAAGGGCGTCACGCCCGCGCCCTGGCCCTATTTCTGGAATGCTTATCTGGAAGGCAAATAGCCGTACCTCCTGCCTTTCCCCTTTGCTTGGGGAAAGGCAGCCGGGCATCCGCCCGGCGAGGCCGCCGGCCGGCGGCCCGCTCAGACAACCAGCCACGGGACGATTTCAACACGGATGCTCCGCTCGGTTCTCAACAGGCTTCTCGGCATGATTGTGGTCATGGCCCTGGTCGCCACCATCGTCTTCGTGATCGTGCGGGTGACGCCCGGCGACCCGGCCGCGGTCATGCTCGGGCCCGACGCGACGGCCGCCGATATTGCCGCGCTTCGCACCAAACTCGGGCTTGACGGCTCGATCCTGGAACAGTTCTGGCGCTACATCGCCGGCGTGTTGCAGGGGGATTTCGGCCAGTCGATCTTCCTCAACGAGCCGGTCACCACGGCCCTTGCCCAGCGCGCTGAACCGACCTTCTTTCTCACGGTGCTCTCGCTGCTGATTGCCAGTGTGATCGCGCTTCCGGTGGGCATCCTCTCCGCTTACAGGCGCGGCTCGCTTTTCGACCAGGCAGCCACCACGATCGCCATGTTCGCGGCAAGCGTTCCGAGCTTCTGGCTGGGCCTGCTGTTCATCCAGTTCTTTGCCGTCAGGCTCGGCTGGTTCGACACGTCGGGATATGGCGGCCCCGGCGCCTCCTTCGGCGACCGCATCGCTCATCTCGTGCTGCCGGCGCTGGCGCTCGGCCTGGTCAGTTCGGCCTTGATCACGCGCTTCACGCGCGCCTCAATGCTGGACGTTCTTAACGATGACTACGTCCGCACCGCGCGCTCCAAGGGCATGAGCGAGTGGCGCGTGGTGCTCAAACACGCCCTCAAGAATGCGCTTATCCCTATCCTCACCGTGATCGGCCTGACGGCGGCGCTGCTGATTTCGGGAGCCGTCGTCACTGAAACCGTGTTCGGGCTGCCTGGGGTCGGCAGCCTGGTCGTCTCGGCGGTGCTGCGGCGTGATTATCCGGTCATCCAGGGCGCGCTGCTGGTTATCGCCGGCCTTTACGTGCTGGTCAATTTCATCATCGACATGCTCTACATCCTCGTCGATCCCCGGGTGCGCTACTGATGGCCGCGATCGCCCCCCCGCTGCATCAGGAAGCCCACCTGCTGTCACGGCTGCTGGGCCGCCCGACGGCGGCGATTGGACTGGCCGTGCTCGTGGCTATTGCAGTGGCGGCGATTTTGGCGCCCGTCATCGCGCCCTACGCACCGACCAAGCTTTCGATCGCGAGCCGGCTACATCCCCCGAGCCTCGAGCATCTGTTCGGCACCGACGATCTAGGCCGTGACGTTTTCACGCGCATGCTCTATGCCGCGCGCACCTCCCTCTCCGTCGGCTTCTCAGTCGTCGTCCTTTCATCGGCGATCGGCATCGTCCTTGGCCTGATGGCCGGCTTCTTCAGGAAGCTCGACACCCCCCTTTCGCGGCTGATCGACGCCATGATGGCGTTCCCCGATATTCTGCTTGCAATTGCCCTTGTGGCGGCACTCGGTGCAACGGCAACCAACGTCGTGGTGGCGCTCGGCATCGTCTATGCGCCGAGACTGGGGCGGGTTGTGCGCGCCTCAACCTTGGTGATCCGCGAACTGCCCTATGTCGAGGCGGCGCGCGCGCTCGGCGTGCCGACGCCCGTCATCCTGGTGCGTCACGTACTGCGCAACGTCGCCTCCCCCATCCTGGTGCAGGGAACCTTCGTCTTCGCCAACGCCATCCTGGCCGAAGCCGGGCTGTCTTTCCTCGGCGTCGGCATCTCTCCCGACATCCCGACATGGGGCACGATGATCGCGGTCGGCCGCCAGTACATGGACCAGGCCGGCTGGATCATGATGTTTCCGGGCGCTGCCGTCGTCATCACCGTGCTGGCCCTGCAACTGGTCGGCGACGGCCTGCGCGACCTTCTCGATCCCCGTCTGGCAAAGGACATCTGATGTTTGGCAACCGTTTTTCCGAAACGAAGCAACCGCTTCTGATCAGGGGCGCCAAGCCAGTGGCTTTCGGCGATCGTTTCGGCCCTACCATCGACGTGCTCGTCGACAAGGACGGATGCATCGCGGAGATCGGCTCGACGATTGCCGCCGGCGACGACGTGAAGGTGGTGGAAGCGAATGGCGCGTTCCTGTCGCCCGGCTGGGCCGATCTGCATGTCCATGTGTGGTATGGCGGCACCGACATCTCCATACGGCCCCAGCAGTGTGGGGCCAATCGCGGCGTCACCACCATGGTCGACGCGGGTTCTGCCGGCGAGGCCAATTTCCACGGCTTTCGCGAATTCATCATCGAACCGGCACAGGAGAACATCTATGCCTTCCTCAACATTGGTTCGATCGGGCTGGTTGCCTGCAACAGGGTGAGCGAGCTGATCGACATGCGCTCGATCGACATCGACCGCACGATCGCCACCATCGAAGCCAATCGCGACGTCATCGTCGGACTGAAGGTGCGGGCAAGCCATGTCATCACCGGCGGTTGGGATCTGACGCCAGTCAAGCTGGCCAAGAAGCTCGGCCGCATCGTCAAGCTGCCAGTGATGGTGCATGTCGGAGAGCCACCGCCCCTCTATGACGACATTCTCGGCTTGCTCACCGAAGGCGACATCGTCACCCATTGCTTCAACGGCAAGGCCGGCGGCTCGATCATCGAGGACGATGACCTCTACCGTCTGGCGGAGGACGCGGCGTCGCGCGGCATCGTGCTCGATGTCGGCCATGGCGGGGCGTCCTTCTCGTTCGACGTCGCCAAGGCAGCGCTGGAACGCGGCCTGCCGCCGAAGACGATCTCGACCGACCTGCATAACCGTTCGATCGACGGGGCCGTATGGGACATGCCGACGACCATGTCGAAGCTGCTCTCGCTCGGCATGGCGTTCGAGGACGTGGTGACGGCATCGACCGTGGCGCCGCGGCGTGCCATCCGGATTGCCGCCGACGAGTTGCTGGAAAAAGGCAAGCCGGCCGAATTCACGTTGTTCGATCTGGTCGATGCCGCGCTGACGGTGAAGGATTCACAAGGCGCAACCAGTGTGCTGCAACAGCTGTTCGAACCGCGCTACGCAATTCTGGGTGCGAACGCAGTCCAAGCCCATCGGCACGTGCCGGCCGCGGATGGCGGTGACGGCAGTCCTGCCTGTCCTCATTGCGGATGGAAATCTTGAGCGACGTTCCGGCCTCGGACGTGATCCTGTCGGTCCAGGACCTCAGAGCCTGGTTCGTGACACGCCGCGTCACCGCCAAGGCGGTCGATGGCGTCACTTTCGACCTGAAACGAGGGGAAACGCTGGCCGTGGTCGGCGAATCCGGTTCGGGAAAATCAGTCACCAGCCTGTCGATCATGGGGCTTCTGTCGAGACCAGGCCGGATCGCTGGTGGAAAAATCCTGTTTCGCAACCGAGCCGGAAGGGTCGACGATCTCGCGAGCTTCGCCGCGAAGGATTTCCGCCCTATCCGCGGTAAGGAGATCGCGATGATCTTTCAGGAGCCGATGACCAGCCTCAACCCCCTTTACAGCGTCGGCGACCAGATTGGAGAAATGATTGCGCTACACGAACCGGTCGGCCGGCAGGAAGCGCGCAGACGAGCCCTGGAAATGCTGCGGCATGTCGAGATCCCCGATGCCACATCGCGCCTGGACGATTATCCGCACCAGATGTCGGGCGGCATGCGCCAGCGCGTGATGATCGCGATGGCGCTTGCCTGCAATCCTTCGCTGCTGATCGCCGACGAGCCGACGACGGCGCTCGACGTGACGATCCAGGCACAGATTCTCGATCTCTTGCGACGGCTGCAGCAGCAGTTCGGCATGTCAATCCTGTTCATCACCCACAATCTGGGTGTCGTCGCCGAGATCGCGCACAATGTCGTGGTCATGTATGCCGGCCGCGTCGTCGAGCAGGCGCCCGTCAACGATCTGTTCGCGCATCAGCACCATCCCTATACGCGCGGCCTGCTTGCCTGCACGCCCAATGCAGCGCGCGACGTCGATGCGGCCGGCGAGCGCAAAACACTGTACTCCATCCGCGGCAGCGTGCCGCCCATCACCGCATTGCCGCCCGGCTGCGCCTTCGAGCCGCGCTGCGACTATGCAATCGCCCCGTGCCGGGCAGCCCCGCCACCGTTGATGCCGGCGGGCTCCGCAGGGTTCTCCCGCTGCATCCGGAGCGCCGAATTATGATTGCCGACGCTGAAACCAATACCACGACACAAGCAGCCCCCCTGCTCAGCGTCCAGGCACTGACAAAGCGCTTCCCCGCGCGCAACGGGCGTGTCGTACACGCCGTGGAGGACGTCAGTTTCGAGGTCAAGCGCGGCTCGACGGTCGGTCTGGTCGGTGAATCCGGATCCGGCAAGACCACGGCCGGTCGCGCCATCTTGCGCCTGGTCGAGCCGACCAGCGGCAAAGCCCTGTTCAACGGCGTCGATCTCTTCTCGCTGTCGGCACGCGAGATGCGGGCCTATCGGCAAAAGCTGCAGATCGTGTTCCAAGACCCCTTCTCCAGCCTCAATCCGCGCCTGCGTATCAGCGCAATACTCGGCGAAGCACTCGATGCCCGCGGCTATTTGCGCGGCAAGGCGCGGCAGGACCGCATTGCCGAGCTTCTTGCCCTTGTCGGCCTCTCACCCGATCATGCCTCCCGCTACCCGCACGAATTTTCAGGTGGCCAGCGCCAACGGATCGGCATTGCCCGGGCACTCGCGGTCGAGCCGGAATTCATTGTCGCCGACGAGCCGGTTTCGGCGCTCGACGTCTCGGTGCAAGCGCAGGTGCTCAACCTGATTGGCGATCTGCAAAAGCGGCTTGGCCTGACGCTGCTCTTCATCGCACATGACCTCTCGGTGGTCGAATATCTGTGCGACGAAGTTGTGGTCATGTATCTCGGCCGGGTGATGGAACGCGGCCCGAGCCGGCTGGTCTATGCGGCGCCGCGGCATCCCTACACTAAGGCCCTGCTGGCAACCGCGCCGGTGCCGGATCCAACGCGCCGGCGCATCCATGTACCGCTTTCCGGCGATATTCCGAGCCCGATCGATCCGCCGTCGGGCTGCGTCTTCCGCACTCGCTGTCCCGAAGCGATCGCAGCCTGCGCCGCCGCAATCCCGCCGATTTCGCCAATCGGCGGTGGACATCACGTGGCGTGCATACGCCACGACGAAAAAGCAGACTGACTGGAGTTCGCATATGACTTTTTCCGAGCCGACGAAGCGATCGGAAAACTCACCCTATGACCGGCTGAAGGCGCTGGGCATCACACTGCCCAAGGCGCCACCGCCAATCGCCAATTTCGTCACCTACGTTCAGGAAGGCAAGCTTCTGTTCCTGTCCGGCCAGGGGCCGACCGAGGCTGACGGCATGCAGCACACCGGCAAGGTCGGCGGCAACGTGACGGTCGAGCAGGCCTACGCGCATGCACGACTGACCGGCATCAACCTGCTTGCCGTGATGCATTCGTCGCTCAATGATTTGACCCGTGTGCGGCGGGTGGTGAAACTACTCGGCATGGTCAACGCCGTGCCCGATTTCGCCGACCATCCTGCTGTCATCAATGGCTGCTCGGATCTGTTCATCGACGTCTTCGGTCGAGCGGGGATCCACGCGCGCTCGGCTGTCGGGCACGGTTCGCTGCCTGGCCAAATCACCGTCGAGATCGAAGCCATCATCGCCATCGATTGAGTTGCCATCAAGGAGCACCGCCGCCATGCCGACTGACGATATCCGTCGCCGCCTTGACTTGAGACCGGTCATCAATGTTTCCGGCACGATGACCTCGCTCGGCGCGTCCATCGTAGTGCCGGATGCCGTCGAAGCGGTGGCGGCCATCCTGACCGAATTCGTCGAAATGGGTGACTTGCATCGCCGCGCCAGCACCGTGATCGCCGACCTGACCGGTGCCGAAGCCGGCTTCATTACGGCATCCTGCTCGGCGGCGATCAGCCTGGCAGTGGCAGCCTGCATGACCGGACCGGATCTGGCGGCGATCGAATGCCTGCCCGACACGGCCGGGCTGAAGGACGAGGTGGTCATCCAGTCCGGGCATATGGTGAGCTACGGCGCACCCATAGAGCAGGCGATCCGCATTGCCGGAGCCAAAGTCGTGCCGGTCGGCCAGGCAACAAGTGCCGCTGCCTACCAACTCGCCGGCGCCATTACCGAAAGCACCGCGGCCGCCGTCTACGTCGTCTCACACCACGTGGTGGGCTACGCGCAAATCCCCTTGAAGATTTTCGCCGAAGTGGCCCATGCGCACAACGTACCGGTGATTGTCGATGCGGCGTCGGAATACGATCTGAAGGGCTTCCTGGCCGATGGAGCCGACCTGGTTCTTTATTCCGGTCACAAGTTCCTCGGTGGCCCGACCTCGGGCATCGTTGCCGGATCCAAGGCAAGGGTGCGCGACGTCTATCTGCAAAATCGCGGCATTGGCCGCGGCATGAAGGTTGGCAAGGAAGGCATCGTCGGCGCTGTGGCCGCCCTGCAGGCGTGGAAAACACGCGACCATGACGGCATCCGCGCCCGCGAACGCAAGGCGCTCGACTGCTGGCTCGAGGCGCTCGATGGCCGGCCGGGCATAGTCGCCGAGATCGTCCCGGATCCGACCAACAATCCCCTCGACCGCTTGAAACTGTCGGTCGACCCCAGGGAGGCGCGCATTGCCGCCTGGGATCTGGCCGACCGCCTCGCTGCCGGCGACCCTCCGGTCATCGTGCGCGACCATGAGGTCGAGCACGGCTATTTCTTCCTCGACCCCTGCAATCTGCATCCGGATGAGGAGCTTGTCGTGGCAGAGCGGCTGGCCGTGGAACTGGATCAGGCGCGCAAGTCGAACGTGATGGCGGCCACGTCCTTTGAGGAGCGCCTGCGCGCACGCGAAGCGGCGATCCTGAAATGGCTGGATTGATATCAGGTCTCGCAAACAGCCATTCCGTTCAACATTTGCCTTCAGAAAGATGTCCGAACCAATGACCAGGACAGTGGACCAAATTGAAGCGGCGCCAATCGCGGCGCCTGAGCCGCGCCGCTCGCGCACCAGCGGCATCGACCGGGCGCTGCAGATCCTCGATTATCTGCAGAAGGTGGAGCGGCCGGCGACCGCCTACGAGATCGCCCGCGACATAGGCGCGCCGCTGTCGACCATCTATGTGATCGTTGACGACCTTGTGGAAAAGGAGTTGCTTGACCGGCAGGACAATCGCCTGATTTGGCTCGGGCCTCGCCTCTACCACTATGGTTTGACCTATGCGCGCACCCTTGATCTTCTCAATGTCGCGATCCAGGAGATGCACGAGCTTGCTCACAGTTCGGGCGAAACCATCCAGATTTGCGGGCGCGATGGCGATCAAATGGTGGTGCTCGCCATGAAGGAGGGCAAGGATCACTTCCAGGTGACCTCGCGCGTAGGCACTCGCAGCCCCCTCAACTGGACCGCCTCAGGCCGCATGCTGGTCGGCCACTTGCCGGAAGAGGAACGCCGCGCCATTTTTGCGCGCTCGGCAACGGCGTCCCCGACCGGCCGAGCCGAAACGGATGAGGAGGTGCTGGCGAGCGCGGCGGCTGCGGCGCTCGAACAACGCCTCTCGATCCAGGCCGGTGAATCCGACTTCTCGGTGGCGTGCATCGCCGCCCCCATATGCGACGGCGAGGGGGCTTGCAGGGCGACGATTTCCATCGTGGTTCCCGATATCAAGCTGAAGCAGAAGAATCCGGATCTGGTCGACCTGGTCAAAGCCAGCGCCAGGCGCATCGAATCCCGGTTGGGCTGGCGCAGCGCAAGGTGACCAACAACGGCGCCCGATCGGCATCCCACCGGCGCTTTCTTGGCGTCTAGTCCAGGTCGAGGCGCGGCTGCCAGCAACTATGGACGCTGCAGCAGGTCCGGCTGAGCCCTGAGCTCGGCAGCGGCGGCCTCGTGGACGACATGGCAGTTGCTTAGAATATAGACGCGGGTCGCGAGCGCGAGAGTCGGCAAGGTTCTGCTCGACCAGCACGGTGGTCTGCCCTGCCAGCGCCAGTTCGCGGCAGGCGCGCACCATGAAAGGCCGGTGCGCCTTTTGCTCGAGATCCACGCACGCCTTTTAGAGGTGGGACATGCACAAGAGGCAAGCTTCGCAGGGAAATCATGGCCGACGTCCTCGGATTGAGCGTGCCACATCTTATCGCGTCCTGCAGAAGCTGCGGCGCCCAGCAGCTCATCACCAGCAATGCGCACCTCATCGAATTGACGGATCTGGCGGGCCTGCGAAGGTTAGCGCAGTACCAGCCGCTGGTGCTCGCCCCGATCCCTTTGCCGCGGCGCTAGGATTGATCCGGGCGGAGCAATCCGGATAACCGGGTTCGACGAATTAAGCTCGGTCACCGAAAATAACAGTTGCTGCCAAGTGCGAAGCGGTTGCCGATCATCGTTCCGTAGCGTGCGCCGGCGAGCGGGCGCATGCCAAGCGTCGCTTGGTCGCCAGGCTCGAGTGCGGCGCCGTTGGCAGCGATCACCGCCGCCAGTCCGCCCGGACCCTCCACCGCGACTTCCATCGCTGCCACGGACCAACAGGCGAGCTGGCCCGTGCGCCCAGGGCGCAACGGCTCACTCAGCTTGCTCTTCTGAGAAGGTTGGTCACGGCAATTCGGCTAAGCGAGGCACAAAATATTCAGCGGCCGGTTTTGTCCTCAGGCATGCGCTTCTGAACAAGCGGCAATGGCTTGCTCCTGGACCAGCTGCCGTGATACACCCCGAGCGCTGCGATGCCGTGCACTACGGGTTTCGCAGCGCTCCCACGAGGTAGGATTGTCGATGAAAAAGTCCGCGATTGTCGTCGCTGCAAACGACAACCGTACCGCACAGCCATCCGCTTCCCGGCGCAAATTCGTCGAAGCGGATGCAGCGCCGGCGGATTTACAGGCAGGAAGAGAAGAGCCGACAGAAGCCCGCACCCTGACAGCGTTGCAAATGTTTTGTCGCGTGGCGGGCGTCTAGATCGTCTCTGAGCCGGCTGCTTCATCCAGCCGGCATGGAACAGGCTCTAAATTGCCGACCCGCTGTATCTGGCCGCTTCCTTCCACAATGCGAGCGCAAGGGCAGGAGTCCGTCCTTTCACCGCATATTCGCGATCCCGGTAGCTTCCCGCCGCGATCCATACAGTTTTCGAACGTTGGTAGATCGTAATGCCCCGTGCGTTCGCCCGCGCGAACAGATCTGCGTCATTTCGATACATTGGTTCCAACCCCCGTGACCCCTCGAGGGGTAAGGTGCAACGAACATGCCAAGTTTACGCGCGTAGCTAATATTACACATCACAGAGCTGCCAGATGCGCCATTGAAGTGCACTTCCAGCCTCAGCGCTAAGGTGTCCCGTGGGTGTTTCCGCTGTATTGCACGTGAACTGGCGCCAGGTAACAGAATAGCGCGATCCGGAAACATTTGCTTAAAATTGTATTCCTTGGCCATCGGTGCCGGCGAACCCTCATGGCGGTTCGTCGCGCCAGATCACCCGACGCTCCCAACGGATCTCGACCAGCCTGCGAAAGCGGATCGTCTGCAATTCCTGGCCGACAGGGTGGAACAGCTCGGCGTTCATTGAACGCTTCTCGCCGCATGTCTGGCAACGGACCTTGGCGCGCACCTCGTCTATGGTGATGTTCCCAATGACCTCGCGCAATTCAGCCGGCTTGTAGAAGCGCTTGATATTGCAGTGGCCACAGCGGAGGCGCACCACCTGCCCTGCGTTATGGGCATTCAATAGTTTCCAAGGCACGCCGCGCGGCCATCGTTCGGGTTGTTCCGGCATAGCCTGAAATGAGGAACATATTCCTCCAAGGTCAAGGGGCGCTTGACATTTTCGTTCCTATTTTGTTCACCCCTCGCAGGATAACCACAGCACGGCGCTGACGGCGATCGGTATCTGAGGAGAGATCCGTGTCCGACCATGTATTGCCTAGCCAGAAAAAGCCGAAGCTGATCGTTGTCGTTGCGTTTGACCGTGGCGACGAAGGCGATCTCTGTAGCGCATACGGGCCGACGGATCAGCAAAGCGAGGAACGGGCAGTTCGTACGGCCAAGGCGCTGGCTTCCAAACATATCGGCGTCATTGCATGGAGCCGCGATGCCGACCCGGCGCTTGGCGACTACGGACCGCCCACAACGCTATTTGTCAGCGGCGACGTACCCGACATGGAATAGCCGCAAGGTTCGATGCGCGCTACGAGCTTTCGGGGCGCACCGTCTCCACGGCGAGCGATCCGGTCGGAAGCGGTCGCAGAAGCTCGGCCTCGGGCTTCGTCAGGTTAATCCAGGCTCCCCAATTCTCCGGTTGGAGGACTACGACCTGCCGATTGTGATACGGCGCGACATCCGGCCCAGGCTCGGTCGTCAACATGGTGAAGGTCGGCGGCTTGTTGCCGACAGCGTCACGCCAGAGTCCCGCGATGGCCATGAACGGAGAGCCGTTGAGCGTGAAGCGATGTTTTGCCTTGGGATATTTCGTGCCGGTGAATTCGAAGAAGGCGGAAGCAGGGATGAGGCAGCGTTTACTGCCGCCGAACTGACGCCCTTCCGAGCGGAAGTTGAACACAGGCCCGCCCTTCGGACCGGATGGTGGAAATCCGAATGTCATCGAAGCGAGCTCGATGGCGTCGTCAGCGGCGGCGCGCATTATCGGTGCCGGGTCGTTAATATGAATATCATCCGCCTGCGGCAGATCGAGCTCGGTTTGGTGGGTCGGGATTTCAAGCGCGAGCGATGCCATCATCCGGCAATATTCGGCCCAGAGTACATGCTGCTCGTAGTCATTGCACATGAAAGAGGCTCCTTGCTCATCCGAAAGTAATTCCGGTGAGCATTTTTTAGCGCCCACAAAGGCTTATCTTGTCCACGCCCTATTAACAAAGGTTAATTCCAATGGTTCGGGCGCGTTTTGCTGGTACATTTCTTTGGCGGAGCTCCAACCCGCAGGCCGGCGTCCCTCGGCAGGTTAC
>NZ_VFWA01000021.1:0-91882 GCF_006442295.1 Mesorhizobium sp. B2-3-2 | reverse complement strand
ACTATGATCTCGGCTATATCGATCTGGAACAGAGGACCTTGCAGACCATCGACAATCCGTTCGGCACGAGATTGTCATGTCTTAGGTACAATACGTTACCTATGTCTCCGGGTTGTACATTGTTTTTTCTGGTCGGAGTGGCAGGATTTGAACCTGCGACCCCCTCGTCCCGAACGAGGTGCGCTACCAGGCTGCGCTACACTCCGTGACCAGACCGCGGGCTTATAGCCGCCGCATCTGGTTCCTGCAAGCGTCAATGGCAGCACTTCTGTCGGATTTCGCCAGCTTTCTTCGCGAGCCTGTTTCAGCGCTTCGAATAAAGATCGCTTAAGGCTTCCGTGATAGGGCACCCTCGGCAACCGTTTGCGCGATTTGTGTTTCCAGCCACTCGGAGATTGCAGTCTTGACCCTCACGATCGTTGGCGAAGTCCGGCCCAACAGTTTCGGATTCGAAACCGAAGCGCTGATCAAGGCGTCCGGCTTCCGCGAATATGACGCGCGCTGGTGGTTCGGTCATCCGGCCTCCTCACAACCGCCAGAGCTCAACCTGATTGGCGCCCAGGCGCTAGGCATGGGGCTCGGCACCTTGATTCGCCGCCTGGGCGCCGGGCCCGACATTGTCATCGGCCATGACTTCCGCTCCTATTCGCTGTCCATCAAGCTGGCGCTGGTCTCCGGTCTGATGGCCGCGGGCGCCCGGGTCAGGGACATCGGTCTGGCGCTGTCGCCGATGGCCTATTTTGCCCAGTTCGCGCTGGACACGCCGTCCGTCGCTATGGTGACGGCATCGCACAACGAGAATGGCTGGACCGGTGTCAAGATGGGCGCGGCGCGGCCGCTGACCTTTGGGCCGCAGGAGATGAGCGTGCTGAAGGCGATCGTACTGGCCGGCGAGTTCGACCTTGCCGGCGGTGGCGCGTATGAATTTGTCCCCGGCGTCCGTGAGATTTATCTCGACGATCTGACCAGGCATAAGCGCCTAGCCCGCAAGCTGAAGGTGGTCTGCGCCTGCGGAAATGGCACGGCGGGCGCCTTCGCGCCGCAGGCTTTGCAGCGCATCGGCTGCGAGGTCGTCCCGCTCGATGTCGAACTCGACCATACGTTTCCGCGCTACAACCCGAACCCCGAGGACATGCGCATGCTGCATGCCATCAGCAAGAAAGTTCTGGAGACCGGCGCCGATGTCGGGCTTGGTTTCGATGGCGACGGCGATCGCTGCGGGATCGTCGACAATGAGGGCAATGAGATTTTCGCCGACAAGGTCGGTGTGATGCTCGCGCGGGATATTTCGCTGCTCCATCCGGGTTCGACCTTCGTCGCCGACGTCAAGTCGACAGGGCTGTTCGCCACCGACAGCGTGCTCAAGGATAACGGCGCCATCACCGACTACTGGAAGACCGGCCATTCCTACATCAAACGGCGGGTCGCCGAGCTCGGCGCCATTGCCGGCTTCGAGAAATCAGGCCATTTCTTCTTCAATCCGCCGATCGGTCGCGGCTACGACGACGGCCTCATCACCGCGATCGCCATCTGTGAGATGCTCGACCGTAACCCAAAGCATTCGATGGCCGATCTCTACCGGACGCTGCCGCTGACCTTTGGCACGCCGACAATGTCGCCGCATTGCGCGGACGACGTCAAATACGGTGTGGTCGACCGGGTGACGGCGGATTTCCAGGCGATGCAGCGCAAGGATGAGGTCTTCGCGGGTCAAAAGATCGCGGCGCTGATTACCGTCAATGGCGTGCGTGTGGTCGCCGAGGACGGTACCTGGAGCCTGGTGCGGGCCTCCTCCAACAAGCCGGAGCTTGTCGTGGTGGTGGAGAGCCCGGTATCGTCGCAGCGGCGCCGGCAGATGTTCGAGGCCGTCGACGCTGTGCTGCGCCGCAGCCCGGAAGTCGGCGCCTACAACCAGACCTTTTGACCAGGGCATCATGAGCCAGCGCATCGTCAGTTTCGTCATGAGCGGCGGCGTCGGCTCGCGGCTCTGGCCGCTATCGCGCGAGGACAATCCCAAGCAGTTCCACGATCTTTCGGGCGACGGCTCGATGCTGGCAAAGACCTTGCGCCGGCTGACATCACGGCCCAGCGGCGAGACGCCCATCTTCATGATCGCTTCCGAACGCCATGCCGAGCGCGTCCATGCCGATCTCGCGGGCATAAACCTTGCCGGCGGCGGTCCGCTGTTCGAACCCATTGGCCGAAACACCGCCGCGGCGGTGGCGCTGGCAAGCCTGCGCACGCTCTCCGAATTCGGCGACGAACTGGTGCTGGTGGTGCCGTCCGATCACGAGATTTCGACCGCGCGGCAATTCTGGCAGAGCGTCGAGGCGGGTGCTGCCGCGGCCAGCGCCGGGCGGCTGGTGGTGTTCGGCATCAAGCCGACACAGCCGGAGACCGGCTATGGCTACATCGAAGTCGCTGCCGAAAGAGAGGGCGTGTTCGACGTCTCGCGCTTCGTCGAAAAGCCGGACCTTGCCACAGCCCAGGCCTATCTCGAAGCCGGCAATTTCCACTGGAACACCGGCATCTTCCTGTTTCGCGCCGGCGCCATGCGCGATGCATTCGCGGCTTTCGAGCCGAAGATCTGGCAGGCGACCGAAGCTGCCTACAAGGCTGCGACATCGGACCTTTCCGGCTTTTACATGCCGCTGGACCTCTATGGCGCCATTCCTTCGACCTCGATCGACTACGCCATCATGGAGCGGGCAAAGGACATCGCCATGGTGCCGGCCGGCTTTCGCTGGAACGATCTCGGCTCCTGGCAGTCGCTGCTCGATGTCGGGCCTGCCGATGGCCAAGGCAATGTCATCGCCGGCGACGTCGTCGCGATCGATTGCGAGAATTCCTACATTCGCAGCGATGGCCGGCTGCTGTCGGCTATCGGCATGAGAGATGTCGCCATCGTCTCGACATCGGACGCGACCTTCGTCGCCCCGGTCAGCCACAGCCAGCACGTCAAGAAGATCGTCGAGCAGCTCGAAAAATCCGGCCGGCTGGAAACCCGGTTCACGCCGGCCCACGACCGGGTCATCGAAAGCGGCGCCTGGCGCCGCCGCGTCCATCACTGGCTGTTTCAGGAGACGCTTCCGCTATGGTCTACATCAGGCGTCGACGAACGCTATGGCGGCTTCCACGAGGCGCTTGGCTTCGACGCCACGCCGCTGATGAAGCCCAAGCGCATGCGCACGCAGGCCCGCCAAGTCTACGCCTTTGCGGTCGCCAAGCAACGCGGCTGGGACGGCCCGGCCGATCGGCTCATCGCTCACGGCATCGACTTCATGGCCGGAAGCGGCCGAACGGCAAGGGGCGGCTGGGTGCGCACCCTCGACATTGACGGTTCGGTCGCCGACCCGGTCGAGGACGCCTACGATCATTCCTGCGTGCTCCTGGCGCTGGCACATGCCCACATGTCGGGCCATCCGGATGCGCTGCGGCTCGGCGAGGAGACCTTCGCCTTTCTCGATGCCCATCTCGAGGATAGCCGCATGACCGGCTTTCTCGAAACCTCGGACGGGCAGGGCGAGCGGCGCTCCAATCCGCACATGCATTTCCTGGAAGCCTTCCTCGCCTGGCATCAGGCGACAGGCGAGCGCGCCTATCTGCGCCGCGCGGCGCGCATCATCGACTTGTTCCGCAGCCACTTCTTCGATCCCGAAAGCTGGACGCTGGGTGAATATTTCGACGCCGGCTGGAGGCCCGTGGCGGACGAGAAGGGCACCTGGACCGAGCCCGGCCATCATTTCGAATGGGCCGCGCTGCTTGTCGATTTCGCCGCTCGTAGCGGCCAGGCCGAACTGAGTGGCTTCGCCAGGAAACTCTATGCCTCGGCCATCGCCAATGGCCTCAACCGCGCCACAGGCCTTGCCTATGGCGCGGTCTCCCGGCAGGGTCTGCCGCTGGACCTGATCTCGCGCAGTTGGCCACAGGCCGAAGCGGTCAAGGCGGCGATTGCGTTGGACGGTTCTGGCGGACCCGATCTCAAGCCGGAGATCGAGGAACGCGTAGGCCGGCTGTTCCGCTGGCACATCGACCCGGCGCCGCTGGGTCTGTGGATCGACCGCGTCGACGAGCGCGGCCGCTCGCGGGCATCAGATGTGCCGGCCAGCATTTTCTACCATCTCGTGTGCGCGCTGACGCAGTATCTGGATGGGACTGCACAGAAGGGCGGCTGAGAAAGAGGCGCTGTCCCGACTACATTTTGCTCAATACGGGCTGGCCACATCCCCGGTCTCGACATAAACCGCCTTCAGCTGGGAATAATGCGCCAGCGCGGCCAGTGAATTCTCCCGCCCGATGCCGGATTGCTTGACACCGCCGAAGGGGATTTCGACGGGGGTCAGGTTGTAGGCGTTGATCCAGCACGTGCCGGCCTGCAGCTCGGCGATGACGCGGTGGGCGCGCGACAGGTCGCGCGTGAACACGCCGGCCGCGAGGCCGAACTCGGTGTCGTTGGCGCGCTCGACCACCTCGTCCTCGCCGTCGAATTTCAGCACGCTCATGACAGGCCCAAAGATTTCCTCGCGCGCGATGCGCATGCTGTCGGTCACCCCGGTGAACACCGTCGGCTCGACGAAGAAGCCGCCTTCAAAACCTTGCAATGAGGGCACGTTGCCGCCCCAGGCGAGCGTGGCGCCTTCTTGCTTGCCCGCCGCGATGTAGGAGACGACCTTCTCCTGCTGCGCCTTGCTGACCAGCGGCCCCATCTGGGTTTCGGCATCGAGCGGGTCGCCGATGCGGATCTTCTTGGTTCGCTCGACGAGCCGCTCGACGAAGCGGCCATGGATGCCCTTCTGGACGAAGACGCGTGTGCCGTTGGAGCAGATCTGCCCCGTCGAATAGAAATTGCCCAGCATGGCGCCGCCGATGGCATTCTCGAGATCGGCGTCGTCGAAGACGATCAGCGGCGACTTGCCGCCGAGTTCCATCGTTGCGTGCTTCATCTTCGAGCCGGCTGATGACAGAACCTTGCGGCCGGTCGGCACCGAACCGGTCACCGACACCTTGGCTACGACATCGTGGCTGACGAGGCCGGCGCCGACATCGCCATAGCCTTGCACGACGTTGAACAGTCCGTCTGGCAGACCCGCCTCGCTGTAGATCTCGGCCAGCACCAGGGCCGACAACGGCGTGTTTTCCGATGGTTTGAACACCATGGCATTGCCCATGGCGAGCGCGGGCGCGGATTTCCAGCCGGCGATCTGGATCGGGTAGTTCCAGGCGCCTATGCCAACGCAAACCCCGAGCGCCTCACGCCGCGTGTAAGCGAAAGCCCCGCCCAGATCGACGGCCTCGCCATTGTAAGCGGCAACCGCGCCTCCGAAATATTCCAGGCAATCCGCGGCCGAAGGGGCATCCGCCACCAGCGTTTCCTGGATTGCCTTGCCGGTATCGAGCGTCTCGAGGCGAGCAAGATCGGCGTTGCGGGCACGCAAGATGTCGGCGGCGCGGCGCAGGACGCGGCCGCGCTCCACCGGCTTCAGCCGCGCCCAAGCTGGTTGCGCGGCACGTGCGGCCTCGATGGCGAGTTCCAGCACGTTCGGCGTCGCCGAGCGTAAAAGGGCGATGATCTCGCCGGTTGCCGGATAGATAACCGGCAACGGCGCGCCTTGCTCGTCGTCTATGTAGCGTCCGTTGACATAGTGCGATGCCGTTGGCTGGGCGCGCATGGGCTTCTCCAAATCGTCTTTCGCGGCATGCCGATCGTGCGGTTGCACGATCATGCTCTATCTGTCGGACGCCTGCCAGCGGGGATTGATCCATGGTTCCTGGTTGGAAGGCGCCAGCGGCGTGCGGCCAAGAATGTGGTCGGAAGCCTTCTCGCCAGTCATGATCGACGGCGCGTTGAGATTGCCGTTGGTGACGCGCGGAAAGATAGAGGAATCGGCGACGCGCAGGCCCTCGACGCCGATCACACGGCATTCCGGATCGACGACGCTCGTGACGTCGTCGGCACGGCCCATCCGGCAGGTGCCGCAGGGATGATAGGCGCTTTCGGCGTGATCCCTGATGAAGATGTCGAGGTCGTCGTCCGACTGCACGTGGCTGCCGGGCGAAATTTCCTGTCCGCGGAAGCCGTCGAAGGCCTTCTGGCCGAAAATCTCGCGCGTCAGCCTGATGCAGTGGCGGAACTCGCTCCAGTCGTCGGGATGCGACATGTAGTTGAAGTGAATCACCGGTTTCGAATTCGGATCCGGCGAGCGCAGCGTCACCGAGCCGCGCGACTTCGAACGCATTGGCCCGACATGCGCCTGAAAACCATGCGACTTCGCCGCCGCCTTGCCGTCATAGCGCACCGCCGCCGGGATGAAGTGGTACTGGATATCAGGATAGTCGACGCCGGCGCGCGAGCGCACGAAGGCCGCCGCCTCGAAATGATTGGTGGCGCCAAGGCCGGTCTTGAAGAACAGCCACTGCGCCCCGATCATCGCCTTGGAAAACGGGTTGAGCACCGAATTCAGCGTGATCGGCTTTGTCGATTCCTGCTGGATATAAAGTTCCAGATGGTCCTGCAGGTTGCGGCCGACGCCGGGTCTATCGGCCACCACCGCGATGCCGTTTTCCCTGAGATGCTCTGCAGGCCCGATGCCCGACAGCATCAGGATTTTCGGCGAATTGATCGACGATGCCGCGACGATCACCTCACGTCGCGCCTTAACAACTTGAATCTGTTTGCGAGCTTCGATTTCGACCCCGATGGCGCGTTGATTCTCGATGATCACCCGCCGCGCAAAGCCCTTGACCAGGCTTACGTTTTTGCGCCTGAGCGCCGGCTTCAGATAGGCTGATGCCGCCGACCAGCGGCGGCCGCCAAAAATGGTCTGCTCCATCGGGCCGAACCCCTCTTGCCTGGAGCCGTTATAGTCGTCGGTCAGTTCGAAGCCGGCCTGGCGGCCCGCTTCGACGAAGGCGCCATAGAGCGGATTTTTCCGCGTGCCGCGCCGCACGTGCAGCGGCCCGCCATGGCCCCGCCAGCCGTCCTCGCCGCCTTCCGCATCTTCCATGCGCTTGAAATAGGGAAGCACGTCGGCAAAACCCCAGCCGGCGGCTCCCTGTTCGGCCCAGTGGTCGAAGTCGCGGGCGTGGCCGCGCACATAGACCATGCCATTGATCGAGGACGAGCCTCCGATCACCTTGCCGCGCGGCGTTGCCAGCACGCGGCCGCCGAGGTGCGGCTCCGGTTCGCTGGCGAAGCCCCAGTCGTAGAGGCTCATGTTGAGCGGGATCGACAGCGCCGATGGCATCTGGATCAGCGGCCCTATATCGGAGCCGCCGAATTCGATAACGATGACAGAGTGCTTGCCATCCTCCGACAGGCGATAGGCCATGGCCGAGCCGGCGGAGCCGGAGCCGATGATGACGAAATCCGCTTCAAGCATTGTTCATATGCGCCCATCGTTCATATGCGTGATGAAATCGGCGAGCGAGACATTGCCGCCGGTAGCCACCACAAGGACGGTCTTGCCGGCCACATCCACCTTGCCGCCGAGCAGTGCCGCCAGCGAGGCAGCTCCGGACGGCTCAAGCACCAGCTTCATCCGCTCGAAGGCGATTTTCATTGCCCGCCGCACCAAGGCGTCGTCGACGGTGATGCCGCGAACGCCGGCGGTTCTGACCGCCGCGAACGGCGCCTCGCCGGGCCGCCGCGACATCAGCCCGTCACAGATCGAGTTCGGGGCGAGCGGCATGGTCTCGATGCTGCCATGCGCCAACGAGGCGCCCATGCCGTTGAAACCTTCGGGCTCGACGCCGATGGTTTCTGTGGCCGGCGACAGATAGTGAAAAGCGAGCGAAACGCCGCCGATCAAGCCGCCGCCGCCGACCGAGCAGAACAGCACGTCCGCCTTCGTGCCCTTGGCAGAAAGCTGCTCCAGCGCCTCCAGCCCGGCACCTGCCTGGCCGGCCACGATTTCCGGATCGTCGAAGGGATGCAGCAATGTCAGCCCTTCGGTCTCGGCGATCTCGCGCGCCTTGGCGGCGGCGACTTCCTCACGCGCGCGCTCGCCGTGATCGGTAAGCACCACGCGCGCGCCGTAGCCTGCTGTGGCGTCGCGCTTGGCGGCCGGCGCGTCGATCGGCATGACGATCGTGACGGGAATGCCGAGCGCCTGGCCGGCAGCCGCCAGTCCTTGCGCGAAATTGCCGGAAGAATAAGCGACGACGCCCTTCTTGGCTTCGTCGGGCGACAGCCGCTTCAGCCGCCAGTAGGCGCCCCGCACCTTGAACGATCCCGCCCATTGCAGCGATTCCGCCTTGACGAAGACGCGAGCGGCGCCGGTTTCCCTGGCGAGCGCCGCCGATTCCAGCAGCGGCGTGATCTGCGTCGCCTTGGCGGTGACCGCATAGGCTTGCTTCAGGTGGTCGAGTGAGGGGACAAGCGTAGTCATCATTCGCCTCGCGGATACCGTTTGCTCTCCTCGAGATTGTCGAGGTTCATGTGGTTGCGCATGTAGCGCTCGGACGCTTTCTGCAGCGGCTGGAAATCCCAGGGGTAGTAGGCGCCGTTGCGCAGCGCCCGATAGACGACCCAGCGGCGCGCCTGACTTTCGCGCACCGCAGTGTCGAAAGCGGCCATGTCCCAGCGCGCCCGCACCTTCTCCATGAACGCCGCGACCAGCGGTTCGTTGGCCGGATCGGCGGCGAGGTTTTTTCGCTCCAGCGGATCGGATTGGAGATCGAACAGTTGCGGCGCATCGAGCTCGCAATGGACGAACTTGTATCGGCCCTCGCGGATAGCCACCAGAGGCGCGTATGAACCCTCAGCCGCATATTCCATCAGCACAGGCGCGCTGCGCTGCTCACCGTCGATCAGGGGCAGCAGCGATTGGCCATCGGTCCATGGCGCGACGGCATCGATGTGGATGCCGGCGAGGTCGCAAAGCGTCGGCGTCACGTCGAGATTGGAAACCGGCGCTTCGATCAGCCCGGCCGCAACGCCCCTGCCGGCAACCATCAGCGGCACCCGCGCCGAGCCCTCGAAGAAGCTCATCTTGAACCATAGGCCGCGCTCGCCGAGCATGTCGCCATGGTCGGAGCAGAACAGGATGGTGGTGTCGTCAAGCATGCGCGTCCGCTTGAGGACGTCCAGGAGCTCGCCGAGCTTGTCGTCGACATAGGAAATATTGGCGAAATAGCCGCGCCGCGAACGGCGCACCTGCTCAGGGGTGATCTGGAACGACGGATAATCGCTGGCGACATACAGCCGCTGCGAATGCGTGTCCTGTTCGTCATACGCGATGAAACCGGTTTCCGGGTCGAGCGCCTGGCAATTTTCGTAGAGGTCCCAATATTGCTTGCGCGCGACATAGGGATCGTGCGGATGCGACAGCGAGACGGTGAGGCACCAGGGCCGGCGCTCCTCATCGTCCTGCTCCCGCGAAAGCTGATAGAGCTTCTGCGCGGCCAGGAACACGACCTCGTCGTCATATTCCATCTGGTTGGTGGTTTCCGCGATGCCGGCACCGGTCACCGAGCCCAGATTGTGATACCACCAGTCGATGCGCTCGCCGGGCTTGCGGTAGTCGGGTGTCCAGCCGAAATCGGCCGGGTAGATGTCCGTGGTCAACCGTTCCTCGAAGCCGTGCAACTGGTCCGGCCCGACGAAGTGCATCTTGCCCGACAGGCAAGTATGGTAGCCGGCGGCGCGCAGATGATGAGCGAAGGTCGGAATCGACGAGGCGAACTCGGCCGCGTTGTCATAGACCCCGGTGCGCGACGGCAACTGGCCGCTCATGAACGAGGCACGGCCGGGCGCACAGAGCGGCGAGCCGGTGTAATTGTTGCGGAAGCGCGCCGAGCGGGCGGCCAATGCCTTCAGATGCGGCGCGTGCAGGAAGTCAGCCGGCCCGTCCGGAAAGAAAGTCCCGTTGAGCTGATCGACCATGACGACCAGGAAATTTGGTTGCTTGCGTGTCACTGCCTCTGCCGTCCGCTGAGTTTCGTTTCGAGATAGTCTTCGACCAATGCGATCGCGGTCGCGGCATCGGGCACGCCGTCCTTCAGCGCGCGCCTGATGTAGAGCCCGTCGATCATCGCCGCCGTCGCTTCGGCGACGCGGTCGGCCTCGGCTCGGGACAGGATGCCGGCCAGCCCGCTCATCAGGTTCGAATGCAGCCGCCGCGCATAAATCCTGAGCAGCCGGCGCAACGCAGCCGATTTCTGCGCCTCGACATAGAAGGCGAGCCAGGCGGCGATCGTTTCGGCCCGGAACTGGATCTCGGAGAAATTGACGGCCACCACCGCCGAGACGCGTTCGCGTGGGGAACCGGCGGATTGAAGCGCGCGCCGCATGTCCGCGGTCAGTTCGGCCAGGATATGCCGCATCGTCGCGAACAGCAGTTCATCCTTGGCGCCGAAATAGTGATGGGCCAGCGCCGACGACACGCCGGCGCGCCCGGCGATCTCCGACATCGTCACGTCAAGCGAGCCGCGCTCGCCGATCGCCGAGATCGTCGCGTCGATGAGCGCTTTGCGGCGCAGTGGCTCCATTCCGACTTTCGGCATGCTGTTCCCGATGTTTCGGCCAAAGATTATTTTTTATTGACGGGTCAATCAACAAAAATCCAGCCCGAACGACAACCGATTGTCGGCTCTGGCTCATCCCGCGGACTGGAAAACGGTTCACTATTGAACAATATTGAATGCTCAAGCCGCGATATGACGTGTTAGGATCCGCGGCAGATGGAGATTGCCATGACCGCATGCATCGTCGGCTGGGCGCATTCGCGTTTCGGCAAGCTTGAGGGCGAAACGCTGGAGAGCCTGATCGTCAAAGTGGCAACCGAGGCGCTCGACCATGCCGGCATTGGCCCGGACGATGTCGACGAGATCGTACTCGGACATTTCAATGCCGGCTTTTCCGCGCAGGATTTCACCGCCAGCCTGGTCCTCCAGGCCGACGACCGGCTGCGCTTCAAGCCGGCGACGCGCGTCGAGAACGCCTGCGCCACCGGTTCGGCCGCGGTCAGGCAAGGCATCCGCGCCATCGACGCCAATGCCGCCCGCATCGTGCTGGTGGTCGGCGCCGAGCAGATGACGACGACGCCCGGCCCCGAGATTGGCAAGAATCTGCTGAAAGCCTCCTATTTGCCCGAGGATGGCGACACGCCGGCCGGCTTTGCCGGCGTCTTCGGCAAGATCGCGCAGGCCTATTTCCAGCGCTACGGCGACCAGTCGGATGCGCTTGCCATGATCGCCGCCAAGAACCACAAGAACGGCGTCGACAATCCCTATGCGCAGATGCGCAAGGATTTCGGCTACGAATTCTGCCGCCAGGAGAGCGAGAAAAACCCCTTCGTCGCTGGCCCGCTGAAGCGCACCGACTGCTCGCTGGTCTCCGACGGTGCCGCCGCTCTCGTCCTCACCGACACGGCGACGGCACTGAAGATGCGCCGCGCCGTCACCTTCCGCGCCAATGAGCACGTGCAGGATTTCCTGCCCATGTCGAAGCGCGACATTCTCACCTTCGAAGGCTGCGAGCAGGCCTGGAGCCGCGCGCTTAAGAAAGCCGGCGTGACGCTTGACGATCTCTCCTTCGTCGAGACGCATGACTGCTTCACGATCGCCGAACTGATCGAATATGAGGCCATGGGCCTGGCGAAGCCCGGCGAGGGCGCCAAACTGGCGCTGGACGGCACGACCGCAAAGGACGGACGGCTGCCGGTCAACCCGTCCGGCGGCCTGAAGGCGAAGGGTCATCCGATCGGCGCCACCGGGGTGTCGATGCATGTGCTGAGCGCCATGCAGCTCGTCGGTGAGGCGGGCGGCATCCAGGTGCCCAACGCCAAACTTGGCGGCATCTTCAACATGGGCGGCGCGGCGGTCGCCAATTACGTTTCCATTCTCGATCGGATTCGGTAAAAGCGACCCGCATCCGCGGGGGCAACATGACAAATCCGGTTCTAATCGAAGTTCTGCGTGGCGCCATCGTCGAGAGCGCCCACCGGGGCGCGGCCGCGGTTTTCGATGCCGATGGCACGCCGGTTCTGGAAATCGGCGACACGTCGAGGCCGGTGTTTCCGCGCTCCGCCGTCAAGGCCATCCAGGCGCTGCCGCTGGTCGAAAGCGGCGCCGCCGATGCATATGGCTTCGGCAACCGCGAACTGGCGCTGGCCTGTGCCTCCCATTCGGGCGAACCGGCCCATGTCGAACTGGCCAGGTCGATGCTCGCCAGGGCCGGGCTGGACGGGTCGGCGCTTGAATGCGGCACGCACTGGCCCTCAAACCATGATGCGGAGATAGCACTTGCGCGTGCCGGCGGCTCGCCCAACGCGCTGCACAACAACTGCTCCGGCAAGCATTCGGGCTTCCTCTGCACCTGCGTTCACGCGGGCATCGCGCATGGCGGCTATGTCAGGGCGGATCACGCCTTGCAGGAGATGGTGCGCGACGCCATGCAGGCGGTAACAGGAGCCCGCCACGGCGCCGACGAGCGCGCGACCGATGGTTGTTCCATCCCGACCTACGCGGTGCCGCTCAGGAGTTTCGCGCTGGGCTTTGCCCGGATGGCGACCGGGACGGGTTTTGCACCGGTGCGAGCCAAAGCTGCAAACCGTCTGCTGGCCGCCTGCATGGCAGAGCCGTTCTTTGTTGCCGGAACGGACCGCGAAGACGTCGCGTTGATGGAAGCCGCCCCCGGGCGGATTTTTGCGAAAGGTGGCGCTGAAGGCGTTCATTGTGCCGCAATTCCCGAACTGGGTCTCGGCATCGCGCTCAAATGCGACGATGGCGCCAGCCGTGCCAGTGAAGCAATGGTTGCCGCCATCCTCGCAAGGCTGTTGCGCGCGGACCAAGCCCTGGCGGCGAGGCTGCTCGAAATGGCAAACGCACCCATCGAAAGCCGGGCCGGCGCCAAGGTCGGTGCGCTGAGGCCGACGGCGGCGCTGGCCTGAGACAGGCGCGTCTCAACTGACGTGATTGCGCTCGACGGTCAGGTGCGGATAGCCGGTATAGCCTGACGCGGCGAGATCGCCCGTGGCCGGGTCGGCCCAGCGCTGCCCGACAATGGCGCCGTTGCGTGCGCCGTCGATGACATTGTCGGAGATGATGGCGGTTCCGGCGCCGTCGACCACGCTGACGACGATGCCGGTGCCCGCCTTGCGGATGATGTTGCCGGTGGCCACGACGTTGCGCAGATACGGTCCCCAGCCGATCGACATCCCGTAGAGCGGCGCGTTCTCGATGACATTGTTGGACACGGTGGTGTCGGCCTCGACGCCGATGCCGATGCCGAATCCCGGCGGGTCGGCCGGGTAGGGACCTGATGTCGACAGGTTGCGCACGATGTTGCCGGAGCAAACACCCATGCGGCCGCCTTCATTGAAATTGACGATCGAGATGCCGTTGGCGGCACCATCGACGACGTTGTTGCTGATGATGGCGCCCTCGAACGAGAATTCGGAGTAGACCGCCGTTTCGTCAGAGCGCATGCAGGTGTTGCCTGATACCTGCAGATTGCTGGCGCTGTTGGCGCGGATGGCGGAGAATGCGCAGTCCGAAACGATATTGCCGGAGACGATCACATTGGCGGCGCGGAAGGCATTGATGCCGTTGCCGTTCTGGCCTGTGCCGCCGCCGCGCGCCGCTATGCGTTCGACCCGGTTGCCGGTGACGATGGTGCCGTCCTCCGCCGCTTGCCAGCGGTGTACGAGGATGCCGCCATTGGCGCAGTCGGAGACGGTGTTGCCTGTGATCGCCAGCCCTGCGGCCTCGACCGAATAGATGCCGGCGTCCGCCGCTCCGGATATTTCCGTGCGCTCGACCCGGCCCGCCGCGTGCTCGAGCGCCAGCCCATTCTTGCCGCTACCGGTTATCTGGCAATTATCGACAATGAGATGCGCCACGCGGCGCAGATCGAGCAGTCCTTGCGCATAGTCGCCCATCGAGCGGTTTGAGCCGTCGAGGACCAGGCCGCTGAGCTCGATGTGATCGGCTTGTTCGGCCATGAACAGGTGACCGTCGCCACCATAGACGATGCGTGTTGCGCCAGGCACGCCGCTAAGGCGCACCCGGCCGGGCAGCGTCAGGTTGGATACGACGTAGGTGCCGGGCTGCAGGAACACCGGCATGTCCCGATCGCTGGCCTCGCGCAGCAGCTTGGCGAAAGCCTTGCTCTGATCGTCAAAGGTGCCGGGTTGCACGCCAAGCTCGGTGGCGTTGATCGATCCGCGCATCGAGGCTTTCTCGATGCCGGGCAAGCTCGCGGCGGCTGCCTTGCCCAGCGAAAGCCCGAACACGGCAAAACCGGCTGTCCGCACAAGCAGTTTGCGTCTGTTCAACATCGGCACAGGTCCTGCGTTTTGCACGTCTAGTGGCAGGATTCATGCCAGCCGGGCTCCTGCGTTCCCGCCGAGGGGCAATGACTTGTGAAGTCGTGAGGGCGGGCATAAGTTCAAGGAATGAGCAGAGCCTTTACCCGCGAGGAAGACAGCGAAAACGCCATCGCAGGCGTCGGCGAACGGCCGATCAGCCAACACCGCAACCTGGTGACGGAGCGTGGCCTGGCAATGATCGAGGAGAATCTGGCCGATCTGCGCGACATATTGGCCAAAGCCGAGCGCCGGGGAGACCGCGAGCGCATCGCGCTGGTGTCGCGCGACCTACGTTACTGGACCGCGCGGCGGGAAAGTGCCGAGCTTTCGGTGCCCGAGCCCGGGAGCGACGTCATCCGCTTCGGCATGGGCGCCACGCTCGAAGCCGAGGACGGCAAGAAGGTGCACTGGAAGATCGTCGGCGAGGACGAGGCCGACCCGTCGAAGGGCAGCATTTCCCATGTGTCGCCAATGGCGATTGCTTTGTTTGGCAAGAAGGTCGGCGATGTCGCCACCGTCAACGGCAAGGAATGGGAAATCGTCAAGCTGAGCGCGGGCGGCTGAACCCCAACGTCAGTTCTCAGTCTGCACGATGTGGTCGCGAAAGAACGCGGCGGCACCCGCTTCATCGATCTCGCCGGCGGCGATAGCCATCACGAATTCATAAAGCGTGCCGTTGTCCGCCGTCAGGACGTGACCGTTGACGATCAGGAAGGCGCCGGCGGCGACAATCGCCGTGCGTTTGTTGCCGTCGACAAAGGCATGATTTCTGGCAATGCCGAAGACATAGGCTGCTGCAAGATCTTCA
This sequence comes from Mesorhizobium sp. B2-3-2, assembly GCF_006442295.1. Taxonomy (NCBI): domain Bacteria; kingdom Pseudomonadati; phylum Pseudomonadota; class Alphaproteobacteria; order Hyphomicrobiales; family Phyllobacteriaceae; genus Mesorhizobium; species Mesorhizobium sp. B2-3-2. Next base: position 76,765 of record NZ_VFWA01000021.1, on the reverse strand, counting down.
ATCGACGGAGTGCCGTAATTGGCCTTGTTCTGGGCCCGGGTCAGCGCCGATTCGAGTGCATTTTCATCCCTCAAACCTTGTGCGCCGCCATGCCGGCGCAATTGCTCGGCATGCATCGCTTCGACCGCGCGGCGCGACAGGAACTCCCAGTTCATTCGGCGAGCTTCTGAAGCGCGACCTTGTACTTGTCCATGACCTTGCGAGCAGCTTCCATCTGCCGCTCGAAACTATCGTCGACCGGTTTGAGGACGATGTCCTTGTCCGTTTCGAGAACCTGAAGCTGATCACCGGCTTTGAGATTCAGGCGGTCGAGTAGTTCCTTGGGCAGGATCACACCTTCGGAATTGCCGATCTTGCGAATGGTGGTGTTCATGCTGGATTGCTCCTGTTGCAACGTCAATTATAACTCGACCGCCGCGCCGTTGCAACAGATATTATAACTTACGAATGGGAGGAAGGCCCGGACACGCTCATTGCCGAGAATTCACGATACCAGCAGCCGGTCCATCAGCCGCTCCGCCGCTTCCGGGATCACGGTACCGGGCGGGAAGATCTCCGCCGCACCCGCTTGCAGCACGGCATCATAGTCCTGCGGAGGGATCACGCCGCCGGCAACGATCAGCATGTCGCCGTGGCCGAGCCTCTTCAGCGCATCCCTGAGTTCCGGGATGAGCGTCAGATGTCCCGCCGCCAGCGATGACGCGCCGACAATGTGCACATCCTGCTCGTGGGCGAGCTTCGCGATCTCCTCCGGCGTCTGGAACATGGCGCCGACGGTGACATCGAAGCCGAGGTCGGCAAAGGCTGTGGCGATTACCTTCTGGCCGCGGTCATGTCCGTCCTGTCCCATTTTGGCGACCAGGATGCGCGGCTTGCCGCCGGTCTTCTTTTCGAACGCGCCGATCTTCTCCTGCAGCCGGTCGACGGCCGGATTGTCGCCGAGCGCCTGGCGGTAGACGCCGGAAATCGTCTGCACCGAAGCGACGTGGCGGCCAAAGACCTTTTCCAGGGCCAGCGAAATCTCCCCGACCGTCGCATTGGCGCGCGCGGCACGGATGGCGAATTCGAGCAGGTTGTCGCCGCTCTCGGCCGCGCGGGAGAGCGCTGCGAGCGCATTCTCGAGCACGGCGACGTCGCGGGTGCCCTTCAGCCGCTGCAGCTTCGATAGCTGCCGGGCTCTTACCTCGGCATTGTCGATCTTCAGGACATCGACTTCTATGTCCGTGCCGGGCCGGTGCGCGTTGACGCCGACCAGCATCTGCTCGCCTGAATCGATGCGCGCCTGGGTGCGGGCGGCTGCCTCTTCGATGCGCAGCTTGGGAATGCCCTTCTCGGTCGCCGCGGCCATGCCGCCGAGCGCCTCGACCTCCTCGATATGGGCAAGCGCACGCGCCGCCAGATCATGCGTCAGCCTCTCGATATAAGCCGAACCGCCCCACGGATCGATGATGCGCGTGGTGCCGGATTCCTTTTGCAGGATCAACTGCGTGTTGCGGGCGATACGGGCCGAATGATCGGTCGGCAGCGCCATGGCCTCGTCGAAGGAATTGGTGTGCAGCGATTGTGTATGGCCCTGTGTGGCGGCCATCGCCTCGATCATCGTGCGGATGATGTTGTTGTAGGGATCCTGCGCCGTCAGCGACCAGCCAGAGGTCTGGCAGTGGGTGCGCAAGGACAGCGAACGCTCGTCCTTCGGCGAAAAATTCTTCATCATCAGGCTCGACCACAGCAGCCGCGCCGCCCTGAGCTTGGCGACTTCCATGAAGAAGTTCATGCCAACAGCCCAGAAGAAGGACAGGCGCGGGGCGAAGCGGTCGATGTCGAGCCCGGCGGCGACGCCGGCGCGGGCATATTCGATTCCGTCGGCGATCGTGTAGGCGAGTTCCAGGTCCGCCGTCGCGCCGGCCTCCTGCATGTGATAGCCGGAGATCGAGATCGAGTTGAATTTCGGCATGTTCTTCGACGTGTAGGAGAAGATGTCCGAAACGATCCGCATCGAGGGTTTTGGCGGATAGATATAGGTGTTGCGGACCATGAACTCCTTCAGAATGTCGTTCTGAATGGTGCCAGTGAGATCCTTCTGCGCAACGCCCTGTTCCTCGGCCGCCACGATGTAGAGCGCCATGATCGGCAGCACCGCGCCGTTCATGGTCATCGACACCGTCATCTCGCCGAGTGGAATGCCGTCGAAGAGCTGGCGCATGTCGAGGATGGAATCGATGGCCACGCCCGCCATGCCGACATCGCCGGCCACCCGCGGATGGTCGCTGTCATAGCCGCGATGCGTGGCGAGATCGAAGGCGACCGACAGGCCTTTCTGGCCGGCGGCAAGATTGCGCCTGTAGAAGGCGTTGGACTCTTCCGCCGTCGAGAAACCGGCATATTGCCGGATCGTCCACGGCTGCTGGACATACATGGTTGGATAGGGTCCGCGCACGAAGGGAGGCATGCCCGGATATGTGTCGAGATGCGGCAGCCCCTTGAGGTCGCCCTGATTGTACAGATGTTTGACGGCAAGGCCTTCCGGCGTCATCCGCTGGCCCTTGATCTCGACCGGCGCCCGCCGCGGCGGCGCCCAGCCGACCTGGCTGAAATCCGGAATCAAGAAGCGGCTCCGATCGCTTGATCGATGCGGACCGGAAACAGCGGCTCGCACATGACGATGCCTTCCGTGAAGGCAGGTCGCCGCTCCGCGGCCAGCGTCTCGACCGCGCGCTCGATTTTCTGCGGATAGAGCGTGGCGCCGACGATGGCGCGCTCGCGGGATCGGAAGGCGGCGGCGCGCTGGGAGGCGGCGGTGCGAACGCGCTCCTGTATGTGTCCCTCCTTAAGGCTGGACAGCACGCCGCCCTCGGCCTCGATCGCCTGCAACTCGGCCCAGGCCGCTTCGCAGAGGCCAGCGGTGAGCGCTTCGACGCCACCGGAGCCGCAGGCGGGATCGGCGACCTGATCGATGTGGCTTTCATTGGCCATGATCAACTGCGCGTTACGGGCCACGCGGCGTGCGAAAGGCGCCGGCAGGCCATGCGCGACGGTGTGCGGCAGGATGGCGATCGAATCGGCTCCACCCGCCGCCGCGGCGAAGCAGGCGATCGTCGTGCGCAGGATGTTGGTCTCCGGATCCAATGCCGTCATCATGCGAAACGACGTCTCGGCGTGAATATTGGCCGTCGAAGTCGGGATCGAGCAAGCCTCTTGGACGCGAGCCCACAGTCTGCGCAAGGCCCTGACCTTGGCAATCGACAGGAACTGATTCTGGTCGGCGCTCAGCGCAAACCCGATATGGGGCGCTGCGTAGACGAGCGGTTGCCGCGCTTTCTCAAACATCCTGAGATAGGAGACGGCCGAAGCGAGCATGATGCCAAGCTCCTGCGCCTCCGTGGCGCCGGCATTGTGGAACACCCGCCCATCCGCCTCTAGCAGCACGCCGGGTACGCCCATCGAAAAGAAATGCGCCAGCGATTGCGGCATGGATTCCTGCAGCGCCTCGATCGACATGCGCAACCGGCCGGTTCCGGCCAGGATAGCCGCAGGATCGATGCCGAAGGAGAGGTTGAGCTTTGCCGGGTCGGAGCGGCGCTTGCCAAGGAACGCCACCAGCCAGTCGGCCATGGGGCGGCTCCACGGATGGGCGTCGATGCGGATCTGGACGCGGTTCAACGGTATGCCGTCCAGAACCGTCTCCAGCGCCTGCGCCGTTCTCGGCAGGCCGTAGCCGAACGCGTTCGGGGCGCCTTCGAAGACGAGCGACAATCCCGTCGCACCCTGCGCGACATCCTCCAGCGCCTGGGCTTTGGCGCGACCAATGTCGGGATCGTCGATGCGCTGGCTGACGATCCACGGCGATCCGGGGTTGGCGCGCACGATGGGCTCCGCCGCCGCCGCGCGCTCATAAATCGGTTCCACGCGGATGCCGTCATCGGTGTGCGAGACCAGTTTTTCCTCAAAGGATGCGCCGGCGAGCGCCTTTTCAGCCAAGGCCAGCCATCGCTGCCGGTCGGCATTCGGAAGTTCGTTATCCCTGGTCAAGGCTCCGGCGCTCATCCACTGTCCTCGTCACTATGCGGCCGCATCAGCCTGGAGCACTTCAGTCTACGGGTCCCGGTGCGATACCGCAATGCAATGCGCTTCCAAGACTCGAATTCGATCCCTCGAGCGTACACCAGCCTTCGAGCACGAAGCATGAACGATTGCCAAACACGGGCAAAATCCGCAAGCTCCAAAAAAGGCCATTTTCGCTGACTGCCATTGTCGCTGTGCAGGGGCGCTACTATACCTTCGGGCAAGGGGCTGGTTCTATACACAGCAGTTTGCGGAGACCGGACATATGGCTGACGACACCATTTTCATCGGCGCCAGCCGCAAGCCCGACGACAGCTATCAGCGCGGGGAAAAACTGCTTTTGCAATATGGCAACCGTCACGGCCTGGTGACCGGTGCCACCGGCACCGGCAAGACGGTTACCTTGCAGATATTGGCCGAGGGATTCTCCAATGCCGGCGTGCCGGTGTTCTGCGCCGACATCAAGGGCGACCTCTCCGGTATCGCCATGATGGGCACGGCGCAGGATTTCCTGGTCAAGCGCGCCGAGCAGGTCAAGCTCGACCCCTATGACTTCCAGGAATTCCCCGTCATCTTCTGGGATCTGTTCGGCGAACAGGGCCACCCCATCCGCGCCACCGTCTCCGAGATGGGCCCGCTGCTCTTGTCGCGGTTGATGAATCTGTCCGAAGCCCAGGAAGGCATTATGAACATCGCCTTCCGCATCGCCGATGAGGAAGGCCTGCTGCTGCTCGACCTCAAGGACCTGCAGGCGCTGCTCGCCAATATCGCCGGCCGAGCCGAAGAGATCAGCGCCCGCTACGGCAATGTGACGAAACCCTCGGTCGGCGCCATCCAGCGCACGCTGCTGGTGCTGGAACAGCAGGGGGCGGCGAATTTCTTCGGTGAGCCGGCATTGCGCATCGCCGACATCATGCGCACCACCCGCGATGGTCGCGGCGCCATCAGCGTGCTGGCCGCCGACAAGCTGATGATGAATCCGCGGCTCTACGCGACGTTCCTGCTTTGGCTGATGTCGGAACTGTTCGAGGAGCTGCCCGAAGTGGGCGATCCCGAGAAGCCGAAGCTGGTTTTCTTCTTCGACGAGGCCCATCTGCTTTTCGACGACGCGCCGAAGGTGCTGATCGACCGCGTCGAGCAGGTGGTGCGCCTGATCCGCTCGAAGGGCGTCGGCGTCTATTTCGTCACTCAGAACCCTCTGGATATTCCTGAAAAGGTCTTGGCCCAGCTCGGCAACCGCGTCCAGCACGCGCTACGCGCCTACACGCCGCGCGAGCAGCAGGCGGTAAGGACCGCAGCCGAGACGTTCCGGCCAAATCCGGATTTCGATTGCGCGACCGTGATCACGCAACTGGGCACCGGCGAAGCGCTGGTTTCAATGCTGGAAGCCAAGGGCATCCCGTCCATGGTCCAGCGCACGCTGATCCGCCCGCCGTCGTCACGGCTGGGGGCGATAACCCCCGCCGAGCGCCAGAAGCTGATCCAGGAAAGCCCGGTGATCGGCCAGTACGATGAGCGTGTCGATCGCGAATCGGCTTTCGAGATGCTGCAGAAGAAGGCCAAGGACGCTGCGGATGCCGAGGCACAGCAGGCCGAGGCCGGCCGTTCACGCTGGACCATTCCGGGCTTCGGCAATGATGCCCCGCCGCAGCAGCCCGGCGGCAGACGCTCCCCTCAACCGCGCCCGTCCAACCGCCAGACGGTGGCGGAAGCCGCGATCAAGTCGGTGGTGCGCTCTGTCGGCTCGTCGGTCGGCCGCGCCATCGTGCGCGGGATACTTGGCAGTCTGTCGAGGGGCAGATAGGCAAGCGCGATCGCGCAACGGCCATGCGGGGATAGGCTGATGTGGAGGGTGAAGGCGGCGAGTCGCCGCATTCACCTCCCTCCGATCAGAAAATCGCGTCGGTCACCGCTTTCACCGGGCCAAGCAGCACCGATCCGTCCGGCACGCCGGCATCGATCGGGATGGCCTTGTGGTTCGCCGTCGCCACCATGGGCTGGCTGGCGTCGCTGGTCACGATGACCGGGGTCTTCGAAGGCACGCGGTCATAGAGGTCTATAATGTCCTGGTTCATCAGGCGCACGCAGCCCGACGACACCGACTTGCCGATCGAACGCCATTCCGGCGAGCCGTGCAGTCGGTAGAGCGTGTCGACGTTGCCCTGGAAGAGATAGAGCGCACGTGCACCGAGCGGGTTTTTCAGCCCGCCCGGCATGCCGCCATTGTCGGCGCTGTATTGCCTCAGTTCCGGCTGCCGGGCGATCATCTCGTCCGGCGGCGTCCATTTCGGCCACTTCTGTTTCCACTGGACGACGGCATCGCCAGACCATTCGAAGCCGGCGCGGCCGAGGCCGACGCCGTAGCGGATCGCCTGGCCGCCCGGACGAACCAGATACAGGAAGTGCCCGGTCGTATCGACGACGATGGTTCCCGGCTTCTGGCCGGTCGGGTCGGGCACGATCTGGCGCAGGAATTGCGGATCGATCCTGTCGACGGGAATGGCCGGCACTTCGAAACCGCCATCACTGACGGCGGCGTACATCGTCACGTAGTCGGCGAGCGGCGGCTCGACGTAGGCCGGTGGCGGTGGCTCGACTGGCCCGGATCCGGTGGTGGCGCATGCGGAAACCGCGATCGAGGCGGCGCCCAGGGCTGCGGCGTTGAGAAAGCCGCGACGGCTCAGGCGATAGGATTCGATTTCGGCTGGGAACATGGTTGCCTTCTTTAAGTCTGAAATCGCAACAAAGCGTGAATATGCCGACCGTTGCGAGGGTGCCTGATCAACACTTGGGCGCGATAGGCGGTTCCGAATCTGGCCTCAAGGTGGACAAACAAAGGCGAAGCTGTGACCGCGTCGCCACTGTGGCGCTACGGTCACAGGAGTGTGCGGCCTGGAGCGAAAACCAGGCTTACCTTTTGGGCCGCATGCGTTAGCCACCTGTGACAAGGGCATCGAGCGACGGCAGGATCAGGGCCGGTGGAAAATCCCGATACTCCTCCGGCTGGTTGGAGCGGTTGATCCACACGGTGCGGAAGCCGAACTTGGTCGCGCCGGCAATGTCCCAGCGGTTGGACGACTGGAAGGAGACCGCACCCGGATAAAGGCGCCAGCCCGTGGTGACCATGTCGTAGACCGACGGATCGGTCTTGAAGCGCCGTACCGCATCGACGGAATAGATATCGTCCAGCACCTGATCGAGCGCCGCCGATTTAACGGCTGCCTCCAGCATTTCCGGTGAACCGTTGGACAGGATTGCCAGCTTGGCGCCGGACGCCTTGAGCGCCTTCAGTACGGCGGGCACTTCCGCATAGCAGTCCAGCCGCCAATAGGCGTCCAGCAATGCCGCCTTGAGGCCGGGATCGGCAGAGGGCACCTTGTGCAACGCGAAATCAAGTGCCTGCTCGGTGAGTTGCCAAAAATCGGCATAGGCGCCCATCAACGTACGCACCCAGGAATATTCGAGTTGCTTGGCGCGCCAGATCTCGGACAGCAACTGGCCGTCCGGTCCGATGGCGTCGGCGTGGCGGCGCACGGCGGCATGAACATCGAACAGCGTGCCGTAGGCGTCGAAAACATATGCGGCGTATTGCATGGCAACAGTTTTGAGGCGAGGCGAGGCAAGGTGCAAGTCTTGATTGCAGCGCGCCGTCCGTGGCCTCAACAAAACTCCGCGATGCTGGTTGACGACGCCGGCCAAAGCGTCATCCAATGCCGCAACACGAGATTGGATCGAAACGGGACAAAGCAATGACACTGGCGGCTGCCGCACTTTCCGCGACATGGACTTTCGTCGACGGCGATTGGTACGAGGGCAATGTCGCCGTTCTTGGTCCGCGCAGCCACGCAATGTGGCTCGGCACCAGTGTGTTCGACGGCGCCCGCTGGTTCGAGGGTGTCGCTCCCGATCTTGAGCTTCATGCCGCGCGCGTGAATGCCTCGGCGATCGCGCTGGGTCTCAAGCCCTCGATGACGGCCGAGAAGATCGTCGGGCTGACCTGGGACGGATTGAAGAAATTCGATGGCAAGACGGCTGTCTATATCAGGCCGATGTATTGGGCCGAGCACGGCGGCTATATGGGCGTGCCGGCCGATCCCGCCTCGACCCGTTTCTGCCTGTGTCTCTACGAATCGCCGATGATCTCGCCGACCGGCTTTTCCGTGACGGTATCGCCGTTCCGACGCCCGACTATCGAAACCATGCCGACCAACGCCAAGGCCGGCTGCCTCTATCCCAACAATGGCCGTGCCATCCTCGAAGCCAAGATGCGCGGCTTCGACAACGCCCTGGTGCTCGACATGCTGGGCAACGTCGCCGAGACCGGAACCTCGAACATCTTCCTGATCAAGGACGGCCACGTCCTGACGCCGGCGCCGAACGGCACCTTCCTGTCCGGCATCACCCGCTCGCGCACGATGACGTTGCTTGGCGAGTACGGGTTCAAGACCACCGAAAAGGCGCTGTCGGTGCGTGAATTCCTCGAGGCGGATGAGATTTTCTCGACCGGCAACCATTCCAAGGTCATTCCGATCACGCGTATTGAGGACCGCAGCCTGCAGCCCGGGCCGGTGGCCAAGAAGGCGCGGGAGCTCTATTGGGATTGGGCGCATTCGACGGCGGCGGGCTGATCCGCCCAGGCTTTTTGTCGCAATGCGCCCGGTTTCCGGAAACTGTGTGACAGTTCTCCGGAACCCGCTTAGAAAGAGCACCCGGCGCTTCACTTTTCGGAGTTGTCCGAACCCAATCCAGACCTATCTTAGTCCGGTATCGACACCGGATTTTCCTTGAGGGAGTACCTTCCATGGCTTTTGAATTGCCCGCTCTGCCTTACGACTATGAGGCCTTGCAGCCCTATATGTCGAAAGAGACGCTGGAATATCACCACGACAAGCACCACAAGGCCTATGTCGACAACGGCAATAAGCTTGCCGCCGAAGCCGGCCTTGGCGATCTGTCGGTAGAAGAGGTGGTCAAGCAGTCGTTCGGCAAGAATGCCGGCCTCTTCAACAATGCCGCTCAGCACTACAATCACATCCATTTCTGGAAGTGGATGAAAAAGGGCGGCGGCGGCAACAAGCTGCCGGGTGCGTTGCAGAAGGCTTTCGACAGCGATCTGGGTGGCTACGACAAGTTCAAGGCCGACTTCATCGCCGCCGGCACGACCCAGTTCGGTTCCGGCTGGGCCTGGGTTTCGGTCAAGGATGGCAAGCTGGCGATCTCGAAGACGCCGAACGGCGAGAATCCCCTCGTCCATGGCGCGACGCCGATCCTCGGCGTCGATGTCTGGGAGCACTCCTATTACATCGACTATCGCAACGCCCGGCCGAAATATCTCGAGGCCTTCGTCGACAGCCTGATCAACTGGGATCATGTTCTCGAACTCTACGAAAAAGCGAAAGCCTGATCGAGATTAAGAAAGCCCCGGCACCCCCGGGGCTTTTGTTTTTCTGTGCCGGGATCCCACAGCAGCAAAGGTCTGGCAAAATCGTCGGGGGAAGGAATATTCCTCCCGCCACGTCCGTTAACGTCCTGTCCGAAATGCCTTCATCATGGAGCCAATTGAATGAGAAAGCTTGTCATCGCCATCTCTATGCTCGCGTTCGCCGGTTCGGCGGCCTTTGCTGACCCGATCCTCGACCGCCAGGCCCTGATGAAGGAACGCGGGAAGATCGTCGGCGGCCTGTCGAAAGTGGTTAAGGGTGAGGAGCCCTTTGATGCCGCCGCCGTACTGACTGCGCTCCAGGCGCTCCAGGCGAACGCGGAAAAATTCGACGCCGACGTCCTGTTCCCGGCGGGCAGCGACACGGGCGACACCACGGCGGCGCCGAAGATCTGGCAAGACATGGCCGGCTTCAAGGCGACAGAAGACAAGTATCTTGCCAACGTCAAGGCTGCGGTCGCCGCGGCCCCAGCCGACGTGGATTCCCTGAAGACGCAAATCGGCGTCATCGGCTCCGACTGCGGCACCTGCCACAAGGGCTACAGGGTCAAGAAAGGCTGATCGCCGGCCATGGCATGGCTGAGGAAGTTGGTCGGCGCCGCACTCGTGCTCGGCGGCGTCGGCGCGGTTGCCGCGTGGACGCTTTCGGCGCCGGTGAAGCTCGATGCGGAAATCATGGCCAAGCTCGCGCCTGGTGACGCGGCCAGAGGCAAGCGCATTTTTTATGCCGGCGGCTGCACCTCCTGCCATGCAAAACCCGGTTCGAAAGGCGATGGGCTGCTCGAACTTGTCGGCGGCCTTGAACTCAAGACCCCGTTTGGCACGTTTGTGCCGCCCAACATTTCGCAAGACCCCAAGGACGGCATCGGCGCGTGGTCGGCCGAGGATCTCGCCAATGCCATGCTGAAGGGTGTCTCGCCGTCGGGCGAGCATTTCTATCCGGCATTTCCCTATACGTCCTACGCGCGCATGAAGCCCGCCGACATTGCCGATCTCTATGCCTTCCTGAAGACGCTGCCGGCGGTTGCCGGCCGAGCGCCGGCCAATTCATTGAGTTTCCCGTTCAACATCCGTCGCGGCATCGGCTTGTGGAAACGGCTCTATCTCAGCCAGCAGCCTGTTGTGTCCCTGCCCGAAGGCGCGCCTGGTCCTGTGATTGCCGGTCGCTACCTGGTTGAGGGACCGGGTCATTGCGGCGAGTGTCACACGCCGCGTGACCTTGCGGGCGGGACAAGGAAGAGCGAGTGGCTGGCTGGAGCCACAGCCGCCGAAGGCAGCGGCGTCGTCCCCAACATCACCTCCGGGGAGGGCGGTATCGGCGACTGGTCGCAGGCCGACATCGCCAATTATCTCGAAACCGGCTTCACGCCCGATTTCGACTCCGTCGGCGGGGCCATGGTCGATGTGCAGAGGAACATGGCCGAACTGGCGCCCGAGGACCGCGCGGCGATCGCGGCCTATCTCAAGGCGGTTCCGCCGCATCCGAACGGCTATCCGGCGCGAAAAAAACCGGCGAACTGACTACGGGTGGCGATCGCCCAGGAAGTCGAAACCCGCCTCGAAGAAATGATTGTAGTTGCAGGTCAGTTCCTCGCCGGCCGCGATGTCGCGCAACGCAAAGCTTTCCTCGGGCGAGGATACGTCGCAATTCGGCTCGTCGGCGTGGTTCATGTAGCGTGCATCGTCGGCCTCGAAGACGATGTAGTTCGGATCTCGTCTGTCCGGATAGGCATAGCGGTCGAGATAACTCTTCACCGGTCCTATCTGGCTCTCATAGGTCTCGACCTCGATGAGCCGGTCGAATCTCGGGTCCAGCTTCCAGATCATCGTGCCGCGGGAAATGGCATTCTTGGCAAAGACACCAATCCCCTGGATGGGGGATTTGTCGAGATAGACGTCGACGAGCAGCATGGCAGGCCCTTGTGCGATTGTGGGCTGTCATGGCCCGGGACAAAACGCGCCTTGGGTAGCGCGGGGGCATCGCAATTGCGAGCGAAAACCAGCAACACGGAATTCAAAAACCACTGATTGCCCGGCTCGCCGAGAAGGCCGCGCCGGTCATCGTTTCGCGTCAGCGCTGCTGAAGCGCCAGCCGCACGCCCAGGCCGCAGTAGATGCCGCCGACAATCTTGCCCTGCCATTTCAACACCGTGGGATTTCGACGCAGGAAAGTGCCAAGCCCGCCTGCGCTCACCGCGAAAACCACTGTGCTGAAGAGGCCCAGCAGAACAAAGATGATCCCCAATACCGCCAGTTGGAGCATCACCGATCCGTTTTCGGGCCGCACGAACTGTGGCAGGAACGCGAGGAAGAAAAGCGCCGTCTTGGGGTTGAGCATCTCAGTCAGTATGGCTTGCCGAAACGCCTTGCCCGCCGAGATTGGGAGCCCGCCGGCGACGAGATCGGCCGCTGTCTTTTCCATGATCGCGCGAATACCGAGATAAACGAGATATGCCGCACCGATATACTTTACGGCGCTGAACAGCACCGCCGATGTGGCGATGATCGCCGAGATGCCGACCATGGCCGTGAAGGTGTGAAACACGTCGCCAGCCGCGATCCCTGCGCCGGTTGCGATGCCGGCTTTGGTTCCCGAACTCGTTGCCCGCGCGACCGTCAGCAGCGTGGCGGGGCCGGGAATAAATACAAAACCGAGCACCACGGCGACATAGGTGGTCAATGTGGCCAGGTCGATCATTGCTCGTATCCTCCTCGGCGTTCGTCGCCGATCAAGTCACGCCAGGGGCCGAAAGGCAATGACCGCTTCAGCCCTGCGGCCCTGTTGCCTTGCCTGTCACTTTCAAGGCGAATGAGTATGTGTAGGCGATCTCCTCCAGTCGGGAAAACCGGCCGGACGCGCCGGCATGGCCCGATTCCATGTTGATCTTGAACAGAACCGGATTGTCGCCCGTCTTGCGCTCGCGCAGCCGCGCCACCCATTTGGCCGGTTCCCAATAGGTGACACGCGGGTCGGTGAGACCGGCCAGCGCCAGGATCGGCGGATAGCCGAGCGCAGCGACATTGTCATAGGGCGAGTAGGCGGCGATCGTCCGGTAGTCGTCCGCCGACGCGATCGGATTGCCCCATTCAGGCCACTCAGGCGGGGTCAGCGGCAGGCTGGCGTCGAGCATGGTGGTGAGCACATCGACGAAAGGCACCTCGGCAACGATGCCGCCGAAACAGTCCGGCGCCATGTTGGCGACCGCGCCCATCAGCATGCCGCCGGCGGATCCACCTTGCGCGACGATGCGGTCATGCACAGTGTAGTGTTCGGCGACCAGATGGCGTGCACAAGCGATGAAATCGGTGAAAGTGTTCATCTTGTGCGCCCGCTTGCCGTCATCGTACCAGCCATAGCCCTTGTCCTTGCCGCCGCGGACGTGGGCGATCGCAAAGACAAAGCCGCGGTCGACCAGCGAGAACCAGTTGGTGTTGAAGGCCGCCGGCACTGTGATGCCATAGGAACCGTAGCCGTAAAGCAGGCAAGGCGCGGAGCCGTCCAGCGGGGCATCGCGGTGGTACAAGAGCGAGACCGGCACCAATTCGCCATCGGCCGCGGGCGCCATCAGCCGACGCGTGACATAGTGCTCCGGCTCATGGCCGGACGGCACCTCCTGGGTCTTGAGCAACACGCGCTCGCGGGTGCGCATGTTGTAGTCGAAGACCTGCGCCGGCGTCGTCATCGATGAATAGGTGAAGCGCATGATCTCGGTGTCGTATTCCAGGGATCCCGACAGGCCGAGCGAAAACGCCTCCTCGTCGAAGGAGATCAGGTGTTCCTCACCGGTTGCCCGGTCGCGCACGACGATGCGCGGCAGGCCCTCCTTGCGCTCCAGCCTGACCATATGGTTCTTGAAGCCGATCACCGACAGGATCAGCCGGCCGGCCTCGTGCGGAACCAGCTCCTGCCAGTTGGCGCGGATCGGATCGCTCGCCGGCGCCGTCATGATCTTGAAGTCCTTGGCCCCATCGGCGTTGGTCAGGATGAAGAAAATGTCGCCGCCTTCCTCCATCTCGTATTGAACACCGGTCTCGCGCGCCGCCACCAGCTTCGGCTCGGCAAACGGCTCACCGGCGTTCAGCAGCCGGTATTCCGAGGTCTCGTGGTCGTTGATGGCAACCATGATCCATTCATTGGAACGCGTGCCGCCGACATTCATGAAGAAGCCGGGATCGTTTTCCTCATAGATCAGCCGGTCACTTGCCGGATCCTGCCCAAGCGCATGGAACAGCACCTTGGAGGGGCGGTGGCTGGGGTCGAGCCGCGTATAGAAAAAACCGTCATTGCCAGCGTTCCACACCCCCGAACCGCCTGTGTCGGGAACCGTGTCCGCGAGTTCCTTGCCGTCGGAGAGGTTGCGCACCCGAAGCGTATAGAATTCGGAGCCCTTGTCGTCGAACGCCCATAAAAGCTTGCCATGGTCGGCCGAATGATCGACGCCGCCAAGCCGGAAATAGGCCTTGCCTTCGGCCTCGGCATCGCCGTCGAGCAGGATATGCTGTGCGCCGCCGTCCCGCGGCATGCGGAAATAGCGCGGCTGCTCGCCGCCGAGTTTGAAGGAGGAGCCGTACGCGTAGGGTCCGTCCTTCATTGGCACGGAAGAATCGTCTTCCTTGATGCGGCCCTTCATCTCCTTGAACAGCCGCTTCCGCAAATCGGCCGTGTCGGCCATCAGTTTCGACTGGTAGGCGTTCTCAGCTTCGAGATGGGCGCGGATGCCCGCATCGAGCAATGCGGGATCCCTGAACATCTCCTGCCAGTTGTCGGCCCGCAGCCAGGCATAGTCGTCCGTTCGCGTGATACCGTGATGCGTGTCGAAAACCGGCCGCTTCTCGGGCGTTGGCGGGGTGACATCTGGGAATGCAGAAGTTTTGGTCATTGCGTCTCGCTTTGGAAATGTCCTGAATGGCCAATGAACACGCCGATCAGCGCGGGTTCAAGAGCCGGGCCTTATTGCTGCGCCGGGCTCCAGAAAGTGGGCCGGGAGGAGAAATGATGAATATCTATGCTCGCACCGTCGCGGCTCTCGCCGTTGTTTCCGCAACCATGGCCATCGCCAGCCAATCTCATGCGACCGTATTCGCCGCTTGGCAAGTGGCCAACGTGCCGTTCGGCGACACGCTCAACGTGCGCAAATATCCCTCGGGCACCTCCCAGAAACAGGCCGCATATCCGAACGGCACCGTTTTGCAGATGACCGGACGATGCACCGGCGGGACGAACCTGCTCGACATCGCCAATCAGCCGGCATGGAAGCAGCAGCAGGCGGTTCGCTTTCGCTGGTGCGAAGTCTGGCATGATCCGGCCAAGAACGGCGGTTTCGTCACCGGGTGGGCCTATGGCAAATACATCGCTCCGTATTGAGTAATCCCGAGCTGGTCGGCTGCACTGCGCGTGAGGGCCGGCAATGGCAGAGGTAAGCAACCTCTGGTTTTGCGAAGGAGGGTGAGCAACCAAGATTGTCGGCGCGATCGCCAAGCAAAGCAAAGCACTCGGAGATGCTTTGTGAGTTAGCGCGAATGTAATGGTTAGCTAACGCCGCGTCACCGGCCGTTGGTTTCGCCTGCGAAATATCGAAAAATTACATCGTGCACGAAAGATTGAAGCTGATCCGGAAATATTTGATCAACATCGCTCAATATAGTGCAAGGATCGAATTGACTTACTTGCTAAGTAGGTTCATTGATGCCCCCGCGACGCGAATCGCAGAAGCTCTGTCTGCACAAAATTCGTGCAATGCCTTGCCTGTAAAAAAGGGCGCACTAAACTAACTCTCGTTGGGGCCTGAAGACCATGGATATTGTCGAAACACCTTCCAGAAACAGCGACGCGCTGATCGAGCTGACCGCCGACGTGGTGGCTGCCTATGTCAGCAACAATCCCGTGCCGGTCGGCGAACTGCCGAACCTAATCTCCGATGTCCATGCTGCTCTCGGGCGTGTGGGCGGAACCGCCGAACAGCCGCCCGCCGACAAGCAGAAGCCGGCAGTGAACCCGAAGCGCTCGGTTCATGACGACTACATCGTGTGCCTTGAAGACGGCAAAAAGTTCAAGTCGCTCAAGCGTCACCTGATGACCCACTATGATCTGACGCCGGATCAGTATCGCGAAAAGTGGAACCTCGACCCGAGCTACCCGATGGTTGCCCCGAACTACGCGGCCGCCCGCTCCCAGCTCGCCAAGAAGATGGGCCTCGGCCGCAAGCGCAAGGCCCGCTAAGCATTTGCTGCCAGGTGAGTACACTTGGCATCGCAGAATGCGGTTCAAACGATAGATAGAGCCGGATGGACAGTTCAACCGGATCGACATCGGCGCCTTCGGGCGCCGTTTTACTTTGCCGGCCGGGCCGGGACAGCGCTGGTACCAGTGCGCGGCATGATGCGATCGGCTGATCGCAGAGGCGATATCAGGCCGTCTGCTCGAGTGCGGCCTCTGCGTCGCGCCTGATGCGCTTGACCATCGAGCGAAGGCCGTTGGCGCGCTGCGGCGACAGGTGCTCGTCCAGGCCGAGCGCCTTGAGCGTCGCTTCCGCATCGATTTTCTGGATTTCGCTGGCGGTCTTCCCGGAGAACAGCGCCAGCATGATCGCCACCAGCCCGCGTACGATATGGGCGTCCGAATCGCCCCTGAAAGTGATGACCGGATCGCCGCCCGGTCCCCGTTCGGTGGTCAGCCAGACCTGGCTGACGCAGCCCGGCACCTTGTTGGCGGCGGTGCGTTCCTCATCCGGGAATGGCGGCAGCGCCTCGCCGAGTTCGATGACATAACGATAGCGGTCCTCCCATTCGTCGAGGAAAGAGAAGTCGTCGCGGATCGTCTGGATCGTGGTCGTCATGACAGGGATATAGTCATCCACCATCGCCGCGTCACGGAAAAACAAGGACACCGCGGGCGTCGAGAGGCAGACTGCCCGCGGTGCGCCGTCGAAACGGCTTAATTCTTTACCGGCAGGTTGACCGTCTCCGGCAAGACGACTTCTTGCGGAACGCTGCCGGTCATTGTGGAGATGTCGGGGCCTGCGGACTTGTCGTCCAGCATGGCGGCCGCGATCTTGGCTGTCTCCTTGGCCCTTGCGGTGATGGTGTGCATTGCCGACTTGCCGGTCTCACAGACATCGGGCTTGCGTTCGCAAATGCCGGCGATGTCGCCGACCGCGTCGCGGGCCGCGAACAGGGCCTGGATCGGTCCTACGCTTTCCTGGCCCGGCTCGCCGGGGCCGACGCCCAGCGGCAGTGCCAGCAGCACTAGCGAAAACCAGAAAGCCATTCTCATCAGGAAGAACATGTTCGCCTCTCGTCGTGACCGGATCATGCATCCATGAGCATGACCTCTTTTGTGGGCGGGATATTGGCACACAGGCGCAAAGGCCGGCTTGCGGGTTAGCCGAGAATTTTCTTCAAATTTGAGGCAAATTCGAAACGAAGCGTTTTGCTGTCGATTTGTCTCAGATTGGGATCATTTTTCTTATCATCCATTAACCATATACTCCCTTGTTTCTATTGCATTTTCCACAAAATCAGGCGGTCGGTGCGCTGCGGCTGGCCACGCCACGGGCGGTCCCTGCGGATAACCCTCCGTTTACTATGGTGGCATTTGCCCGGGTTTTCGGGCGCTCCCATCCCGATATTCGCCGTGGGCCGAGCCTTGGGTCGGCCCTGCCTTATCCATTCTTTAAAGGCTGGGTGCGAGTTTCAGAGTCAATCAAAACGATCTGCAAAAGCAGAGCTGTTCACGACGAGTGCGGGTGCGTTGAGTTGATGCCGATCAAGGCCAGATACGTTGAATTGCCTGGCGCAATGGCGGCCGGTTGCGAACGTATGGTCCATCCCTCCATTCTTGGGCTGGACGACCGCGAGCGTCAGCGCCGCTTTATCGGCGCCATGCTGGCCGCTCCGTTCTTTGCCGCCGGTGCCGCGGTCACGCTCGTCACGTCAGGCATGGGCGCAGCCGTCACCGTGGCCGCCATCTTCGCGGCCTTTGGTCTCTGCTGGTTCATCGCCTTGCTGGTGGCCGCGACCGGAAGGATGGATCTGGCCGGCCGGGCGGCGCTGGCGATCGCGGGACTTGCGCTCGCCGGTCTTGTTGCCGCTGCCGGCGGGCTGAGCTCTCCAGTCGCGATGCTTGTCGTGGCGCTGCCGTTCGAAGCCTGGTGGATCAGCGCCTCTCGCCGCGCGGCGCTGTGGGGGGCCGTTTGCGCCGTCGTCGCCATTCTGTTGCAGCCTGTGGCGGCAACCGTCCTCCCGCACGCCGGGGTGCCGATCGCCGCGTGGCACTGGCTGCTGCCATTGGCCTGGGCGCTGACGCTGGTGCCGCGTATATCGGCGGTTCGCAATGCGGCGGCTGCGGCCGACGTAGGGGACCCCGGCGATCGTCTCGAAGACATGATCGACGCGGTGGTCCTGCGCGTCGCCCGCCATGGCGAGGTTATCGATGCCTCGGCAAAGGCACGTACGCTATTGAAACTGCCCCCGGAACTGCTTTGCGGAACCGGGCTTTTCGATCGCGTGCATCTGTCGGATCGCGTCTCCTATCTCAGTGCCTTGGCCGACATGCGCGACGGGGCGCTGTCGCGCAGGTTGGAGTTACGCGTCAGGCTGCCGCAGGACGGCAATGGACAGAATGGCAATGGCCCGGCGGACAACTATCGGCCGTTTTCGCTCGAACTGATGCGCGCGCAGGAGCAGGGCGACGTTTTCACGCTTGTCCTGCGCGAGAACGACGAGGTCGCTCGCTTGCGTGAAGACCTCGGTGCCGCCAATGACGCCGCGGCCGCCGCCGAAGTGGCGAAAGGGCGCTTCCTGGCGGTGGTGAGCCACGAACTGCGCACGCCGCTCAATGCCATCATCGGATTCTCCGACATGCTGCTGCACGAGATGTTCGGCGCCTTCAAGGATCCGCGGCAGAAGGAATATGTCGGTCTGGTGCGCGATTCCGGCCAGCATCTGCTTGCCGTCGTAACCTCCATCCTCGACGTGTCGCGGATCGAATCCGGCGTCTATGCGACCGAACCGGAGCCATTCCGCTTCATGGAAGCCGTCGACATGTGCCAATCGATGATGCGGCTGCAGGCGCAGGCCAAGAACATCGATCTCAAGGCGCAGATCGCGCCGGACGCCGGCGAAATCAACGCCGACCGACGCGCGGTGCAGCAGATCCTCATCAATCTCGTTTCCAATTCGATCAAGTTCACGCCCGATGGCGGCGATGTCGTCGTCGGCGCCAAGCGGATCGGTTCGCGCCTGCATTTCTGGGTCCGGGACACCGGCATCGGCATCGCCGAGGAAGATTTCGCCAATCTCGGCAAGCCGTTCATGCAGATCCAGAACGACTATACCCGCCGTTTCGAGGGGACCGGCCTTGGCCTATCGCTGGTCAAGGGGCTGGTGGCGCTGCACGAAGGCACCATGTCGATCGAAAGCATGCCGGGCGAGGGCACCACGGTCACCATCAGCCTGCCGGTGAACGGGCCGAAAGGGCGCCCGGCGGACAAGGCCGGGGTGCTGACGATGCCGCTGGCCAGGGCGAAAGGGGACGGAAATGGCGCGCTCCGCAAAACAGCCTAAGGCGGCCAAGCGCCGTAGCAACGCCTTCCAGGACGGGGCCCTCGCCATCGGCGGCATGATTTCGCGCAATCCCGTCCTGGTAGGAGGGTCGACGGCATTCCTGGTGACGCTGTTCTACGTTTCGGCTAATGCGCTGTGGTACCAGCCTTTTCCGCATACCGGAGCCTTCTTCGCGACCCGCAGCACACAGGGCGTTCCGCATGCGGCCGCTGATGAGCCGGAGACCACCTTCAATATCGTGCGGCCAGGTACCGCGCCGGCGCCGGTCAAGGGCGATCCGGTGGTCGAGCAGGTGCAGGGCATATTGAAGGATCTCGATTTCTACGCCGGCACGGTCGACGGCATTTCCGGACCCAACACGCGCAAGGCGATCCAGGCCTATCAGCAGAAGGTCGGGCTCAACACGTCCGGCGAGATCGACGCGCTGCTGCTTGATCAACTGGGCGCGACCCCGAAGACCGCCGCCGTGCCGAAACCGCAACCGCGTCCCGAAGTGTCGCAGGCGGTTCCAGTGTCGCTTCAGACCGATACGGCTTCCCAAGCGCCGGATCCTCGCATTGTCAAGATACAGGCCGGGCTCAAGGCCTTCGGCAATGACGACATGCAGCTCGACGGCGTCGTCGGTGCCCGTACCAAGGCGGCTATCAAGGAATTCCAGTCGCTGTTCGGTCTGCCGCAGACCGGCGAGCCCGACGAACTGGTCTATGTCAAGATGCGCGAGATCGGCCTGACCAACTGACGGCGCAGATAACGGGTCGCCCAGCGGTGTAAATACCGATAGATAGTCCGCATGCTGTCCGGACTTTTCTCATGCGCGTGACCACGGATCTGTGGGTATCGGCCCTGTTGCGTCGGGTTTTCGGCGCGGGCGGATTTGCCGCCGTGGTCAAGCGCGGCGCGACCGAAGCCGGCGCCGTGTTCGTCCTGACGCGGAGCCGGCTTGGTGAAATCGCCCTCTATGGGCCGGCGCCGCAGACGAGCTACGATTCGGCCAAGCCCGACGAGCGTTTCTTTAGCCTTCTCGCCACCGCCGCCGATGCTTCGGTGCTGGACGCCAGGCTGGAACGCGAGAAGAAATTCGATCCCGACATCTGGGTTGTTGAGATCGAGGCCGGCGCTGTTCCTGTCGAGGAGCTTATTTCCGTGAAGATGCCCTGAGGCCAGGAAAGGCCGCTGCATCGTCACTGTTCGACGCCTCGCGGCTGGCGCTGTTGGCGGGGGCGGCGTCGCGAACCACATCGGACAGGGTCTCGGCCTTCCATTCCCGCACCTTGTCCAGCGCCGCGTCGCGGTGCAGGAGCCGGTAGCGATCGAGGAAGGTGCGGATCGCCTGCGGATTCGGAAACTCGCGGGAGTAGACGGCAACCGTGATCAGGAATGCCCGGTCCTCGCTGAGGTCGAGCGAGCGCAGCGCCGCCAGCAGTGGCAGGTAATTCTGGTTCGCCGTCAGCGACCTGGCGGTTGAGAAATCGATATCGAGCGCATCGGCGAGCGCGGTCTGGAAGAAGGCGGCGTTTCCGGTCAGCGCCGTCTCCCGCAATCTGGCATAGGTGTCGGCTCCGGTGAACGGACCGACCTGCGCCGACTGCGCCTCCTCGCCGGTCCGCATCATGGAGCGCAGCCTGCGCCGGGCATTTTCCGCACCAACGCCCGGCGTCTGCTGCTTCGCCGCGCTGTCGGCGGCCGGCGCCTTCAAGGGAGCGGTTTGTGCCGGGGAGGCTTCCGCTTCCGGATCGCGCACCCGCACCAGCGTCGGCCTTTCCAGCGCCCTGATCAGATCGGCGATGGTTGGATTCAGGTTCTTGCGGCGCGCGATCGCGCGCGCATGCGGCAGCCCGTGCCGGCCGATCAGCGCAATGAGGTCGATGTCACCGACTGCGCGCGAGCGGATGAGCAAGGGGGCGGCGATGTCCACCGGCTCCTCGCACAGGCGTCGCACCAGCCCGGCAGGAGCGTATTCGCATTCAGAGAGAGCCGCCGCCACGTAGCGGCGCGATTCGACGGAGACGTTGTCGAACAGCGGCAGCGTCAGATCTTCCAATTGGCCGATTTCACGGCGGGACGGCCGCGTAAGCGAGCAGAACGCAGACACCGCTGCGCGGAACAGCCTTTCGGCCTTTCCCGATTCCGTCCCTACCGCGATTTGCCTGAAGTCCGAAGATGACACGAGGGATACGCCCGATACTCTATACACGCTTGACCATGCTCGACCGGAACGTGTCGGTTTCGCGATTGCCTCGGTCAGGATGTCCTGACCTTAGAACAAAGATCAATTTAGCCGGGATCCGTTAGCGCTCCGTTAACCCTCTGCCGGCCTTAATGATATTTGGAGGCGTTGCGTTGTGCTCCGGGCAACCGAGAGGAATACGCGAACCATGGGCATGGTACTGTCTTTCGTGCCGAGAACGGCACCGACCAATCGAGCAAAGCAAACCGCCGAAATACCGGCGGCGGTGATCATCTTTCCCGGCATCCGCTATGAGCGGTCCGCCGCGGCGGAAGCGCGGCCAGCCGGCCCTGACAAACCGGGATCGCCACGCACGCCAGTGCCGCATCACTGAACTGATGCGGATTGTCCGGGCCGCGGGTCTAAAAGTCCTGCAGCTCGCACGAACTCTGCTCCAGAAAGCGCGAGACGATCGACTTCCAGCTGTCGTCCGGCACGAAGCTGCGGATGACGAATATGCCCTCGTCGATCGGCGCTTCGACGAAGATCGCTCCCTGAAGCTCCTCGGGAAGGTCCCTGCGCATGTCGATCATCTGGGCCGGCGTCAGCACCACGGCATCCAGCTTGCCCCCGGTCGCCGTGTGGTCGTTGAATGAATAGATGTTGTGGCCGTTGCGGTCATAGACCGACACCGACCAGAAGGGCACATTGCCCGGCGCCCTGATCCTCACCATTCCCTCATCCAGGTCGAACCGGCAAGCCGTCGCATAAAACAGCGGGTCGACCGATTTCACCACCGGTGCGCCGCCCGCCTCGGCATCGAGCCGGGTCATCCGGTAGAGATCCGACGCCAACGACAGCCGCGACCAGGCATCGCGTTCCGAGAATTCAGGCACCAGAAGCAGCACGACGATATGCACGATGCCGGCCCCGACGAGGCCGAGAAGGACGGCATGCACAAGTCTGCGCATCACGGCGTAGACACTACGCATCGCAGCCGACCTTGGTGATCTTGGGCAGCGAAACATCCGACAGGCCGGTGCTGCTGGCGATCGGCGTGTCGTAGAATGTCAAAACGAAATACATCCTGCCGGAACCGTCGGTCAGCAGCCAATTGCCAGGCATCGGGTGATGGCCGACGGAAATGAGCACCGAATTGTCGGATTGGCGCAGCACGCCATAGGATTGAAGCGCGGCAAGCCGCGATTTGCCGGTCTCGACCACGCTGAGCGATTGGTCGGCGGCATAGAGGGTCCAGAACCGGGCGGTCGGAAATCCGCCTTCGATCGTGTAGGTGCATTCGCGCCTGAGCTCTCCGCCAGCTGCGTCGTCCTCGGCGACAAAGGACAGCCCTTCGGCGCGGCCGAGCGCGAGCACGCCCTCGCGCGCCACGCGGGCCTTGGAATAGGGGTCGGCTGTGGGTGTGCCGATATCGGGAAAGGCGGTCCACTGGCCGATCCTGATCGCCCCGACGCCATCCTGCATGTTCAGCGCGTACCAGACGCTGGCACCGCCGCCGCCGATGGCTATGGCAAGCGAAAGCAGCGTCAGGAAGGCGTTCTTGAGCATGAAAGGCCGGGCGCATGAAGAATTGCCGTTCGGGGATATCGCGGCGCGGGGTCGTGTGGCAAGCCGCAGGACGCGGATTCGGAAGGTGCGGCTTTTGCTTCTTCCCGAAGACAGAAGGGAAAAGGCGCCGCGATCACAGCGCCGAGAGCGTTTCGGGCGGAGCCGATGCGCCGAGCCTGCGCGCCGTTTCGAACAGGTGGGTCATGTCCCTGAGCGTCTGTGTCGTCCGGCTGGACAGCACCGGCGGCCGTTCCGCGGCGGCATCGGCCGCTGCCTGTTCCTCGCTCTTCTTCTGCGCTTCCGCGGCCTTGGCCGCGATCTCCTCGTCGACGAAGGGCTTGTCGATGCCGGGGATAGGTTTGAGGTCGATGTTCTGATGCGCATAGACCATGAGCCGCTGCCACACCATCGCCGGCAGCGAGCCGCCCGTCATGTTCTTGGTCGGCGTGAAATCGTCGTTGCCCAGCCAGACGGCCGCCGTGTAGTTGCCGGTGAAGCCGACGAACCAGGCATCGCGGTAGGATTGCGTCGTGCCGGTCTTGCCGGCGACGACGATGTTGGGGATCTGCGCGCGCCTGGCGGTACCCATCGCCGGTACCGCGACAAGCATGGTGTTCATCGATTTCAGCGCCTGCTCGGACAGCACGCGATGCGGCGGCGGCGCATCCTTGGCGAAATCGTAGACCACCTCGCCGGTGCGGGTGACGAGCTGCGTGATGCCATGCCTGGAGCCGACGAAGCCGTTCTGCGCGAACACGCTGTAGCCCGTCGCCTGGTCCATCACGGTCATGCCCGAGGTGCCGAGCACCATGGTCTTGTGCGCTTCGAGCGGCGATTCCACGCCGAACGATTCCGCCATCGCCTTGATCGGCCCAATGCCGAGATAGTCCTTGGCAAGACGCACGGGCACCGTGTTGATCGACTTGGCCATGGCCACGATCAGCGGAACTTTGCCCGCCGACTCGCCGCCGTAATTGTGCGGCGACCAATTGCCCCAACTGATCGGTCCGCCTGATACGATCGAATTCGGCGTAAAGCCGTGCTCCATAGCCGTTGCATAGACATAGGGCTTGAAGGAGGAGCCGGTCTGGCGCAGCGCCTTGGTGGCGCGGTTGAATTGGCTGGCGCCATAGTCGCGGCCGCCGACGATCGCGCGCACCGCGCCGTTGGTTTCGATGACCACCACGGCGCCTTCGGTGACGTTGTACTCCTTGCCGAACTGGCGCAGGTGAAACTCCACCGACTCTTCTGCCGCCTTCTGGATGTTGGCGTCGAAGGTGGTGTGCGCCACCAGCGAGTGCTGGCCGGGCTTGGCGATCTTCTTGACCTCGTCGAAAGCCCAGTCGAGGAAATAATCGGGGCTCTTCTGTTCGCCGCGATCGACGACATCGGCCGGATGCAGCCTTGCCTGAAGCACCTGGCCCTCGGTCATGAAGCCGGAATCGACGAGATTGGACAGCACCACATTGGCGCGCGCGCGCGCGGCCGGCAGGTTGATGTGCGGCGCGTATTTGGTCGGCGCCTTGAACAGGCCTGCAAGCATTGCCGCCTCAGCGAGATTGAGGTCCTTGACGCTCTTGCCGAAATAGAAGTCCGCCGCCGCCTCGATGCCGAACGTGCCGCCGCCCATATAGGCGCGGTCGAGATAGAGCTGCAAGATTTCCTTCTTCGACAGATTGGCTTCGAGCCACAGCGACAGGAAGGCTTCCTTGATCTTGCGCTCGAAGGTGCGCTCATTGGTCAGGAACAGGTTCTTGGCCAGCTGCTGCGTGATGCTGGAGCCGCCCTGGACGACGGAGTTTGCACGCACATTTTCAAAGATTGCGCGCGACAGGCCGAGAACGTCGATGCCGTAATGGTCGAAGAAGCGTCGGTCCTCGGTGGCAAGCACCGCCTTGATGACGTGGTCCGGCATTTCGTCGACCGGCACGGAATCGCGCTGGATGATGCCGCGCTGGCCGATCTCGTTGCCATAACGGTCGAGGAAGGTAACGGCGAAGTCGCCCTGGGCGCGCCAGTCGCCGGCCGTGTCCTGGAAGGCGGGAATAGCCAGCGCCAGCATGACGACGATGCCGCCGGCGCCAAGCGTGAAACCTTCGCTCAACAGCTCGACGATGCCACGGCGCCAGCCGTTGACGCGGAAGCGCCGCGAGAAAATCGTCGCGCCCTCCCAGAACTGGCGCGCCTTGAACCCGATCTCGTAGAGAGAGGAATCGATCCATGCATCGAGCGCCAGCAGCCGGGCGGCGATCGGACCTCTTCTCTTAGGCGGTTCAGGACTGACCATTCAAAAACCCGGACGGCTATGGCACGGCCTGAAAACCAAGCGGGCAGTTTCAGGGCGACGCCGCCCTGACTATTCATCCATTTGCGGACGCCCACAAGGGTGGCGAGGACACACCTGCAGGGTTTGTTGATGGGGGCGGTTGCAAACCGCCATTCACCTGCCTGACGCTGATCAGGCGGGCGAAGGTGGGGGTTGCCCTTCCGGACTCAGGCCGCCTCGCGCTTCAGCGCCTGCGCCATGCAGTGGATGCCGCCGCCGGTCTTGGAGATCTCGCTCATGTCGACGGCCGCCACTTCGAAGCCGCGCGCCTTGAGTTGACCGATCAGCGTCTGGCTGGATGTCGGCGCGATCACCCTGTCCTTGCCCAGCGACATGAAGTTGCAACCGAGCGCCATCGTGTCCTGGAACGGCACGTCGATGATCTCGTGCCCTTTGCCCTTCAGCCAGTCGACGATCCCCGGCTCGGTGCAGGCGAGGCAGACGGCGGTGAGCTTTTCTGCGATCGGCACCACCATCAGGTCGATATGGACATAGTACTCGTCGATGAAGGCGATGCGTGTTTCCCAACCCTCTTTTTCGAACCAGGCCTGCACTTGGCGAGCGCCTTCTTCCTGCGTGCGGGCGCCGCCGCAGCCGATCAGCACCACGCCGTCCTCGATGACGTTGAAATCGCCGCCCTCGAAGGTGCCTGCGGTGACCATGTCGTAGATCGGGATGCCGAGTTTTTCATAGGTTCGGATGGCGGCATAATTCTCGCCGCGCCGCCACCAGTTGGCCATGGCGGTGATGATGGCGCCGTAGGGCGTCATCACGCTGGAATCGCGGGAGTAGACCTGCATCGGCAGCTCCGGCGTCGGCTCGTGCCAGTGGATGTTGACGCCGAAATGCTCGTAGGCCGCGACCAGATCCTTGTGTTGTGCCTGCGCGATCTGGATGTTGCAGGGCGCCTCGCGCAGGTGCTTGCGCGACAGCGAGCTGGTCGAGAGATGGCGCAGGAAATTGGGCGAGCCGAGCAGCACGTCGGTCAAGACGTCGGTCTCGTTGGCGAAACCCCATGATGTCAGCGGCTTGGTGCCGCCGGCCGGGTTGCGGCGCTGCAGCGAAAACGGCTCGGCGATGATGCGGTCATGAACGGTCATTCGGTTCTCCTCGTATGGGCGTTTGCGGTCATTGCTTGCTTGGTATCCACCAGTCGCGGCCGCGCGGCGTGGTGACATATTCCGGCCAGCGGAAGTTGATGGGCGGATCGTAGTCGCAGAGCGGCGCGATCCAGGTCGAACCGCCAATGCCGCCGCCGGTCCGGGCGACGAACTCGTCCATCGCCATGCCGCGCGCGGCCTTGTCTTCCAGCAGGCGAAGGGCCGATAGCGCGATGGTCTTCGCCGCGCAGGTGACCATCGGGTCGATAGTGGCCGGGATGCCGCCCAGCGCATTCATCGCCCAGGCTGGAAAAACATGACCGTTTGCCGAACGCAGGGCAGGGCGGGCGACATAGAAACGCGCCGTCGGCGCGTGCCAGCTCATGTCGGTGTAGTCGTCCGAGGTCGAGTTCACCTGCGATGGCGGCAGGTCGCGGCGCAGGATCGCCTCCGCCTCCTGCGGCGCAATCAAACGCTCCAGCTCGTCGATGAATGGATTTTCGCTCGCCACCCCACCGGCATTGACCTGGATCTCGCGGGCGATTGTCTTCGCCGCCTCATCCCATCGGGGTGGGCCGACGCTCGCCAACGCCTCATAGGCGATCCCGGCCATGGCATGATTGGCCAGTCCCGGCCGCGACTTCGAAACCCAGTGCCGTTCGTAGCGGCAGCCGCTGATCGCGGCGGCGGCCGAGGCGTTGCGGTCGAGCACCGCGGTGACCTGCTCGGCCATGCGAAGCGTCGGAACGCGGATCATGTACTGGATCTCGGCAAGACCCGCCGGCAGATTGTCGGCAGTGGCCTGGCCCGCCGTCAGGATCGCCTCGCTGATCGACCAGCCGCCCTGGTGCGGCAGCATGGAATCGCGCAGCGCCTTGGATGCCATGTACATCGTCATCAGCGCGTCGTTGGCGCCGGGCGCGCGAACCGCCGAATGTGCCTGCGGGATCGGGGCGCCGTCGCCCGCGGCGTATGCCCAGTTCTCAGGCTCGTCGCAGATGAAGCGATAGATCATCGCGTAGGCCGCGCCGCAATGGGTGTCCCAGCGCGCCGTGTTGCAGAGCGGCAGCATGTAAAAGGGATGGAAGGAAATCATGCCGGCAAGGTCGTCATAGTAACCTTTGGCTGCATGGATCGGTTTCGAGCCGCGCACCTTCTCCGCCGGCTCGCCGGTGAAGCGCAGTGTGCCGGCAATGCCGTGGTGCTGCATGGCGGCCTTGGTGGCGAGCAGACCGCCCAGGCTGGCCATGCCCAGGCCTGAATGTGGATCGGTATGGCCGCCGGCCTCGGAGCCGAGCCCTGGGCGGGGCCGCTTCACCGTGGCGGCGTCCTGACAGTTGCCGGGCACGGCGTCGTATTCGGCATACATGCCGATGGTCGGACCGTCTCCATTGGTCCAGTGGGCGCAGAATGCGGTCGGCATGCCCGCGGAGCCCTCCTCGACCGAAAACCCCTCGCGCTTCAGCCGATCGACATACCAATCTGCCGACTGGTACTCGCGCCAGGCGGTCTCGCCGAAGTCGAAGATGGTGCGCGTCCAGGCCGACAGCAGCGGCTGGATGCCGTCGAGGCAGGCAAGAGCGGTTTCTTGCGCCGATGTCGTCACCGGTTTCTCCATACGCCAAAGAAAGCAGTGAAGCGGCTCGCCAAAAAGTGATATGTTTTCCCGGTTCGTGCAAATTCGGTTCACCTCTTGAGAATTCCATCGACGCAGGCGCTGCGCGCCCTCGACAGTTTCGCCCGTCATGGCAGCGTCTGGCGCGCCGCCGACGAATTGCACCTCACCCGCAGCGCGGTCAGCCATCAATTGCGCTTGCTCGAACGCGACCTCGGCTTCGATCTGCTGGAGCGCATCGGCAAGGGCGTGGCGCTGACGCCGCGCGGCCAGCGCTATGCCGCGGACGTGCGCAAGGCGCTGACCGTGCTCGGCGACGCGGTGGCGCAAAACGCCGGCACCGGCGTCGGCGGCTCTTTCGCAGTCTCATGCACGCCAGGCTTTGCCTCGCTGTTCTTGTGCACCCATATCGGCGAGTTCCGGCAGATGTATCCGGATGTGGCGCTGAGCATACTGACGCCCCGGCGGCTCGACGACGTCAGCAATCCGGACGCCGACGCCTTCATTGCCTTTGGCGTCGGCAACTGGCCGAACCGCGTGGTGGAATTGCTGTGCGAGATCTCGTTCACGCCGCTCTGCAGCCCGACGCTGCTCAACAAGGTGGGCGGCTTTTCCAAGCCGGCCGACGTCCTGCGCGCCAACCTGCTGCACCTCGGCGATACGGAGGACTGGGCGCGCTGGCTGGCGCTGGCCAAGGTCGAGAACCCCGACACCGAGGGCGGCATCTTCTTTTCCGACATGAACCTCGTTTTCTCGGCGGCGATCGCCGGCCAGGGCATCGCCATGGGCGACGAGCTGACCAGCCGCCGGGCGCTGAGCGAAGGCCGGCTGGTCAAGCCGTTCGAG
Organism: Mesorhizobium sp. B2-3-2; assembly: GCF_006442295.1. Classification (NCBI taxonomy): domain Bacteria; kingdom Pseudomonadati; phylum Pseudomonadota; class Alphaproteobacteria; order Hyphomicrobiales; family Phyllobacteriaceae; genus Mesorhizobium; species Mesorhizobium sp. B2-3-2. The sequence goes on along the minus strand of NZ_VFWA01000021.1, from coordinate 48,076 downwards.
ACCTCGATCCCGTCGCCGCGTTCCTATTTCCTGGTTTCCGAGCACGCCAAGGCGGGGCATCCGGTGCTGGAGGCATTTGGGGGATGGTTGCGGTCGAAACTATCGGAGAACAGGCTGCGGACATATTGAAATCAGCCGATCTCCCCACGAGGGGTGAAATCGTCGCCGGCATTCACCATAGATGAATCAAATTTGCCGATCAGGCGAAAACTATTCGGTTGCGGTGAGCCTTCGCGCTGCCTACGATTTCCCCAGCCACCAAGGAAGAGGCAGGATGCAGCAACCCGGCCGGGCCGCAGAGATCAAGGCGAACGGGATCGGCAAGAGCTTCGGCTCGTTCCGTGCGCTGGACAATCTGACGCTCAATATCGGCCGCGGCGAGTTTTTGACGCTGCTCGGCCCCTCCGGCTCCGGGAAGACCACCTTCCTGATGATCCTGGCCGGCTTCCTGCAGCCCAGCGAGGGCCGCCTGTTCAGCGACGGCGTCGACATTACCGACCGGCCGGCCGAGCAGCGCGCCGCCGGCATGGTGTTCCAGGGCTATGCGCTCTTCCCGCATATGAGCGTCGAGCAAAACATCGCCTTTCCGCTCAAGGTGCGCAAGAAATCGGCCGCCGAGATCAAGCGTAGCGTCGGCGAGATGATCGAGCGCGTCGGTCTGCTCGGCCACGAGAAGAAGCTGCCGGCGCAACTCTCCGGCGGCCAGCAGCAACGCGTGGCGCTGGCCCGCGCGCTGGTGTTCGAGCCGGGCGTGCTTTTGCTCGACGAGCCGTTCTCGGCGCTGGACAAGAGTCTGCGCGGCCAGATGCAGGCCGAGATGAAGCGCCTGCACCAGGAGACCGGCACCACCTTCGTCTTCGTCACCCACGACCAGAGCGAGGCACTGGCGCTCTCGTCGCGCGTCGCCATCTTCAACCATGGCAAATTGTTGCAGGTCGGAGCGCCTGACGAGGTCTATGACCGGCCCGCCAACCGCTTCGTCGCCGAGTTCCTGGGCGAGATCAACATGCTGCCGCTGAAGGGCGTGCGCGCCGCCGATCATGGCGCGACCGCGCTCTGCGAAGACCGGGCAATCAAGCTGCGCGGCAACGCCGAAGCGGTGGATGGCAACGCCATCCTGGCGATCCGGCCGGAACATATGTCGATAGCGCGCGAGGCGGCGGCAGGCGAGAACGGCATTGCCGCGACCGCGGTCGGTTCGACCTATCTGGGCGCGGCGACCAAACTCGACCTTACGACACGCCAAGGTGCGAAAGTGACCGTTTCGGTGCCGAACGAGGTCGCGGCCGCGGCACTCAGCAAGGGCAACTCTGTCTGGCTGACCTGGCCGGCGGAAAAGGGCTTCCTCCTTCCGGACGGAGGACAATGAGCACCGGCGCGGCCTGAATTCGCCGCACCGGATTCCGGATTCGATCAACGAAAACAAAGGGGAACTAACATGAACGATACCAAGAAACAGGCCCTCGAAACGCTGTCCGAAAGGACAAAGCGCGGTGAGATATCGCGCCGGCAATTCACGCAACTTGCAGCCCTCGTGCTTGCCGGGATGCCGCTGCTGCGCTCGACCAAGTCCTTCGCCGCGGCGAAGGAACTGGTGCTGGTCAACTGGGGCGGCGACGCCATCACGGCTTACGACGCCGCCTATGGACAGGCTTTCACCAAGGACACCGGCATCACCGTGAAGATGGACGGCTCCGGCCCGACCGAAGGGGCCATCGCGGCACAATTTAAAAGCGGTGCGCCGACCTGGGACCTTGTCGACGTCGACCCGTTCTCGGCCATCACGCTCGGCGCGCAAGGCATGCTCGAGCCGATCGACTACACAATAGTCGACAAGAAGAAGATGCGGCCGGGCTTCGGCTGGGATTACGCCGCCTCGACCTATTTCTTCTCCTACGTGATCGCCTACGATTCGCAGAAATACGGCAGCAATGCCCCGACCGGCATGGCCGATTTCTTCGACGTGAAGAAATTCCCCGGCAAGCGCTCCCTCTACAAATGGGGCGTGTCGAGCTGGGAGGCGGCTCTTCTCGCCGACGGCATCGCGCCGGCCTCGCTTTATCCGCTCGACCTCAAGCGCGCGCATGACAAGATCGCCGCGTTCAAGGAGAACGTCGTCGCCTATTGGGGCGGCGGCGCGGAAAGCCAGAGCGTGTTGCTCAACGGCGAAGCCTCGATGGCCATCGTCTGGTCGACGCGCGCCTCGCTGATCGAGCAGGATTCGGGCGGTCAGATCAAATTCATCTGGGACCAGGGCCTGATCTCGCCCGGCGCATTGGCCGTGCTGAAGAACAACCCCGGCGGCAAGGACGCGGCGATGAAGTTCATTGCCAGCGCGCAGGACCCGCAAAAGCAACTCGTCATGTTCGACAAGCTCGGCCAGGGTCCGGCCAACCCTGCCGCCGATGCGCTGGTCCCGGCCGACAAGAAGCGCATCAATCCGGTCGATCCCGAGAACATGAAGAAGCAGATCCCGCTCGACATGGATTGGTACGCCAAGAATTACGGCGCGGCGCTGGACGAATACACCAAGATCATCTCCGCCTGACCGGCGCTGGGCTGACATGAGAGGCGTTCTCTCCGACAGGATGGGCGCGGCGCTATTGATGGCGCCGCTGCTCCTGTTCCTTGGCCTCGCCTATGCCTGGCCTTTCCTCGGCGTGGTGAAGTGGAGCTTCACGCTGCCGACGCCCGGGCTTGGCCAGTACGGCGCGCTGATGACCGACCCGCTGGTGCAGTCGGTGTTCGTCCGCACGCTGCGCATCGCGGCGATCGTCACCATTGTGTCGGTTGCCGCTGCCTATGCCATCACCGTGGTCTGGGTGCGCGGCAGCCCGGTGCAGCGGGTGCTGGCCGAATTCTGCATCCTGGTGCCGTTCTGGATATCGGTGCTGACGCGCGCCTTCGGCTGGGTGGCGCTTCTCTCCAACCGCGGCCTGATCAACACGTGGCTGCAGTCGATCGGTTTCATTAGCGAACCGCTGACGCTGGTGCGCAACGAATTCGGCGTCATCGTCGGCATGACGCATTTCCTCATTCCTTTCGCCGTCTTTCCGCTGGCGTCTTCCATGCGCAGCCTCGATGAGCGTGTGCTGCTCGCCGCGCGCGGGCTGGGTTCCAGCCGCATGCGCACCTTCTGGACGGTGTTCGTGCCGATGACCCGCTCCGGCATCATCGGCTCCGCGCTGATCGTCTTCGTCTTCTCCCTCGGCTTCTTCGTCACGCCGGCGATCCTTGGCGGCGGCCGCAGCGTCATGATCGCCGAATTGATCTATCTCCGCATCTTCCAGAGCCCGGACTGGGGGCTGGGTGCTGCGATCAGCGTGGTGCTGGTGCTGTTCGTCGGCGTTCTGATGGCGCTGCTTTTCCGCTACGTCAGACCAAAGCAATTGGTGTAGCGCGATGCCGACCTATCGCCCCGGTCCCGTTTCGCTGGCCCTCGCCGTCCTGGTGGCGCTGTTCCTGCTCCTGCCGCTGCTGGCCGTGATCCCGGTCTCGCTGACGCCGAGCCGCATGCTGGCGATGCCGACGGGCGAGTTGTCGCTGCGCCATTACCGCTCGCTGGTCGAGGATCCGCGCTGGCTCCAGTCCATCCTGCTTTCCATTAGGATCGGCATCGTCAGCAGTGTCATCTCGACGGTGCTGGCACTGTGCTTCAGCCTTGGCGTGTGGATGTTCCAGCCGCGCTTCACCGCGGCTCTGGTCGGCTTCGTGCTGTTGCCGATGGTGGTGCCGCCGGTGGTCTCGGCGGTGACGCTCTATTTCCTGCTCACCTCGATCTCCGGCGTCAGTTCCTTTTTCGGCTACGACACGTGGCTGGGTGTGGCCATGGCGCATTCGGTGATGACGGTGCCCTTCGCCACGGTGCTGATCCTGGTCTCACTCAGTCAGCTCGACCGTCGTATCGACCTCGCAGCGCGGGGCCTTGGCGCAAGCGTGTGGGAGCGCGCCACGCGCATCATCATGCCCAACATCAAATTCGGCATCGTCACCGCGGCACTGCTGTCCTTCGTTCTCTCCTGGGAGGAGATAGGAGTCACGCTGTTCATCACCTCGGTCAACGCCATCACGCTGCCCAGGCTGATGTGGATGGGCCTACGCGACAATATCGACCCGGCGATCGCGGCACTTTCGGTGATCCTGATCGTCATCACCGTGCTGGTGCTTGCAGTGCGCAGCGTCGTAGTGCGGCTGCGTGGGGGACAATGATCGGGGACCTGTCTGCCTCATGGGTTTGTCACAGAGGTAAAACCGCTAGCAGAAGCACACCGAGACCCGGCCGAACCTGCCAAGATCGCCGATGACTTCGTCGCCCGCCTCAACGCTGATCGGCGTCACGCAAGTGCCTGTAATCACCACTTGCCCCGGCTGGAGCGCTATGCCCAGCCCCGACAGTTCGTTGACGATCCAGGTCAGCGCAATACGAGGATCGCCCAACACGGCTGCTCCTGATCCGTTATGCTGCGACTTTCCAGAGACAGAAGCGGCCACCGGGTGCTTCGCGAGATCTACGTCGCGCCAATCGTCTTCCACCGCCTCGCCGATGACGAACAGATTGGCACAAGCATTGTCGGCGATGAGCTGCGGCGCCCCGACAGCGCAGAAATCCTCATAGCGGGAATCCGGTATTTCGATCGCCGGATGCAAACTCGCCACGGCGTCCATCACGTCACTGATTTCATAAGGCGCCGGGCGAGGCGGCAACTGACGGCCGAACCGGAAGGCGAATTCGATCTCGGCGACACGCATCTTGCTAGTCGCCAGGGAAACGGAGCCACCGACCTCGACTGCCTTCTCGGCGAGGAGGCGCCCGGCCATCGGGCCATCGACATTGATATGCCGCTGGCCGGCCAGGCTGGTTGCCGCGATCTTCCAGCCGAAGAGCGGAGCCACTGAGCGATCCATCACATGCGACTGGATGGCATAGCCTTCGGCCCGCGTCTTCGGTCGCAATTCCTCGGGTATGGCGTCGACACGAGTGCCCTGGTCCCAATGGCCTACCAGGAGGCGCGACGCGGCCCTGGCCTTTTCTGGATCGAGCATGATCAGCTCCTGAAATCTAGGAAAATGAGCCGCTGCCGGGCGTTGCTGATGCTTGCGGTGCGCAACGGGTATCCGCTATGCGTCGTCGCTGACGAGATTGTCAGGAAGTCGTATTTTCGAAATCATCGACATTCATCATCGTGACGACGAATCGGCAATCGTGTCCGTACGGTAAATGGCTATATATGGCAAAGCGTCTAGAACGAGGAAGAGCTTCTGGCATGCAAGGGTCGGTAGCGCACGGGGCGAGGGAGAAAAACGATGACGGCGCCCGGCGATTTGCAGCAAGGACTGTTTCTGAGGCTGAAAAGCGATCCGTCCCTGTCGGCGCTGCTGGGCGGCGCCGGGTTGCGGCAACAACCAACCGACAACGCCGCCTTTCCCTATGTGACATGCGGCCAGACCTGCGCCTTTGACTGGGACACTGGCGCCGAGAACAGCGACGATCAACTAATTACGCTGCATGTTTGGTCGAAAGCCCATGGCGACGCCGAAACGCGCGCCATCATGGATGCCATCGAGGCCCGCCTTGCCGACGCGGTGCTGGAGGTCGGCGCTCGCGGCCAGACACGCCTGTCGCTTGAATTCAGTGAGGCACGCTATGACGAGGAACTGCTTGTTCATCACGGCCTGCTGCGTTTTCGGGCGCTGACCCAGGAAAACGCCTGACGCGCGCTTTCAATATGAACGAAACGGAGTCTAGACTGGAACTTCATGGGTTTCATCGAGTTGGGCGATGAAATCTCAATTGTTTGTCTCGCGTTGCAGGGGTGTGGCGAGCATGGTTTCAGCGGCGATCACCGTTCATTTCACGTTCAGCGCCGATGCGTTACAACGCTGGCCATGAGAACGCTCCGCTCCCATTTCCGAACCGCGACCCTGGCGCTCTGCGCCGGGCTGATTGCGGCGCCGGCAAGCGCAGCGCCGGCAGCCGCGCAGGATGAACCGGTCGTCGTGGCGGCGGCCGACTGCTACGCGATCGGCCAGCAGGTGGCCGAGCAGAATGGCGGGACCCTTGCCAAGGCTTCGCAGTCGACGCGAGGTGGGCAGCCGGTCTGCGTCATCGTCGTGCTTGTCCCCGGCAAGGATGGGCAGCGTCCGCGCCGCTCCGAGATTGTCGTCCCGCAGAACTGACCCCATCGTTTCCCAGACCGGCGGAATCGGCCTATAGCTGGAAGCCATCGGTCAACAGGCAGTGGTCCCCGCATGCGCGTACTGGTCGTCGAGGATGACAAGGATCTCAACCGGCAGATATCGGATGCGCTGGTCGACGCAGGCTATGTCGTCGATCGGGCGTATGACGGTGAGGAGGGCCATTTCCTCGGCGACACCGAGCCCTATGACGCGGTCGTGCTCGACATCGGCCTGCCGCAAATGGACGGCATCAGCGTGGTCGAGCGCTGGCGGCGCGGCGGCCGCAAGATGCCGGTGCTGATCCTGACCGCCCGCGACCGCTGGAGCGACAAGGTCTCCGGTATCGACGCCGGCGCGGACGACTATGTCACCAAGCCGTTCCATATCGAGGAGGTCCTGGCGCGGGTCAGGGCGCTGATCCGCCGCGCCGCCGGCCACGCCTCATCCGAACTGACCTGCGGGCCGCTGCGCCTCGACACCAAGGCCTCGAAGGCCGATGTCGCCGGCGTGCCGTTGAAGCTGACATCGCATGAGTTCCGCCTGCTTGCCTACCTGATGCATCACATGGGCGAGGTCGTCTCGCGGACCGAACTGGTAGAGCATCTCTACGACCAGGATTTCGATCGCGATTCCAACACGATCGAGGTGTTTGTCGGGCGGCTCCGTAAGAAAATGGGCATCGACATGATCGAAACCGTGCGCGGCATGGGTTATCGCATGCGTGAGCCGGAGGCGTAAGGCGGAACCGCTCCCTACCAACCCAACCGTGAGCAAGCGGCTCTCGCTGCGCTTGTGGCCGCGCTCGCTGACGTTCCGCGTCATCGCCTTTTCCACGGTCTGGGCGATCCTGACCCTCATCGTCATTTTCACCCTCATTACCACGCTCTACCGCCAGGCCAGCGAGCGCGGTTTCGACAGCCTGCTTTCTGCGCATCTGTTCAACCTGATCGGCTCCATCGGCATTTCCGATACCGGCGCGCTCACCGGCGCTCCGGATCTCGGCGACCTCCGCTTCTCGGAACCGAATTCGGGCTGGTACTGGTCCGTCGAACCCGCCTCGGAAGGCGTGCACGGCAATCTCCACTCATCGTCGATGACCCGGACGATCCCGTCGCCCGACGTGGCGGACGTTCCCTTCAACGCCAATTTCCAGCGCAGCTACGCGGCGCAAGGCATCGATGGCGAGGAGTTGGTCGTGTTCGAGAGCGAATTCGTTCTCGATGCCAAGAATCGCGCCGCCCGCTTTCGCGTCATGGGCAACAAGACCGAACTGGAACAGGAGATCGCCACCTTCCAGCGCCGCCTCCTGACCTACCTTTCCCTGTTCGGCGTCGGCATGATCGCCATCAACGCCATTGCCATCCTGCTCGGCCTGCAGCCACTGCGAAGGGTCAGGAATGCGCTCGCCATGGTGCGCGAAGGCACCGCGCAAAGGCTTGACGGCCAGTTTCCAGCCGAGATTGAACCGCTTGCCAACGAAACCAATGCCTTGATCGAGAACAATCGGCGTATCGTCGAGCGCTCGCGCACTCAGGTGGGCAATCTCGCCCATTCCCTGAAGACGCCGCTGGCGGTGCTGCTCAACGAGGGGCGGGCGCTTGGCGGCGCCAAGGGGCAACTGATCGCCGAACAGGCCGCTTCCATGCAGAAGCAGGTCGATCACTATCTCCAGCGCGCCCGCGTCGCGGCGCAGCGCGACAGCGTCGTCTATCGCACACCGATAACGCCGTTGGTGCAGCGCATGGTCAGGGTCTTGCAGAAGCTCAATCCGCAGACCAACCTGTCGTTGTCGCTGCCGCCGATGGAGATCGTCTTTGCCGGCGAGCGCGAGGACCTCGAGGAGTTGCTCGGCAATCTGCTCGAAAACGCGATGAAATGGGCGAAGAGCGCGGTTTCGGTCTCCGTCGTTCCCGTGGGTGACAAGGACGACAACATATTCGAGATCGCCATCGAAGACGACGGACCGGGCATACCCGAGGAAAAAGCGCGCGAAGCGTTGAAACGCGGACGACGCCTGGACGAGACCAAGCCGGGCACGGGTCTCGGCTTGGCCATTGTCGCCGACCTCGTCAACGAGTATGGAGGCGTACTGCTGCTCGAACGGTCCGGCATGGGCGGATTGAAGGCGGTAGTGCGATTGCGGAGCCTTCAGTGATGCCTTTCCCCGGCCGATCGACATTGACGGACTGGGCATGTTATGGCGGCGCACCGATTGGCTCCGAAGCGGGCCCAACGGCCAAATTTCCGACAAATATCAACATTATAGGCTCGCCGACTTCTCCGATGACGCGGCCCCCGGCTCATCCATGACAGGCTCCAGCTCAAGAAAACCGGTTGTTGGCATGAAGATTAGCGTCGCACTTGTTTCCGCATTGATGGCCGTTTCCGGCTGCACCACATTGGGCGGCAAGGCTCCCACCATCGCTGCGACGCCGGCCTCCACGCCACCCAGCAGCGGCAAAGTCGCCACGACGATTATCTCTGCAATGGGCGGTGGCCTCATTGGCGGGTCGATCGGCAGCGGGCTTAGCGACGCCGAAAAGCGCAGCGCGCTCGAGGCGGAATACAAGGCGCTCGAATACACCACGAGCGGCCAGAAGGTGACGTGGAAGGGCACCCAGGCGTCCCGCTATGGCGAAGTGGTTCCGGCTCAACCCTACCGCGTCGGCTCACAGGACTGCCGCCAGTATACGCAGACCGTCTTTACTGGCGGGGCAGGCGTCACGGCGCGTGGAACGGCTTGCCGCAACGCCGATGGCAGTTGGACGCCGCTCACCTGACGGCCTAGCCGGTCCATTTCGGACCCGGCCGATTGATGTCGATGAAGGATATGCAGCGCGCCCGCCGTCAAAGCGTCGCAGTATGCTTGTGTTGGCAGGGCAAGGCTATGCCGTTATTGGAAGAACCATGCTGTTCTGGGTCATAGCCGCAATCCTGACGCTGGGCGCCAGCCTGGCGGTGCTGCTGCCGCTGGCCGGTGGCGCCAGAAGCGCGTCTTCAAGCGGCGAGCACGATCTGGAAGTTTATCGCGATCAACTGTCCGAACTCGACCGCGATGCCGCCCGAGGGCTGATCAAGCCTGCCGAAGCCGATGAGGCGCGCGCCGAGATCGCCCGGCGCATCCTTCGCCTCGACAATACGGACCAGGCCGGCAGCGCATCCGTCGGACGCACATCCGTCGCGACGCGGCTTGTCGCCACCGCGGCCGTGCTGGCGGTGCCGCTGGTCAGTTGGGGCTTGTACATCAATATCGGCTCGCCCGATCTGCCCTCGCAGCCGCTCAGCGAGCGCCTGGCCAAGAATCCGGCCGACAGCTCGGTCGACGAACTTGTGGCTCGCGCCGAAGCCCACCTTACCGCCAATCCGTCCGACGGCAGGGGATGGGACGTGTTGGCGCCGGTTTATCTGCGCATGCAGCGCTTTTCCGACGCGGTCGCCGCCTATCGCAACGCCATTCGCCTCGACGGCGACAGCGCCGTTCGCCGAGCCGGTCTCGGCGAGGCGATCGCCAGTGCGGCCGGCGGCATCGTTTCGGCGGATGCCCAGGAGGCCTTCGAGGCGGCCCTGAAGCTTGACCCCGCCAATGCCAAGGCCGGCTTCTACCTGGCCATGGCCCTGGCGCAGGAGGGCCGCAGCAAGGAGGCGGCCGCGGCCTGGCAGGCGATGCTGGGCACGCTGCCGAAGGATTCGCCATGGCGCGGCGCGATCGAGCAGGCGCTGGCCAAGTCCGGCAGTTCCGGCGCCGGCAATGCAGGCGTCGCTTCGAGCGAGCCGGCAAACGGACCGACCGCGGGCGATATCGATGCCGCTTCATCGATGTCGCCGCAGGACAGGGAAGCTATGATCAACACCATGGTCGCCGGGCTCGACGAGAAGCTGCGGCAGAATCCGCGCGACCCGGAAGGATGGATGCGGCTCGTTCGTTCCTACATCGTGCTGGGCAAGGCCGACCAGGCGCGCGAGGCGCTGAGCCGCGCTATTGCCGTCTTTGGAGCCGACAGTGACGAAGCCAGGAAATTCACCGCTTTTGCCGCTTCGCTCGGCCTGACGGCGACGCAATAGGGCTGGACCGTACAATGACGCGCAAACAGAAACGATTGTCGGTGATCGCGGGCGGCCTGGCCTTCCTCGGCGCCGCCACCGGCCTGACATTTTATGCGCTCGGCCAGAAGGCGTCCTATTTCTACATGCCCGCCGATCTGGCCACGGCGACGGTGCAGCCGGGCCAGCGCATCAGGCTGGGCGGCCTGGTGGAAAAAGGCACGATCCAGCGCGGGCAGGGGGCGACAGTGGCGTTTTCGGTGACCGATACCCATAAATCGGTCAAGGTCACCTATACAGGCATCCTGCCTGACCTATTTCGCGAGGAGCAGGGGGTCATCACCGAGGGAACGTTCGGCCCGGATGGCGTCTTTGTGGCCGACAGCGTTCTGGCCAAGCACGACGAGCGCTACATGCCCAAGGAGGTGGCCGATGGGCTGAAGGCCAAGGGCGTTTGGCAGGAGAGCAAGAGTGAATAGGCAGGCTCGATATAGCCGGGGTGGCGATCATGGTTGAGACCGGACATTTCGCGCTTGTCCTGGCCTTCGCGCTGGCTCTGGTGCAGACGGTGGTGCCGCTGTTCGGCGCCCGCGCCAACAATCAGCGTCTGATGGCGGTCGGTGCTCCCGTCGCGATCACCGGCTTTGCTTTGACGGCGCTGTCCTTCGCCGCACTGGTCACCGCGTATGCGAGTTCCGATTTCTCGGTCGCCAGCGTCTGGGAAAATTCCCATTCGCTGCAGCCGATGATCTATAAGATCACTGGAACCTGGGGCAACCACGAAGGCTCGATGCTGCTCTGGGTGCTGATCCTGACCTTCTTCGGTGCGCTGGTCGCCGCCTTCGGCTCCAACCTGCCGGCGACGCTGCGCGCCAACGTGCTTGCCGTGCAGGGTGCGATCGGCGCGACATTCTTCCTGTTCATCCTGGCGACGTCCAATCCCTTCGCCAGGCTGTCGCCGGCGCCCATCGAAGGGCGCGATCTCAATCCCATCCTGCAGGATCTCGGCCTGGCCGTTCACCCGCCGTTGCTCTATCTCGGCTATGTCGGGTTTTCGATCTGTTTCTCCTTCTCGGTAGCCGCCCTCATCGACGGACGCATCGATGCGTCCTGGGCGCGCTGGGTGCGGCCGTGGACGCTGGTCGCCTGGATGTTTCTGACCGGCGGCATCGCCATGGGATCGTACTGGGCCTATTACGAACTCGGCTGGGGCGGCTTCTGGTTCTGGGATCCGGTCGAGAACGCCTCCTTCATGCCGTGGCTGGCGGGCACCGCGCTGCTCCATTCGGCTATTGTCATGGAAAAGCGTTCGGCGCTGAAGATCTGGACGCTGCTGCTCGCCATCTTGACCTTTTCGCTGTCGTTGCTCGGCACCTTCCTGGTGCGTTCGGGCGTCCTGACCTCGGTGCATGCCTTCGCCACCGATCCGACGCGCGGCATCTTCATCCTGTGCATACTGACGCTGTTCATCGGTGGATCATTGACGCTGTTTGCGGTGCGTGCCTCGAGGCTGACGGCCGGCGGCCTCTTTCATCCGGTTTCGCGCGAAGGCGCGCTGGTGCTGAACAATCTGTTCCTGACCACGGCCACCGCCACCGTACTCGTCGGCACACTCTATCCGCTGGCCGTCGAGGCCCTTTCGGCCGACAAGATTTCGGTCGGCGCGCCGTTCTTCGACCTCACCTTCGGACCGCTCATGGTGCCGTTGCTGGCCATGGTTCCGTTCGGGCCGCTGCTGGCCTGGAAGCGCGGCGACATCTTCGCCGTCGCGCAGCGCCTGATGGCGGCGTTCGCGGCGGCGCTCCTGGCAATGCTGGTCACCGCCCTGTTCATCGACGGCGCTTCGGTATTCGCAGCCCTTGGCGTGGGTCTTGCCGTCTGGCTGGTCCTCGGCGCTCTCACCGACCTCGCCGTCAAGGCGGGGTTCGGCAATGTGGCCGCGAAGGTCATGGTCAGGCGCCTGCTCGGCCTGCCGCGTTCGGTCTTCGGCACCGCGCTTGCCCACCTCGGTCTTGGCCTGACCACGCTTGGCATTGTCGGCACGCTTTGCTTCGGCACCGAGAAAATCCTGTCGATGCATGCCGGGCAAACCGTCGAATTGTCGGGCCACACTCTGCGTTTCGTCGGGCTCCATCCGGCGCAGGGACCGAATTACAGCGAGGATCGCGGCCGCTTCGAGCTGATCGGTGTCGGCGGCAGTCCCGTTGGCGAAATCAGCTCGGCCAAGCGCTTCTATCCGGTACGCCAGACGACGACGACGGAATCCGGCATCAGGACGATGGGCCTTTCGCAGCTTTATATTTCGCTCGGCGACGAGGGCAATGACGGATCGGTCGTGGTGCGTCTGTGGTGGAAGCCGCTGGTGACGCTGATCTGGGGCGGTGGCCTGGTCATGATGGTTGGTGCGGCCATGTCGCTGATGGACAGGCGCCTGCGCGTCGGCGCACCCTCGCGCCGTCGCAAGCAGACGGGCGCCATGAGCCCCGCGGGCCTGCCATGAAGGCGAAGTTGTCCATCGCGTCGCTCGTGATAGTGCTGGCGCTGTCCTTTGCAGGCACGGCGCTGGCGGTGAAGCCCGACGAGATGCTTGCCGATCCGACGCTGGAAGCGAGGGCGCGAGCGCTGTCGGAAGGGCTGCGCTGCATGGTCTGCCAGAACCAGTCGATCGATGAATCCGATGCCGACCTTGCCCGTGACCTGCGCGTTCTGGTGCGCCAGCGCCTGGTCGCTGGCGATACCGACAAGCAGGTGATGGACTATGTGGTTTCACGCTACGGCGAGTTCGTGCTGCTGAAGCCGCGCTTCGACCTGCGCAACGCTCTGCTTTGGGGCACGCCGGTGCTCCTGCTTTTGGCCGGTGGCCTGTTTATCGTGCTCAACGCCAGATCGCGCCGGACACTGGCGACGAAATCCCTCTCCGCCGACGAGCGGGCGGCACTAGAGGCGATCCTGCGCCGCGATTGAGTGCAGGCGGTTATTCGCCAACATTACCAAAGTTTCATGCGTCGGAAATGACGTCGTAATGTACGCCGCTCTAATTCTCTTCCCAGGATGCCGACAAGGCGCGTCCCTTCGAAAAGAGGATACGAGACCCCATGACTATTGCTCCCAATTCATATTCCCGCACCCGCAAGCGTCTTCTGGCTGCCGTCGCTTCCGTCGCCGTTGCCGGCGCGATAGGCGTTGGCGCGTTGACCAGCGGGACCAGCCCCGTTCTGGCCGATGCCGTGCGTGTCGAGGCGCCGCAGGTCCCCAGCTTCGCCGATGTCGTCGAGCGCGTTTCGCCCGCCGTGGTCAGCGTCAAGGTCAAGGCCAAGGTCCAGCCCACGGCCGATGACGGTTCCGACGACCAGGACGGCTTCGACAATTTGCCCAACAATCCGCAGCTGCGCCGCTTCTTCAAGGAATTCCGCGGCTTTGGCGATCAGGGCCAGAACGACGACGGTCCCCGCCGGTTCGGGCATCGTGACCGCGGCCACGGCGAGCCGCGCCCGGTGGCCCAAGGGTCGGGCTTCTTCATCTCCGAGGATGGCTATCTCGTCACCAACAACCATGTCGTCGAAGAGGGCACCGCCTTCACCGTGGTGACCAATGACGGCAAGGAACTCGACGCCAAACTGGTCGGTACCGACCCGCGCACCGACCTCGCGGTGCTCAAGGTCGAGGGTGGCGGCAAATTTACCTATGTCGACTTCGCGGATGACTCCAAGGTTCGGGTCGGCGATTGGGTCGTGGCCGTCGGCAACCCCTTCGGTCTCGGCGGCACCGTCACCGCCGGCATCGTCTCGGCGCGCGGCCGTGACATCGGCGCCGGTCCCTATGACGATTTCATCCAGATCGACGCGTCGGTCAACCGCGGCAATTCCGGCGGCCCGACCTTCAACCTCAGCGGTCAGGTGGTCGGCATCAACACCGCCATCTTCTCGCCTTCCGGCGGCAGCGTCGGCATCGCCTTCGACATTCCTGCCTCGACCGCCAAGCAGGTCGTCGAGGATCTGATGAAGAGCGGTGCCGTGCAGCGCGGCTGGCTCGGCGTCGAGATCCAGCCGGTCACATCAGACATCGCCGAATCGCTCGGCCTGAAGTCCAACAACGGCGCATTGGTATCCAGCGCTCAGGACGACGGCCCCGGCAAGAAGAGCGGCATCACCGCCGGTGACGTGATCACCCAGGTCGACGGCAAGGATGTTGCTTCGCCGAAGGAGCTCGCCCGCCTGATCGGCGCCTATTCGCCGGGCAAGTCGGTTGACGTCACGGTCTGGCGCGACGGCAAGAGCCAGAGCGTCAAGGTCGAGCTCGGCAAGCTGCCTTCAAGCGACAAGCAGGCCTCGGCCGACGACAAGCCGGCGGCTCCGGCCAAGGCCGATACGCTCGCCGATCTCGGTCTGACCGTCACCAAATCCGAGAACGGCAAGGGCCTGGTGGTGACCGATGTCGATCCCGACAGCGATGCCGCCGACCGCGGCATCCAGCCGGGCGACGTCATCACCGCGGTCAATTCGACGGAAGTCAACGGCACCGACGACGTCACCAAGGCCATGGATGAAGCGGTGAAATCCGGGCGCAAGGCTGTCCTGATGCAGATTACCCGCGACGACAACAACCGCTTCGTGGCGCTGCCCGTCGCCAAGGGCTGACAACGACTTTCCGGCGCGGCGGTGTCAAACACCCCCGAGACGCCGCACGGGAAAGTATGGAGCCGAGCGCGTTAGTCAGTCATCGTGCTCCCCTCCGGCGGCAGCGGGCTTCCCATCGCCCGCTGCCGCACTCCGCCCGCGGACCATGCGCTCAGGCTTGAGCGAACAAGCGGAGCGCTTTGGTGGCAACGGCATGCCGGCAGCATGTCTGGGACAGTGACACCAGAGAACCAAGACTTTATCGCGCGCGGCCTGGATCATCTTGATCGCGATGCGCTTTGGCGAAGGCTAAAATGCAGATGCCGGCTACTCAATCTTCCAGCGAAATCGCGTATAACGGCCCTATGAAGATTCTCGTCATAGAGGACGATCGCGAGGCTGCGGATTATCTGCAGAAAGCTTTTACCGAGGCCGGCCACACCGCGCATGTGGCGGGTGACGGCGAGACCGGCTTCGCGCTCGCCGATGCCGGCGACTACGACGTGATGGTCATCGACCGGATGATGCCGCGCCGCGACGGCCTGTCCGTCATCGCCGGCCTGCGCTCCAGGGGCAACACCACGCCGGTGCTGATCCTGTCGGCGCTCGGCGAGGTCGACGACCGGGTTACCGGCCTGCGCGCCGGCGGCGACGATTATCTGACCAAGCCCTATGCCTTTTCCGAGCTGCTCGCCCGCGTCGAGGTGCTGAACCGCCGGGCCAGCGCCAAGGAAGCCGAAACCGTCTACCGCGTCGGCGATCTCGAACTCGACCGGCTTTCGCATTCGGTCAAACGCGCCGGACGCGAGATCACTTTGCAGCCGCGCGAGTTCCGCCTGCTCGAGTATCTGATGCGCCATGCCGGCCAGGTGGTGACGCGCACCATGCTGCTCGAAAATGTCTGGGATTATCATTTCGATCCGCAGACCAACGTCATCGACGTCCATGTCTCGCGACTGCGCGGCAAGATCGAAAAAGGCTTCGACAAGCCCATCCTGCATACGATTCGCGGCGCCGGCTACATGCTTAGGGCCGGTTAGGCGGCGGCATGGCCCTTTCCGTGCCCGCCATCATGAAGACGACGGCTGCGCGGCTCTCGGCGCTCTATCTTCTGCTCTTCGCACTCTGCGCCGTGCTGCTTGTCCTCTACATGACCTCGCTGTCGGCGCGCATGCTGACCGCGCAGACGCAGGAGACCATCAATGACGAGGTGCTCGGCCTTGCCCGCGCCTATCAGCGCGGCGGCCTGCCGGTGCTGGTCCGCGTGGTCGAGGCCCGCTCGCGCCAGCCCGGCGCCAATCTCTATTTGATCGCCGACACCAACGGTCAGATCCTGACCGGCAACGTGCAGAGCCTGGAGCCGGGCGTCATCGAAACCGAGGGCTGGACGACCGAGCCGTTCTCCTACCGCCGTTTCGGCGAAGGCGAACTCGACCGGCAGCGCAGCACACCTTCCGATCAGGCCACGCCCCAGGCCGGCGATACGGCAGTCCGGTCCGAAGGCGAGAAGGGCCACAATGCGATCGCCCTGGTGCTGCGCCTGCCGAACCAGATGATCATGCTGGTCGGCCGCGATCTCGGCGAACCTGAGCGGTTCCGCGCCGTCATCCGCCGCTCCCTGATGCTGGCGCTCGGCATGATGGGGCTGGGCGGGCTGTTGATCTGGTTCTTCGTCGGCCGCGCCGCGCTGAAGCGCATCGATGGCGTTTCGGAAGCCAGCCGCCGCATCATGGGCGGCGATCTTTCGGGCCGGCTGCCGGTGACCGGCGCCGGTGACGAATTCGACCGGCTTTCCGAGAACCTCAACGCCATGCTGGCCAGGATCGCCACGCTCAACGAGGGGCTGAAGCAGGTTTCCGACAACATCGCGCATGACCTAAAGACGCCGCTGACCCGGCTGCGGAACCGCGCCGAGGCGACGCTTTCGGGCAAGCACAAGACATCGGACTACCGCCAGGCGCTGGAAGGCACCATCGCCGAGTCCGACCAGCTCATAAAGACCTTCAACGCCATCCTGATGATCTCCCGACTGGAGGCGGGTTATTCCTCCGAAAGCACCAGTCGCGTCGATCTGGCCGCGGCCGTGCGCGATGTCGCCGAACTCTACGAGCCGGTGGCGGAAGAGGCTGGCGTTTCGCTCGAAGCCGCGGTCAATGGCGCATTCCTTGTCGACGGCAACCGCGAGCTGATCGGCCAGGCGCTGTCCAACATCGTCGACAATGCGATCAAGTACTCGATCGATTCCACCTCCAAGCCGGCGGTTCGCGTGACGCTCGAACGCATGCATGGCGAAATCAGGCTTGTCGTCGCCGACAACGGCCAGGGCATCCCGGACGATGCCGATCGCGCCCGGGCGACGGAACGGTTCGTGCGGCTCGAGAAGAGCCGTTCCCAGCCAGGTTCCGGGCTTGGCCTCAGCCTCGCCAAGGCGGTCATGACATTCCACTATGGCCGGCTTGATCTGTTGCCTGGTAATCCCGGATTATCGGTGGTCATGAGTTTTCCCGCGCGGGAGGATCATTGATGACGGCGGCTGCAAAGCGGATGGCGAGGGACTGGCTGTTGAAGCCGGCGGCAAGGCTTGCTCCTCTGGACGACAGCCGGGCCCGGCAGGAGTTGGCCGAGATCGCCACCTTGGCACGCGAAGAAGGGTTGACGCGGCTGGCGAAATTCCTGGCTGGAACGGGTGAGGCGCAGGACTTCCTGGCCGCCGTCTTCGACCTGTCGCCGTTCCTGCGTGACATGGCGCGTCGCCGGCCGCAGATATTGGATGGGCTTTTCGACCAGCCGGTCGAGGCCCGGCTGAAGGCGATCATCGCGGCGATCGACCAGGCATCGTTTTCCGAGGCGATCTCCGAATCCAGATTGATGATGGAACTGCGGCAATGGAAGGCCGATGCGCACTTCCTGATCGCGCTGGCCGATCTGGCCGCCGAGGCCGAGACCTCGCTTACTGTGCGGCGGTTGAGCGACCTTGCCGATGCGTGCACGCGCGCCGCCGTCGATTTCCTGCTGCGCGACGTGCATGACCAGGGCAAGCTGAAGTTGCCGGATCCCGCCAATCCCTCGGACCGGTCGGGCTGGATCCTGCTCGGCATGGGCAAGCTTGGGGCGCATGAGCTCAATTTTTCCTCCGACATCGACCTTGTGGTCTTCTTCGACCCGGAAGCGCCGGCCGTCGTCGATCCGCTCGATGCGACGGAGTTGTTTTCGCGGCTGACGCGCCGTCTGGTGCGCATCCTGCAGGACCGCACCGAACATGGCTATGTCTTCCGCACCGACCTCAGGCTGCGTCCCGATCCCGGTTCGACCCCGCTGGCGATCCCGGTCGAGGCGGCGCTGCGCTACTACGAGGCGCGCGGCCAGAACTGGGAGCGCGCCGCCATGATCAAGGCGCGTCCTGTGGCCGGCGATCTGGACGCCGGCGCCGCTTTCCTCAAGGAGCTCCAACCTTACATCTGGCGCAAATACATGGACTATGCCGCGATCGCCGACGTCCACTCGATCAAACGCCAGATCCACGCCCACAAGGGCCATGGCGAGATCGCGGTCAAGGGCCACAACGTCAAGCTCGGGCGCGGCGGCATCCGCGAGATCGAATTCTTCGTCCAGACGCAGCAGCTCATCGCCGGCGGCCGGTTCCCGGAACTGCGCGGCCGCGAGACCGTGCCGATGCTCGGCCAGCTGGCCGCGCGCGGCTGGATCACCGCCGAGGCACGCGATGCACTGGCCCGGCAATATTGGTTCCTGCGTCGGGTCGAGCATGCGATCCAGATGGTGGCCGACGAGCAGACGCACACCCTGCCGGAGGATGATGAAGGGCTGGAGCGAATCGCGCGCATGTTGGGCTTCGCCGACGCGGCTGCTTTTTCCCTGGGCTTCCGCGCCTCGCTCCAGCAGGTCGAACGTCACTACGCGGCGCTGTTCGAAACCGCGCCGGAGCTTTCGGCAGGCATCGGCAATCTGGTTTTCACCGGCGACGTCGACGACCCCGATACGCTGCAGACCTTGCATGGTCTCGGCTTCCAGCGAACGAGCGACATCTGCCGGGTGATCCGCGGCTGGCATTTCGGCCGCTACCGTGTCACCCGGTCGGCTGAGGCGCGCGAACGGTTGACGGAACTGACGCCGGCGCTGCTCAAGGCTTTCGGCCAGACGCGCCGGGCCGATGAGGCGTTGATCCGTTTCGACGAGTTCCTCGCCGGCCTGCCTGCCGGCATCCAGCTCTTCTCGCTGCTCCAGTCCAATCCGGCGCTGCTGAAGCTTATGGCGACGATCATGGGCGCAGCACCCCGTCTGGCCGCGATCATCACGCGCCGTCCACATGTGTTCGATGGGCTGCTCGATCCCGCTCTTCTCACCGAATTGCCGGATCGTGGCTATCTATCTGCACGGCTTACCGCGTTCCTCGAAGGCGACCGCGCCTATGAGGACGCTCTCGATCGTCTGCGCATCTTTGCCTCCGAGCAGAAATTCCTGATCGGCGTGCGGCTGCTCGCCGGCTCGATCGATCCGGCCCGTGCCGGCCACGCCTTTTCTGATCTGGCCGACCTCACCATCGCGGCCGCGTTGCGCGCGGTCATGGCCGAATTCGAGGCGCGCCACGGCACAATCGCCGGCGGCGTGGTTTCGCTGCTCGGCATGGGTAAGCTCGGCAGCCGTGAATTGACGGCGGGGTCGGATGTCGACCTCATCCTGCTCTACGATCACAATGCGGACGCCGAGGAATCCGACGGTGAAAAGCCGCTGGCGCCCTCGCATTACTACACCAGGATGACGCAGCGCCTCATTTCCGCCGTTTCCGCGCCGACCGCGGAAGGCGTGCTCTATGAACTCGACCTGCGGCTGCGTCCGTCCGGCAACAAGGGGCCGGTGGCCACCCACATCGATGCCTTCAAAAAATACCAGCGCCAGGAGGCCTGGACCTGGGAGCACATGGCGCTGTCGCGGGCGCGCGCCATTGCCGGAGATGCCAGGCTCTGTGCCGAGGTCGAAGCCGACGTTGCGGCGGTGCTCGGGCAATCGCGCGACGCAGCAAAGGTGAAAGCGGAAGCGTCCGACATGCGCGCCATGATCGAGAAGGAAAAGCCGCCGCGCGACCTCTGGGACATCAAACTCATTGCCGGCGGCCTGATCGATCTCGAATTCATCGCCCAGGTGGCCGTCGTCACGGGCAATGTCGAACCCGGCCGCAGGGTCACGGCAACCGCGGAGGTGTTGTCGCGCCTTGCGCCACAATTCGCAGCCGCCGATATCAGGGACGAGCTTGGCGAGGCCTACCGGCTCTATCTGGCGCTGACCCAAATGATCAGGCTTTGCCTCACGGGGCAGTTCGAGCGGGACGATGTGCCGCCGGGGCTTTCGGATCTGCTTCTGGCGGTTACCGACTTGCCGGATTTCGGTGTGCTGGAAGCACATCTCAAGGAGACGTCGCGGAAGGTCAGGAAGGATTTCGACCTTCTGCTTCGTGCCCGGCGGCCGTGATCAATTGCCGTGCGGATCGCATCGGGGGTGACGATGCAACAGGAGAAGACCATGAGAAAGACAACCAAGCTCGCATTCGCCTTCATCGCGTTGGCAGGAGCCGTCGGCACTGCGGCCTATGCCGAGAACATCGACAGCGCAAACATGCGTGAGCGCACGATGATGCGCCTCAACAAGGCGATCAAAGATAATGACGGCACCATCAGCTTCGACCAGTTCTCAAGCGTCATGGATTCGCGGTTGAAGAAGCTGGTTGCCGACAATGGCGGCAAGCTCACGGTGGAGCAGCTCGCCGCCGCGCTGGAAAAGGCGCGCTTCGAGCGCATGGCCAGGCGCATCATCGCGCGTTACGACACCAAGGGCGACGCTACACTGACGACGAACGACATCGCCAGTCGCGACAAGAAGCTCTTTGCCCTGCTCGACAAGAACAATGACGGAAAGATCAAGAGGGGTGAACTGCCAAAGGGCGGCCGCTTTGGCCTACACCGTCAGTGGGATGACGAAGGCGACGACGACAGCATGCAATAACGCCTTCCGGCACGGGCTTCGGCGACGTCGCCGGAGTCCGTTGCTCAAGCTGCGACCTTGACCACGGGGGTCGCCTTCTTCACCGGAATGCGCACCGACACGATCGTGCCGACACCTTCGGTTGAGCGGATTTTCAGGGCACCGCCTTGCAGTTCGGCCAGAGAGCGCGAGATGGCGAGTCCGAGGCCGGACCCGGCATGGCTCTTGGAGAACTGGTTCTGCACCTGTTCGAAGGGCCGTCCGAGCTTGCCGAGCGCCTCCTTCGGGATGCCGCAGCCATTGTCCTCGATCGTCAGCACCAGCGCGCCTGAGGTGTTGCGTGCCCTGACCGATATGTGGCCGCCCTGGCCGGTGAATTTCACTGCGTTGGACAAAAGGTTGATGACGATCTGCTTGATCGCGCGGCGGTCGGCGAACAGCGTCAGCGCGTCTGCGATGCGGGTCTCGACGGTGATCGCCTTCTGTGCGGCCTGCAGCGACACGACCCTGACCGTCTCGCTGATCAGCGGGCCGAGATCGATCTCTTCGCGGTCGAGCGAGAATTGGCCGGCCTCGATTTTCGACATGTCGAGAATGTCGTTGATGACGCCCAAGAGATATTTGCCGCTGCTGTTGATGTCGGTGGCGTATTCCTCGTAGCGCTCCGATCCCAGCGGGCCGAACAGCCCCTGTTCCATCAGCTCGGAGAAGCCGATGATGGCGTTCAAGGGCGTGCGCAATTCATGCGACATGTTGGCCAGGAATTCGGACTTGGCTCGGTTCGCCGCTTCGGCTCGCTCGGTTTCCTTCATATATTTGCGGTTGAGCTCGACCAGTTCGCGCGCGCGCTCCTCTTCGGCCCGGCGGGCGAGGCTGAGATCGTGGATGGTCGCCATCAGCCGGCGCTCGCTGTCGACCAGCTTCTCCTGATGCAGCTTGATCTGGGTGATGTCGGATCCGACCGAGACAATCCCGCCGTCGCGGGTTCGGAGTTCGTTGACCTGCAACCAGCGGCCGTCGGCCAGCTGCCGTTCGAAAGTCGCGCCGCCCTGCGGCCCATTGCTGTTGGCAAGCCGCCGGTCGGAAGCGAAAGCGAGCATGCGCTCTTCCAGCGTGGCGCGCACGGCGCCTGGCATCACGTCACGGTCCGAAAGGCCATTGTCCTTCTGGTATTTGGAATTGCACATGATCAGCCGCTCGGCGGCATCCCACAGCACGAAGGACTCGTTGATGTTCTCGATCGCCGTCCTCAGGCGCAGATCGGCTGCCTCGGAACGAAGCACCAGGTGACGCTGCTCGGTGACGTCGACAGCGATGCCGATCAACTGGATTTCGGGCACTTCCGGATCCATGACCTGCGCCCTTGCGCGCATCCACACCCACTGCCCGTCGGCATGCCGCATCCGGAACACCTGATCGATATGATCGATCTCGCGCGCGACTATCTTGTTGGCGAGTTGGAAAAGATCGCCATCGTCGGGGTGGATGATCTCGTCGACCTCGCCGAAGGACAGCATCGTGTCGCATGGCTCGTAGCCCAGCATGTCGTACATCGAGCGCGACCAATACATCTTGCCGCGCACCATGTCCCAGTCCCACAAGCCGCAGCGGCCGCGTACCAGCGCCATGTCGATGCGTTGATGCGCTTCGAGGTAGATGCGGTCGGCAGCCTGCGCGCGCGCCGCCTGGCCGAAATAGGCGTAGAGGATGATGATCAGCACGCCGGCCGTCAGTACGAACAGCGTGACGTTCAGCGAGACTGTCTTGCGCCAGGCGTCGAAAACCGCGTCCTGCGGCACCAGCGCCGCTGCCGCGCCTTTGCGACCGTTCGCCAGGCTAACCGCCGCATACCAGTCCTGCCCGCCAATATCGACCTCCATCACTCCGGCGCGGTCGCCGAACATGAACAGAGGCTGGCCGCCCTGGGCGAGGCTGTCCAGCGAACGGCCTTGCCAGGACATCGAGCGCGGCGTCACCGCGGTGATCTTGAAGGCGCCGTCGGTGACGACAAGAACGTGGCCGCGGCTCATCGCGCCCTGGCGGCTGGTCGTTTCCAACAGGTCCTGGATGGCGCCCGGCGCGGTGTCGGAGGTGATGGCCAGCGAACTCGCCAGTTGACTGGACGCCAGCATCAGGATCGCCTTGGCGTTGTGCTCGATATCGTCGCGTTCGTTCATCAGCGACAGGACGCGCAGCGCCGCGATCGCGATCAGGAAGATGACGATGAGAGCCGGTATCGATCGGCGCAGCAATGGCTCGGCGGCCAGAAGCCGCTTGTAGGCCGGTTCGGCGATGAGTCGCGCATTCCCGGCAAGGCCGTCGCTTCGCGGCGTCTCTCGACGCGCAAAAGCTATCCCTCCGGGCGCGCCCCACGCGTCCGCCTTCGCCATAAATGGCACTCCCCGATTTGCCTATGCTGTCTGATGATCCGGCAAACGCCGCACTTCCGAATCGTCATTAAAGAATCAAAGGTGATTCGCCTTGTCCAGTGGCCCGGCGAAAAAACATTAAAAATAGACTAAAATAGTGGCTTTTCTGCCAACCGAGCAGGGCATGCGATGGCGATCACCGTTGAAAGGGAGTAATATTAGAAATCACGCATATTCCGTGCGGGATTGCACATTGGGAGGAAAGCATGAATCGCAGATCTGCAATTGCTCTCGGCGTGTCAGCGGCAGCGGTAACGCCTTTGTTCGCCCTGGCGGCGTCGGCAAAAACCAAGACATACGGCCCGAAGGAGGGCAAGGAAATTGCGCCCGGCATCAGAGTGGTGGAAGTCGGCACGGGAAACTCAGACATTCCTGCCTACAAAAGCATCTCAATCGTCGATGTCGTGTTTCAGCCCGGCGCACATGCCCCGGCGATGGTGATGGACAACGACATGGTATGCACCGTCACTGCCGGCGAATTCACGATCAAGAAGGCCGACAAGGAGTTCAAGCTCAAGGAAGGCGACATGTACACTTGCGCCAAGGGCAAGACCGACGAGGCGACGAATACGAGCGCCGAGGTCGGCGTGCATCGCATCGCCATGTTAATATCCGCGTAGGGAGGCGGGAATCCGTTCGAGCAGCGGAGGCACAGCCCGACGGGCCGGTGGCGTTGCCTTGGCATTGCCGCCGACCACCATGGTGGCCGCTTGGGTCTGGCTCACGCCAGCGTACGCTCGACAATATCGCTTAAATCCGCCGACAGGTTTTCGGCATTGGCGATCGAAAGCAGCGCTTCCCTGGCCTTGGCCTGCCGGCCAGGTTCGAGCGAACGCCACGACCGGAGCGCCGTTGCCAACCTTGCCGCCACCTGCGGATTGCGTTTTTCGACCTCGAGCACGGTCTGCGTGAAGAATAGGTAGCCTTCGCCGTCGGCGCGGTGGAAGCCGGTCTGGTTGGCACTGGAGAATGTGCCGATCAACGAGCGCACCCGGTTCGGATTGGCCATCGAGAAGGCCGGATGCGTGGTCAGGGCGCGAACCGTCTCCACCGCTTGCGGACCGGGTACGCTGGCCTGAATCTGGAACCATTTGTCCATGACCAGCGGGTCGGACGCATATGTCTCTTCGAAAGCCGCCAGTGCCTTGTTTGCCTCCGGCGAACCATGGTGGCGATGCGCGAGCACGGTCAGTGCCGCAGCGCGGTCAGTCATGTTGGTGGCCGACCGGAAGTGCTCCGCCGCAAGCCCGGCGCCGCCTGACAGCAGAGAGAGATAGTCGAGCATGACGTTACGCAGCGCCCGCCGTCCGGCGGAAGTTGCGTCCGGGCTGAACGGGCCGGCGCCGGCAAGCCGCTCGTAGAGGCCGGCGAACGCATCGCGGTTAGCCCTGGCGATTGCCAGCGCCAGCGCCTCGCGGGCAGCGAAGATGGCGTTGGGTTCGATGTTCTTGCCGATGTCGCGGGCTATGTCGGTCTCGCCCGGAAGGGAAAGCGCTAGCGCCCGGTAGGCCGGCTCCAGCGTCTCGTCGCTCGCGATCCTGCCGGCAAGCTCGGTCAGTCGCGCGGTGAAGCCAGGCTCAGCGCCGCCGAGAATCTGGCGGAAGGCCAGGATCAATGCATCCGTAAGCAGAGTGTTGAAGGTCTGCCAGCGCGAGAAGCTGTCGCTGTCATGGCCGGCAAGGAAGAACTGGTCATCGGTCTTCTGCTCGACGGCAAGCGTTATCGGCGCCGAGAAGCCGCGGTTCAGCGAAACCGCCGGACGTTCGGCGACACCTGAGAAGCGCACCACATGCCGGCGCTTGCGGATGTGGATGATGCCGTCCTCGACGCTGGCGCCGTCGACCGCGTCATAGGCGACCGGCTCGCCACCGGCGCCAATCAGACCGAAGGCGAGGGGTATGTGCATCAGCCGTTTGCGGCTTTCCGACGGGGTCGGCGGCACCGATTGCTCGATTTCCAGCGTGAATTCCCGCTCCGCCCGGTTATAGGTCGAGCTCACCGCCAGGTTAGGTGTGCCGGCCTGATGGTACCAGAGCGCGAATTGCGACAAGTCGCGGCCGGACACCTCCTCGAACACTGTCAGGAAATCCTCGATCGTCGCCGCTGTGCCGTCGTGCCGCTCGAAATAGAGGTCCATGCCGGCGCGGAAGTTACCAGGCCCGAGGATGGTACGGATCATGCGCACCACCTCCGAGCCTTTTTCGTAGACGGTCGCCGTATAGAAATTGTTGATCTCGCGATAGCGGCGCGGCCTGACCGGATGCGCCAGCGGCCCCTGGTCCTCGGGGAATTGATGAGCGCGCAGCGTGCGCACCTCGGCGATGCGCTTGACCGCACGGGAACGTTGGTCGGCGGAGAATTCGTGGTCGCGATAAACGGTCAGCCCTTCCTTCAGGCAAAGCTGAAACCAGTCGCGGCAAGTGATTCTGTTGCCTGTCCAATTGTGGAAATACTCGTGCGCGATGATCGCCTCGATATTGGCGAAATCGGCGTCCGTTGCGGTCTCCCGGTCGGCCAGCACGTATTTGTCGTTGAAGACGTTGAGGCCCTTGTTCTCCATCGCGCCCATGTTGAAGTCGGACACGGCGACGATGTTGAAGACATCGAGGTCGTATTCGCGGCCGAATGCCTCCTCGTCCCACTGCATCGATCGCTTCAAGGCATCCATGGCGTAGCCGGCGAGCTTCTCCTTGCCGGGCTCGACATAGATGCCGAGCTCGACCGTGCGGCCGGACATGGTGACGAAACTGTCGGCGACCCGGCCGAGATTGCCGGCGACCAGCGCGAACAGATAGGATGGCTTGGGGAAGGGGTCGTGCCAAATGGCATAGTGCCAGCCATCGCCGAGATCGCCCTTGTCGACCGGGTTTCCGTTGGACAGAAGCAGCGGTGCCTCGTCGCGGCTGGCTTCGATCCGCACGGTGTAGACGGAAAGGATGTCGGGGCGGTCGAGGAAATAGGTGATGCGGCGAAAGCCCTCTGCCTCGCATTGCGTGCAATAGACGTTGCTTGAGCGGTAGAGGCCCATCAGCGCTTCATTGCCCGACGGTACCAGCTCGGTCTCGATCGACAGCCGAAAGCGACGCGCGGCCGGGGGCTTGAGGATGGTCAGTCGGTCGGGCGTCACGGCAAAATCCGTCGGCTTGGCTTTCCTGCCGTCGATCTCGACGCGCCTGAGCGTCAGCCCGTCGCCGTCCAGCACAAGCGGCGCAGAGGCCGTGACGCCATCGCGGCGCTCGACGGTCAAAATTGCCGTGACGATCGTCGCCCCCGGCGAAAGACGGAATTCAAGGCTCGTTTCCGGAATGAGATAGTCGCTGGGGCGATAGTCTTCGAGTTTGAAGACCTGGCCAGTGTCGGTGCGCATTCCGTGGTTCCTGTCTTTCCGGGCCTGTCCTGCCCGTCCAAAAATTTGAAGTCCGCGCTCTTTACACGAACCGGCGCCTCGACAAAACTGCGAGAAGGTCTATTCAGACCCTCCTTTCCAACATCGCGAGGCAGTCATGGCCGCCGTCTACGACGTCAGGCATATCGAGAGACCGGCAACGCCGGCGCGCACCTGGGCAACCATGCGGGAAGCGGCGGGAGCGTGACAGCAGGCCCCGGCAACAGTGACAATACCGTAGGGTACAACACGCTCACTGGCATTATGCTGAAGATCGTCTCGGTGGCGGTCTTCGTCGGCATGTCGACCTGCATCAAGGCGGCGGGCACTGTGCCGGCGGGACAGATCGTCTTCTTCCGCTCCTTCTTCGCTATCTTTCCGATCATTGCCTTTCTGGCTTTCAAGGGAAATCTCGGCACGGCTTTCAGTACAAGCCGTCCGTTCAACCACATCGCGCGCGGCGTCGTCGGCGTCTGCGCCATGGGGCTCGGCTTCTTCGCGCTGACGCGGTTGCCGTTGCCGGAAGCAATCACGCTGAATTACGCCCAGCCGCTGTTGGTGGTGGTGTTCAGCTCGATTTTCCTCAGCGAAGCCATTCGTATCTATCGCTGGAGCGCGGTCGCCGTCGGTCTCGTCGGTGTGCTGATCATCTCCTGGCCGGAGCTGACGCTCCTGAGTTCCGGCGAGGCGCTCGACGACCAGGAGGTGCTCGGCGTCATCGCCGCACTGATAGCTGCGGCGATTTCGGCCGTCGCCATGCTGCTCGTGCGCAATCTCGTGCAAAGCGAGCGCACCGCCACGATCGTGCTTTGGTTTTCGGTGACCGCGAGCGTCATGGCGCTGCTGTCGCTGCCGTTTGGGTGGCAGGCGCTGACGCCGGGGCAGGCGGCCCTTCTTGTCGCCGCCGGCTTCTGCGGCGGCCTCGGCCAGATCCTGATGACCTCGGCCTATCGCCATGCCGAGGCATCGGTGGTGGCGCCGTTCGAATACACCTCGATGATCCTCGGCGTCGTGGCCGGCTATCTCGTCTTCGGCGATGTCGCCACGCTGAACACGCTGGCCGGCGGCCTGATCGTCGTTGCCGCCGGCATCTTCATCATCTGGCGCGAACGTCAACTCGGCCTGGAACGTACCCGCACGCGCAAGGCCGCCCCGCCGCAGGGGTGATCAGGAACGTTAAGCTCGCTCTTTGGCCAATCTTACCAGCGCCGTCCGCGTCTGCTCGTCGGCCGGAAAGAAGGACTCGATCGCCAGTTCCGACAGCGTCACGTCCAGCGGCGTGCCGAACACGGTGATGGTACTGATGAACGACAGCACCTGATCCCCATGGGCAAGCCGCAGCGGATGCACGATGCCGCTCGGCTCGACCGGCGCCGGCCGCCCACTCTTCAGGCCGGACGGATAACCGCGCAACTCACGCTCCAGTTCGATCAGCACCGGATCGCCTGACGCGTCGTTCTGGTGCTTCAGGCGTTCCAGCAGGTGCGCCCGCCACTCCGCGAGATTGACGATGCGCGGCGCGACACCTGCAGGGTGCAGGCTGAGCCGCAGCACGTTGACTGGCGGCTTGAGCAGCGAGGGCTCGGAAATGTCGGCCAGGAACGGCCCAATGGCAGTGTTTGCCGAAACGAGGTTCCAGTGTCGGTCCACCGCGAGCGCCGGGAACGGCTCGTGCCCTCGAAGCACCGTCTCGACCGCCGCCATGGCCGGTGCCAGCGAAATGTCGGTCAGCGGCCTTTCGCTGAAGCTCGGCGCAAAGCCCGCCGCCAGCAAGAGCTGGTTGCGCTGGCGAAGCGGGATCGAAAGCTGCTCGGCCAGGTGCAGCACCATGTCGCGCGAGGGCGCGGCCCGCCCGCTCTCGACGAAGCTCAGATGCCGCTGCGAGATATCGGCTTCCGTGGCGAGATCGAGCTGGCTCATCCGACGTCGGGTGCGCCATTCACGGATGAGGCTGCCGGCCGAGGTTTGAGGAGATGTCATGAGGGCATGGTTAGGGCGACGGCAGGCGCATTTCAATTACCCGCGAGGTCATGGAGAGGTGAGCGCTCTTAGCTTCGCCTTCACCTCGAGAAAATCCCGCCAGGCCAGCTTCTTGTGCGCCGGCGTCCTCAATAGATAGGCCGGGTGCAGCGTCGGCATCGCCGGAATAACGACGCCGGACGCTGTCGTGTGGGCGCGCCAGTTACCGCGCAGCCGCAAGATGCCTTCGCTCGTATTGAGAAGGGTCTTGGCCGAGGGCCCGCCGAGATTGACCAGCACCTTCGGCTTGACCAGTTCGATCTGCCTTTCGATGAACGGCCGGCAGATCTCGGTTTCGTGCGGCGTCGGCGTGCGGTTGCCCGGCGGCCGCCAGGGGATGACATTGGCGATGTAGACGGATGTCCGGTCGAGCCCGATCGCGGCCAACATGCGGTCGAGCAGCCGGCCGGAGCGGCCGACGAAGGGCAGGCCTTCTATATCCTCGTCACGGCCGGGCGCCTCGCCGACCAGCATCACCGATGCATCCGGATTGCCGTCGGCAAAGACCAGGTTCTTGGCGGTGAACTTCAGGTTGCAGCCGTCAAAAGTCGACATGTGCTGGCGAAGCTCGTCCAGCGTCGAGGCAGCCGAGGCCAATTCACGAGCCAGCGCCGCCTGCGCCTCGTCGGGCACCGCCGAAATGGGCGGGCGCGCCGGCGGAGCGTTAGGCACGGCGCTCGCATCGAGACGCGGTCGGGCCGCGGGTCGCTCCGGTGCTCTGCCATCGCTCGGCGCGACAGGCGGCGTCCGCTGCGCCGGCTTGGGCGCGGCTTCCGCGAAGCGGTTCACCGGCGCGTCCTCCAACGCCTCGTCGACGCCCGCGCTGGCATAGAAGGCGAGCAACTCGGCGACATCGGGTCGGCTGTTTGGGGAAGCGGCAGTCATAGCGCCACCATCGTTCGACTGGTCGCATATTGCAAGTTGGTGATTGGGGACATTGGCACAACCGGGCAATGACGGCCTGTCTGTGGCGGCGTCATAGCTCACCGCAACCTAACCCGTCGGTATGCGCGGGTCCTGCACCAGATAAAAGGTCCAGCGCGGCGTATAGTCGGTGATCAGGAATTCGAACCTGGCGGTCTTGAGCGGGTCGACCTTGCCGTTCTTGAACAGCAGACGGTCATACGGTTCAAAATCGCGGTCGAAATCGGCAAAATTGCTCGACCAGATGTTGTCAGGCGTCTTGTTGCGCTGGTCGAACGAAAGTCCGTCGCCGAAGACGCTCGGCTGATTGAGGACCTCCTGAAGCTCGAACTGGAATTCGATCCAGGCCTGGCCGCTGTTGTTGAGCACGTCCAAGCGCAAATACATGATGCCGTTGGCGAACTCGCCCGCCTTGCCGAACGCCTGGATCGGCTTGGTTGCACGGATGGTCAACGTCACCGGCGTCGCCGAATTCAGCTCTTCGGTGATGACGAGCGGATCGTCCTTGGTGCCGGTGCCGGAAGCGCCGGTGATTTCGAACCCGCCAAGCTCGTCGGAGAAGGAGTAGGCACCGGTGGCCCAGACTTTCACCTCGTCGGCAAAGGCATGGACCGGCGCCAGCAGGGGGAGGGCCGAAAGGAACGCCCGGCAGGCCCTGCCGGGCGTCGATGGGAAGCGCGTTGATGAGAAGCCGGCTGGCCCAGGAATGCGCATGGTGCGAAGTATGGCCGATAAGCAAGCCGTCGAACAATTAAAAAACGTACGCGTCGCCGGCAGGCCGGCGCAAAACGGGTGTCCTTCGGCACGATGCGCGACTTTTTGGCCAAATCCACGTTGTCACAGACGCGCCGGTTTCCTGTCGCGACTTGATGCGCTATGCAGCGCGGGAGCCAGCAAGATACGCGCAATAGCGACAAGCCAGTGCGGAGGGATTGATGAGCGATATCGAACGCGAAAGCATGGAATTCGACGTGGTGATCGTCGGTGCGGGCCCGGCCGGCCTCGCCGCCGCCATCCGCCTGAAGCAAGTCAATCCCGAGCTTTCCGTGGTCGTGCTGGAAAAGGGCGGTGAGGTTGGCGCCCATATCTTGTCAGGCGCCGTCGTTGATCCGATCGGCATCGACCGGCTGCTGCCGGACTGGCGCGAGGAACAAGACCATCCGTTCAAGACGCCGGTCACGGCGGACCATTTCTTGGTGCTTGGCCCCGCCGGCTCTTTCCGCCTGCCCAACATGATGATGCCGCCGCTGATGAACAATCACGGCAACTACATCGTCTCGCTTGGCAATGTCTGCCGCTGGCTGGCGGCCAAGGCCGAGGCGCTCGGCGTGGAAATCTATCCGGGGTTCGCCGCGGCCGGCCTGCTCTATAACGAGGAAGGCGCCGTCACCGGTGTTGTCACTGGCGACATGGGCGTCGAAAAGGATGGCACACACGGCCCGGGTTTCGCGCCGGGCATGGCGCTGATGGGCAAATATGTGCTGATCGGAGAGGGCGCGCGCGGCTCGCTCGCCAAGCAGTTGATCGCCAGGTTCAGGCTTTCCGAGGGCCGCGAGCCGGGCAAATACGGCATCGGCCTCAAGGAACTGTGGCAGGTCAAGCCGGAGAAGCACAGGCCGGGTCTCGTCCAGCACTCCTTCGGCTGGCCACTCGACCTCAAGACCGGCGGCGGCTCTTTCCTCTATCATCTGGACGACAATCAGGTGGCGGTGGGCTTCGTCGTCCACCTCAACTACAAGAACCCTTGGCTGTCGCCGTTCGAGGAGTTCCAGCGCTTCAAGACCCACCCGGCGATCGGCGGCACTTTCGAGGGCGCCAGGCGGTTGGGCTATGGCGCGCGCGCGATTACCGAAGGCGGCTGGCAGTCGGTGCCGAAACTGTGCTTCCCGGGTGGCGCGTTGATGGGCTGCGCCGCCGGCCTCGTAAACGTCCCGCGCATCAAGGGCTCGCACAATGCCGTGCTGTCGGGAATGCTGGCGGCCGAGCATGTCGCCGAGGCCATCGCGGCCGGCCGCGCCAATGACGAGCTCTCCGCTTACGAAGCCGCCTGGCGGGCGACAGACATCGGCAAGGATCTGAAGAAGGTGCGCAACGTCAAGCCGCTGTGGTCGCGCTTCGGCACCATCGCCGGCGTTGCCATTGGCGGGCTGGACATGTGGCTGAACACTTTGTTCGGCTTCTCGCCCTTCGGCACGCTGAAGCACGGCAAGGCCGACTACGCCACGCTAGAGCCCGCCGCGAAGCACAAGAAGATAGACTATCCCAAGGCCGATGGCGTGCTGACCTTCGACCGCTTGTCCTCGGTGTTCCTGTCCAACACCAACCATGAGGAAAACGAGCCGGTGCATCTGCTGGTGGCGGACATGGAGCTGCAGAAGCGTTCCGAGCATGACGTCTTTGCCGGACCTTCGACGCGCTACTGCCCTGCAGGCGTCTACGAATGGGTCGACAAGGACGGCAATGCCGCTGCCGATCCGGCGGCAAAGGACGTGCGCTTCGTCATCAACGCGCAGAACTGCGTCCACTGCAAGACCTGCGACATCAAGGATCCGAACCAGAATATCGACTGGGTGCCGCCGCAAGGCGGCGAAGGCCCGGTCTATCAGAACATGTGAGCGTGCCGGCTAAGCTGTCACGAAGAACATGCGAGCGGCGGCGGACTTGTCTGTCGCCGTCGACCGCCTGCCTCGATCAAGCCCGTTGAAGCCTCCCGCCGAGTGTGGTCTGCTCGGATCCGACAAAGGAGGCGGACATGCGCCTGACCAGCCCGACGATGCTCGCCATGGCCTTCATGCTGCTTTGCGCATCAGCCGCATCGGCGGGCACAAAGCTCACCGTTCACATCCGCACCTATGATGTCGCTGGAAATACCGGAGCCGCCCTTGTCGAGGCGATGGACCGGCTGGGGCCCAAGCATGGCTATATGACGCGCGCCATCGCCGAAACCGGTTACGCCGTGCATTGGGATCTCGATATCGTCCGGCAGGATGGAGCCTGCCATCTGCGGCAGGCCAACGGGACGCTCAACCTGACCTACACTTTCCCGCGGCTCTCGTCGGCAAGCCCAGTCCTGCGCAAGCGTTGGGACCGTTTCATGGTCGGCGTTCGCAAGCACGAGCAGACGCATGGCGGTATCGCGAGGCGGATGATGCGGGCCACCGAGACCGCGCTTGCCGGCCTGCGGCGCCCGGACAACTGGTTCTGCACCGGCACGCACCTCGAGGCGCGGCGCCGGATCAAGGCCATCTATGTCGAATATGAAGGCAGGCAGAACGCTTTCGATGCGCGCGAGCATCGCGGCGGCGGGCCTGTCGAGCACCTTGTCGAAGCGTTGACCAGGCCCTGAGAATGCCGAAGCATCAACCGCGCGGATTGTTTTGAAGGTCGCTCGCCGCGAGCGCGCTCTCATGCTCGTCATGGGGCTGCCTGTCGTCGGGGCGAAGCGAGAACTCCACGAGTACGGGGAGATGGTCGGAGCCGGTGTCTTCCAGTCGCGTTGACGACAGAATGGTCACGCCGCCCTTGCTGAACGCCTGGTCGATCGGGAGGCCTGCATAGCGGCGCAGGAAGTCGGGCAGCTTCCGGTGAATCCAGGTCGACCCGGCCGACGGCATGACGGTCAGTCCGCCGAGAGCGGCGACGCGCCGCACCGCGGCGCTCCATGGCACCGCGTTGCAATCGCCGGCCATGATGGCGGTTTGGCCGAGCGATGAAAGCTGCTCCGAGAGTTCGCCGATCTGCCAAAACTGTTCCCGCGGCCACGGCCAGCTGAGATGGATGGCGGCGACGTCGGCGCTTCTGCCGCCGAAATCGATGGTCGCAATGGCCATTGCACCCCGGCGCTCGCAATGTGGCGCGGTGCCGGCGACAAAGGGTCGCCGCGAGAGCAGCGCGACGCCGAAAACGCCGTTGGGATAGGGACAGAGGATCCGGTATGGATAGGCGCTGGCGATGTAGCCAAGCTCCGTCGCCCACATCGCCGACACCTCGTCCAGGGTGATGACGTCGGGATTGGTCCGGCCGATCAGTGACAGCACTTTCTTCGGCGTCGGGTTATCGTAGCGCAGATTCATCTGCAGCAGGCTGTAGACTGCCTGGTCGGTGGATTTGGCGACCGCCTGAACCGGCCATGGCCGGGGCAAGGCGGTCGAAGCGGTGGCAAGGGCTGCCACCGCAAAAACCAGGGCCGCGGCCGCTTGCAGGCGAAACGAGGTCGCCAGCAGCGGCAGCGCGCAAAGCGCCATCAGCACGGCGAGGTGGATGCGGAAATGCGAAAATGAATCGAACGCCGGGTGCAAGGCGCCGAAGAAGCCAGCCACCAGCGCGACCGAGAGCGTCATCATCACGATGAATACCAGTGAAGCCGCCATGTCTCGACTGCGTTTCATCGGATCAGATCTGCATGAGTTGCCAGCGATTGTCTTCGATCGGTTATCGGCAAAAATGCGGCTCAATCAAGATAGCGAATTGCTGGCAAGATAGCGAATCGCCGGCAAGACGGCGAATGGCTCTGGCGGCGCGCAGATCGGCTACTGGAAGGCCGTTTCCGAAAAACTTCTGAGCTTGCGCGAATGCAGCCGCTCCATCGGCATTTCCGAAAGCTTTTCCATCGCCCTGATGCCGATGGTCAGGTGCTGCGCCACCTGCCGCTTATAGAACTCGGTCGCCATGCCGGGCAGCTTCAGTTCGCCATGCAGCGGCTTGTCGGAGACACACAAGAGCGTGCCGTAAGGCACGCGGAAGCGAAAGCCATTGGCCGCGATCGTTGCCGATTCCATGTCAAGTGCGATCGCCCTCGACTGCGAAAGCCGCTGCACCGGTCCGCGCTGGTCGCGCAGTTCCCAGTTGCGGTTGTCGATGGTGGCGACAGTGCCGGTGCGCATGATGCGCTTGAGATCGTACCCCGATAGGCCGGTGACTTCGGCCACCGCTTCCTGCAATGCCACCTGGATTTCGG
The DNA here is from genome assembly GCF_006442295.1 of Mesorhizobium sp. B2-3-2. Classification (NCBI taxonomy): domain Bacteria; kingdom Pseudomonadati; phylum Pseudomonadota; class Alphaproteobacteria; order Hyphomicrobiales; family Phyllobacteriaceae; genus Mesorhizobium; species Mesorhizobium sp. B2-3-2. The sequence continues at coordinate 13,534 of NZ_VFWA01000021.1, read as the reverse complement.
CCAGCGGCGGGATCGGCACCCAGACCGGCAGGTCGTCGTCCAGCACGTGATCCTCGCGCACATAGGCATGCGCCAGCACATAGTCCCCCAGCGCCTGCGTATTGCGCAGGCCCGCACAGTGGCCGAGCATCACCCAGGCATGCGGCCTCAGCACCGCGATGTGGTCGGTGATCGTCTTGGCGTTGGAGGGGCCGACGCCGATATTGACCATGGTGATGCCGCCATGGTTCGGCTTCTTCAGGTGGTAGGCCGGCATCTGTGGCAGGCGCTGCGGCGCCACCCCTTCGCTCGGCGCGCTCTGCCCGGCTTTGGTGACCACGTTGCCCGGCTCGATGAATTCGGCATATCCGCCGCCGCCATTCTCCATCAGGTCGCGGGCGCGCGCTACGAACTCGTCGATATAGAACTGGTAATTGGTGAACAGCACGAAATTCTGGAAATGCTGCGGCGTGGTCGCGGTATAGTGCGACAGCCGGTGGAGGGAATAATCGATCCGCTGCGCGGTGAACGGCGCTAGCGGCCTTGGTTCGCCGAACGCCACTTCGAACGTGCCGTTGGCGATCTGGTCGTCTGTACCGTCGAGATCCGGCACGTCGAACAGGTCTCGGATCGGCCGCTGGATACGCTCGGCCGCCGTTCCGTCGACATGTGTGCCTTCGAGAAAGGCGAAATGCAGCGGGATGGGCGTTGTCGATTCCGAGACCGTGACCGCGACCCCGTGGTTGCGCATGATCAGACGCAATTGCTCGACCAGATAGCGTTCGAACAGGCCCGGCTGGGTGATGGTGGTGGAAAAATGCCCCGGCGTCGGCATGTGGCCATAGGCTTGGCGTGAATCGATCTGGGTGAACGAGTTCGTCGTGACGCCGATCTTCGGGTAGAAGGCGCGGTAGCGCTTGCTGCTGTCGCCGCCGGCGGCAAGCGCCGCGAAGGAGTCGCGCAGGAACTTGGTGTTGCGGTCGTAGAGGGCTTGCAGCGCAGCGACCGCCTTCTCGGCGGTGTCGAAGCTTTGCCGGCCAAAAGGCTCGGGCATGACCACAGATTCGATGGCCTGGGGATAGATTCGCTTTTCCATGGCCCAATATAGAGATTTGGAAAGGCGGTTGGGAGGGGTGTCCCGATCGAAGGCGCAATTTATCCGCGCTGCAGGCTGACCAGCAGTACGAAACCGACGCCGGATTTCTTTAGTGCCGGGGCGTCGATCGTGGACTCGGCATCGGCACGCATCATCGGCACGGCCAGGACCGGTGCGGCAAGAAACGCCAGGATGAGCGCCGCCCGCGGCAGAAGCCGAACGGTTTTGAAGAGGTTGGCGGCGATGCGGTTCATGGTCTTGGCTTTTCTTTCGAGGTCTTGGTTTGGTCAGGTCTTTGGTTTCTGTCTTTAGGGGCGAAGGCTGGTCGGGCAGGCGAGGCGGCAGGTTCTGGAACTGGCCTCGTCCCAGGAACGGGCCGAACGGCCCGCTTCGGCGACGAGGATGGCGAAGAACATTCCAAACAGGCTCACCAGCAGGCAGACGATGGTGAAGCGGCGGGCGAGCATTGGTCGTGTCTCCTTCAACACGCAGGAGAATGCCCGGGCACGACTGAACCGGCTCTGATGCCGGCGTTCATCTGCCGTTCAAATTGGTTGATGGGTTTTGAGGCGGTGCTGGCCATAAGGAGCATGGCCGCCGGCACGGCATGCCAGGATCATGGAACGAAAACGGGGCCTGCCGGCCCCGTTTTCATGTCGCGAGGATGGGGTCGATCAGAGCTTGTGCCAGGTCTGGCTCTTGCAGATCAGCCCGCCGAGCACGCAGCCGCTCATTTTCAGCGAGGTGCCCGACAGTGTCGCCTTGCCGGAGTAGGTCTTGTCGTTTGCCGGGTCGGTTATGCTGCCGGTGTATTTGTTGTCGCCGGACGCCTTGAGCGAACCGATGGTCTTGCCGGCATATTTGCCAGACTTCAGCGTGATGGAAAATGAACCCGAGCCCCCGATGGCCGCGGTATCGCCGGCCTGCGTCTTCCAGTTTCCCTCGATCGGATCGGCCCAGGCCACACCGGTCAGGATCAAAATGGCCGCCAGGGCCAGGCTTGCTTTTCGAAACATCTTTCCTCCCTTGGATACCGGGCAGAAGGCTCCACCTCACCGGTCTGCCGCTTACGCAAACGTAAGCTAATCCAGCTTCCAGCAAAACAAAAGCGGTGCCGCTGCGGAAGCCCCGGCGATTTCAGAACCGCCAAAAGAAGCAATGTCGGCAGGGAACTGAGTGCATACGTAACCTCGTGTTTGTTTCGCGTGGTTAGCGGAGTGTTGATTCCGGTCGCGGAAATTTTCGTCAAATTTGGCGCAATCGGGCTGAATCGCTGGCTTTGTATCCTTAACGAATTTCCATGTTTACCTATTGTTTTAGCTTTGTTTTCCTCAAATTAAGCACGCCATTTAACGACGGATTCAAGCCTGCGCGGCATTCTCGAAAGCATCGAACGAGCGGCCCGGACAGATAAACGGAGGCAGCTCTCGGGAGCCAGACAGGGCCGGAACAGGGGATTGAAAAATGGCACGTTTTGAAATGCTTGAAGCAGGCTTCGGCGCCATGGGGGCAACCGCCCAGGCCGACATTCTTTTCGAACTGGGGATGATGTATGCGACCGGCCGCGATTGCGAGACCGACGTCGTGGCCGCCCACAAATGGTTCAACATCGCCGCGATCAAGGGTTCGGCCCGCGCCGCGGAATTGCGCTCGGAACTGTCGGCTGCGATGTCGAAGGTCGAGATCGCCAAGGCGCTGCGCGAGGCCCGCGAATGGATGACGATGCACTGAATATAAGGCAGGGCAGCCTTCCGGTCGCCGGACAAGGACAAGGCCGCGGCAAGACGGCCACGCAATAAAACCAAGAACGCGGCACGCCTGACAAGGCCAGCGGCGCGGCGGCCATGATCCGGTTTTCGGAAAGATCAGGGCAACAGGAAGACAGGGAAGGCGAGTTGGGTTCGAGTGCGGGGGGCGCTTGAGAAACAGCTCGACAGGCAAAGCCGCGACCGGCCGGAACAAGGCCGGCGCGGCTTTTGCCTTTTTGCTCCAGCGATGCTTCGCAGGCCCAATCGAGCGCCGCCAATGCGCCTAGACAGGCCACACGAAGGATGAAATTGTCCGGCCTCTCTGGAAGAAGCGTGGCCGGGGCGGCCGCGCGTGAGTGGAGGAGTCATACCACAATGAAAAAATTGAGTATTTTGAACGCGGCCATTTTCGGCCTGATGATGAGCACGCCGGTCGCCTTTGCCGACGACATCACCTTTTCGGTGGTCGGTCCGATGACCGGACAGCTCGCCACCATCGGCGACCAGTTCAAGCAGGGCGCGCAGGCTGCCGCCGACGCGATCAATGCCGCCGGCGGTGTCGACGGTCGCCAGATCAAGCTCGATATCGAGGATGACCAGTGCGACCCGAAGCAGGCGGTTTCGGTCGCCAACCGTATCGTCGCCAACGGCGTCAAGTTCATCGACGGCCACGCTTGCTCGGGATCGAGCATTCCCGCGTCCGCCGTCTATGCCGAAGCCGGTGCCCTGATGATGAGCCCGGCCTCCTCGAACCCGGTGCTGACCGACGCCGCGGCGAAGGCCGGCTGGCCGACGATCATGCGCCTCTATACGCGTGACGACGCGCAGGGCGCCTTCATCGGTCCGTGGATCGCCAAGAAATATGCCGGCAAGAACGTCGTCATCTTGCATGACAAGAGTGCGTACGGTCAGGGTGTTGCCGACGCGGTCAAGGCGACGATGAACGCCGGCGGCCTGAAGGAAGTGGACTATGAAGGCATCAATGCCGGCGAAAAGGACTATTCGGCGCTCGTCACCAAGCTCAAGGACCTCAAGGCAGATGTCGTCTATTTCGGCGGTTACCACCCGGAGGCTGGCCTGATCCTGCGCCAGTCGGCGGAACAGGGCATCAAGTTCCAGCTGATCATGCCGGATTCGATAGCCTCGCCGGAGTTCTGGCAGGTTGCCGGCCCGGCCGGCGAAGGCACCATGTTCGTCTTCCCGTCGGATCCTCAGGCAAAGCCGGAAGCCAAGGCAGCCGTCGAAAAGATCAAAGCCGGCGGCTTCGTGCCGGAAGGCTTCACGCTGTTCTCTTACGCCACGATCCAGGCCTTTGCGGAAGGCATCAAGCGTGCCGGCAGCGATGATCCGGCCAAGGTGGCCGAGGCGCTGAAGAACGGGCAGCCAATCAGCACGGTTGTCGGAAATGTCACCTTCGACGAGAAGGGCGACCTCAAGAACGCCAGCTACGACATCAACCAGTGGCACGACGGCAAGTACGCGCCGATCCAGCCGTAATCGCTGCCTATATTGATGATGGCCGGGCTCGTCCCGGCCATTTCATTTCTGCCTGTGTGTCTTGCAATGGACATATAACGGCGGTCGACATTCTACGGCGCCTCTCTCTGTCCGGCAGGACAGGGACGCTTGGCATCCGGCAGCGAGGCTGTCAGCCTTGCATATCCTCGAACCGCACCAGCACGGTGCCCTCGGTAACCTGGGCGCCCTCGGTGGCGATCTCGGCGATCACGCCATCATGCGGCGCGGCGATGGTATGCTCCATCTTCATCGCCTCGAGGATAAGCAGCGGTTGCCCCTTCATCACCGTATCGCCCTTTGTCGCCCGCACCAGCTTGACCAGCCCCGGCATCGGCGCGCGCAAGCTGCCTGACGCCGCCGCCGCATCATCGCTTCTGGCCAACGGGTCCGGTACCGCGAAGGTATAGCCGATCGCGCCTTCGAATATTGTGATGTGGCCTGGCCAGCGGGCAAGGCGAGGAACGGCGCGAAGGTCATGCGAATTGGCACTGTCATAGGGTGCATGGAGCGTCACCTGGCAACGGCGGTCTGGCCGTACCGAAACCTTTGCCAGAATATCCTCATCGCCAAACCTCAGCCGGATCCGTCGCGCCATGCCATGGAAATGCGTGTAGCCGGCAAGCGACGACCATGGATCGTCCGATGGTGTCAGCGCGCCCGCCCCGGAGGCCGCAATGGCCGCGGCCGCGACCGTTTCGCCGCTCGGCGGCGCAATCTCGGTCAGCGCCTGCTGATGCCGGCCTATCAGGCCGGTATCGACATCGCCCGCCGAAAAGTCCGGATCGGTCACCAGTGCGGCGAGGAAGGCGGTATTGACGATCGAACCGGCGACCTCGGTTCGCGCAAGCGCCGCGCCGAGTGCCTCCAGCGCAGCCGGCCTGTCCCTGCCATGCACCACCAGCTTGGCGATCATCGGATCATAATAGGGAGAAATGGCGTCGCCGGCCCGCACGCCGGTTTCGACACGCATGGCCGCCCCTTGGGGGACCATGTCGGGAAATTTCAGATGATGCAGCGTGCCGGTCGCAGGCAGAAACTCCCTTGCGGCATCCTCGGCATAGAGGCGCGCCTCGAAGGCGTGACCGGCAAGCTTTATCTCGCCTTGCGTTTTCGGCAGCTTCTCGCCGGATGCCACGCGCAACTGCCACTCCACCAGATCGGTGCCGGTGACCATCTCGGTGACGGGGTGCTCGACCTGCAGCCTCGTGTTCATCTCCATGAACCAGAAGCGGTCAGGCTTCAGGCCTTGCGAGGCATCGACGATGAATTCGATGGTGCCGGCGCCGCAGTAGCTGATCGCCTTGGCGGCCTTCACCGCCGCCTCGGTCGTCGCCTTGCGCAACGCCTCCGTCATGCCGGGGGCGGGGGCTTCCTCGATAACTTTCTGATGGCGTCGCTGCGCCGAGCAGTCGCGTTCGAACAGATGGACGGCATTGCCGAAATTGTCGCCGAAAACCTGCACCTCGATGTGGCGCGGCTTGTCGATGTATTTTTCCACCAGCACACGGTCGTCGCCGAAGGCGGATTTCGCCTCGCGTCGCGCGCTGGACAGCGCTTCGGAGAACTCATCGGGGTGCTCGACCCGGCGCATGCCCTTGCCGCCGCCGCCGGCGCGCGCCTTGATCAGCACGGGGTAGCCGATTTCGCGTGCCTTGGAGGCCAGGACCACGATCTCCTGCGCCTCGCCATGGTAGCCCGGCACCACGGGCACGCCGGCCTTTTCCATCAGCCGTTTGGCGGCATCCTTCAGCCCCATGGCGCGGATAGAGGCCGCCGACGGGCCGATGAAGGTGAGCCCCGCGGCCGCCACCTGGTCGACGAAATCAGGATTTTCCGACAGGAAGCCATAGCCGGGATGAATGGCCTGCGAGCCTGTCGCCAAGGCAGCCGCGACGATCCTGTCGCCGCGCAAATAACTGTCGCTGACAGGCGAGGCACCGATATGCACCGCCTCGTCGGCCATCTCGACATGCAGGGATTTCGCATCGGCATCGGAATAGACGGCGACGGTGCGCACCCCCATCCTGCGCGCCGTGCGGATCACCCGGCATGCGATCTCGCCCCGATTGGCAATCAGGATCTTTGTGAACATGGAGCCTCCGTGGCCTGCGTTTGCCTCGAGGATGCAACGGCCTTGCGGTATAGCTCCGCCATTTGTTCGTCGAAGCAGCAGAAGATGACGGTCTGCGGCGTCGTATTTCGGCTCAAGAAGCTGTTTACGGCGCCGACAGCGATTGCTGCCGCCTCATCCCTCGGATAGCGGTAGATGCCCGTCGAGATCGCCGGAAAGGCGACCGAGCGGCATTCCTTCTCGGCGGCGATTTCGAGCGAGCGCCGATAGCAGGAGGCGAGCAACTCCGCCTCGTCCTCGCCGCCGCCCTGCCAGACCGGACCGGCCGTATGGACGACGTAGCGGGCCGGCAGCCGATAGCCCCTGGTCAGCTTCGCATCGCCGGTCTTGCAGCCGTTGAGCGTGCGGCATTCGGCGAGGAGTTCCGGCCCCGCCGCCCGGTGAATGGCGCCGTCCACCCCGCCACCGCCGAGCAGCGAGGAATTGGCCGCGTTGACGATGGCGTCGACATCCAGCCTGGTGATGTCGCCGATGTGAATGCGGATCCTGTCCTGCATCTTGCCCATCTCACATCCTGAACACGCCGAAGCGCGTTTCCTCGATCTCCACGTTGAGCGCGGCCGAGAGGCTGAGGGCCAGCACCTCGCGTGTCCTTGCCGGATCGATGATGCCGTCGTCCCATAGCCTTGCGGAGGAATAGAGCGGGTGGCCTTCATGCTCGTATTTCATCAGGATCGGCTTCCTGAACTTGGCTTCCTCCTCGGCGCTCCATTCGCCGCCCTTGCGCTCGATGCCCTCGCGCTTGACCATGGCCAGCACCGTCGCCGCCTGCTCGCCGCCCATCACAGAAATGCGGGCGTTCGGCCACATCCACAGGAAGCGGGGCGAGTAGGCGCGCCCGCACATGCCGTAATTGCCGGCGCCGAACGAGCCGCCGATGATCACGGTGACCTTGGGCACGCGGGCGGTGGCGACTGCCATCACCAGCTTGGCGCCGTCCTTGGCGATGCCGCCTGCCTCATATTTGCGCCCAACCATGAAGCCGGTGATGTTCTGCAGGAAGACCAGCGGAATCTTGCGCTGGCAGCACAGTTCGATGAAATGCGCGCCCTTCAGCGCGCTTTCGGAAAACAGCACGCCATTGTTGGCGATGATGCCGACCGGCATGCCGTGAAGATGGGCAAAGCCGGTGACGAGCGTGGTGCCGTAATTCTGCTTGAACTCATCGAACTCCGAACCGTCGACGAGGCGCGCGATTACCTCGCGCACGTCATAGGGCTGGCGCAGATCCGTCGGCACGATGCCGTAGATCTCATCTGCGGGATGAAGCGGCGGAATTGGTTTCCGCACGGCAAGGCTTACTGTCTTGTTCCGATTGAGGTTCTTGATGATGCGCCGGCAGATGGCCAGCGCATGTTCATCGTCGAGCGCGTAGTGGTCGGCGACACCGGAGAGCCGTGTATGGACGTCGGCGCCGCCGAGATCCTCGGCGCTGACATCCTCGCCGGTGGCGGCCTTCACCAGCGGGGGGCCGCCGAGGAAGATGGTCGCCTGGTTGCGCACCATGATCGTCTCGTCCGACATTGCCGGCACATAGGCGCCGCCCGCCGTGCACGAGCCCATGACGCAGGCGATCTGCGGGATGCCTGAGGCGGACAGGTTGGCCTGGTTGTAGAATATGCGCCCGAAATGCTCGCGGTCGGGAAACACCTCGTCCTGGTTGGGCAGGTTGGCGCCGCCGCTGTCGACCAGGTAGACGCAAGGCAGATTGTTCTGCAGCGCGATCTCCTGCGCCCGCAGATGCTTCTTCACCGTCAGCGGGTAATAGGTGCCGCCCTTCACCGTGGCATCGTTGACGACGACCATCACTTCCGTGCCTTCGACGCGGCCGATACCGGCGATGATGCCGGCGGACGGAATATCCTCGCCATACATCGACCACGCGGCGAACTGGCCGATCTCGAGGAAGGGCGAGCCGGTGTCGAGCAATTGCGCCAGCCGCTCACGCGGCAGCAGCTTGCCACGCGCGACGTGGCGCTCGCGCGCCTCCTCCGAGCCACCGCGCTCGACGCTCGCGGCCTTTTCCGCAATATCGGCGACCAGCACCCGCATGCGTTCGGCATTGGTGTGGAAGGTATCGGAGGAGGAGGATATCTGGGTCTGGAGGACAGCCATGCTATACCCCCTCCGCCATGATCTCGCGGCCGATCAGCCATCGCCGGATTTCGCTGGTGCCGGCACCGATTTCATAGAGCTTGGCGTCGCGTAACAGCCGGCCAGTCGGATAGTCGTTGATGTATCCGTTGCCGCCCAGAAGCTGGAGCGCGTCAAGCGTCATCTGCGTTGCTTTTTCGGCGGCAAAAAGAACGCAGCCTGCGGCATCCTTGCGACTGGCCTGGCCGCGGTCGCAGGCGGCGGCGACCGCGTAGACATAGGCGCGCGCGGCGTTCATCGTCGTGTACATGTCGGCGAGTTTGCCCTGCACCAGCTGGAATTCCCCGATCGCCTGGCCGAACTGCTTGCGCTCATGCACATAGGGCACCGCGACGTCGAGACAGGCGGCCATCAGGCCGATCGGGCCACCGGACAGCACCGTGCGCTCGTAGTCGAGGCCGGACATCAGAACCTCGACGCCACGCCCTTCCTCGTGCAGCACGTTGTCGAACGGCACCTCCACATTTTCGAAAACCAGTTCGCCGGTGTTGGAGCCGCGCATACCGAGCTTGTCGAGCTTTTGCGCAACCGAAAATCCGGCAAAAGCCTTTTCGACGATGAAGGCGGTGATGCCGCGCGCATGGCGCTCCGGATTGGTCTTGGCATAGACCACCAGCGTCTCGGCGTCCGGGCCGTTGGTGATCCACATCTTGGTGCCGTTGAGCACGTACCGGTCGTTGCGCTTTTCGGCGCGCAGCTTGAGCGAGACGACGTCGGAGCCGGCGCCGGGCTCCGACATGGCCAGCGCGCCGACGCGCTCGCCCGAGCAAAGCGGCGGCAGGAATTTCTCCTTCTGCGCCGGCGTCGCCCAGCGGTTGATCTGGTTGACGCAGAGATTGGAGTGGGCGCCGTAGGACAGGCCGACCGAGGCCGAGGCCCTTGAGATCTCCTCGACGGCGATCACGTGGGCGAGATAGCCCATGCCGCTGCCGCCGAACTCGGGATCGGCGGTGATGCCGAGGAGCCCGAGATTGCCGAGTTCCGCCCAGAGATGCGCCGGGAATTCGTTCGAGCGGTCGATTTCCGCCGCGATCGGCGCGATCCTGTCCTGGGCGAAGCGCCGCACCAGGTCGCGCAACGCCTCGATATCCTCGTCATGCCCGAAGCTGAGCGTGTTCGTGTACATCCCGGTTCCTCCTGCCGCACGACCCCGAAAAATCGCCTTGGATTTTCGGAAAGGTCATGCGCGAAAATCAAAGTGCTACAGCATCCTTTGCGCGTCCAAACGGACGCGCGGCGCTGTAGGCGTCGGTCCTCGCGCCGACGAGCCGCATTGTCATCGAAAGATATATCGCCGTGACTTCAGCGATCGACAGCCGCTCGCCCGGCCTGAACCAGACGATGACGCCGGTCATCATCTGGATCAGCGCCATGGCGGTGAGGCCGGTGTCTTCGACGCTGAACACATTGGCCTCGGCGCCGTCACGCAGAATGGCGCGCAGTTCCTTCTCATAGGCCGTGCGCATCCGCAGTATCTGCGTCAGCCTTTCGGGCGACAGGCTGCGCAGTTCCATGTTCGAAACATGCGTCGCATGGCGGCGGGCGATGTGGAAGGCGATGTGGTTCTCGACATAGGCCGAAAGCCGGCTTGCCGGATCGGCATCGGCGGGCCGTGCGGCGTTCCAGGCTGCGATCAACTCCTCCATATGCTCGCGCATCAGCGTGAACAGCAAATCCTCCTTGGTCGGGAAATAGCGATAGAGCGCGGCCGCCTGCACGCCGACTTCGGCCGCCAGCTGGCGCATCGACATCGCCTCATAGCCGAGCCGCGCGATCAGGTTGACCGCCGCCTCGCGGGCTGCCGCCTCGGTCTTCCCGCCATCGGATCCGGTCGTGCGCGCCAAATTAGCCTCCTTGACGTGAATTAATAAAACGAACGTTCAATTAATTCAAGAGCTATGCCGAAACCCGCGTCACGCGTCGATCCGGAAGCCGGTAAGGAGATTGCCGGACGCCGCATCTTCAACGTCAACCCCGGAAACGGACGCTCCCGGCGGTCCTTTCCAAAGCCGGCCGACCATGGTCGAGACGGCCTCGCCTGTGCCGGCAATCTCGGCGGTCACCGAGCCGTCCGCTTCATTGCGCACCCAGCCCGCGAGCCCAAGGCTGGCGGCCTGGCTTCGGACCCAGATCCTGTAGCCGACGCCTTGCACCTTGCCGTGGGCCCGCACACGCACTGCCTTGCGATCGTCAGCCATTTTGTCTCTCCCGAGGCTTGTCTGCTGGAATCTGGCGCAGGCGACGGGGAATGCAACAGGCCGGTCGAACGAGGATGGAGGAGGGGGCCCGAGTCGAGCTCGAATTTAATTGACTCAGTCCACTAAATTTCTCACACTATGGCCATCATCATAATCAAGGGCTGAACGCATATGCTGGACCAACGCAGTGCCTTGGTGGCCGATATCAGGCACTTCAACCGTTTCTACACCCGCACTGTCGGCCTTCTCGACGAGACCTTGACGCAGAGCCCGTTCACGCTCACCGAGGCGCGTGTCCTGTTCGAGCTTGGCCACCGGGATCGCCCGGCGGCGGCGGAAATCGCCGGTGAGAGAAGCTTCCTTTCCGGAGTGTTCGACATCGACATCGGTCCGGCCGCTTCCGACATCGCCAAGCAACTGCGTCTCGACGCGGCCTACCTGACGCGGATCCTGCGAAAGTTCGCCGGCGAGGGCCTGACCGAGACCCGGACCGATCCGGTCGACCGGCGAAGGCGTATCCTGTCGCTGACGGCAAGGGGGCGGGCCGCCCTTGCCGGTCTGCAGGCCGCGGCGGACCGCGACACCTCACGGCTTATCGAGAACCTGCCCGACCACAGCTTGGCCGAACTCAGCGACGCCTTGCGCAAGGCAGCGGAGCTGCTGGGCGATCCGGCGGCTGAAGGCCAGGCGGCGGCCCCGGTGGTGACGTTGCGTCCGCATCGCGTCGGCGACATTGGCTGGGTGGTTCAGCGTCAGGCCCAGCTCTATGCCGAGGAATATGGCTGGAACATCGAGTTCGAAGCCTTGGTTGCCGAAATCGGAGCCGACTTCATCCGCAATTTCAAGCCAGGGCGCGATTTCTGCTGGATTGCCGAACGCGCCGGCGTCCCGCTTGGCGCGGTGTTTCTGGTTCACCAGGACGACGAGGTCGCGAAACTGCGGCTGCTGCATGTCGAGGCTGCGGCGCGCGGGTTGGGCATCGGCAAACGTCTGGTCGCGGAATGCGTGAACCAGGCGCGCGCCTGCGGCTACATCAAGCTCGTTCTGTGGACGAACGACATTCTGGTCGCCGCCCGCGCGATTTATGAGCGCGCCGGGTTCAGACTGGTTTCACAGGAGCGCCATCACAGTTTCGGCAAGGAACTGACCGGCCAGAACTGGGAGTTGGATCTCTGACGGGCCGGCAGGTGTCGCCGCGATGGCAACACTCGTTTAGTTTCCACGGGCGGCGGCCAGTGCGCCGGGCAGTTCCTCGGCAAAAATGTCGAGCTCGTGGTCCAGTCCGACGCTGACGCGGATGCAACGATCAAGCCCCGGCGCCATCGGCTTGCGGATGAAGACGTCGCGCGACAACAAGCCTTGCAGGATCTTCAGCGCGAAAGCGCCGTCGCGGCCGCAATCGATGGTGACGAAATTGGTCGCCGACGGCAGCGGCGTCAGCCCGTTCTGTTCGGCTATCTGCGCGATGCGCCGGCGCCCTGCCGCCACCCGCGCCACCACTGAATCCAGATAATCCCGGTCGGCGAGCGCCTCGACGCCCGCGACCTGCGCCATGCGGCTGACGCCGTAGTGGTTGCGGATCTTCTCGAAATCGCTGATCACCTGGGCCTCGGCGACCGCATAGCCGCAGCGTATGCCGGCAAGCCCGTAAGCTTTTGAAAAGGTGCGCATGCGGATGACGTTCGGCCGCGAGACGTCGATGGGCGGCAGTGCGGAGGCCGGCCCCAATTCTCCATAGGCTTCGTCGAGCACGAGCATGGTGGTTTCCGGCAGCGCTTCGATGAAGCGCGTCAGTTCGGCCGCTTCCCACCAGCTTCCCATAGGATTGTCCGGATTGGACAGATAGACCAGCGGCGCTTTCTCCCTGGCGGCCGCAGCCAGCAGCCCTTCCAAATCCTCGTGGTCGTTCGCATAGGGCACGGTGACAAGCCGCCCGCCGACACCGGCAATGTGGAAGTTGAAGGTGGGATAGGCGCCGAGCGAAGTGACCACCGCATCACCAGGCGCCACATACATGCGCGCCACCAGGCCGAGCAGGCCATCGATGCCTTCGCCGACCACGACGTTCTCGACCTTCAAATTGTGATGCGCGGCCGCGGCCACCTTCAGGTCGTGATTGTCCGGATCGCAATACATCCACATGTCGCGCGCGATCTCAGCCATCCGGGCGATGACGCGCGGCGACGGCCCGAAGCTGCTCTCATTGGCGCCGATGCGGGCGCGGAACGCACGCCCGCGCTCGCGCTCCTGCGCTTCGGGGCCGACAAACGGCACGGTCGACGGAAGCGCTGCAACGAGCGGCATAAGGGGAGGGCGCAGACGCATGGCAAAAGCTCGCGTGAGGGAAGGGGCTTCTTGCTAGCGCGGTCAGTAGGCGGGTGCAAGTTGCGCGAAGCTAGATCCGCGATGCTGGATTCTTTCCTCTTAAGTGAGACGCAATCAGCAACCGTTTGCTGCCTGCCTGATCCAAACACCTGGTGTGCTCCCTCCGGTGCGGAATCGCCCAGTAGTAAATCCAATAAAAAACCCGGCGGTTGCCCGCCGGGTTTCGATGTCACGAAGCGATAGCCCTTAGAACGAGCGCTGGAAGCGGAGGATGCCGCCGATGCTGCTCTTCTTGTCGGCGCCGGTAAAGTTGGAGAAGTCGGCGTCGTCGAACTTGCCTGCGTTGAGGTAGTCGACTTCGGCCGTGACCGTGAAGCCCGGGACG
>NZ_VFWA01000020.1:0-104657 GCF_006442295.1 Mesorhizobium sp. B2-3-2 | reverse complement strand
ACGGTGGTCGCCAGCCGCCGCGTCGCCGGCACCCGCCGGGTGGAACTCGAGATCGGCGGCGAACGCCAGCGCGTCGAAATCGAGCTGCCCGTCGACCATCCCGCCGCGCAGAAGAGCCGGGTAGCGTTCCGCCCGGGCCGCTGGAAGCTGTTTCCGGCTGCTTGATAGTAGACCGAGCACTACTCCAGCCAGTTCTCGATCTTCAGGTTGCGGATTCGGATGAACTCGCCCGTATTGGCCGTTACCAAAGTGATGCCCATAGCGCAGGCGTGCGCAGCAATAAAAAGGTCGTTATGGCCAATGGGTTGGCCGGCGGCCTCCAGTTCTGCACGAAGGGCGCCATACTCTGCATCCGCCGGCACATCGAGCGGCAAGACCGGAATCTCGGCCAGCAATTGCTCGACTTTTTTGAGCAGCTTGGCTGATCCCTTCCTGGCACAGCCATATCGCAATTCCGAGGCCACCACGATGCTCGTGCAAATGGCGTCGTCTCCCTCGCGCTCCACTGCATTGGCGGCTTTGCCAGCCGGATTTCGGATCATGTCACTGATGATGTTCGTATCCAGCATAAACCGCATCAAAAAATGTCCTCGGATTCGACCGGCGCATCATTGATTTCGGGAAAATCGTCCTCGGGGCCGAGCGGCGGCTCGTTTGCCCATTGGGCGAGCAACGCTCCGAGCCCAGCTTTGCGGATCGGCTCAATGACAAGGCGGTCGCCTTCACGGCTGATCAGGACCTTCTCGCCGGGAAGCTCGAACTCGACAGGAATGCGCACCGCCTGGCTGCGGTTATTGCGAAACAGCTTCGCCTCCTTCGACGGCCGTGTTGTTGAATGGCGGTGTTGGGGCATGGTTGCCTCCCTTTGTATATGCATATTGTATATGCATGCTGGCCCAGCAGTGCAAGGGTAAGAAAGCGTTGGGCGGAACAGAATTCTAGTGATCGCGCTCGTGACGACATTTTTTCTTACGGTGGCAGCGCGAAACCATTGCAGGTGTCTCGTCGGGCCAGTGGCGCAGGGCTATGGTCGGGCGATTAAGCACTAGACGGAGTCTCATTTCATGAAGCGATTTCTCCTCGGCGTCGCCACGGTCGCCGGCCTGTTCCTCGCATCTTCCCAAGCCTGGTCTGCCGACAAGCTTCTCAACGCCTCCTATGACGTCGGCCGCGAACTGTTCGTCCAGGTCAACAAGGCCTTTACCGAGAAGCACCCGGGTGTGAGCATCGACCAGTCGCATGCCGGCACCTCGGCGCAGGCGCGTGCCATCGCCGAAGGGCTCGGCGCTGATGTCGTCACCTTCAATCAGGTCACCGACATCGACTTCCTGGTCAAGAAGGGCCTCGTCTCGGCCGACTGGCAGAAGGATTTTCCCGACAACGCCTCGCCCTTCTATTCGCTGCCATCCTTCCTGGTGCGGGCGGGCAACCCCAAGCACATCAAGGATTGGAGCGACCTGGTGCGCGACGACGTGCAGGTGATCTTCCCCAACCCGAAGACCTCGGGCAATGCGCGCTACACCTATCTGGCGGCTACCGCCTACGCCAAGGAGGCCTTCAAGGGCGACGACGCCAAGGTGAAGGAATTCATCACCAAGTTGTTCAACAACGTGCCGATCTTCGACACGGGCGGGCGCGCAGCCACCACCACTTTCGTGCAGCGCGAGATCGGTGACGTGCTGATCACGTTCGAATCCGAAACCCGCGGCATCCGCAAGGAGTATGGCGACGACAAATTCGAGCAGGTCACGCCTTCCGTCAGCCTGCTGGCAGAATTCCCGGTGGCGATCGTCGACAAGGTCGCCGACGAACATGGCACGCGTGATCTGGCCAAAAGCTATCTCGATTTCCTCTATACGCCCGAGGGCCAGGACATCGCCGCCGACAATGGCCTGCGCGCCCGCGACGCCGCGGTCGCCGCCAAGCACAAGGCCGACTTCCCGGACGTGCGCCTGCTGACGGTGGAAAACGTCTTCGGCGGCTGGGACAACATCCAGAAAGAGCATTTCGCCGCCGGCGGCCTGCTCGACCAGGCCTATGGCAGCCGATAAGGTTTTCGCGGCGCGATAGCAGGGCGGGATAAGCAAATCAGGAAAGCCGGCGCTTTGCCGGCTTTCTCCGTTTGCGGCAAAGCATGGCAAATACGACGCCTGCCGCACACAAGGTTACGAAGAATCAACGCGTTTGCGCCTAATGTGCCGGCAAATCGGCTTGTTCGCGAAACGGCAGCGCTCCACAAGCCCCGTCATCATTTGCACACAAACAGCCGCCAGATGCGGGTTGTTGGGGCTTCATGGGTTGACTCGGGCATGCTGACAAAAAAAGGCAAATACGGCCTCAAGGC
The DNA here is from genome assembly GCF_006442295.1 of Mesorhizobium sp. B2-3-2. Taxonomy (NCBI): domain Bacteria; kingdom Pseudomonadati; phylum Pseudomonadota; class Alphaproteobacteria; order Hyphomicrobiales; family Phyllobacteriaceae; genus Mesorhizobium; species Mesorhizobium sp. B2-3-2. Next base: position 102,313 of record NZ_VFWA01000020.1, on the reverse strand, counting down.
CCTCGTGCATCTGTCCGGCTTGCCGGTTGGCCAATTGGCCTTCGTCAACGACATCGCGGTCGCCAACAACATTCCCAAGAAATTCCTCGATGCCATTCTGGGCGAGTTGCGCAATGCCGGCTTCGTCCAGAGCCGCAAGGGCAAGGAAGGCGGCTATCGCCTCGCCCGCCCGGCCTCGGAGATCAAGATCGGCCATGTCGTGCGTGTGCTGGACGGGCCGCTGGCGCCGATCCCATGCGCCAGCCGCACGCAATATCAGCGCTGCGAGGATTGCGACGAAGCGACGTGCCAGGTCCGGCACATGATGCTCGAGGTGCGCCAGGCAATCGCCGAGGTACTGGACAACCGCAGCCTTGCCGCCATGCGCGATGCCGACAATGATGATTTTCCGGTCGAGTTGACGTCACAGATCTAGACCCTGCGCATGCGCGGCATTTGCCGGCGCAAGTCGAATGCCGGCATGGCGCCGATCAAGGTTCAGAACCGCCGCGTCACGCGCACCGCCTCGGCGACAAGTTCGGCGATCGGGTGCGTCGCATCGAGCGTCAGCGCCCGCTCGTCCGCCGCCGGCGGCTCGAGAATGGCGAACTGGCTGTCGACCAGGCTTGCCGGCATGAAATGACCCTTGCGGTTGCCGACGCGCTGCCGCGCCGTGGCCGGGTCGATCTCCAGGTAGAGGAAGACGATGTCACGGCGGAAGCCGTGCAGTCGTTCACGATAGCTTCGCTTCAGCGCCGAACAGGCGGCGACCACGCCCTGCCCTTTGCCGGCCGAGGTCGCGATGCGCTCGCCGATCGCGTCAAGCCATCCCTCGCGCAAAGTGTCCGTCAACGGCTCGCCTCTGGCCATGCGGGCGACGTTTTCCGGCGGATGCAGCCGGTCGCCTTCGATGAAGACGGCGCCCAGTCTCTCTGCCAGCGCCATGCCGACGGCCGACTTGCCGCAACCGGCGACGCCCATCGCCACGATGACCGGCGCCTGCCCGCTGGCGCCGGTCGGCGATTGATCTGTCCTTTCCGCCACGATGGTCTAGCGGCTTGCCGGCGCGCGGCCGTAGAGCAGCAGCATGGCGACGATGACGACGCCATAGATGATCTGCCTACCCGCCTCCGGCATCTGCATGACCGACAGTATGGATTGCAGGAGCGTGATCAGAATGACGCCGGCCACAGTGCCGAGATAGGAGCCGCGCCCGCCAAGGATCGAGGTGCCGCCCAGCACGACGGCCGCGATCGACGGCAGGAGATAGGCGTCTCCCATCGACTGCGCCGCCTTGGAGGCGTAGCCGGCAAGCAGCACCCCGCCGAAGGCGGAGAGCCCGCCGGAGACGGCGAAGGCGATCATCACCACGCGCCTTGTGTCGATGCCGGAGAGATAAGCGGCACGCTCGCGGTTGCCGATACCGTAGACGGTGCGGCCAAATCCGGTGCGGGTCAGAACGAACACCATTGCGGCGCCGATCAGCGCCCAGATGATGACCGCATTGGGAACTCCCGGAATGGCAAAGCCGGTGGCCAGGTAGCGCATGGCGCCGGTGGCCGAATCCTGGGGCGAGAACCCGCCAGTGTAGACCACCATCAGCCCTTGCGCGACGGCGTTGGTGGCGAGCGTGATGATCATGGAGGGAATGCGCAGATAGGCGACGCCGATGCCGTTGACGATGCCGATCAGCACCCCGCACAAGATGCCGAATGGAATGGCCAACGCAACGCCGGCCGGGCCATAGGCGGCCGCGGCGCAAGCCATCATCGCGCCCGCCGCCACCGACCACGGCACCGACAGGTCGATCTGGCCGAGCAGGATGACCAGCATCATGCCGGTGGCGATGACGCCGAGAAAAGAGGCCACCTTGAGCTGCTGCAAGAGATATTCAGGCGACAGGAAGCTGCGCGAATAAAGGCTGCCCAGCAGGAGCAGGACCACGATGCAGGCAAAGGCCGTCAGCACCGCGGGATCGGCGCGGCGAATGAATTTCGGCATACGGCCGGCGATGCCGCCCAATGTCGTCTCGCTCACAGGAACCACTCCAGCCGGTTGCGGACCCTAAACAGCGCGAAGGCGCCGAGGCTGACGGCGATCAGCAGGATAACGCCCTGGAACAGCGGCTGCCACAGCGGGTCGAAATCGAAGACGAACAACAGATCGCCGATGGTGCGGAAGGCAAGCGCGCCGAAGATAGCGCCGACGGCACTTCCCTTGCCGCCGAACAGCGAGACGCCGCCCAGCACCACGGCGGCAATGGAAAACAGCGTGTAGGAGTTGCCGCTGGCATAGGCCGCTTCGCCCGTATAGGTGAAGAACGTCAGGAACAGGCCGCCGATCGAGGCCAGCAGCCCCGCCAGCGTATAGGCTGCGAACTTGCCGCGCCGGATGGGCACGCCTGACATGTAGGCCGCCATTTCCGACGACCCCGCCGCATAGGCCGCGCGGCCGAGCACCGAGCGGCTGAACGGCACCCAGATCACCAGCACGACGGCCAGGAGCACAACCATGCTGGCCGGCACCACGTCAAACACACGGCCCGTCAGCGCGTCGGCCAGATCCTCGTTGACCGATCCGCCCGGGAACGGCCGCAGCAGCAGCCCGATGCCATAATAGACCGCGCCGGTGGCGATGGTGGCGACGATCGGCTGCAGCCGCCCGTAGATGACGATGGCGCCGTTGATCGCCCCGCACAGCAGTCCGACGGCCAGTACCGCCAACACGCCAAGCGCCGTCTGCATCGGTGTGCCCACCACCAGCCACGAAGCCAGGCAGTTGGTCAACAGGAAGATCATGCCGACGGAAAGGTCGATGCCGGCGGTGATCACCACCAGCGTCTGCGCCATGGCGACGAAGGCCAGCAGCACGCCCTTGTTGGCCGCCGTCTGCACGACATTGGCGGTGAAGCCGGCCGGATGGTTCGCGGTGTAGATGACGAACATGACGATGAAGATGCCGAGCGCCAGCAGCGTTCCGCGCTGCTCCGCCAGCCAGTAGCGCCAATCCTTCACGCCAAAATCCCTTTCACGCGTTCGCTCCCTGCTTCACCGGGCTATCCCCGCCGGGCATGTTGAGCGCGCTTGATATCAGCGCCCGCTCGGTGATTTCGGCGCCCACCAGTTCGCGCTTGACCGCCCCGTCATAGAGCACCAGCACGCGGTCGCAGCAGCCGATCAACTCGTCATAGTCGGTCGAATAGAACAGGATTGCCGCCCCCGCGTCCGCCAGCTTGCGCATCAGTTGATACAGCTCCTGCTTGGTGCCGACATCGATGCCGCGCGTCGGATCGTTGAGCAGGATGATGCGCGGCTGGCGCATCAGCCATTTGGCGATGACGACCTTCTGCTGGTTGCCGCCCGACAGCGCGCCGACCGGAATGTCGAGGCCGGCCGTCTTGATCGCCAGCAGGCCGACCATGTCGTCGATCAGCCGCTGCTCGGCGGCGCGGTCGACGATGCCGCCTTTCGACAGCCGGTCGAGCGCGGCGAAGGACAGGTTCTCGCGCACCGTCATCGGCAGCATCAGGCCTTCGGTCTTGCGATCCTCGGGAATAAGCGCCATGCCGATGCCGTTCTCGCGGGCGGCGGCGGGGCTGGCGATGCTGACCGGCCTGCCGTCGACCAGGATCTGGCCGGAAAGGCCACGCAGGACGCCGAAGAAGGCGAGCAGCAATTCGCGTTGGCCCTGCCCGTCGAGGCCGCCGAGGCCAACCACCTCGCCTGCCCTGACCGAGAGCGAGATGTTATCCAGGCGATCCGTCCAGGACAGCTTGCGGGCTTCGAGCACCGGCGCGGTGACGGCCGGCGCAAATGTCGGCTTGGGCGGGAAAATGTGGCTGTATTCGCGCCCGATCATCAGTTCGACGACTTCACTGTCGCTCTTCGAGCCGGCGGGATAGCTGGCGACATTGCGGCCGTTACGGAACACCGTGCACTGGTCCGCCAATTCGGCGATCTCGTTCATGCGGTGCGAGATGTAGAGCAGCGCCAGCCCTTCCGAACGCAGCCGCTTCAGCACGGCGAAGATCTTCGACACATCCGCCGCCGTCAGTGCCGAGGTCGCCTCGTCGAGGATCAGGATGCGCGGCTTCCTGGCCAATGCCTTGGCGATCTCGACCATCTGCCGGCGCGACAGCGGCAGGTCCTTGACTAGTGCCAGCGGATGGATGTCGGATGCTCCCGCACGCGCCAGCGCGTCCTCGGCGATGCGCCGCTGCGCCTTGCGGTCGATCATGCCGAAACGCTTCGGCGGATCGGATATGACGATGTTATCGGCGACGCTGAGTTCGGGAATCAGCGACAACTCCTGGAAGATGCAGACGATGCCGGCCTTGTTCGCGGCGCCCGGCGAGGCGAAGGTCGCCTCGCGCCCGTCCAGCAGCATGCGGCCTTCGTCCGGCGCAACGACCCCCGCCATGATCTTGATCAGTGTCGATTTGCCGGCGCCGTTCTCGCCAAGGATGGCGTGAATGCTGCCGGCCTCGACCGACAGCTCGGCCTTCTCCAGCGCCCGCACGCCGCCATAGCGCTTCGATATGCCTTCCATGCGGAAGAGCGGAGCCGCACCGTCCATCAACCCTCCCAGGGCGCTCGTATATTCGGGGACCGGCGCCGCGGGTTGGCCGCAGCGCCGAAATGGCATCCAGCGGAACTACTGGTTTTCCTTGGTCTGGCCCATGATTTCCTGGGCGCTGAAGTTGATGCCGCAGGTCGGGAAGGAATTGCCGACGAAGAAATTGTCGGACTCCTTCGGAAAGTAATCCGTGCCTTCCTTCATGTCCGGATCAGAGGCGACGGCCAGCGGCAGCTTCACCTCTTGCGGCACCACCTCGCCTTCCAGCGCCGCAATGGCCGCCTTGATGGCGACGGCGACCTGGGCCGGCCCCGAGCCGGCGGAGGTGCACTTCAGGCCGTCGGCCGAATGCGCCGCGCAGAACTTGCGGAAACCGTTCTCGGTTTCGCCGCCGAACGGCACGAAGGGATGCTTGGCGTCGATCATCGCCTGCACGATACCGGTGTCACCGCCCTGACCGGTGATGCCGTCGAACGGACCATTTGTGGCGATCGCATCCGCGGTCACCTTCTGTGCCACGCCGTCGTCCCATTTGCCAGCAACTTCGGTGACGTCCCATTTCTTGCCGGAAGCGTCGAGCACCTCATGAATGCCGTTGTGGCGGTCTGTATCGACGGAAGTGCCGGCCACACCACGCACTTCGAGGATCTTGCCGCCATTGGGCACTTTCTCGACCAGCCATTTGGCCCATAATTCGCCGAGCCCCTTCTGGTCGACATTGACGTTGATGGCGTCCTTCGTGTCGAGGATGTTGTCGAAGGCGACCAGCACGATGCCGGCTTGCTTGGCGCGCTTGATGACCGGGCCGAAGGCGGTCGGATTCTGCGCGTCGGTGACGATGGCGTCATAGCCGGAATCGATGAAGTTGTTGATCGCCGAGATCTGCGCCGGCACGTCCTCTCCGGTCGAGACGACCTTGAATTCCTTGATCTTGGCCTTGACATCCGGCTGGGCGGCATAGGCCTTTGCGGTCTGCACCATCTGGATGCGCCAGGTGTTGGCGATATAGCCATTGGCGAAGGCGATACGGTATGGGCCTTCCTTCTTGGGATATTTGAAGAATTTCGTGTCCGCGCTCCAGGGCGCGAAGCAGTCGGCTTGGGCGGCCGGGCCCGGCACGATCTCGGGGCCGGCGGCCATGGCGGCCGAGTTGAGCATGACGAATGCGCTGGCGGCAATGATGCCACCCACCAGTGACTTGATCATCGATAATCCTCCCATTTTGTAATTTTGATGTCGTTTCGCGATGTGAATTTCGCACGGTCGGCTCCGGCTCCTCCTGCCTTGCCCTACCTGCCTTTCCGATGGCCAATGGCCTATGCGATGCCTCCTCCCCGTTGTTCCCAGGTTGTTGGGGAAAATAGCATATTATACATAATAAACAAGAATTAGTTGTCGCTTATGTATAATAGACAGGCTGCGTGCCGTTGCATTCTCTTCCCTGTCCGATAGTGATGGTAGCGCTACCAAGAGTGTTGTGTAAAGCGCCCTTTCTCGTGATCGCGAAAGTGTGTTCAGCGCGCCGTGCTCTCGCGGCGCATGAGTTCGAAACCGAGATCCACGACGCGCTGCTGCGGAGGCTCGCCTCCTATCGCCGCCAGCGCCATGGCCACTGCCCGCCGTCCGATCTCGTAGCGGGGCGTGCGGATGCTGGTGACGGAGGGAAACGCCACCTGCATCATGTCGAGGTCGTTGAAGCCGACGATGCCGACCCTCTTGGGCACATCGATCGAAGCGCGATGACACTCGAACAGCGCGCCTAGCGCGATGTCGTCATTGTTGCAGAATACGCCGTCGAGCGTCGGCATCTTGGCCAGCGCGTCGCGGAAAAGCTCGCGCCCCAGCGTCACGCTGGACGGCACCGGCGTGGTGGTGATCAGGCGTGGATCGAACAGGCCGGCTTTCTCCACCGCCATGCGGTATCCGGCCAGGCGTCGCTGCGAGCGCGGATCCATGCGCGCGCCGATGAATCCGATGCGACGGTAGCCCGCTTCGATCAGATGCTCGGTCGCCGCCCTGCCGCCGTCCAGATGCGAGAAGCCGACCATCATATCCACCGGATAGGGGCCGGTTTCCATAACCTGCACCACCGGGCAGCCTGCGTTCTCCAGCAATTTTCGCGAGGCCGGCGTCTGGTCGATGCCGGCCACGATCAGCGCCGCCGGCCTTTGTGGCCCGAACACCTGCAGCAGCCGCTCTTCTTCAAGTCCGGAATAGTGGGTGTTGCCGAGCTGGATGCGGAAGGCGCTGTCAGACAGGCTGTCATAGATGCCACGCACCACCTCGGCAAAGACGCTGTTGGTAAGCGACGGCACCAGCACGCCGAACACCTCGGCGCGGGCCGAGGCCAGCGCCCGTGCGTTGGGATCCGGCACGTAGCCGAGTTCGTCGACGGCGGCGTGGATCTGGCGACGCAGGTCCTCGGAGACCCGCTCCGGCTCGCGCAGGGCGCGAGACACGGTGATTGCGCCTACGCCGGCCTTACGCGCGACGTCTGATATGGTCGGGCGACCGCCGCCTCGGCGCGAGCGCGGCTTGATCAAGGACAGGCCCCATGCGGTGCGTGGCCGCCAAGGCGCTGCCGCAATACGATCGACGTTGCTGTCGCCATCTCACCAGCCTGTGCCGCACCCGCTCGCCTCTGGCGTCGCGCAGCCCCGGCCCGTTGTCAAGCCGGGGCGCTTGCGGGCGAGTGCTTCCGCTCTACCTCAGGCCATTGCCGTCGCGCCGCGTCTTGCCTTCCAAAGCACCAGCACCATCATCAGGATGTTCAGCAGGTTCCAGGCGATGCCGTTCAGGAACGCGGCGGCGTAGGAGCCGGTCAGGTCGTAGATCCAGCCCGAGATCCAGCCGCCGATCGCCATGCCGAAAATGGTCGCCATGATGACGATGCCGACGCGTTGGCCGGCCTCCCTGGCGGGCATGTATTCCCGCACTATGATCGCATAGCAGGGCACGATGCCACCCTGCGACAGGCCGAAGACCAGCGAAACGACGTAGAGCGAGGCAAGCCCGTCGAAGGGAATGTAAAAGAACAGTGACAGGCATTGCAGCACCGAGCCGATAAGCAGGGTCTTCACCCCGCCGATGCGGTCGGCGACGAAGCCCGAGGCCACGCGGCTGACCACGCCGGCCGCCATCATGATCGACAGCATGTCGGCGCCATGCGCGACGCCGTAGCCAAGATCCATGCAGTAGGCCACGATATGCACCTGCGGCATCGACATGGCCACGCAGCAGCCGAGACCGGCAATGACAAGCAGCACCTGGAGTGCCGTCGGCGACAGCGAGATCGGCTGCACCAGCCGGCTGCCCGCGGAACCGGCGACCGCGATCGGCGCACCGCGCCGCAGCATCAGCACCAGCGGCACCATGGTCGCCAGGCAGAAGAGGCCGATGGCTACATAGGTGAAGCGCCAGCCTTCCGCTTTCATCAGGGGCGGCATGACGGTCGGCCAGATCGTTCCGGCGAGGTAGCTGCCGGCCGCGGCCGCCGCCACGGCGACACCGCGCCGGCGGTTGAACCAGTGCGAGATGTCGGCGATCAGCGGCCCGAAGATCGCCGATGTACCGACCCCGATCAGCAGGCCCTGGGCGAGCGTGAATTGCAGGATCGAGGTCGACAGCGCCGCCAGCAGGAAGCCGGCAACCAGGGCCATCGAGGAAGCAAGCGCCGGGATCCAGTAGCCGACGCGGTCGATAGCGCGCCCGACCAGAACGTTTCCGGCGGCAAAGCCGACCATGGTCGCGGTATAGGGCAGAGCGGCGTCGGCCCTGTCGACGCCGAACTCGGCCTGCACGGCCGGCAGCACCACGACCACGGCCCACATGCCTACGCCGCCGACTGTCGATAGAAGCATCGATACCGCCAGCCGTATCCATGCATGCGAGCTGTCGACGACGGCACTACCGGCTGCTGGTGAGGAGAAGATCGAGGCCAAGCTGTTTCCCATTCCGTCATCGACATTGACCATTGTCGCGGTCATGCGGCCTAGCGGCCGACGGTCCTTTCGCCACTATCGGCGCATTCGCCGCGCCGAGCAGCGCCACATGGGTAATTCCATGGTTCCAGAGTTCGTCGGTCCGGGCTCACCGGAACGTGCGACGACGAATGACGTTTTGCAATCAGCTCAACGCGAAGGAGATTGCCATGAGCGCGAAACGGAAATGGTCGGCTGAGGTGACCGAGCACAGCAATGCCATGGATCTCGAAGACCATGTCTTCGAATCCCATGACCCGAAGAAGATCGCGGCTTCGCTTAAGCGGTCGGCCGAACACAGCGACCGGCGCAAGGCCGAACCGTTCCAGTCCGCCATGTCGATGCTGAACTTCTACATCAATCGTGCCGGCAAGAACCTGCCGGCGAAGCAGAAGAAGGTCCTCGAGGAGGCCAAGGACGAACTGCGCGCGGCGTTCGGACGTGAGAAGGAGGGGTAGGCAGGAAAGCTGCGTCTAGGGTTCCTGGAACGCGTTATCGTGACCTGATCACGCCGTCTGTGTTGGCGAGCAGCTTGCGCACCGCGGCGCGCGCCGCGTCGGGCCGCTGCAGGCGGATGTTCTTCTCGATCGCCTCGTGCATCTTCTGTGCGTGCTGCAAATCGTCGAGTTCCCGCGTCGTGTAGGTGAAGAGATGGTCGAAGGCGGATTCGATAAGGACCCCGAGCGGCACCAGGAGATCGTTGCCAGACGCCCGCAGGATCGCGAGATGAAAGCGCGTGTCGGCGCGGGTGCGCTCCTGCAGACTTGGCGCCTCGCCCATCTCGCGGCAGGCCTGGCTGATTTCGGCCATTTGTTCGTCGGTGCGCCGCATGGCGGCAAAAGCCGACGCCTCCGGCTCGATGATGTGGCGGAATTCCTGCACGGTCTTCAGAAACACCTCGCGGTCCGGCGAGGTCGCGTACCAGGCGAGCACGTCGCGGTCTAGCAGGTTCCAGCGCTCCTTCGGCTCGACCCAGCTGCCGATCTTGGGGCGCGAGGCGAGCAGGCTTTTGGCCATCAGCATCTTGATCGCCTCGCGTACCGCCGAGCGACTGACGCTGAAGGTCTCCGACCATTTGGCTTCGTTGGGCAGGATGGTGCCTGGCGGATAGTCGCCACGCACGATCCTGAGCCCGATCTCACTGGCCAGCGAGGTGTGCACGCTGGAACCCGGAATGCGCGCCGCATCGGTGCGGCGAACGCCGGCCTGACGCTCGGCCGATCCCGCTTTTGCCGGCGATTTTTCCTTGTTCGGCTTCGCGTCCCGCATACGCTCCAGAAAGTCCGGATTGAGCAGGGTGTCAAGCACGGCAAGCGGGTTCACCCGCAAAGCCGGCTTCTGTGCACAACTCAAAACCCTGCGGGGCCTGTTTTCAAGCGATCTTGACGTATTTGCGCCAGCTGTGTTCCGGCCGAAAGCCCAACATGTCGCGCGCCTTGCGATTGGACAACAGCGTCTCGAATTCGCCGAGTTCACCCTTGACCGGCACGCCGGGATAGAAGCGCTTCAGCAGTTCCGCAGTCGGCAGATCCGACGAAGTGTCGTCATTGGCGGCGTTGAACACCTGGTAGCCGAGCCCATCCTTCTCGATGGCGCGCAGCGTGATCTGGCCGAGGTCGCGCGCATCGACATAGCTCCAGGCGATACGCTTGCGGAACCCCGGATCGGCGAACCATTTCGGAAACAGCGAATATTCGTGCGGCTCGATGACGTTGCCGATGCGCAATGCATAGATGTCGGTACCGTCGCGCTGCGCAAAAGCCCGTGCCGTCTTCTCATTGACGACCTTGGAAAGGGCATAGCTGTCCATCGGATCGACGTCGTATTCTTCGTCGAGCGGGAAATATTTCGGCGCGCGCGGCTCGTTGGCGAAGACCAGGCCGTAGGTGGTCTCGCTGGAGGCGATGATCACCTTGCGGATGCCGAGCTTCACCGCCGCCTCGATGACATTGTAGGTGCCCATCGCGTTGATGCGGAACACCTCATTATCGGGCGTGATCATGATGCGCGGGATGGCGGCGAAATGCACCACGGCGTCGACGGGCTGCGGGCGCAGCGACGGATCGAATTCATGCAGGCCCGCATAGCTCGACAGCGCGTTGAACACCTGCCCGCTGTCGGTGATGTCGGCAATTAGCGTGCGCACCTTGGGATTGTCGAGCGGCTTGGTGTCGATGTTGAGCACCTGGCAGCCCTGCTCCACCAGATATTGCACGACGTGGCGCCCAGCCTTGCCGCTACCGCCGGTGAACATGATCCGTTTCGTCATTCTGGTCTCCACGAAAGCCCTGGGATTATGTGTATTGTCAGACAATATTGCTTTCTGCAACCGCATACGGCTAAAACAGCAGCGACATTATCGATAATCGCAAAACAGGACAGACAGCATGAACACGACCGCAGCGAGCGAGAAGATCGGCTTCATTGGCCTTGGCCTGATGGGCCATGGCATCGCCAAGAACATCGTCGACAAAGGCTATCACTTGACCTTCCTCGGCCGCAAGAACCGCAAGCCGGCGGAGGATCTGGCTAGCCGGGGCGCCCACGAAGCCGCGACCTCCCGCGACGTGGCGGCGGCATCGACAATCGTCTTCATCTGCGTCACCGGTTCACGCGAGGTCGAAGCCATCATTCGCGGCCCCGGCGGTCTCAAGGAGGGACTGAAAAAAGGCGCGGTCGTCGTCGACTGCTCGACCTCGGACCCGGTCTCGACCGTGGCGCTCGCCGCCGAGCTCAAGGCGCTCGGCGTCGACTATGTCGACGCGCCGCTCAGCCGCACGCCGAAGGAGGCTTGGGAAGGCACGCTCGACGCCATGGTCGGCGCCCCCGACGCCGTCTTTGCCAGGGTCAAACCGGTGATCGAAACCTGGGCCGGCCGTATCGTCCATATCGGCGACACAGGTGACGGCCACCGCATGAAATTGCTCAACAATTTCGTCTCGCTGGGCTATGCCGCGATCTATTCCGAGGCATTGGCCTTGGCCGAGAAGGTCGGCATCTCGCCGGCGCGCTTCGACAGCGTCATCCGCAACGGCCGCATGGATTGCGGCTTCTACCAGACCTTCATGCGCTGGACGCTGGAGGGTGATCGCGACGCCCACAAATTCACCGTCGCCAACGCCTTTAAGGACCTGACCTATCTCGAATCGATGGCGGGTTCTGCCGGCATCGCCAACCCGCTCGGCAACGCCACCAAGAACGCCTTCGCCGGGGCCTTCGCTACCGGCCCGGCCGAGCAGTACGTGCCGATGCTGGCCACCCATATCGGCAAGGTCAACGGTGTCGACCTGATGCCGATGAAGGATGGAAAGAAACAGACGATTTAAGGGGTGAGAAGCGGTCCGCGCAGCGGATGAAGGGCCAACAGCTTGGCTTTTCGAGCTTCGAACGCCTTAAGCCTGCGAAGGGCCGACGAAGGGCTACGCATTGCCCCGGGGAAAGGCGATCACCAAGCGCAAGCGCCGGTCACCCCCGCCCCCTTCCGACCCTCTCATCGGTATCGGCGAGCAGCTTGTGCACGGCGTTGCGCGCCGCCGCGGGTCGCTGCAAACGAATGTTCTTCTCGATCGCCTCGTGCAGCTTCTGTGCCCGCCGCTGGTCGCCGACCTGTTGAGTCGTGAAGACGAAGAGGTGATCCAGCGCCGATTCGATCAGCACGCCGAGCGGCACCAGCAGGTCGTTGCCGGAGGCCCGCAGGATGGCGAGATGAAAGCGCGTGTCGGCGCGGATGCGCTCCTGCAGGCTTGCCGCCTCGCCCATCTCGCGGCAGGCCTGGCTGATCTCGGCCATCTGCTCGTCGCTGCGCCGCACCGCGGCAAAGGCGCTCGCTTCCGGCTCGATGATGTGACGGAACTCCTGCACGGTCCGCAGAAACACCTCCCGGTCCGGCGCGGTCGCGTACCAAGCGAGCACGTCGCGATCGAGCAGGTTCCAGCGCTCCTTCGGTTCGACCCAACTGCCGATCTTGGGGCGCGACGCCAACAGGCTCTTGGCCATCAGCATCTTGATCGCCTCGCGCACCGCCGAGCGGCTGACATTGAACGTTTGCGACCATTGGGCTTCGTTGGGCAGGATGGTGCCGGGCGGATAGTCGCCGCGCACGATCCTGAGCCCGATCTCGCTGGCCAGCGAGGCGTGCACGCTGGCACCGGGAAAGTGCGCCGCATCGGGCCGGCGCATGGCGGCCGGACGGCGGCCGGCCTGTGCCTTGGTCCGAATGGCTCGCTTGTTTGACTTTTCGTCCGGCATCCACGTTCCAATGCGTCGGCCGTACCTGTTCCGGTCAGGAACTGTCGGTCCGCCGATGCCATTGCCGAAAAATTCGAACCTCGGGCGCGCCAAAGCCGGAGCCGCTGCCCCTGAAATGCGTGTCCCTGTTCGTCAGCAGAGGTGGCGGGGCGCCCGTTGGCGAGCGCCCCGATCGAGACGCCTATTTCTGGATGCAGGTGTCGACCGTATCCTTGGTGCATTCGTCGAGGCCGGTGAACACCGGATCGTCGACCTTCTTGCCTTCGATCAGGTCGATCATCACGGACGGCGCCTTGTAGCCCATCTCGAACGGCCGCTGGCCGACCAGCGCGGTGACAAGGCCATCCCGGGCGATCGCCACCTCGTCGCCGATCGTGTCGGCGGCGCCGATGACGAAGTCGTTGCTGGCCAGCTTGTCCTTCAGCGGTCCGACCAGATCGCGATAGGGCTGCGGCGCGCCGAACAGCGGCCAGCCGCCCATGATGCCGAACGCATCGAGCTTGGGGTTGGCGGCAAGGATGTCGGTCATCGCCTGCACGCCCTTGGCGCCGTCGTCATTGGTGAACACCGGGCAGCCAGCCACTTCCGTCCAGCCGCCTTCGCCGGCAAGAGCTGCAAGTCCTTCCTTGCCCGACAGCGCGTCACGCATGCCTTGCGCGCGGCGTAGGATGTTGTCGGCCGCCGGATTGCCCTCGATGGTGCAGATCGTGCCGCCATTCGGCTTGGCCTTCTTGATGTATTCGCCGATCTTCTTGCCCATCAGATAGTTGTCGGTGCCGAGATAGGTCTTGCGAAGTGCTGCGTCCTCCTTGGCAAGGTCGGCATCGACGGTCATGATCGGGATCGACGGGTTGGCGCTCTTGATCGTTTGCGCGATCAGCGGCGCGTTGGACGGCGAAATCGCCATCGCCACCGTGTCCGGCTTGCTCAGCATATCCTGCACGATCTGCGCCTCGCCGGCCTCGTCGGAAGTCGACGCCGGACCGGTGTAGAAGCACTCATATTCCGAGCTGGCGTTTTCCTTGTTCCATTTCTCGCAGCCCTGGTGGATGGCCTCGAAGAACGGATTGTCGAGACCTTTCACCACGATGACGAGCTGCTTCTTGGCCAAAGCCGGCCCGGCGCCCAACGCCATGGCGGCGACGGCGGCGAGCAAAACTGTTTTCCTCATGTCAGTCCTCCCTTGGAAACAGACGGACACGGCGTGCCCGCCACACAGATCGCCCTGATGCGAGATGACAGAAGCAAGCGCTCGTGCCGTCAGGCCAGGCCGATAAGCATTTTCAGATGCGACCAGGCCGGCAACGATGCCGGCACGATCGGTAATCCTCCACCGGTTGCGCCGCCAAACGACGTCGTTAAAGCCGGCATATCTTCCTCCGACGCTCAACTAATAACGGCTTGCCGCCAACGTCAATTGCTATTTGTCCTACAAAACGGATTTTTCCAGAAAGGCAGGATCTCATTCGTCCGACAATTGCCCAAATCTTATTCGTCAGACAATTGACGCCCGTGCAGGCATTTGCGTAAATGACCGCGTCGCTGCTTCCGGGGAGGAGCTGGGAGAGCGAACCGAAGCTGTCGCCCCTTCCCGGGACAGACGGCCAGACATGGGAGGCAAAAGGCTGGTGGCGGTTCTCGAACTCACCAACATCTCGAAGCATTTCGGCGCCATCCAGGCGGTGAACGACGTGTCGCTGTCGATCGAGCCCGGCCAGGTCGTCGGCCTGATGGGCGACAACGGCGCCGGCAAGTCGACGTTGGTCAAGATGATCGCCGGCAATTTCCGCCCGAGCCACGGCACCATGCAGATGGACGGCAAGGATCTGATCCTGCACAAGCCGGTCGAGGCCCGCCAGCACGGCATCGAGATCGTCCACCAGGATCTGGCGCTGTGCAATAATTTGACGGCGGCGGCCAATGTCTATCTCGGCCGCGAACTGCGCCGCGGCGTCGGGCCCTTCCGTATCCTCGACTATGCCGCCATGTACAAGCGCGCCGGCCAGATATTCGCCGAGCTCAAGTCCGAGACGCGCCCGCGCGACCTCGTCAAGCAGATGTCCGGCGGTCAGCGCCAGGCGGTGGCGATCGCCCGCACCATGCTGTCGCAGGCCAAGATCGTGCTGATGGACGAGCCGACGGCGGCGATTTCGGTTCGCCAGGTGGCGGAGGTCCTCAACCTGATCCGCCATCTGCGCGACCAGGGCATCGCCGTTGTGCTGATCAGCCACCGCATGCCCGACGTTTTCGACGTCGCGGACCGCGTTATCGTCATGCGGCGCGGCAGGAAAGTCGCCGACAAGGCGATCGCCTCGAGTTCGCCCGAGGAGGTGACAGGGCTGATCACCGGCGCCATCGAGCAGGTGGTGTGAGAGCGGCAAACCGGATTTCATTGCGCTGGCGCGTTTCGCTGCCGGCAGGAAAGGTCGATAATGGCAGTCACCCTTGATCAGACGATCGCGCAGAAACAGCACAGTTTTCTGTCGCGGCTGCTCTCCAGCCAGACGTTCTGGGTGGTGATCGCCGTCATCCTCGCCTGTATCTTCCTGTCCTTTGCCACGGATGCCTTCGCCACCCCGAAGAACCTCTTCAACATCACCCGCAACGTCACCTTCGTCGCCATTGTCGCGCTGGGCATGACCTTCGTCATCATCACCGGCGGCATCGACCTGTCGGTCGGTTCGGTACTGTGCCTCTGCTCGATGGTGCTGGCCGTTACCATGCATGCCGGGTTTTCGATCGAAGTCGGCATCCTGGCCTCGATCGCCACCGCACTCGTCATCGGCGGCTTCAACGGCATTCTGATCGCCTATCTCGGCTTTCCGCCCTTCGTGGTGACGCTCGGCATGCTGTCGATCGCCCGCAGCCTCGCCATGGTCGCCTCCAACAACACCGTCGTCTTCCAGTTCGGGCCCGATCACGACAAGCTGCTGGCGCTGGGCGGCGGCGCCTGGCTCTTCGGCATCGCCAATCCGGTGCTCTACATGATCCTTTTGGCGCTGATCACCGGCTTCATCCTGCGCTGGACCAAGTTCGGCCGGCATATCTTCGCCATTGGCGGCAACGAGCATGCTGCGACGCTGACCGGCGTTCCGGTGCGCCAGATCAAGGTCGCCGTCTACATGATCTCGGCGCTGTCGGCGGGAATTGCCGGCATCATCCAGACCGGCTGGCTGGGCGCCGTCACCACCAATCTCGGCAACGGCATGGAGCTGCAGGTCATCGCCGCCACCGTCATCGGCGGCGCCAATCTCGCCGGCGGCGTCGGCACCGCCTTCGGCGCCATCGTGGGTGCCGCTCTCATCGAGGTGATCCGCAACAGCCTCGGCCTGCTCGGTATCAACGCCTTCTGGCAGGGCACCTTCATCGGCGGCGCCATCCTGCTGGCGGTGCTGTTCGACCGCATCCGCAACTTCAGGCGCAGCGATTAAAAGCCTGTCTTCGCCGAAGTGGCGTTCATCCCCCGTCCTATCGCTCAGTCTGAAAATCGGCTGAAGCGGCCTGCCGCGAATACCGGCCGTGCGGCTATGCCTTGACGGATACGGAAAACCGGCCGCACAATCCCCAAGCAGGCGAAGGGAGGCCAGTCGCCTGCGGGAGGATATACCCATGACGGAAGCGATCAGGCTCTACTGGGGCCGGTTCGGACATGTTTCTGTCCTGAATGTCGCGAGCGACTTCGTCACCCATGCCCATGTCGAGGCACATCTCATCATCTGGCTGGAAGGCACCGCCGGCGAGATGACCATCGGTCGTGAGACGGTCCTGCTTGGGCCTGGCACGGCTGCCGGCATCAACTCGTTGCAGCCGCACAGCCATGTGCTGTCGCAGGACGGCACGCCGGGCCTGTTCCTCGCCTTCTACATCGACCCCGACTGGGCACGGCGGCGCCGTGACCTGCCATCGTCCGCGCCGCTTTTCGCGCAGGCGGCAATCACGCTCGAACCCTGGCTGCACCAGGCTGCTGCCGGCCTGCTCGATCACCTGACCGACAATGAGAGCATCGACGATGTCGCCAATTACGAGATCGAGCGCTTCATCGACTCGGTGCTCGATGCCGCCGACGCTTCGGCTCCGCAGGAGCCGCGCGGCCGCGTGAACACCGTGCAGGATTTCCGTGTCCGCAAGGCGATCCAGTTGATGAAAGCCAATGTCTGCGAGCGTATCTCCTTCGATGACGTGGCGCGCAGCGTCGGCCTCTCGCGGCCGCATTTCTTCGCTCTGTTCAAGGAACAGACCAGTTTGACGCCCAACGTCTACTGGAACACGCTGCGCATGGAGGAAGCGGTGCGCCAACTCCAGTGGTCGCATGAGCCGCTGATATCGGTCGCCTGCAATCTCGGCTTCACCACCCAGGGCAATTTCTCGCGTTTCTTCCGCGATCATGTCGGCGTGCCGCCGACGCTCTATCGCGAAGCGGCGCGAGCAGTGTCCTGACGGGCCGGAAACCGGCTATTTTCAGACTGATTGATACGTGCCCAAGACGCATTGATAAGCATCGCGACCACGGTCGGCCTACCGTCCCAAGCAGAACGTTTGCAAGGGAAAGAGCATATGGCTGATGTCACCATCTCCACCGTCATCGACGCGCCGGTCGAAAAGGTCTGGGCGCGCATCCGCGACTTCAACGGACTGCCGAGCTGGCATCCGCGCATGGTCGAAAGCCATATCGAGGACGGCAAGGACGCCACCACGATCGGCTGCGTGCGCAACTTCCAGCTGGCCAGCGGCGCGCGGCTGCGCGAAAAGCTGCTCGATTTCTCCGATAAGAATTTCCTCGTCAGCTATTCGATCCTGGAAACGCCGCAGCCGCTCACCAACCACAAGGCTACGCTGCAATTGCGGCGCGTCACCGACGGCGACCGCACCTATGCCGAATGGACCGCCAGCTTCGACGCAGCACCCGAAGAAGCCGACAAGCTGGCCGAGGGCATGGGCGCCAATGTCTTTCAGGGCGGCTTCAACGCCCTGAAGAGCCATTTCGCCGGCCAGGGTTGAGGAGCGGGCCATGGCGCTGGCACTGCAGAGTTTTGCAACGGTGAAAGACGCCAGCGCGGCGCTGAAAGCCGCCGGCACGCGCTATCTCGGCGGCGGCACGCTCGTCTTGCGCGCCGCCAATGAAGGCGATGTTTCGGTCTCCGGCCTTGTCAGGTCGACCGACCCGGCCTTGTCGGCCATCGCGGTCTCCGGCGGCACGATCCGCATCGGCGCTTCGGTGACCATGGCGGCGATCGCCCGCCATCCCGAGCTCAGCCAGCTTGCCAAGGCCGCGCGTGCCGTTGGCGGTCCGGCGATCCGCAACATGGCGACCGTCGGCGGCAATCTGTTTGCGCCAAGTCCCTATGGCGATTTCGCGGTCGCCCTGCTGGCGCTGGACGCCATCGTGAGCACCAATGACGGCGAAATGCCGATGGAAGCCTTTCTGGCCAAGCGGGACGGGAGCCGCGCGATCGTCACCTCTGTAAGCTTCACGTGGCCGGCACAGGGAAGCTTTCGATTCGTGAAGGTCTCGCGGGTAAAGCCCAAGGGCGTCTCGGTGCTCAGTATCGCCGCTATCCTGGAACAGGCCGGCAACGGCACAATATCCTCGGTGCGGATCGCGCTCGGCTGCATGGCCGACCGGCCGATGCGAGCCAAGACAGCCGAGAAAGCGCTGCTCGGCAGGACACTGGACGCGGACGGCGTCGCTTTGGCTCTGGCTGCCGCCAACGACGGCATCGAACCTATTACCGACCCGATCGCCAGCGCCTGGTATCGCGCGCAAGTGCTGCCGGTTCATCTTGGTCGGCTGCTGCTCAGCTAGTTTCGGGGGCGCGCGCTTGCCCTGCGGGGCAGGCGCGCAAGGAGGAAGAATGGCAAAGGTTCCCGTCCAGTTCACGCTCAACGGTTCTGAAAAGGCCGAATTCGTCGAAAGCGGCACCACGCTGCTCAACGCCTTGCGCGACAAGATCGGCGACACCTCGCCGAAGGGCGGCTGCCATCAGGGCACCTGCGGCTCCTGCTCGGTGATCATCGACGGTGAGCTCCGGCTGTCCTGTCTGACGCTCGCCGAGACCTGCAACGGCGCTGCCATCACCACCACGTCGGGTCTTGCCGAAGGCGGCGTTCTGCATCCTCTCCAGCGCGCCTTCCTCGACGCCTTCGCCACGCAATGCGGCTTCTGCACGCCGGGCATGCTCATGGCGGCCAAGGTGCTGCTCGACCACACCCCCAATCCCAGCCGCGACGACGTCGTCGAAGCGCTGTCGGGCAACATATGCCGCTGCACGGGCTACGAGCCTATCATCCAGGCGGTGCTCACCGCCGCTCGCGCCAACTCGCAGAACGCGGCCTGAGGGAAGCAAGATGGAACTGCGCAAAAGCTATTTCTCGGACGTCCGCAAGGATGACCTCAACGAGATCGGCCAGCCGAGGCCCCGCTCGGATTCGCCCGGCCATGTCACCGGCAAGACAGCCTATTTCGCCGACCGCAACTTTCCCGGCATGCTGCATCTGAAGATGGTGCGCAGCCCGCACCATCATGCCCGCATCCGGTCGATCGATACCTCCGAAGCGGAAAAACATCCGGGCGTGGTGAAAATTCTCACCGCCAGGGACGTCCCGCACAATGTCTACACCATCCTGATCCTGATCCAGATCGGGCCGGAGGACGAGACGGTTCTGGCCGACGGCAAGGTGCGCTGGAAGGGCGAGGCTGTGGTGGCGGTGCTGGCCGAGACGGAGCGCGCCGCCCAGGAAGCCGCGGCCAAGATCAAGGTCGATTACGAGGTGCTGCCGGCCGTCTTCGACATGGAGGAAGCGCTGAAGCCCGGCGCGCCCCTCGTCAACGAATATCACGGCCAGAACTACTATCTCTATGACAGTGGCGAGTGCCGCAAGGTGCGCTTCGGCGATGTCGAGACAGGCTTTGCCGAGGCCGACTACGTCCTCGAACAGAGCTATCATTCCTCGCCGATCGAGCATGCGCCGACCGAGACCACCGGCTGTATCGTGACACCGGAGGGCAATGACCGCTTCACCTGCTATACCAACACCCAGGCGATGTTCTTCACCCTCGACAACACGTCGATCATTTTGCAGATGCCGGGCAGCAAGCTGCATTTCGTCGGCGGCACGGTCGGCGGCGGCTTCGGCGGCAAGGTCGATGTCATCGTCGAACCGATCGCGATCCTCGGCGCCAAGCTAACAGGGCGACCGGTCTGTTTTATCTACAGCCGCGAGGAGGAGATGCAGATCTCGTCACCTCGCGCGGCCGAAAAGGTCGTCATCAAGGACGGCGTGATGAAGGACGGCCGCATCGTCGCCCGCAAGGTCACCGGCTACACGGACGCCGGCGCCTACTCCCGCCATTCGCCCTATGGCGCCCAGAAGGGCGCGGGGCACTATCCCGGCCCCTACACCATCCCCAATGTCTGGATCGATACGTACTGCGTCTACACCAACCGCACCCCCTCCTCCGCCATGCGCGGCTTCGGCGTCACCATCGGCGACTTCGCACTGGAGGTGCAGATGGACAAGCTGGCACGGCTGATCGGCATGGATCCGCTCGAATTCCGCTTCATCAATGCCTATCGCGACGGCGACATGAAGGCGCATCGCCAGCCGACCGAAGGGGCGGCCCTTATCGAGTGCATGCAGGAAGCCTCGCGCGCCGCCAACTGGCCCGTGGCCGAGAAGTACATGGTGATGTCCTCTTACGCGAAGGGAGCTTGAGATGGCGATCAGGCGCGGGCGCGGCGTTGCCGCGATCAATTATCCGACAGGCATGAACCTCGGCGGCGACCCCACCCAGGCGCTGGTGCATTCGACCCCGACCGGCAATTTCATGGTGACGCTGTCATCGGTCGATCTCGGCCAGGGCATGAAGCAGATCATGGCGCAGATCTGCGCTGAGACGATCGGCGTGCCGACGGACCGCGTCGTCGTCGACACCGCCGATACCGACACCGGCCCGCACTGCATGGGCACTTTCGCCTCGCGCGGCACGCACCGCGCCGGCAACGCCGTCATCCAGGCGGCCAAGGAAGCCCGCCAGGTGATGCTCGAAGTGGCCGCGGAGGAGCTGGAGGTCAACGCCTCCGACCTCGAGACCGACGGCCAGGGCAACATATTGGTCAAAGGCGCGCCGCAGAAATCGATCTCGATCTTCGACGTCGCGCTGTCGGCGCATTTCAAGCGCGGCCGCTCGATCTCGGGACGCGGCATGTTTCTCATCCCGCGCTCCTATCCGGAGAAGGAGACCGGCGCGATGAAGCCATCGACCTGCTACGCGCATGCCTGCACGGTGGCCGAGGTCGAGGTCGACGACGAGACCGGCGAAGTCACCGTGCTGACGGTGAAGAACGTCTTCGAGATCGGCCGTGCGCTGAATCCCAAAATGGTCGAGCAGCAGTTGGTCGGCGGCTCCTGGATGGGCATCAGCCACGCGCTCTACGAAACGACCGAGCCCTATTATCCCAACCGTGACCATGGCGGCACCGACTTCAACCAGTACCTGATGCCGGGTCCCGGCGACCTGGCCGAAACCGAGATCATTGTGCTGGAGCGGCCCTCGGCGGATGGTCCTTACGGCGCCAAGGGGCCCGGCGAAATGTGCGCCAATCCGCAGATTCCGGCGGTCGCCAATGCCGTCTTCGACGCTGTCGGGGTGCGCATCGACACGTTGCCCATCACGCCGGAACGCATTTTGCGCGCGCTCAAGGCGCAAGCGACGACCTGAGGACCGACATGCCCGAGGTAAACGCCGAAACGGTCGCGACTTCGCCAGAAGCGGTCGCCGAGCGCCTCGCTGCCTCGCATTATCTGGCTGATGAAAGCCTGGCGACGGCCATCTTCCTGGCGATCCGGCTGGGCAAGCCGCTGCTGCTCGAAGGCGCTCCGGGCGTCGGCAAGACGGAAGCGGCCAAGGCAATCGCCGAGTTGCTCGGCCGCGATCTGGTGCGGTTGCAATGCTATGAAGGCATAGACGCCGCACATGCGCTCTATGAGTGGAACTACCAGCGCCAGCTGCTCGCCATCCGCCATGCCGGCGAGCAAGAAGTCGATATCTACGACGACCGCTTTCTGATCGCCCGCCCGCTGCTGCAGGTGCTGAAGGCGCCGGAGCAGCGCATCCTGCTGGTCGACGAGATCGACCGTTCCGACCACGAATTCGAGGCGCTGCTGTTGGAGTTTCTTTCCGACTTCCAGATCAGCATTCCCGAGCGCGGCACCATCCGCGCCACCGCACAGCCGATCGTCATCCTGACCTCCAACCGCACCCGCGAACTCGCCGAAGCGCTCCGGCGGCGTTGCGTCTATCACTGGATTGGCTATCCCGATGCCGAGCGCGAGGCGGCCATCATCATGCTGCGCGCCGGCGATGTCGCAGAGGCAACGGCACGCGCTGTGGCGTCCGCCGTGCAGAACATCCGCGCGCGTCCACTCGCCAAACCGCCCGGCATCGCCGAGGCCGTCGAATGGGCGAATGCCGCGACCATCCTGGAAAAAGGCGGCAGCCCCTGGCCGGAAGCCTTCCGCCGCGCCATCGGCGTGCTGATCAAGGACGAGGAGGATCTGTCCTACATCGCGCCCGAGCTTGGCCGCATCGTCGACGAGGCGCTGGCGTGAGCCGCGATCTCAGCGCGCCCTTCTCCCTGACGCCGGCGGGACAGCGCGCCCCTCTGTCCTGGCGGACATCTCCCCCACAAGAGGGGAGATCAGCAACCTCGGCGCTTCGCTCAATCCTGCAACGTTGGAGATTGGCGAAAGCCGGGATGACATCCGATTTCCCCCCAAGTGGGGGAGATGTCCGGCAGGACAGAGGGGGGCGCGAAGGAACGCAACGGTTGGAATATTTCTGCCATGCCGCGCGACCGTAGCTTGCCCCGTGCGGCGGCGCCCTTCCTCAGCTTCGGCCGGATGCTGCGCCGCTACGGCTTTGCCATCGCCCCCGAACAAGTCACCAGCTTCATGCAAGCGATAACCTTGCTCGGACCACGCTCGATGGCGGACATACGCGAGGCAGCCCTTGCCACGCTGGCGCCGCCGCCCGATCGCCGCGCCGAATTCGAAGCCCTTTTCCAGAGCCATTTCTATGGCAACGCGTCAGCCGTGATCGAAGGCGACGCCGACGAGGAAACGCGCATCAAGGATGATGGCGGTGCCGACGATGAACGGATCGAGGCCGAGCAGAGGCAGGAAGGCGGCGAGTTGTCTTCGGCCCTGGAGCAGTTGAGCACGCGCGACTTCCAGCGCGACCACGACAGTCTGACCACCTTTCGCCGAAAGCTGTCATCGGCCCTGCCCGCCCGTCGCTCCTTCCGCACGGTGCGTACTCATTCCCGCGGCAAGCTCGACCTGCGCCGCTCGCTCAGGGAAATTGTCGGCGCCGATGGCGATGTCCCCTGGCCGCTATTGCGTCGCCGCCAGATCGTGCCGCGCAAGCTGTTGCTGCTGATCGATGTCTCAGGCTCGATGAAACTGCACACCGCCGACTATCTCAAGCTGGCGCATGCCGCCGTGCAGGGCGCGGATCGCGCCGAGATATTCACCGTCGGCACGCGGCTCACCCGCATCACCTCGGCATTGCGCATCCGCGACCGTGATCAGGCGCTGGCGTGGGCAGCAAGCCAGGTCGACGATTGGGATGGCGGTACCCGCATGGGACCGACCCTGCTGGCATTCCTCTCGGTGCCGCGCTTTTCGTCGTTCACGCGCGGCGCCGCGGTCGTCATTCTCTCCGACGCGCTGGAGCGCGGCGACCATGCCGAACTGGAGATTGCCATGCGCAGGCTTAGCGCCCGCGCCTTCCGGCTATCGCTGGCGACCCCGCTGGCCGGCGATCCACGCTTCCAGCCGGCGACAGCGGCGCTGCGCGCCATCCTGCCCGACCTCGACGATCTGGTCGACGGCTCGTCGCTGGCCGGCCTCACCGATTTCATCCTGTCGCTCGCACGCCCCGCCCCGGCGGCCGCGACCATCTGGAAAAGGGTATCGTGATGCAGAAAGCCATCGACGCGCATTTCCACATCTGGCGCCAGAAAGACCAACCATGGCTGGTCGGCCCGATGGTGCCGCGCATCTTCGGCCCCTACGAGCCGATCCGCCGCGACTATCCGATCGGTGAATTTCTGGCCGACCAAAAAGGTTCGGGCGTCGAAAAAGCCGTCTATGTCCAGACCAACTGGGCCAAGGAGGATTTCGAGAACGAGGTCGCCTTCCTGCAGCAGACCGCCGACGAGACCGGCTGGCCGCACGCCATCGTCGGCTATGCCGACATGACAGTGGACGATGTCAGGCCGCAGATCGACCGGTTGATGAAATACAGGCTGCTGCGCGGCGTGCGCATGCAACTGCACTGGCACGAGACCCCGGCCTTCCGCTTCGCCGCCTCGGCCGATCAGGTGATCGACCCCAAGGTCCGCGCCAACGTCGCGCGGCTGAAGGATTATGGCCTGTCCTTCGACCTGCAGCTCTTCCCCGCCCAGATGAAGGACGGGCTGACGCTGGTCGGCGAAAACCCGGAGACGAATTTCATCCTGACTCACACCGGCATGCTGACCGGCATGGAACCGGAAACCACCGAAGCCTGGAAGGCCGGACTGCGCACGCTGTCGGCGGCACCCAATCTCTACGCCAAGCTTTCGGGCCTCGGCACCTTCGTTCACCGCAACGACCCGGCGCTGATCGCCTACATCATCGACAATGCGATCGACATTCTGGGCAGCGATCATCTGATGTTCGGCTCGAACTTTCCCATCGAAAAACTGTGGACCAGCCACGCCGAACTGATGAAGGCGCACCGCGATGCGGTGGAGAAGCATGGCACGGCGGCGGAAGCCGACATTTTCTGGAACGCGGCGGAGAAGGTTTATAGGCCGGTGTAGCGCGTCTTTCCTCAGTTCACCTCGAACTGTGGATCGACCGGGATCTGCATTGCCGTCACCAAATGGTTGGTCTGTCCCGCCAACCCGATGATCGACACCAGCTCGCCATGCTGTGCGTCTGTCATGCCTTTGGCCCGCGCCGCCGCGGTGTGCGAATGGACGCAGTAGGAGCAGCCATTGGCGGTCGACACCGCGATGTAGATCATCTCCTTGGTCAACGGATCGATCGCGCTGTCGGCGACCATGACCGCCTTGAGTTGCTCCCACACCCGCTTCAGCGCCGCGGGATCATTGGCCAGCCCACGCCAGAAATTATTGACGAAATCGGATTTACGCGTCGCGCGGATATCATCGAACACCGCCTTCACTGCCGGGATTTTCTCCACCTCGGCATCGTTCAGAAGTCTGGTGGTAGACATGGTGTTTCCTTTCGTTTCTCGATGCCGCACGATTGAATCGGACGCTGAACAGCCGCCGCCAATCCATTCACTTCATTCGCCTATTCGCTTTTGCAGTGCAAACGGCACCGCGACGGTGTGTCGAGATTCAGGTCAGGCCGACTCGAAAACGGCGGGTTCCGAGAACCGGAGCGGAGCGTACTTGAAGTACGTCAGCACCGGAAGCGCAGGAAGCCGGCGTTTGCAGGCCGGCCTCACCTGAATACCGACACAGCGCTAATGCACCGCGGCATACATGATCTTCTCCTCCGTCGCCTCCGCCGGCGAAAACTCCTCGACGATGCGGCCCTGACGGCAGACCAGGATCCGGTCGGACAGGTTCATGATCTCCGGCAGGTAGGACGAGATGACGACCACGGCCAGACCCTCGTCGGCCAGCCGATTGATGATCTGGTGAATCTCGGCGATGGCCCCTACATCGACGCCGCGCGTCGGCTCGTCGAAGATGACGATGCGCGGCTTCTGCACCAACCCCTTGCCGATCACCACCTTCTGCTGGTTGCCGCCGGAGAGCTCGACCACGCGCGCATTGTCGTTGATCGCCTTGATGTTCAGCGTCTTGGTCCATTCGGCTGAAAGCGCGCGCATCTCCTGCTGGTTGATCACCCAGCCCTTTTCGCGGCCTGCTGCCAGCAGCCCGCCGAATAGGTTCTCGGCGATGCCCATCGTCTCGAAAATGCCTTCGCTCTTGCGATCCTCTGTGACGTAGACGATGCCATCGGCCACCGCTTCGCTCGGCACGAGGTAGCGCACCGGCCTGTCGTCCAGCTCGATCGCCCCGCCGCGCAGGAAATCGCGTTTGTAGATGCCGGACACGATTTTGAACGTCTCGGTGCGGCCGGAACCGATCAGCCCGAACACGCCGGTGATCTGGCCTTCGAAGATCGAGAACGAATTGTTGCGCACGACATTGCTCATTGAGATGTCCTGCACCGACAGAACTTTCTTCCCCGCCTTGCGCAGCTTGGCCTCGTCTCGCTGGCGATAGATCTGCCCCGATAGCGTGCGCCCGACCATGGCGGCGACGATCCGGTCGCGATCGAAGGCCGCCGTGTCGTCGGTGATGACCAACTCGCCATCGCGCAGGATGGTGATGCGGTCGGCAATCAGCAGCGCCTCTTCCAGCGCATGGCTGATGAAGACGATGGAGACGCCGCGCGCCTTGAGGCGCCGGATCAGCGCGAAGAAGTGCCGCTTCTCCTCCGGCGTCAACGTCGCGGTCGGCTCGTCGAAGATGATGATCTCGGCATTGTGGTGCACGGCGCGCGCGATCTCGACCATCTGGCGCTTGGCCGCGCCAAGCGTCGCCACCATCGCGTTCGGGTCGACCGGAAAATTCAACGACTGCAGGAACTGCTGCGCGGAAATGTAGGTGCCGCGCAGCCGGTTGAGGAATTTCTCGGTACCGAGATAAAGATTCTGCGCCACCGTCATCGACGGCACCAAGCTGGTTTCCTGGAACACCATGGCGATGCCGGCTTCGAGCGCTGCGTGCGGCGAGGCGTAGGCGATCTCCCGGCCCTTGTGGAACATCTTGCCCGAACTGGCGCCGACCACGCCGGCGATGACCTTGGTCAGCGTAGACTTGCCGGCGCCGTTCTCGCCGAGCAGCGCGTGGATCTCGCCCTTGCGCAGGTCGAAGGTGACGTTCTTCACCGCGGGCACGCCGCGATAATTCTTGGTGACATTCTCCAGGCGAACGATCGGTTCCATCAAAAACTTCCCGAAGCGATAGCCAACACGCAGTCGCCGCCCTTCGAGGCGACAAACAGTTCGCCATCTTTTTCAAGCACGCTGCAAATGCCGTGACGTATGCCGTTGGCGCGGCTGTGCAGGCTGAACCGAGGCTGCATGTTCTGGTCGAGCCTGACCACCAGACCGTAGGAGCGGCTCGGCGACCAGGGCTTGTGGATGCCCATCGTGCGGATGCCGCCGCATTGCAGCGGTTCGAGGAAGCTGCGGCTTGAGGCCAGCGCCGGTGCGATCCAGTAGGCCGGCGGCACCTGCTCGATCATGTCCTGACGGTAATGCGTCTCCTGCAGCACGAATTCGATCAGCCGGTTGCGCGGCGCAAACAGCGTCAGCCAGGCGCCTCCATCGGCGGATGGCGACAGCCGCGCGGGATAGCCGGGCAGATGGGTCAACACCGTCGAGCGGCTGCCGCTTGCCGCACCGAAGCGGATGAGCTGATGGCGCCAGCTCTCGCTGACCAGCACGTCCCCGCCGACGGGATGGAGCCCATAGGGAAAGGCGATGGCGCCGGCCAGCTTGCGGAAGTCCCCGCCTGCCGCATCCTGCTTCCAAAGCGATCCCGACGCGCCTTTCTTCATCAAATCGGCGGCCCATTGCGATGGCGCGTATTCAGCCGAACCATTGGCCAGCCACAGCGCGCCGTCGTCGGCATAGGCGAGCGCGGTGATGCAGCTGACACCGGCCGGCAGCGAAACATCCCTGCCGCCGACCAGCAACTTGCCGCTTTCCAATCCGACCGCCAGCTCGCCCGATGGCGAGAGCGCCAGCGCGGAAACGGTGGACGAAAAGGTCTCGACCAGCTTGGGCGCGGTTCCGGCGGCAATCGAATAGACGGCGTTGCCGCTGGAAACGAGCAGCTTGTCGCCAGCCACCAGCAGATTGTCCGGCTCGGTCAGTTCGACAAAAGCCGGCGCATCATCGAGCCGCGTGTTGGGGCGGAAAGCGCCGTCCAGCGGCGGGATCGTCACCGCCTTGCCGCGAAATATATCCAGGATCGGATCGAGGATCATTACTTTGCTCCCCAATAGGAAGCCGGGCTGGTCCAATTCGGGTCGGCGCCAGCAATCTTGTAGCGGCCGATGCGGTTGTTGAGGATGCCGCCGACGAAAAGATATCCCTTATGCTCGCGCATCGAGGTGACCATCGGATGCGCGCCGCCCGAGAGGTCGCCCATCGCTTCGACGATGCCGCCTTTTTCCGTAAATTTCACGACGCCCCCGGTGTTGATGTTGGGGAACAGCCATTCGTCCTGCGGCAGCCGTCGCGTCATGCGCTTGCGCATGTCGGGATGGCGCAGCGACAGGTCGAAGCTCGGCGTGCGCATGCCGAGCCACGCCATCCAGTAATTGCCGTCGGAAGCGCGGTTGATGTTATCAGGATAGCCCGGCATGTCCCGGATAACGCATTCGGCGGTGCCGGCCTTCGGCCCTTCCAGCCAGTAGCGATGCACACGGCAGGCCCAACTCTCGGCGAAGAACAGCGACTTGCCGTCATGCGCCATGCACACACCATTGGTGTAGCGGTAGCCGTCGAGCAGCGTCCTGGTCGATCCGTCCTTCGGGTCGTAGACCAGCAGGCGGCCGGTGGCGCGGTTCTCGATCGAATCCAGCGCCCAGTCATGCGCGTCGTAGCGCTTGGTCGAGTCGGTGAAATAGATGCGGCCGTCCGGCGCTATGTCGCAGTCGTTGGGATCGCGCAGCCGTGCGTCGTCGACGACCGACGTCCAGGAGCGCGACGTTTCGGCCGACAGGCGTTTCACCTCGCGATCGGGCGAGACGGAATAGAGCCCCATGGCGCCGACACAACTGATCAGATTGCCTGGTTTGTCGAAGGCAAGGCCGAGCGGAAAGCCGCCGATATGAGCGAACACTTCCGACTTCACGTAGTCCGGCGCGAAGAAGCGGACGATCTCGCCATGGCGCGTGCCGCAATAGAGATGATCGTCACGGTCGAGGATGACATCTTCCGGTCCTTCCAGTTCGCCGAGCCCGATATGGTCGGCGCCCGACAGCCGGTTGTCGAGTTCATAAGGCGTGCCAGAACCGGGCGCCGCCGACTGCGTCTCGCCCATCCTGAGATAGACCGGCGCGACGTAGACCTCGTTCAGCACCTTGTGGCGATTCTTCAACCAGCGGATGTCGATCGTCACCGCCACCGCCAGCATGATGCCCAGCACCATCTGGTTGGTGCCGGTGCCGTAGCCCAGCCGGATCAGCCCGTTGGTCATGGTCAAGACGATGATGGCGCCCATCAGCCCCTTGATCACCGAGCCGCGCCCGCCGCCAAGGCTGACGCCGCCGACCACCGCCGCGGTCAGCGCCATGATCTCGAGGTTGAGGCCGGTGCCCGGCCCCGCCCCGCTCAAGCGGCAGGCGATGAGGAAGCCGCCGATCGAGGCGCAGAAGCCTGAGAAGAGATAAGTCATGAACACGGTGCGGCGCACACGGATGCCGGCATTGTGAGCCGAACGCCGGGAGCCGCCGACCGCCAGCACATGCCAGCCGGGCCGCGAGCGCGTCAGCGCGATATGAGTGACGATGGCGAGGATAATGGCCAGCCACACCGAGACCGACAGGCCCCAGAAGGTGCCGTCGCCGATGAAGTCGAGCATATCGGAGGTGGCCTGGGAAAGCTGCACGTCGGCGGCATAGGTGGTGACCAGGATATCGAACAGCGCCCGCCCGAAAATGAAGGTGACCAGCGTGGTGAGGAAGGCGCGCAGCCTGAGGTAACCGACGAGATAGCCGTTGACGGCGCCGAAGACGAGGCCGGCGGCGAGCGAAGCGGCCAGCGCCAGCCAGATCGACTGTTCGAGGATGAAGAAGACATAGACGGCGGAAAAGCAGGACAGCGCAAAGATCGAGCCGACCGACAGGTCGATGCCGCCGCCCAGCATCACCACCGTCATGCCGGTGACGACCATCGAGAATTCGCCGAGCTGGCGGGTCGATTCCTGCAGCGAGGTCAGTTTGAAGAAGCCCGGAATGATCGAACCGAACACGCTGAGTGTCGCCACCAGCGCCAGGAAGGGAATGGCGTTGTCGGTCCAGCGCTTGGTCAGGATTTCGCCGACCAGATGGTCGGGAACGAGATTGTAGCGCCAGGACTGGAGGCGTTCGCGAAAGGACATCGGCTCACTGCTGCCGCGAGAGAAAAAGAATAAGGAAAGAGAAAGAGGTGGCCGGACGGTCCGGCCACCTCGCACCTATCGGTTTCACGAGAAGCGGTTACTTCGCCGCCGCTTCGGCCTGGAGCGCCTTCAGGTCCCAGCAGCTGTCGGGCTTGAGGTCGGCCTTGGTCGTCGCCTTCTCCAGCGTGTAGATGTAGGTGTGCGACGTGCCGGCCGGCTGGCCGCTCTGCAGCAGGAACTTTATGATGGCGTTCATGTCCCCCGACTGCCGGGCAAGGTCGGTCATGACAACCGCGCCATAGGTGCCGTCCTGCAGCTTGTCGCAGTCGGCCGCCTTTTCGCCGCCGCCAGTGGTGACGAGAAAAACCTTCCCGTCGAGCTTGGCGTCGCGGATCGCAGCGGACGCGCCGGTGGCGTCGCCGTCCCAGAAGTCGATGATGGAGCAGATGTCGGGATGCTGCTGCAGCATCGTTGTGGTCACATTGCGCGAGGTGGTGGCGTCCCAGTTGGAGTCCGGCTTGGCGACGACCTGGAAGTCGGGATGTTTTTCCAACACCTTCATGATGCCGGCGTACTGGTAGAGGCTGGAGGAATTCGCCTGGTCGCCCTGCACCAGCCCGATCTTTTTGGACGAGTTCTCGCCGCAGCCCTTGATCGCGGCTTCCGCCTCGAGTTGGCCGAGCCGGTCCCAATCGCTGCCGACAAAGGCATCGGCCGGGAAATTGGCGGGATTGTCGACCAGGATCACATAGGTTCCGGCTGCCTGCGCCTTCTTCATAAGCTTGGAGTAGGAGTTGAGATCCGGCGCGTGGATGATCAGCACATCAGGCCTGGTGTCTGACGAGATGGCGTCGGTGATCGCCTGCGCGCCGGCATCGACGACCCAGTTCGGGTCGCGCGTCTCGAACGTGCCGCCCCAGGCCTCGACTTCCTTTTTCAGGTAATGCGCCCAGCCCTGCGCCAGGTCGAAGCCCATCGCCAGCGGCACCAGCATGACGCGTTTGCCCTTGAGTGCCTGCGCATAGGCAGCGGGACCCGGATCGTCGGCAGCGAAGCTCGGCGCCACGAACGCGGTGACCACAAGCGCCGTCGCGGCGGCCATCAATGTTTTGATCAGTTTCATGTCACATCCTCTGGTTGGTCGTTGTTATCAGCGGCCGGCCCCAACCGTCCGCTTTGGTTTTAGTCTTCCTGTTTGAGCATGATCTCTTCCGAAACCGGTTCCCATTTTTCGGGATCATGCTCTAGATGTCGCCCTGCTGCGCCGTCTGTTCGTCGCGCGGATTGATGATGCCGTCGACGATGATGGCGCCGAGCAGGATCGCCGCCTTGATCAGGTTCTGGTAGAGCAGCGGAATGTCGATAATGGTCATGGCGTTCAAGAGAATGCCGATCAGCGCTGCACCGACCAGCACGTTGCGCACCCCGCCTCGCCCGCCCGAAAGCCCGATGCCGCCGATCACCGCCACCAGCACGATGTCGTAGAGCAACGTCGAGTTGACGACGCGGGTGTTGATCGAATGCAGGCTGGCGGCCGTCAGCAGGCCGGCGATCAGCGCGACGAAGGCGGAAAGCACATAGCGCAGCACCAGCATCGGCCGCACCGGAATGCCGATGTTGCGGGCCGCTACCGGATTGTCGCCGGCGAAATAGATGTAGCGGCCCCATTTGGTGTAGCGCAGGAACAGGAAGAACAGGAAGGCGAGCCCAGCGAAGACGAACACCTCGATGGGAATGTCGAGGAGGCGCATGCCGCCAAGCAGTTCCACCCAATGGCCCTGCGGCACCGGAACGGCATCCTGCGTGATCAGTTGCGAGCGCACATAGCCGAAGACGAAGGAGCCGGTCGCCAGCGTCACGAAGATCGCCGGCACGTCGGCATAGGCGACAAGAAAACCGTTGAGCAGGCCGATGGCGAGCACGCCGGCCAGCACATAGGCGAAGGCGAGCCCGTCAGGCGTTCCTGAATTCATCAACTGCAGATACCAGGCGACCGACATCGCCATGATCGCCACCGCCGACAGGTCAATGCCGCGGCCGATGATGACGACCGCCATGCCCAACGCCAATATACCCAGTACCGAGACCGAACGAACGATGGCCACGAGATTGTTCGGAGCGATGAAGCCCGGCAGGCCTATGGCTGCGGCAATGAACAGCATCACCGCTATGGCAAAGACAATACCTTCCTGGTTCAGGCTCTTGAGACTCGGCCGACCGATCGCGTTCATTGTCTGTCTTCACCCCGGCGGCAGCGCTGCCGCCCCTGGGAAAGAAAGCTAATCGGCTCAACGTCGGTTCGTCAAATGAATCCGCGTTCAAAACACGGACTGCCGACGAGACTCGCGATGTGGGCGCATTGATTGCTGAAGCTGGCGCAACGCGCGGAAACTCCAGCACTTTTGGCAATTGTTTGCGCCATCCCTGCGTCTTGCGCAAGCACGACACCAAGGCGCAAGGCGAAGATGGAATTTAACCCTGCGATGGATGGGAAAATTCGATTTCAGTTCCCGGCCATGTGGCCGGAAACCTCGGCGCCGGCGGTCCTCGGCAACACCAGGAAACGGAACGACGCCACCAGCCCGATGACGCCGATCACCAGGAAGGTTACTCGAAAATCGACGAGGTCCAGCGCCGGCTGGGCCCTGGCGATCTGCGACAAATTGAGGATCGCCGCCGCTATCGCCACACCGAACAGCATTGCCATCTGCTGCAGCATCGAGGAGAGCGTCGCCGCCGAGCTGCGCTGCGCCGCGGCGATATCGGCGAAGGCCAGAGTGTTCAGCGCCGTGAACTGCATGGAACGCGACAGGCCGGCGATCAGCATCAGCCCCACCATGAGCGCCTGCGGCGTCTGCGGCGAGATCGCCGCGCACGCCATGATCGACGCGGATGCAATGACGCCGTTGACGACCATCACCGAACGAAAGCCGAAGCGGCGCAGCATCGGCGTGGTCACCGTCTTCATCCCGAGATTGCCGAGGAAATAGGCCAGGATCATCATGCCGGCATCGACCGGGCTCATGCCAAAGCCGACCTGGAACAAAAGCGGCAGCAGGAAGGGCGTGGCGTTGATCGCGACGCGGAATATGGTGCCGGCCGCAAGCGTCGAGATAGCGAAGGTCAGCACCTTGAACGAGGACAGGTCGAGCAGCGGATGGGGCGCACGCCTGAGATGCCGCACCGCCAGCCAGCCGATGACGGTCCCTGCCGCGATCAGCAGCACCGTCGGCAGCACGCCGTCGTCGGGATGCGCAATGCGCTCGAGGCCGTAGAGCAGGCAAGCAAGTCCCGCCGATGTCAGGAAAAAACCCGGCCAGTCAAGTCGCTTGGGATCGGCTTCACGATCGCCGGGGATGAAGCGGGCGACCAGCGCCAGCCCGAGGGCGCCGAGTGGGATGTTGATGAAGAAATTCCAGTGCCAGGACAGATAGGTGGTGATGAACCCGCCGAGCACCGGCCCGATCACCGGCGCAAACAGCGCCGGCCAGGTGATGAGCGCGGTTGCGTTGAGCAGTTCCGATTTCGACGCGTTGCGCAGCACGAGGATGCGGCCGACCGGCGCCATCAATGCGCTGCCGAGCCCTTGCGCGGCGCGCGCCGCCACGAACTCGGTGAGATTCTCGGAGAAGCCGCAGGCGAGCGAAGCCAGCATGAACAGTGCGATCGCCACCAGGAAGATGTTGCGCGCGCCGAACCGGTCGGCGAGCCAGCCCGACAGCGGCACGAACACCGCCATGGTCAGCATATAGATGGTGATGCCGATGCTCATCGCCACCGCCGGCACGCCGAAGGAGGCGCCCATCTGCGGCAGCGACGTCGAGATGATCGTCGAATCCAAGAGCTGCATGAAGAAGGCGATGGCGACGATCAGTGCCACACGCCGCGAATTCCTGGCTGGGTCGGCTGAAGCTTCAATCTCGGGGATGGCAGTCATGACGGACCGCTTTGAACAGCATTTGGCGGATGTCGTCCAGACAAGAGCCAACAAACTTTCGTGTCGCGGCGCGGCCTGTTATGGATGAACGGGCGGCCGAGGAACGTGCACGCATGAAGCCTATCTATATCGACTATCTCAACGCCCTCGACATCGATGCCCTTGCCATGACCGACGCCGAAATCCTCGACGCCGTGGAGACCGGCCTGGTCGCACAAGGCAACGGCCAGACGGTGATCGAGCCGCGCGTTCATTTAGAGCCTGATCCCTCCTTTCACGGCCATTTCAATATCTTGCGCGGCTATGTGGCGCCGCTCGATGCCGCGGGCGTGAAGATCGTCGGCGACTATGTCGACAACTACCTGCACGGCCTGCCCTCCGAATTCGGTATCCTCAATCTATTCGATCCACGCACCGGCGCGCCGCGCGCCATCCTCGACGCCACCGTCATCACCGACATGCGCACCGGCGCCGTCACCGCTATCGGCGCCAGGCATTTGGCGCGCGGGAATTCGAAGGTGCTTGCCCATATCGGCGCGCGCGGCACGGCCTACTGGAACGTGCGCCTGCTCGACCACCTCTTCGACTTCGACGAGATCCGCGTCCATTCGCGCCGGCCGGAAAGCCGCGACGGCTTTGCCGCCAGGCTCTCCGCCGATCTCGGCAAAGCAGTCAAGGCGGTGGCCGACTGGCAAAGCTGCGTCGAGGGCGCCGACATCGTCGTCGAGGCCTCGCGCCTGCCGGAGCCGCAGCCGCTGCTGAAGACCGATTGGATCAAGCGTGGTGCGCTGGTCGTGCCCTATGGCACGATGAGCGCGGTCGAGCTGTCGCTGACCGACATCATGCAGAAAATGGTCGTCGACGACTGGGGCCAGTGCAAGGGCGGCAAGTTCGGCTCGCTGCGCGCCCATGTCGAAACCGGCCGGCTGAGCGAAAAGACGCTGCATGCCGAGCTCGGCCAGATCGCCGCCGGCCTGAAAACAGGGCGCGAAAGCGATGACGAAACAATCCTGTTCTGGCATCGCGGTCTATCGCTATCCGATATCGCGCTCGGCAAGGCAATGCTGGCCAAGGCGCAGGCACAAGGCATCGGCCAGAGGCTGCGCTTCGCATGAGCGCTCTGATCCTCACCGGAGCCGGCGTCAGCGTCGGCGATGTCGCCGCCGTTGCCCGCGGGGCACGTACGGTGGAAATTGGGCCCGATATTATCGGCAGGCTGGAGAAGGGGCGGAAAGTGCTCGACAAGGCCGCCGCGTCCGGCCAGCAGATCTACGGGCTCAACACGGGTCTCGGCGCCAATCTCGGCACAACGGTCGAGGGCGACGCCAGCGCCTTCCAGCGCCAGTTGTTGGAAGGCCGCAGCGGCGCCGTCGGCGAAGCGCTGCCGGTGGAGACCGTGCGGGCGACCATGCTTGCTCGCCTGACGATGCTGTCGGCCGGCGGTTCGGGCCTTTCGCCCGCAGTGTTCGTCGCCTTGGTCGACACGCTCAATGCCGGCGTCCATCCGGTGATGCCGTCGCTGGGCTCGATCGGCGCCGGCGATCTCGTGCTGATGACCGCTGTCGCCCGCGTGCTGATCGGCGAAGGCGAGGCCGACTATCAGGGCCGGCGCATGCCCGCGGCCAAAGCGCTGGTGATGGCTCGCCTGGCCCCCATCGACCTGGCCCCGAAGGATGGGCTGTCGCTGATCAACGCGTCCGCCGTTTCCGCGGGCAGCGGCGCGCTTGTGGTGACGGATGCGCTGTCCGCCCTTGCCCAGCAGCAGCAGGCCGGCGCGCTGACCATGGAAGGCATCGGCGCCAATCGCACCATTCTCGATCCCCGCCTGCACCTGGCGCGGCCGGCGGCAGGCCAGGCCGAGGCCGCCAAGGCGCTGCACGATCTGCTGGCCCGTGACGAGGCGCCGGCGCCGACCACCTTGCAGGATCCGCTGTCGATCCGCTGCATGCCCTCGATCCATGGCACGGTAATCGAGGCGATCGATCAGGCGAGACGTGCCGTCGAGATCGAGCTCAACGCCGCCGCCGACAACCCGCTGGTGCTGGTTGACGACGAGTTGGTGCTGTCGACCGGCAATTTTCACACCGCCTCGCTGTCGCTTGCCTTCGAGACGCTTGGTCTGGCAATCGCGCAATGCGCCGCGGCAAGCGCGGCGCGCTTCATCCAGCTCACCGGCTCGGGCCGCAACGGCCTGCCGAAATACCTGTCGCCGGTCGGCGGCGCGTCGGCCGGCTTCGTGCCGCTGCAAAAGACGGTGACATCGATCCTCGCCGCCATCCGCCACAAGGCCAATCCGGTGATGCTCGATTTCCTGCCCGTCTCCGAGGGCGTCGAGGACCATGCCACGCAGACGCCGCTGGTGATCGCTAAATGCGCCGCTATGGTTGCGCTGTGGCGGCGGCTGATCGCCTTCGAGCTGATGGCCGCCGCCCAGGCCGTCGACCTGCGCGACGGATTGGTGCTGGCGCCGCGCACGGCCGCTATCCACACCGCGATTCGTGCGCTCGTCCCGGCGCTGAAGGAGGACCGGCCGCTCGGCATCGAAGCCGACGCGCTTCATGCCGCACTTGCCGATGGGAATTGGCAGGTGACCTTAGCCCCGGCCGACCTTGTCGAGGAACAGGCGTAGCTCGGCCGGGTCCATGTGCACCACATGCCTGTCCTCGGGATAGGCGCCGCTGTTGACGTCGGCGACATATTCGGAGAATGCGGCCACCCGCTCCGCCTGCAACCGATCATATTCAGCAGCGAAGTTGCGATAGACCTTGGAGTGTCGCGGCATGTGGCCCCGGTTCTGCCCAAGGATATCTTCGGCGAACAGATATTGCGCGTCGCAACCGGTGCCCGCGCCCATCGACAGCATGATCAGCGAGGTACGTTCGGAGATCGCCTTGGCGACCTCGACCGGCACCACCTCGATTTCGGCGCCGATGGCGCCTGCGGCCTCGAGCTGTTTCACCGCTTCGAACACCTGCATGGCGGCGCCGGCAGTCTTGCCGACCGCCTTGAAGCCGCCGGTCCACGTCGCGCGGGATGGAATGAGGCCGACATGGCCGATGACGGGGATGGCATCGTCCGCCATCCGCTTGATGGTGGCGTAGCCCGCGCTGCAATAGACCGCGTCGGCGCCGGCCTTGTAGAGCCGGAAAGCCCAACGCAGGAAATCATCCGATGTGCCGATTTCGTAGAAATTGTCTCCCGGCATGGTGAACAGGCTCGGTGCCGCATCGCGGTATTGCGGGTTGAGCACGAGTTCCGGCGGCACGGAGACGATATCGACCCCTGCCCGCTCGGCGGCTTCCGCCTCGTCCAGGGTCATCACGCGCAGCATGGTCAGCTGACGCTTGCCCTTCATGGCGCGCAGGTCCGCGACGGTCGGTCTCTTTCGGCTCATCAAAACGTCCCTCTTTTGCTTGCCGCGGTGCCGGATCGGTCACCGCGCTTCAGATCTCGATCATCACCTTGCCAGCCTCGATCTTCACCGGATAGGTCGCGAGATTGACGCAGACCGGCGCGCCCTTGGCCTGGCCCGTCTTATAGTTGAAGCGGCCATTGTGCTTGGGACATTCGATGATGTCGTCCATCACCAGCCCGTCGGCGAGATGTGCCTTCTCATGCGTGCAGAACCCATCGGTGGCGAAGAATTCATTGTCCGGGGAGCGATAGATCGCGAAGGTTCGGCCACCATGGTCGAAGCGGATGACATCCTCTTCCTCGACATCGTCCACCGCGCACGCTTCAACCCAATCCGCCATATCGGTCTCCTGCAAAAAATTCGCGATCGCTATTCGGCGGCCGCCGACATATCGACCTCGTGGAACTCACCGCGATAGGGCCTGGCCGTCGGCGGCAGCTCGCGCTTGAGGTAATAGTCCTCGTATTTCAGCTGCCTGAGCAGGACCGGCCAGACCTCGCGGTAGGCATGCCACATCGACGGGTTGGGCTCGGGCAGGTCGTGCTTGATCAGCTCATGCAGCCTGGGCAGCGCGTGATAGGGCACCATCGGGAACATGTGGTGCTCCACATGATAGTTCATGTTCCAGTAGATGAACCGGCTGATCGGATTCATGTAGACGGTACGCGTGTTGAGCCGGTGGTCGACGACATTGTCGGCCAGCCCGATATGCTGCAGCAGGCCGGTCGTTACCATGTGCCAGGTGCCGTAGAGGCGCGGCAAACCAATCAGCACAACCGGTATCCATGACCTCAGCGCGACCGCGACAGCGATCGTCGCGATATACACGGCGACATGCCACCGCGCGGCCGTCACCGCCTTTGCCCACTCCATTTCCGGAACGTAGCTCTTCTCCTCGTCGGACAGCTTGCCGAACGCCTGACGCACCAGCGTCGGCAGCGAATAGCGGAAATCAAGAATGCCGGTGAAGGCAAGCGCCGCCTTCAACAGGTCCGGCGGACGCATGACGGCGATCTCGGCGTCGCGGCCTACGATGATGGTATCGGTGTGGTGGCGGGCATGGCTCCAGCGCCATTGCACGGGATTGCGCATCAGCATGAAGGAGGCGATGTGGTAGACGACATCGTTCATCCAGCGCGTGCGGAAGGCCGTGCCATGGCCGCATTCGTGCCAGCGCGAGTCACTCGACGAGCCGTAGAGCACGCCGTAGACGAACAGGAACGGCACCACCCACCATGAGCCCCAGAACCAGATGATGCCGGCGGCCGAGGCCAGGATCGCAACAATCCAGATGATGGTGTCGCGGATCGCCGGCCCGTCGGAACGCTGCATCAGCTCCTTCATCACCTTGCGGGGGACATCGGTGTGATACCATTCGGCGGAGGCCAGGCCGGTCTCGATCGCGGTCCTGGTGCTTTCACCGACCAGGCTGTAATCCCGCTTTTTTGCCATCGTTGTCACACGGGCCTCCAAACTTCTCGCACCGCTCGCAATCCGGTCCGCCGGCCGGAGGGCTTGCTTTGAATACATGTCGCGCTCATGCCGGACCCGCCAGCCTTGGGAAATTGCCGGAAGGCCGAGGATAATCCTGTTCGGGCTGGCGGGCGATCGCCGCAATCCTGGCTTCGGCGCCGGCGATCGCTTCCCTGCCGTCCAGGACCCGGAACACGGCGTCGTAGGCGCGGCCTTCGTCATGCTCCAGCCAGATCATTTCGCCGCGTTCGCGCGCGGCGAGATCGCCGAGCACATGATGCGTCGATGGCTCGATGCCCAGCGCATACTGTCCGGCCTGGAAATTCTGCCATTGATAGGCGCAAGGCAGCTGGTCTTTCCGCGTCACCATTTCGAAGCCGAGGCCGAGCCGGTCGTTGACCACCGCCACAGGTACCTCGCCCTTTCCATCGGCGTCCATCTCGTGCTGCCAGACCTGTTCGCTGAACCCCATCCGCGGTTCCGGCACGGTGCGATAGCCGACCTTCTGCGCCTCATAGCGCTCCCCGGCATGGCCGGCCCACACCACGTCGCGGATTGGCGCCAGGTAGCGCGAGCCCTCGTCAAGCAGGGGATGACTGACATTCACATGGTAGAAATACATATGCGGGGTGCGATTGAAACCATGGTTCACGACACGGTCGGACAGTCGGATCTCGTTGCCGCCGACATCCGCCTCGATCCGCCGGATCAGATGCAGATCCTCACCGAACACCGCCGATTGCTGCACGATGCCTTCGGCCCACAGCACGCAGCGGTCGCCGTCCCACGCCTCACCATAGCCGGTCAGACGCGCCGGGATGGTGCCGACACGGCCATGCAGCGAATGGATCACGGTCTTCTTGCCGGGATAGTTGTAGTTCTCGGCCGGCACCTCTTCCCGACCCAGTATATGGTCGAGGCCGCAGGTGACCAGCAAGCCGGAAAAGGAGCGTGCCCAGGCCAGCCCCCCTTCCCCCTCATAGTCGTGAAGACCGGGGTTGCGAAAACCGCTCGGCGAGTGCCAGCCGATGGCCTGACCCTTGAAGTCGCAATCGGCGATGTCGAGCGCCCGGTCGACGAGTGCGGTGAAGCGCAGGCCGGAGCCGGTGCGGAACTCCAGCATGCGGATACCGCGCTCCACCCCGTCGCCGAGCGTCATCAGCCGCACGCCGGCGAACTGCGACAGCATGCCTGAGCGTTCCGAGACCTGCCGGCGCGAGAGCGTCCTGCCGTAAAGCTCTACCATGCCGTCACTGCGCCCTCTTCATCAGAGCCGACAGGTCGGCGCCGGTGATGATGCTTTCCACGGTCAGCAGATCGGTATCGGCGACCGTCTGCTCGGCAACGATCTCGCCGCGGCGCATGACGACGATGCGGTCGGCAACCTCGAACACGTGATGGATGTTGTGGGTGATGAGCAGCACCGAATGGCCGGCCTGACGCATCTCCTTGACGAACCGCAGCACGCCGTGGGTTTCCTCGACGCCGAGATTGTTAGTCGGCTCGTCGAGGATGATCACCTTGGCGGCGAACTGCATGGCCCGCGAAATGGCGATCGACTGGCGCTCGCCGCCCGACAGCGTTGAGACCAGCGCGTCGGCGTCGAGTTTCTTCGAGATGCCGACGCGCTTCAGCAGGGAGGAGGCAGCATCGCGCAGCTTGGCGAGATCGAGCGGCGCAAACACGCCCAACCATTTGAGATTGACCGGTTCGCGGCCGAGGAAGAGATTGCGCGCGATGCTGAGATCCGGTGCCAGCGACGTATCCTGGTGGATGGTCTCGATGCCGAGATCCATCGCGTCGCGCGTCGAGCGGATCGAAACCTTCTGCCCACGCACATAGATGTCGCCGCGATCGACCGGGAAGACGCCGGAGATCGCCTTGATCAGCGTCGATTTGCCGGCGCCATTGTCGCCGAGCAGGGCCACTATCTCGCCTTCCCGCAGCGTCAGCGAGGCATTCTTCAGCGCGCGCACGCTGCCGAAGGATTTTTGCAGGTTCTGCAGCCGAAGCACTTCTTGCATCACAGTCAGCTCCTTGCCGCGTTTTTCTGCAGCAAAGCATGCAGGATGAGCATGGCGAGGATGATCACGCCGACGAAGATGTTGTAGGCGAGCCCGGGCACGCCGACGAGCACGATGCCGTTGCGGATAGCACGCAGCATCAGCGCGCCGACGATGGTGCCCAGGATGGTGCCACGTCCGCCGGTCAGCGCCGTGCCGCCGACCACCACCATGGCGATCACTTCGAGCTCATAGCCTGTGCCGGCCACCGGCGAAGCGGCCGAAATACGAAAGGCGCTGATCATGCCGGCAAGCCCGGCCAGCACCGAGGTGGCGATGAACAGCCAGATCTTGACGGCGTCCGCCGGCACGCCGCGCGCCACCGCCGCGTTGCGGTTGGAACCGATGGCGCTGATCCAGTTGCCGAGCTTGGCATAGCGCAGCACGTAGATTGCCAGCAGCGACAGGCCGACGAACCACCACAGCGAGGTGTAGAAGCGGAACGAGCCGATATTGAAGCTGCCGGCAAGCAGCGTCACGAAGAAGCCAGGCTGGTCCCAGGACTTCAGCGGGAAACCCTGGGTGATGTAGAGGGCCGCGCCGCGCACGATCAGCAGCATGGACAGGGTCACCAGGAACGACGAGATGCCGATCTTGGTGACGATCACCCCGTTGATCGCCCCGATCGCGATGCACAGAAAAAGTCCGGCCAGAAGCGCGACGCCGATATCCACCCCGCCGTTCTGCACCAGAAGCATCACCACCACCGGCGCCAGGCCGAATACGGCGCCGACCGACAGGTCGAATTCGCCGGCCGTCAGAAGCAACGTCATGCCGAGCGCGATGATGCCGAGCTCGGGCAGAAACGCCATCATGTTGGAGATGTTGAGCGGCGACAGGAAATTGCCGTCCGCGACCGCGAACACCACGAGAAGGACGACGAGGATGATGAACGAGGAAAATTGCGGCGAGCGCATCAGCCTCGACCTGCTCCTGGCGCTTGTTGCGCCCTCTTCCGCGGTGACTGTCATAACGTTCTGAACCATACTGCTTGCAAGGCGCCCGCCGCCGGCGCGGCAGGCGTCCATTTTTCACTTCTTGTCGTAGAGTTTGAGGATCGGCTCGACGCTCGAGGCGTCGTAGAGACCAAAAGTATGGATGTCGTAGCCGATCGGCTCGCCCGAGGCGGCAAGCCCGAGCAGCGCCACCGGCATGAAGCCCTGCGCCGATGGGTACTGCCAGGCGGCCGCGTTGACGAAACCGTCCTTGACGGCTTGCGCCGTCTCCTTCGAATTGCCCCAGCCGACGACCGGGATTTTGCCGGCCGGCACGCCGGCGCCGTCGAAGACCCGCTTGACGCTGGCCGCCACGGAATCGCCGAGCGCGATGATCGCCGGCGGATTGTTGGCGACCATATAGTCGGTCATCTTGGCGATGATGCCGGCCGGATCGGTGCCGCAATCGACGACGTCATATTTGATGCCGAGCGGATCGAAAACGCCGGCGATGCCTTCGGTCTCGAGCTGCTGATAGCTGGCGCCGGGAACCTCGACCGGCAGGAAGACCTTGTCGCCCTGCTTCACCATTTTGTGGTCGACAAGATACTTTGCCCAGGTCGCGCCGGCCTCCTTCAGGTCGGCTCCGACATAGGCCTGCCGCCCCGTCGCCGGGTCGTCGGTGTTGAAGAACACGATCGGGATGCCGGCGGCCTTCGCCGCCTTGACCTCTTCGGTCCATAGGCCCGGCTGCGCCGAGGTGGTGGCGATGCCGTCGGGCTTGGCCGCCAATGCCGAGTTGAATGCCTCTTTCTGCGCCGCCATGTCGCCGCCGCTGAAGGAGATCTTGCAGGTCACCTTGAGCTGGTCGCAAGCCTTGGTGGCGCCCGCGTTCCAGTCGATCCAGAACGCGTCCGACGGGCCGCCATGCGACAGCAGGTAGAACGTCTGCTGGCCGTCCTGTGCCTGCGCGGCCGAACCAAGCGCCACGCCAGCGAGCACCGCCGCGGCGGCCGTCAATTTCCAAGCGAATTTCAACATTCTTTCCTCCCTTGTTTGGAGCCATCAAAGCCCGTTGGCGCGGAACTTCCCGTCGAGGAATTTCTTGGCGCGCGGCACGTCGTCTTCCGACAGGTGCTCGATGATGACGGGAATGTTCGGGTGCTTCTCGGCAAGCCGCT
Organism: Mesorhizobium sp. B2-3-2; assembly: GCF_006442295.1. NCBI lineage: Bacteria > Pseudomonadati > Pseudomonadota > Alphaproteobacteria > Hyphomicrobiales > Phyllobacteriaceae > Mesorhizobium > Mesorhizobium sp. B2-3-2. Next base: position 59,320 of record NZ_VFWA01000020.1, on the reverse strand, counting down.
GAAGATAAAGGTCGTAGTTGAGCGAGCCGAGGCCGGGCGCCGGCAGTTCGATCTCGCCGACGCCGCGGAAGGTGTGGCTTTCCATGGCATCCTCATCGCCGATGTCGGCGTGCTTTTCCGACTTGTCGCTGCCCGAGCGCTTGACGTCCTTGGCGTGCGCTATCTTGATTTTGTCCGTCAACGTGTCGAACACCTGGTTCAGGATCTGGTCCATCCGGTCGATGTTGTGCGTCTCGAAATAGTTGGTCGGATCCATCAAGAGGCCAAGGCCTGGATGGTCGACCTGCGCGAACATCTTGACCGTCTCCTCGACCGAGCCGACGACGTTGTTGACATAGGTTTCGAGCAGGAAGACCGCGCCATGGTCGTAGGCCGTCTGGGCAAGGTCGGCGATGACCTTGCGGCATTCCTCGAACCCCTCCTCGGTCTTGTTCTTGGGGTGGTGCACCCAGTCGGATTCGGTGTTGTAAGTGCCGGTTTCCGAGATCACGTAAGGCGAGCCGAAATGGCGAGCGTTGCGGATGATCTCCTTGAGGTAGCCAACGCGCTTCTCGCGTTCCGCTTTGTCAGGATGGATGATGTTGGTGTATCCCGACACGCAGCAGACCGGCAGGTTGTGGTCGCGGAAGACATCGCGCACCGTCTTGGCCTTTTCCTTGGTGATCTGCCCGGCCGAGAGATCGACATCTTTGAAATGCAGGTCGAGCTGCACCGTGTTGAAACCGAGCCCGCGGATCTTTTTCGCCGTCTCTTCGAGGCCGTACGGGAAATAGCCCGTGAAAATACCTGCCTGCATCATGGTGTGAATTCCTCCCTGTAAGCGATTCAGTTGCCAGTGATTTCAATTGATCGGGTTTGTCGAGATTTCGGAAAGCTTGACCGTGCGGCCCGAAGCGATCGAGCGGTAGCCCGCTTCCACCAGTGCCATGGTCTTGACGTTGTCGGCGACCGAGAGCGCTGGCGGTGTGCCTGTTTTCACCGCATGCTGGAGTTGCTCCATCACGCCGATGAAGGCATGCGGGAACCACATCGTGTCCCAGCTTGGGCTGACCCACTCGCCGCTTGTCGTCTCAGCCGAAGCGTAGGTGAGCGTCGAGGCCGCACCGGTCGGCCAGCCGATCGTACCCTTGGCCACGCCCTTGGTGCCGTCGACGCGCCAGTTGATGTGCTGGTCGTCGCGATAACCCTGCTGGCGCGGACCGGACCAGACATCCTCCAGCGACACGGCCAGCACGCCGGACGGGAAGCGCAGGGTTGAAACCGTGATGCCGTCGGAATGGTCGAATGTCGTGCGCGGATCCTTGCGCGTCAGTGTGGTGATCTCATCGGGATCGCCGAACAGGAAACGCAGCACGTCGAGATGATGCACGCTCATATTGGCGAGCGTCAGCCGGTCATAATCCTCGAGGAAGCCCTGCCAGTGCGGAATGGCATGCATGTCGATCTGCGCGAAGACGATGTCGCCGAGCGCCCCGCTGTCGATGATCTGCTTCAGCACGCGCATCGACTGGTCGTAGCGCATGTTCTGGTTGACCGAGAGGATCTTGCCCGCCTTCGCCGCCTCGTCGCGCAGCTTCACCGCTTCCTCGACCGACAGCGCCAGCGGCTTCTGCGCCAGGATCGCCTTGATGTGCTTCTGCTTCAGTGCGTGGCGGATCAGCGCCGGCTGCTGGTCCGGCGGGAAAGCCAGGTCGATGATCTCGACTTGCGGATCCTCAATCAGTCGTTCCGGCGTGTCGTGGACGGCCGGAATGCCCCAGCGCGTGGCGACCTTCTGCGCATTCGCCCTTGTACGCGAAGCGATCGCCACGACAGGAAAGCCTGCTTCCTTATAGGCCGCGAGATGGCATTCGGCCATGATCATGCCGGCGCCGACGCAGCCGATCTTGAATTCCCTGGTGCGAACCCTCACGTCCGGCTCGAAGCCTTTGCCTGCCATGTCTTCCTCCCGAAACTCTTTCCTTGCGGCCGCTGTCACAACGCGCCTCCGCCTTGAGCGAAATAATGCACTCTGGCCGACACGCAGGATATCGCCACCATCGCATCGGGCCTGATCTCGGGCTGGCCGCGCAACAGGGCCCTCAGCCGCGCCTGCCCGGCGGCAAGCGTCACGACTGTGTAGCCACCAAGCGGCTCGACCTCGAATACCTGTGCCGGACGGCTTGGCGCACCTTCCATCTTTTCGCCATCGGTCCAGGGGCGGACCTTGATGTCCTCGGGCCTGAGCCCGATTTCGACCGCTTCGGCCGGCGCCTTGTCGTCGGCGATGCGGATTGCACCATCCGCCGCCTCGACGCCGCCTTTGCTCCGCACCGAAGGCAGGATGTTCATCATTGGCGAGCCGAGCATTCTTGCCACATAGGCGCTTGCCGGCCGGTCATAGATCTCTGCCGGCGCCCCGATCTGCCGGATGCGGCCGTTCTCCAGTATGGCGATGCGGTCGGCGACCGACATTGCTTCCTCCTGGTCGTGCGTGACGTAGATCAGCGTTTTGCCAAGCTCGCGCTGGATGCGCTTCAGCTCGACCCGTGTTTCCTCGCGCAGCCGCGCGTCCAGCGCCGAGATCGGATCGTCCATCAGATAGGCGGCGGGATCGCGCATCAGCGCCCGCGCGATCGCCACGCGCTGGCGTTCACCGCCCGAAAGCTGCGCTGGCGGCTTATGCAAGACATGGCCGATATGCAGCTTGGCGGCGACATCGGCGACACGTCTCCTGATGTCGAGCTCGGCGATTTTGCGTTCCACCAGCGGGAAGCGGACATTGTCGAGCGCACTCATATGCGGAAACAGCGCCAGGTTCTGGAACACCATGGCGACGTTGCGCTCGGCCGGCGAGACGGCGTTGACCGGCTTGCCGCCGATCAGGATTTCTCCGGCGTCCGGCATCTCCAGCCCGAGCACTAGGCGCAGGATTGTCGACTTGCCCGATAGTGGCGGACCAAAGAAGCAGAAGAACTCGTTGTCGTTGACCGTGAACGAGGCATCGTCGACGGCGAGCGTTGCGCCGTAGCGTTTCGTGACGTTGCGGAAGACGATGTCGGCCATGGTTCAAACCGCCTTTATCGCAAGGCTGCTGACAGCATCGAAGACGCGCACCGACGCCGCCTCTGGCGCGACTATCGCCGTTTCCCCGATCGACAACCCGACATCATTCTCGAAGACCGCCTTCACCGCACCCTCACCGTGGCCGAGATGAGCGATGGTGCGCGCTCCGATGCGCTCGACAAAGGTCACCGGCATCGACAGCCCGCGGTCGGAGAGCATCACCTGCTCCGGCCGGAAGCCGTAGAGAACGTCGCCGCCAGCACCGCGTAAGACGGCCGCGAGTTCGTCCGGCAGCGGTGGCGTGATGCCCAACGGCCCGAGGTCGACGACCAGCCCACGGTCGCTCTCCGCCGGCCTGCCCTTGAGCAGGTTCATCCCCGGCGCGCCGATGAAACGGGCGACGAAGACATTGGCCGGATTGTTGTAGACTTCGAGCGGAGTTCCGACCTGTTGCAACACGCCATGGTCCATCACCGCGATGCGGTCGGCCATGGTCATGGCTTCGAGCTGGTCGTGAGTAACGTAGACCATGGTCTGCCGGAACTGGCGCTGCAGCTGCTTGAGCTCGGTGCGCATGATCGCCCGGAAAGCCGCATCGACATTGGACAGCGGCTCGTCGAGCAGGAAGATCGCAGGCTCCATGATCGCCGAACGGCCGATCGCCACGCGCTGCAATATGTTGACCGACAGCCGATCGGCCTTGCGGTCGAGAAGTGAGGTCAGCTGCAGCATTTCTGCAATGGCGCCGACACGGCGGTCGATCTCGGCTTTCGCCGCGCCCCGCATCCTTGGTCCGTAAGCGAGGTTCTGGCGCACCGTCATATGGGTGAAGATGGCGTAGTTCTGGAACACGAAACCAACGCCGCGCCGGCCCATCGGCACACCGGCCATATCGCGTTCGCCGAACAGTATCTTCCCGCTTGTCGGCTCTTCCATGCCGGCGATCATGTTCATGGTCGTCGACTTGCCGCAGCCGGACGGCCCGAGCAGCGCCATGAACTCGCCATCGGCGATCTCGAGATCCATGGTCTTCAGCGCGGTGAAATCGCCGAAGGTCTTGACCAGGTTCTGCAGCCGGATCGCGCTCATGCCGACACCTGCCTCGCCTTCGCCATGCGCTTCATGGCGAACACCGCCACGACGGACAGCACCACCAGGATGGCGAGCGCGATGGCCGCGACATAGCCCCAGATCAGATCCTGGGTGGTGACCTTGTAGATGTAGACGGAGATCGTTTCCGTGGCGACGCCGGGGCCGCCGCCGGTCATGATGTAGAGCGTGTCGAAAATTTTGAAGTTTTCGATCACCCGGATCGCCAGCGCGATGATGATGATGGTCTTCATCTTCGGCAGCACGATAGTGGCAAAGCGCTGCCAGGGATTGGCGCCGAGCAGCGTCGCCGCCTTGATCTGGTCCTGTGGCACGCCGACCAGTCCGGCGAGCAGGATCAAGAACATCAGCGGCGTCCACTGCCAGATGTCGGCGATCATCACCGCCACCAGCGCCAAGGTCGGGTCCGACAGCCAGGCGATGGTGACGGGAGAACCGGTCAACGACGACAATATGTCGTTCACCGGCCCGCCGGACTGGAACAGCATGAAGAACATGTAGCCGGCGACCGCCGGCACCACCATCATCGGCATCAGCAGGATCGAATAGAAGATGCGCTTTCCCGGAAAATCGTCGGCGAACAGCGTCGCCAGCGCCAGGCCGAGCAGGAATTCGGCGGGCACGCACACGATCATGACGATGGCGGTGCGCTTCAGCGCGCTCCAGAAGCGCGCATCGGCGACGAGATCGGTATAGTTGGCGAAGCTGTTCCACATCTCCCAGGCGTTCCACCAGCCGAGGCCCGAAAGCGGCGACCAGTCGGTGACGCTGATGTAGAGCTGCATCAAGAGCGGAAAGGCCGAGATGAACAGCACCAGGATCTGCGCCGGCAAGGTCAGCCGGAAGCCCAGCTTTGCCCCTTCATCGCGCAAGGCCGGCTTCGCACGCGCGGCGCCCATTTCGCCCTCCGGAATCGTCGCGGTCGCAGCGCTCATTGCTTGAGCGCCCCAAAAGTCAGCCCGCGCACCAGATGGCGCTGGATGGCAATGCCCATGATGACGGGCGGCACCGCTGCGATCAGGCCGAGCGCCGCCTTGGCGCCGTAGAGCTGCCCGGTCATCGAGGACGATAGCGAGGCCATGTAGACGGGGATCGTCACCCATTCGCGTGTCGTCAGAAGCAGCGCGATGAGATAGTCGGACCAGTTGAGGATGAAGACGAACAAGGCGGCGCTGGCCAGAGGTGCGCGCATCATCGGCAGTGTGATGCGCGTGAAGACGCGCAACCGCGAACAGCCCTCGACCAGAGCGGCTTCCTCGATCTCGCGCGGCATGTCATCGAAAAACGTCTTCATCAACCAGAAGGCGAACGGCAAGGTGACGATGCCGTAGATCAATGCCAGCCCCCACCAGCTGTCGGTGAAATTGAGGAACGCCCACATGATCATGACAGGGATCATTACCGCCATCGGTGGAAACAGCCTGAGCTGGATCAGCGCCAGCGGCAGGTTCTGTCCCGAGCCGAAGCGCGACAGGCCGTAGGCGGCCGCGGTGCCGGCGGACATGGCGATCGCGGTTCCGAACACGGCCGAAAGCAGCGACGAGACGATCGGCTTCAGCGCGGTGCGGTCGAGCGCCACGATCAGATTGTTGGTCGATTCGCCGAACACGAACTGGAAATTGCTGAGCGTCGGGTTCTTCGGCCACCATGTCAGGTCAGCCCCCGTCGCCGACCATTCGGCGATCGGCTTGAAGGCCATCGACACCATCCACAGGATCGGCACCAGCGTCACCGCGATCGCCGCGAGGATCGCGGCGTAGCGGAATATCTCGAAGAGGACGGAACGCTTCATCTGGCTGCTTTTGCTGGTGGCGTCGGTTGCGGAGGGGAAGAGCGGATGCTCCTCCCCTCCGGCTCTGATCCAAGGGAGACGGATCAGCTGATCGGATCGAGAACGGTCGGCCATGCCTCCTTGTTGGTCTTGATGGCTTCCAGAAGCTTGTCCTCACCGATGCGCCGGGCGATCTTCTTCCACTCGGTCTCGGTGTCGGCCATCGCCTGCTCAGGCGTTTTGGCCTTGGTCAGCGACGCCACCAGGTTTTCGTCCAGCGCGTTGTGGAAGGCGGTGGCGCCGGGATAGTTGATGGTCGGCACGGTGCGCGCGACCGTCTCGCGCACCACGTCCATGTGGTAGGCGTGGTAGGTCTGGCGCACCAGCGGATCGGAAAAGTCCGACAGCCGGAACGGATCGAAATAGCCACCCGGATTGGCCGTCATCCAGGCATAGATGCGGCTCGAACCCAGCCATTGCAGGAACAGGTAGCAGGCCTCCGGGTTCTTGGCCTGCGAGGAGACCGACGCCGACAGGTTGAGCCACAGCACCGAACGGCTGATCAGCTTGCCGTCGATCTCGCGGCCGGGCGGCAGCATCGAGCCGATCTTGCCGGTCACGGCCGAATCCTTGTTGCCGGCATTGTCGAGGAATTTCGGCAGGTTGGAGAAGGCGCAGGTCATGGCCGCTCCGCCCTTGGCGAAATTCCCATACTGTTCCGGCCAGCCCCACGAGATCGCGTCCGGCGAATGATGCGCCAGCGACTCGACATATTCCCTGGTGGCGGCAATGCCTTGCTCGGAGTTGATCAGCGGCTTGCCGTCATCGCCGAACAGATACTGGTTGGGCGAGGCCATCGAGACATAACGCTGATACCAGTTGGTGTAGCCCCAGCCCTGATTGCGGATGTCGGTGGAGCCGAACAGACCCTTGTCTGGGCGCTGGAAGAACATGGCGATCTCGTCATGCTGCTTCCATGTCCTGGGCGGCGCCAGATCGTAGCCGAACTTGTCCTTGAATGCCTTCTTCTCGGCCGCGTCGCCGAACAGGTCGGTGCGGTAGACCCAGGTCTGGAAGTCGCCATCCAGCGACACGCCGTAGGTCGAGCCGCGATACTGGTTGAGCAGCGACACACCCTTGGCGCCGTTGACATAGCCGCGTTCCGGGTCGTCCCATTCAGGCTTGTGCTGGGCGACGAAGTCGTCGAGCTTCAGGATGCCGCCGGTCTCGGCGAGGTCGCCGAGGCGGTTCCATTCGACGGCGTAGATGTCGTAGGCTCCACCCTTGGTGGAAATGTCCTGCATCGTCTTGGTGAATTCCTGGCCATTCGGCACGCCGACGATCTCGAGCGTGATGCCGGTTTCCTTTTCCCACAGTTCCTTGATCGATGGTGCTCCGGCCGGGAAAGGCTGGGTCAGTTGGCCGATCGAACCATCGGACAGGCCGAGCACGATCTTCGATGGCGCCTTGCCGGCGCCCTTCATTGCCTTGACCGCCTCGATGGCGCGGCCCTCCGGCGTGTCCGGCCCGTACTGATAGCGCTCCGCCCCTTCGAAGCCGGTCGGGCCGCCGATCATGCCCGGCGCCAGCGCGTCGGCCGCGAAAGCGCGGCCGGGACGAATGAATTGCGGTGCGATGCCTGCGGCAGCCACCAACACCGCCGCCTTTCCTCCGGACGCCAGCAATCGGCGCCGCGACATGCGGATCAGATCAGACATTGGAATTCCTCCCTCAGGGCCAATGTTTCCTCCACAGCCCATGAGGGATATTGACGGCAGTACGGGAAGGCTGTCAACATCATAAATAATCAAAACACCTCACAACATCGCAACAAGACAGGAAAATGCGTCATACAGAGATCCATTTTGCGCCCCTGCTGCCTCGATTTGATGGGAAATCTATCTTCTCACGCCGACGCGATCCTGCCGGGCGATCTGATTTAGCCCGGCGGCTTGCGCAAGGGCCAAGGCCGGATACATCATTTCCCATCAGAATCGCGGATGGCGAAGAGCAGTCGCCGCCCGGCCGGCGTCGGCATTGCGTGATCCTGATGCATTGAGGAGATGAAAGACGGTGCGTTCCACCCTGACTGACATAGCCCGGGAAGCCGGCGTTTCCGCCGCCACCGTAGACCGTGTTCTCAACAACCGTCCGGGCGTGAGGGCGCGCACGCGCGAAATCGTGCTCGAAATGGCACAGCGTCTTGGCTACATCGCCGAAGGCCCGAACGGGACGTCGCCGCGCGCCCTGCCCGGCGACGTCATCCGGCTCGACTTCGCGCTGCCGGCCGGCACCAATTCCTTCATCAAGATGCTGCACCGCCACATCGAGGCGCAGGCCTTGGCGCGGCCCGATCTCGACGTCCACATCGCCACCATAGAGGGCTTCAATCCCGACCGGCTCGCACGCCTTTTGCAGGATCTGCGCGGCCAGACGCAGGGCGTCGGCGTCATCGCGCTCGACCATCCGACGGTGCGCGAGGCGATCCGCTCGCTATCGGCCAACGACGTCAAGGTGGTGACCATCGCCTCCGATATCCTGCATGTGCCAAGGGTCGCATATATCGGCATCGACAACCGGGCCGCCGGGCGGCTGGCCGGCTACCTGCTGAACCGTTTCATGGGGTCGGAACGTCCCGGGAAGGTGGCGCTGTTCGCCGGTTCGCTCTCCTATCGCGGCCATGAGGAACGCGAGATGGGATTTCGCCACATATTGGCCGAGGAATCGCCCAATCTGGAGATCGTCGAGATGCGTGAGATGCTTGACGACCGCGAGAAGGCCTATTCGGAGGCATCAGCCCTCCTGGAGCGACACCCCGATCTGGCCGCGATCTACAATGTCGGCGCGGGCAATACCGGCATTGCCCGCGCGCTCAAGGAGCGCGGCCGCGCGCAGTCGATGGTTTTCCTCGGCCATGAGGTAACCGAAGGCACCAAGGAGCTTCTGCTCGACGGCACGCTTGACGCGGTCATCGACCAGAACCCGCGCGTCGAAGCTCGCGAAGCGCTCAACACCTTGACCCATGCGGTCCGGGCACTGCCCTACGAACCGCACCAGCCGAGGCTGCAGGTGATTTTCAAGGAGAACATCCCGGAGATCTGACTGACCTTCGACGATTGGGGGGAGTGCCGCGAGGCCCGCCCAAGCCGAAAGCCTACTGTACGACGGCGACTTCAGCTGCGGCGGCATCGACAAAGCTCTTGTCGATCCATTTGCCATAGTCGATCGAGCCCTTCAAAAGCCCGGCACCGGCCATGAATTTCTCTTCGCCCTTGAGCGCCTCGATCGCATCGTCGGTCAGCCTCGGATCCTGGTGGAAAACGCCGTCGGCATAGGTCTTGCGCACCGATTTCTCCGACGACTTGGTCGCCTCGACGAATGTCTTGATCGTCTCGTCGGGATGGGCATCGGCCCAGCGCGAAATCTCGATGTCGACCTTCAGCAGCCGCTTGACCAGGTCGGGATATTTCGCCGCGAAGGCGCCGTTGACCGAAATGACGTTCGGCACGTTCCATTCCGGGTAGGTGCTGGTATCGAAGAGTACCCGCGCCTCGCCGGTATCGACCAGCTTAGCCGCGGTCGAATCCGTCTCGACGAGGGCGTCGATGTCGCCGCGCAGCAGTGCCGGGCCGGAGGCCTCGAAAGGCAGGTTCAACCCCTCGACGTCACCAGTCGTCAGGCCGACGCTGTTCAGCGCCTTGCTGAAATTGGAATGCCGCACCGTGCCCGTGAGATAGGCGACCTTCTTGCCTTTGAGGTCCTGCAGCGTCTTCAGGGGAGAGTCGGATTTAACCACGACATACGAGCCTCCCGACCGCACATAGCTCGACAGGCCGATCAGCTTGACATCGGCGCCGGAGGCGGCGACGCGCAACGCGGGATTGTTTCCAGTATAGGTGAATTCGATTGCGCCGGTAGCCAACGCCGTCGTCGCCTCGGAGCCGCCATTGAAGGTGACAAGTTCGACCTTGATGCCATCCTTGGCGAACTCCTTTTCCCACCAGCCGTCCTTCTGGGCGAGGACGAATTTCAGGTGCCCCGGCGCGGTGCTGCCGATGCGGATGACTTCGGGCTTGTCCTGTGCGAAGGCGGGCATGCCGCCAAGGCCGATGACGACGGCAATGGCGCCCTTCAGGAACAGCCGGCGAAATCCGTCGAATGCAATGTTGGACATGAGGAAAATCCTTGCTGATTGGAATGAGTGAACGACTCAGATGAGCGAGGACTCGGACTGGCCTTTCCAGGCGGTCGCCCAGCGTTCGAACCAGACGAGCAAATAGTTGACGGTGAGCCCGATGACGGTCAGCGTCAGGATGCCGGCATACATGTCCGCCGTTTCCATCATCAACTGCGAGTTCTGAATAAGGAAGCCGAGGCCGGATTTGGCCGCCAGCATCTCGGCGCCGATCACCGCGAACAGCGACGACTTCACCGCCAGCCTTGCGCCGGCGACAACAGAGGGGATGCTGGCCGGCAGGATAACCTTCCGGAACAGGTCGAAGTCGGACGTACCCATCGAGCGCGCCGCCTTGATCAGCAGCGGATCGACCGACTTGACGCCGCTGATCGTGTTGACCAGCAGAAAGAAGACCGAGGAGTAGAAGGTGATCGCCACCTTCGATTCCTCGCCAATGCCGAGCAAAAGGATGAACACCGGAAGCAGCGCGAATTGCGAGGTGTTGCGCAGCGTCTGCACAAGCAGGTCAGAGACCTTCTCGAACAGCGAGTAGCGCCCCATCAGCAGGCCCAGTGGAATGGCCACCACCACGCCGAGAGCAAAGCCGATCGCCGCGCGCTGCAGGCTGATGCCGATATGTTCGACCAGAACGCCCGAGGCGAGCAGGTTCCACCAAGCGACCAGCACCTCGCTCAGCGGCGGAAAGAAGATACGGTTCAGCCAGCCGAGCCGTGGCGCGATTTCCCACACGAGGAAGAACAGGCCGAGCAGCGGCAAGCCGTAAAGGAAAGTCCCGTGGCTCGTCCCCTTGCGCCGGGCCTTGGCACTGTGGGCCTTGATGGCCGGCACTCTCGCGGCGGCCGCCGTTTCGCCGGCGCCGGCAAACAGGTGAAGAGCGCCGGCAGGGCCGAACTTTTCGGTGAGATAGGCCATGGCTCTAGCTCCTCAATGACTGAAGGCTGGCGACAACGTCCAGTCCTTCTGCGCCTTGTTGACCTCGTCGCGCAGCGCGTCCCAGACGCGGGCGCGATATCCGTTGAATCCGGCGCTGGCACGGATGTCTCCGTCGCGCGGCCGTGGCAGGTCGATGTCGATGATCTCCTTCACTGCGCCCGGACGCGCCGTCATCACCACCACGCGGTCGGCGAGGAAGATCGCCTCGTCGATCGAATGGGTAACGAAGATAACCGTCGTCTTGATCTTGCCCCAGATCCGCAAGAGCTCGCCTTGCAGGAGCTCGCGCGTCTGCTGGTCGAGTGCCGCGAAGGGTTCGTCCATCAAAAGCACTTCCGGGTTGCTCGCCAGGGCGCGGGCGATCGCCACGCGCTGCTGCATGCCGCCGGAGAGCTGGTTGGGGAAACGGTCCTCGAAACCGGCAAGACCGAACAACGACAACAAGTGGCGCGCCGTCGCCGTGCGCTCGGCCTTGGCGACACCACGCACTTCCAGTGCGTATTCGATGTTGGCCAGCGCCGTGCGCCAGGGAAACAGCGCATATTGTTGGAAGACATAGCCGGTCTTAGGATCCGGCCTGGTGATGCGCCGGCCGTCGAGCTGGACGTCGCCGCCGCTTGCCTGCGTCAGCCCGCCGATGATGTCGAGCAGCACAGATTTGCCCGAGCCGCTCGGGCCGACCAAAGTGATGAACTCGCCTTTGCGGACCGAAAGATCGACACCGTCGAGCACAGTGACGCGGTCGGTCTCCTCGCCGTCGACGGTGACGAACTGCCCCGGCTTGAGCAGGAAGGTCTTCTTGATGTCGCTGACGACGATGCGGTCCATGTCCTGTCGCTTCCTATTGCGCCACGCGGATGCGGTGCGTCGGGTCGAATTCAGAGCCGCCGGCCTTGCCGCGCTTCCAGCCGAGCGCGCGGGCGTAGCCGCCGAACAGTTGATGTGCCTCGACCTGCGCTTCGGTGATGCCGGTCGGCCCCTCGGCGAACTCGGCAACGTAAAGCGCGTCGGTCGGGCAGTAGATCTCGCACAGGAAACAGGTCTGGCAATCGTCCTGGCGGGCGATCACAGGCGCGCCGTCCCTGGTAGCGTCGAACACATTGGTCGGGCACACCTTGACGCAGATGTCGCATTCGACGCAGCGCGCGGCCGAGACGATCTCGATCATGACGCCAGCTCCGCCAGGCGCTCCGGCGCCCCGGCAATGCGGAAGTCGTCGACGCCTGATATGACCAGCCGATGCGTGAGGGCCGGGTTCTTGCCCGGCAGATCGGTGCGCCGATGCATGCCGCGGCTTTCTGTCCGGTACAGCGCGGCCGCCACCGACCAGCGCCCGGCGGCGGCGATCGACGCCGCCTCGCGCGTGCGGACCCGGTCCACCCCTTCGCCCCGCAGATAGTCGCGCACGTCGCGCCAGACACTCTCCAGCCGTTCCCGGCTTTTTTCCAAGCTCTCGCCGTTGCGGAAGAAATTTTTGTCGAGCGGCGTCACCTCGTTGCGCACCGCCTCGATGATCTCGCCTGCCGCGATGTCGGCACGCGGCGAGGCCGCCGGGCGCAGGCCGGCCTGGCCGAGTGGCTCGACGGTGTCGCGGAACGCCTTGCCGCCGCGACGCTTCGAATGGGTCGAGGCGCCCTTGCCCGCCCACCAGCCGCTGGCCAGCGCCCAGGAGGAATTGACGGCGCCGCCGCCCGATACCGCTCCGGTCATGATCTCGCGGCTGGCGGCGTCGCCTGCGACATAGAGGCCGGGCACGCCGGTGGCGCAGTCGTCGGAGACGATGTCGATGCCGCCGGTGCCGCGCACCGTGCCTTCGGCGCGCAGGGTGATGCGGAACAGCTCGGTGAACGGGTCGACACCGGCGCGGTCATAAGGCACGAAGCAGTTCGGCTGCCCTTGGCGCAACCAGCCTTGCAGCGCGGGTTCCGCTTGATCGAGGCGCGCATAAACCGGTCCCTCGATCAATGCGCGCGCCACCTCGTCCTCGCGTTCACCGATGCCGTTGCGCAGCGGCTCACCGGTAGGGCCCAGGATCGGCGACCCATCCTCGCGATGGAACGAGGCCCAGCGGAACGGCAACCCCTTGTTCAGCGAAGATCCAAAGGGCGCCAACGTGTATTTGCCGGTAAACTCCATGCCCGACAGGCTTGCGCCGGCCTCTGCCGCCATCAGATAGCCGTCGCCGGTCAGTCCAGTCCCGCCGAGGATGCGCTCACGGAAAGCGCAGCCGCCGGTCGCCAGCACCACCGCGTTGGCGTCGACGCGCCAGTCCTGGCCGGCCTGCCGGCCGATACCGGCCGCGCCCACGACGGCATCGCCATCCGACAGGAGTTCCAGCGCCGGATGGTGGTCGAGCACGGTAACGCCAGCCAGAAGCACACGGCGGCGCATGAAGCGCATGTAGTCGGGCCCGCGCAGATTGGCGATGTAGAGCCGGCCGTCATCCTCGCTTGGGAACGGATAGCCCCACTCGGAAAGCCTGAGCAGGTTGCGATAGGCCGTGTCGACGCAGCGCAGCATCCAGCGCTGGTCCGCAAGTTCGCCGGTGCGCTGCCAGCGTCGCTCGACCACGGCATGCCTGTTGTCGCCCGGCGGTACGCACCAAGTGCCCGTATTGGACGGTGCGGTGGCGCCGCTGGTGCCGAGATAGCCCTTGTCGGCCAGCACCACCTGCGCGCCGCTTTCGGCAGCGGCGACCGCCGCCCAGGCTGCGGACGGGCCTCCGCCCAGTACGAGCACGTCGGCCTGGAGTTGCAGCCTGTCGGACGCGGATTTTTGAGGCATGGACATGGATGCTCTGCGAAGGAGTGCGAGGCGCTAAGCAGCGCGCGCAGCGCCCGAGAACCACGCCGGCTCATTGCCGGCGCTCCATTTGATGTTGCAGCCGATCGACGGCACCTGGTCGGCGGCGGGCCTGCCGCCTTCCAGCACCGTGTCGAGCGCCGCGCGCAGATCGGCGCCCGTCACCACCTTGCTGTTGCCCGGCCGCGCATCGTCGAACTGGCCGTGATAGGCGAGCCGCCGGTCGGCGCCGAACAGGAAGAAGTCGGGTGTACAGGCCGCGCCATAAGCTTTCGCCGTCTGCTGCGAGGCATCCTTGAGATAGGGGAAGGAATAGCCGAATTCCTCCACTTCCTCGCCGATGCGGGCCAGCGTCTCTTCGGGATGCGCCTCATGGTCGTTGGAATTGATCGCCACCACTTGCAGCCCCTTGCCCGCATATTCCCTGGCGAAAGCGGCAAGCTGCTCGCGGATCAGAACGACGAACGGGCAGCGGTTGGAGATGAAGACGACGAGCAAGGCGGGCTTTGCATCGAAATCGCCGAGCCGGTGCAGCACGCCTTGTGCGTCGGGCAACAGGAAATCGGCCGCTTTGGTGCCAAGCTCGATCGAGTTGGATTCTGTCTTCGGCATCGATGCGCTCCCTTCTTGCTGCCGCTCGGATGGAGCATGCCGTGCAGCGCCGGACGAAGTTAGTCTATGAATTTAGTAGAATTATAGGCTAGACAACCCGCTCCCAGTCAACCGTGCCGCTTGGAATATCGTGCCAATGTTTCGGGCCGAGCGAAAAGTTTGTTCGAGCGGAAGGCTGTCTGAAAGAAATGAGATTTGGTGGGGAGCGAAGCGCCAACTGCCTGCGTCGTCCGCGTCGAACTTGGTCAGGAAACGGTTTCCTTGCGGACAATTGCCCTGTTATCCCCGCCGACACCGATCGCGATCCGCTCGCCGGAAACAATGCCGTCAATGTCGCAGACCACCAGCGGCATGCTGATCCCGTATAGGAATTCCGCAACGATGGCGCCCACCGCCAGGATCGGGTCGGGCCGTTCGAGGAGGATGCCGGCAGGCGCCGTGCCCCTTCGGATCGCCTCGGCCAGCACCGAGGATGAGGACGAGGAGCCGCGCCCGCTCGGCATCACCAGGATTTGCCCGGCGACGTTCTGGCCGAGGCCAGGATGCGAGTGATCCGTTATGTCCCCGGTCCCCGCATCGATGCCGCCCCAGAAGCTGAGCGTCTGCGAAAACACCAGCGCCCGCCCTTCGGCACTGCCGGCCAATTGGAAGATGCCGGATCGCTCGACGACTCTCGTTCCCGCCGGCGCGGTCATAACGCGCCTCGCACGACGTGCCCCATCGCGGCGGAGCGGACGCAATCCTTCATATCCGCGAACGCAACCGTCACGCCGATATTGCCCGGCGCGTAATGCGCCCATTTGCCGGAATTGGTCATCACCACGCCGTCGAGCCGTTCCAGAATCGCAGTGACATAAGTGCAGGTGTCGGCGACGGGGATCAGGCCGAACGCCTGCGTGCCATCAAGCGCACCCTCCTCCTGCAATCGCATCAGCGTCGCGCGACCGGTGTTGACATAGATCGGGATGCCCCTGCCCGGCGCGACGGCGCGCAGCAGTGGCAGCAGGCGCATCCATTCCGCGTGCGAGAAATGCGGGGTGCCCAGCGACACGGCGGCCAGCGGCGCCCCGTCGGGTACGCGCGACAGCCTGGCCAGCGCTTGATCGATATCGGCCCGCGTGATGCGGATCGTGTCTTCCGGTGCTTGACCCTGGAACGCCTGGTCAAGCGTTCCCGCTTCCGGGGTGATGCCGACCGCATGGAACAGCGCCACCGCGCCCGTCGTCGCTGCTGCCGCGCCCAGCGCCTTCAGCTGGTCCTCGTCGCGCGGCCGCGGCAGGCCTGTAATAACCGGAACGCGATCGCCGCTCGCTTGCCCGATGATCAGCCCGACGCCGACGAACAAGCCGTCGCTCGGCTCTGGCTCAGCAAAGTCCAGCTCGAACAGGATGCGGCCGCGCCGGTTTTCGTCGAGATGCAGGCCCCAGGCCGGCGCGCGTCCGGTCATGGCGCAGCACAGGTCGATGAAATCGCCATAACGGTTGGTGCGCGCACCGATCACCGAATTGGCAAACACGATGGCGTTGGATTCGCCCCAGGCGATCTGCTGGCCGAAACCGGGCCGGAACCGCGTCTGGTAGGGCGCGCAGGTGAAGGTCGCCTGGCAGCCGAGCTCGATATGCGCCTTCATCAGCCGCCGCGCTGGCGCTTCCTCCGCCGCCGGCATCTTCACCAGACCGGGATGGATGAGGTCGAACGAACCGACATTGAGCGTCGTCGGCACCTGAACGCGGCCGCCGCCTTCGACCAGCCGCTCGACGAAATCGAGCCCTGCCTTGCCGTGGTAGAGGCAGCCATCGATATGGGCGCCGGCAATGTCGAGGAGGCTCTCTGCTCCGATGGCTTTGGAGAAGGCGACAAGGATCTTCATGGCCGCGGCCGCCGACGGCCCTTGCTCGCCATCGAGCATGGATTGGTCCTCGGCAGTCAATTCCAACGTCATTGCCGCTCCGGCCCCTGCTCGACTTATGGCGCGGAGGCACGCCAACAGCTCAGTGAACTACCCCGCCGCGATCAACACCGTGCTCTCCGGCGACCAGCGTAGTACGACATGCTGACCTTCCGCCAGCCTGTCAGCGCCGGTGTTCTGGACGATGACCTTCAGCGTCTGGCCGGCACGCTCGACAAAGTAGGTGCTGTTGTTGCCGGCGAAGATGCGTTTGCATACCTGGCCCTTGAGCATGTTGGCATCGCCGTCCGAAGTCCCGGCATCTAGGGCAATCCGAATACGCTCCGGACGCACGGCGCAGCTTGCCTTTGCGCCGGCGGCAAGCCTGGCGCCCGCCCCGGCGGCGATCGTCGTGCCGTCCGGCAGACGAATGCCGTTGCCGGTGGTATCGCCGCGAAAGATATTGGCGTCGCCGAGGAAGGTGGCGGCGAATTCGCTTTTCGGCCGGTCGTAGATATCCTCCGGCGGCCCTTCCTGCACCAGGCGACCGTCGCGCAAGATGCCGATGCGGTCGCTCATCGTCAGCGCCTCTTCCTGGTCGTGGGTGACGAAAATGGTGGTGATGCCGATCTCGCGCTGGATGCGCTTGAGCTCGATCTGCATGTCGACGCGCAGCGCCTTGTCGAGCGCGCCGAGCGGCTCGTCGAGCAAAAGCACGCGCGGCTTGGTGACGATGGCGCGCGCCAGCGCGACCCGCTGGCGCTGGCCGCCGGAGAGCTGATGCGGCTTGCGACCGCCGAGCGAGCTGAGCTGAACGAGGTCGAGCGCGCGTTGCACTTCGGTGGCAATCGCCGCCTTGGCCTCGCCGCGCACCGACAGACCGAAGGCGACATTGTCGGCGACGCTCATATTGGGAAACAGCGCGTAGTTCTGGAACACCATGCCGATGCGCCGCTTCTCGACCGGCACCCGCTCAACGCTTTCGCCGCCGATGGCGATGCGGCCGCTGTCGGGAAAATCGAAGCCGGCGATCTGGCGCAGCAGCGTGGTCTTGCCGCTGCCCGATGGCCCGAGCAGCGCGTAGAAGCCGCCATCGGCGAAATCGATGGAGACATCGTCCAGCGCCTTGTGCGCGCCGAAGCTGCGCGAGACGTTTGATACCTGGACGCCCGCCATTATTTCTCTCCGCCGAATTTGAAGAAGCGCGCCGTCAGCAGCATCAGCGCCATCGACACGACGATGATGATGGTGGAGACCGCGTTAATCTCAGGCGTGAAACCCTTGCGGATCGCGGCGTAGATCTCGACCGGCAGCGTCGTCTGCCCCGGCGTCGCCAGGAAGTAGGACACCACGAATTGGTCGAACGACACGGCGAACGCAAACAAGCCGCCGGCGATCACACCCGGCATGATCCAGGGCAGCGTAACGCGGTTCGTCACCTGCAATTGATTGGCCCCGAGCGAGCGCGCCGCCTCTTCCAGCTCCGGCGCGAAGGTCTGCAATCGCGCCGAGACGACCACGATGACATAGGGCAGCGCCAATGCGACATGGCCGAGCAGGATGGCGAACAGGCCGCGTCCAATGCCGATGCCGAAGAAAAAGATCAGCATCGCCGTGCCGGTGATCAGCCAGGGAATGGCGATCGGTGGGAACAGCAGCGCCTGCAGGAATTTCTTGCCGCGGAATTCATTGCGGTAGAGCGCCAGGGACGCCGCCGAGCCGAGCACGGTCGAGATGACCGTGGTGATGACGGCGATCTTGATGCTGTTCCAGGTGGCGGCGATGAGCTGGTCGTTCTGCCACAGCGAGGCATACCATCCCGTCGTCCACTCGAACGGCAGCTGGTAGAAAGGCGAGACGTTGAACGACATCAGCGCCATGATGAGGATGGGCAAGTACAGGAAGGCGAGCAGCACCGCGATATAGAGGCGGCCGAGCCATTCCAGGATACGCGTCGTCGCCATCACGCCGTCCTCCGCAGCACCGGTGCGGCCAGCGCCAGAATAACCAGCACCACGGCCAACAGGATGAAGGAGAGTGCCGCCCCAAGCGGCCAGTTGAACACAGCGACGAACTGATCCTCGATCACCGTACCATAGAAGGTGCCGCTGCGGCCGCCGAGTATGCGCGGCTCCATGAAGGAGCCGACAACCGGCACGAAGATGAGGGCCGCGCCCGCCAACAGGCCCGGCATGGACAGCGGGATGATGACGCGCTTCAGCACCTGCAGCCGCGAGGCGCCGAGCGAGCGTCCGGCCTCGATCAAGGAATCGTCGATCGCCTGCAAAGTGAGATAGCAGGTCAGCACCATGTATGGCACATAGGAGTGCACCAGTCCGATGATGATCGCCGGATAGGAATACATGAGATCGATATTGATCTTGAACGGCAGCACCGCATTGAGCGCGGTATCGAGAATGCCGCCTTCGCGCAAAACCATCGCCCAGGAGAAGATGCGCACCAGCCCGTTCGACCAGAACGGCAGGATGACGAGCAGGAAGATCGCCTCGCGGCTGCGCCCCTTCAGCACCTTGGCCAGTACGTAAGCCGCGGGATAGCCGATGACGATGCACCACAAGGTCACCTCGAGGCCGAGGCGCAACGAGGCAAGCAGCAGTGTCAGGTAGAGGCTTTGCGAGAAGAAGGCGGCGTAGTTGCCAAGCGTGAACGCCCACGGCTTTCCCGTCAGCGGCAGGTCGGTCATGAACGAGAAGAACACCATGGCCGACAATGGCAGGAAGATCGCCACCGTCAGCCAGAGATAGGCGGGCGCCAGCAGCGGCAGCGCCGATCTCAGCCCGCCGCGCGCTGCGACCGCCCCCTCTGCTGCCATGCTATCCTCCTCCCCCGGATTGGGAGGACCAACCGGCGAGAACACCGGCCGGCCCCGACGCGCGTTTTATTTCACGTCAACCTTCAGCTGCTGCCAGAGCGTAAGATAAGCTTCGCGCTGGGCATCGGTGATCGGCGCCTGGAACTGGATGCGCTTGGCGACCGCGGGATCACCCATCACCTTGCGGTTGAACGCATCCTCGGGCAGCGCTTCCACCGCCTTGGTGTTGGCCGACACTGGTGCACCGACCTTGGTGACCCATTCGACATAGAATTTCGGGTCGATCATGTAATTGATGAAGGCTTCGGCGCCCGCGACATTCTTGGAGCCGACCGGGATGGAGAAGGCGTCCAGCCAGGCGACCGCGCCTTCCTGCGGGATCACGAGCGAGACCGGCAGCTTGAAATGCGTCTTGGCGCGGTCGGCCGAACCGCTCCAATAGGTGCCGATGTCGATCTGATTGGAAGCCACCATTTGGTTCCAGTCGTTCTCCGAGCTCCAGAAGGTCTTGATCTGCGGCATCAGCGAGGTGAGCTTCGTCTTGACCGCATCCATATCCTTGATGTCGTTGATGTTCTGGCCTGTGGCGATGGCGCCGAACTGCACGGCCTCGACGGCATCGTCGCGGATGACGACGCGGCCCTTATGGGCGGGATCCCACATTTCGGCGATTGATGTCGGCGGCTTGTCGAAGGACTTTTCGTTGATGGCAAGGGCGGTCAGGCCCCACACCCACGGCACGCCATAGACCTTGCCGTCATGGTCGAGCATCGGCGAGTTCGCCTTGTCCTTGCTGATGTCGGCATAGTTGGGCAGCTTGGAGGTATCGATCGGCTGGATCAGCTTTTCAGCCATTGCCTGGTCGTTGAAGGCGGCGTTGATCATAACGACGTCATAGAGACCGGGATTGGTGCGGATCTTGGTCAGCATTTCCTGTTCGGAATTGAAGAAGTCGTTGACCACCTTATGGCCGGTCGCCTTCTCGAAGGCGGCGATCGCCCATGGCTCGTCGGCGCCGTAGCCCTTCCAGTTGAGCACATGCACCTCATCGGCCATGGCGCCAAGGGTAAGTGCGGAGGTGAAGACGGCAGTCGCCGTCAACAGGACAGTCAAGTCAGGGATGCGCATGTTCGTTCCTCTCTTCGTTTGCCCGCTTCCCGGGCTTTGTCAGACTGTCTGATGGGCCTTCCGGTCCTGGCCTCGCGCGCCGGTCGAGGGGATCGTCGGCATGGCTCAGGAAAGTCTGGATTTCCGCGTCTGTTGGCGCCGATGAACCGCCATGGCGGGTGACCGAAATGGCCGCCGCGGCATTGGCGTAGCGCGCCGCCTCGAAAGGCGGCATGCCGCGCGCCAGGGCGCTCACGAAGGCGCCGATATGAGCGTCGCCGGCGCCGTTGGTGTCGATAGCGGAGACCTCGAAGCCGGGAATGGTTCGGGCGGAGCCGCCCGCCAGTCGGATATGGCAGCCCTTGGCGCCGCAGCGGATGACGACGCCGTCGGCCTTGCGACAATGATCGGCAAGCAGTCGTGCCGCAAGGGCGTCGGCATCGCCCGGGCCGGCAATGTCGGCGGCTTCCGTCGTGTTGCAGCTCAGCCAGGTCGTGCGGGCGAGCACCCGCGACAGGGTGGCGCGCGAAATGTCCGAAACGACCGGCGTCGGATCGAAGACAAGTGGAATGTCCGCCGGCAGCGTCTCGATCCAGTCGGTGAGCGCGTCGCGGCTGCCGGGATAGCTCAGCGTATAGCCTGACGTGAACACCCAATCCTCGGTCGAGACCAGCACCGGCGCCATCATGTCGAGGCTGAGCACGCTCTCCGCCCCCGGCCACGACACGAAGGTGCGTTCGGCATCGCTGGAGATCATGGCGACGCAGTTGCCGCTGTCCATCAGAGGCGAAGGCTGCGTCAGAATGTTGATATCTTCGGCGGCGAAGGCGGCGCGCAGGAAGTCGCCATTGGGTCCGCTGCCGAGCTGGCCTGCGAATACCACCTTCATGCCGGTACGGATTGCCGCGACCATCATGTTGAAGCCGCCGCCGGCGACTTGCGCGTAGCTCGAAGCGGTCTTCTCCGTACCGGGCGCCGGCAAGGCGTCGATGCGGTAGACATAGTCGACCACCGCGCTGCCGACATGGACGAGACGCCCGTTCATGCCGCCGCGTCCTTGCCAGGGCCGGTCTGCTCCGGGCGGCCCTTCGACGTCCGCGCCGCCACGAGGTCGGCGGCCAGTGCTCGGACGTGCGACATGTCGAAGCCCTTGAGGGCGGCGATGCGGTCCTGCGGCAATCGTGAAAGGCCGGTGCAGGCGCCGGCCATGCCTGCGGCGATAGCGCCGATCGTGTCGGTGTCCCCGCCGAGATTGGCGCTGATGACGGCCGCCTGCCAAGCATCGCCGCCGGCGATTTCGAGCACCGCAAAGGCGGCCGGAACGGATTCCTGGCTGGCGACACCTGTGCCGACCAGATCGGTGATCACCCGGACTGCATCTCGCGGCGCCTTACCGCGCACCAGACCCTGCGCCCAGGCGATGCGTGCGGCGATGTCGCCGCCGGTCACCCAATAGCCGTGTGTCGCCCCTCGCCTCGCCCCTACGACGGCACTGTCGGACGCGGCGCGCCAGTCGCCGCCGGCGATGCCGCGGCTGACAGCGGCCGCAACCGCCGCGGCGGAAGCAATGGCGATCGAGGTGTTGTGTGTTGCCCGGCAGGTCTCGGCCACCTTGTCGACGAGCGCATCCAGCGGCTCCGGCGGCATCATGATGCCGACCGGCGCGATGCGCATGGCCGCGCCATTGGTATCGCCGCCGCGCCCGGCGTCCTCGGCTGGCACACCCTTGTTGATGGCGTCGATGGCGCGCTTGGTCGACGGTCCCAAAAGGTCGTAGCTGCCGCGCGCCTTGACCTCGCGCTCCCAGTCGAGCAGCGCGTTGACCCAGCGCGCATGCTCGAAGCGGTCGCCTGAAGCAACCAGGATGCGGCCGAGCAGCAGCGCCTGTTCGGTATCGTCGGTGATAGTCCCGGCCGACAGCCCTTTCGATACCGGATGATCGGCGAAAGGCGCGACGAAATCCTCGACATGGCCGTAGAGTTCGGCAATCCGCCCCGGAGATAAAAGCTGCGTCGGCATCCCAAGCGCGTCGCCCAGCGCCCCGCCGACGAGCGCACCCATGGCGCGATCCATCTCAAGCTCGCTGTCCGGCATTGCTCAGAACCTCATATGCAGCGCGAAATGGGCGGGATTGAGCAGGCTGGTGACATATTCGACCGGCCGCTCATCGGCCGCGCGCGTCAGGCGGCGGCCGCGCAGGAAAGGCGTGCCTTGCGGGCAGCCGAGGATAGCGGCGTCATGGGCGTTCAACATCTCGATGTCGACCCACTCCTCGCCATGGTCGGGTACAAGCCCCGCTTCGCGCAGCGTCTGGTGCAACGAGCCTTCGCGCAGGCCGCGCAGCGGCACGTCCTCCAATTCGGACGACAGCGGCAGGCGGCTGCGTTCGATGGAAATGGCATGGCCGTCGCTGGCGTTGGTGCGGACCCGGTCGACGGCGATGAAGAGCGGGCTTTCGATGCCTAGCAGCACGGCAAGGTCGGGGTCCTCGATCACCTCCAGTCGCAGCGTCCGGGTGTCGGCGTTGGCGCCGGCATTGGCCAGCGCCCGCGACCATCCGATCGCATCATCGACCGGCTTGCCGTCAAAGGTGACGAAGGACCCGATGCCGACCTTTGTGGTGATCAGCCCGCGGCTGGACAGTTCCTCCAGCCCCTTGCGCACCGTGTTGCGGCTGACGGAAAAACGCTGGACGAGTTCATTTTCGCTTTGCAGACGGTCGCCGAAACCCAGCACGCCGGAACGGATCTCGTGTTCGAGAACGGTGGCGATCTGCTCGGGCTTGCCCGTGCCGGGAGACAGTTTGATCGCGCTCCGCTTCATATAAGTACCTGTATAATGAACCTGTCTAATCCTGTTTAAGATCTCCTGATGTCTCGAGCTTGTCAATGGCAGGCCCGGTATGTGCGCGGTGCGCTGCTTTCAAAATCAGCCGGCTGCAGCGACGAAGAAGGATTCGCCGCTCTGGACGCATCTTGCGGTGGTGATCCTATCGGCAGAAGAACGAAAGCCCGCTCCGGGAACCGGGGCGGGCCTTGCAGGAGGACAAGGGTGGGACCTTTCCTCTTGCTTTCCACGGGGGTGTGGACCGAAATCACCTTACGGGAGTTCCGCCAGGCTCCGGACCACAAGCCTGTTTGCCCGCATCACGATCCGGTGTGCGCCGGCATTGGTACGGTCACGGGCTCGCGATCAACGCCAATGCATGTCGCCCAAAAGCGGCTCTCATCTTGAGAACGACGTGCACGACGCACTTTAGATGCGTCCAAGCACGACCAGAATAATGACGATCAGCAACACAAGCCCCAGCCCGCCGCCGCCATAATAACCGGTTCCATAGAACGGACCGCCGCCGAGGCCGCTGAAGCCGCCGAGCAAGGCGAGGATAAGGATGATGATAAGGATGGTTCCAAGGCTCATGGCTTCCACTCCCGCAGGCACTTGCGCGCCGGTTCCGGCACTTCTGGGTTGAGAATGTTGCTGGTAAGATGAACGCTTTGATCGCGTTCATGTTCCATTTGATGTCTGACATCGAGACGGGCCGCCGGCCGGGCGGGTCGGCAGAAGGCAGCAACTAGGTGTCTCGAATCAGGGAAGGGTCGTCAGGCGATCCCGTAAAATAGCCTGTAGGGCACGCGGTTCATGTACTCGCGATACTCCGGCAAGGTGGCCAGCAATGCCTCCTCGCGCAGGATACGATACAGCTGAAGGAACGTGATCACGGCGTAGACGGCGAGATTGTAGAACGAAAAGGCCGACAGCAGGAACAGGACATGCCCGGCAAGGTAGCCAGCATAGATCGGGTGCCGCACAAGATGATAGGCGCCACCGGTCATCACACCGCGATTGGCGGGCAGGATGGCGAAGGAGCGGCCCAGGGAAATCTTTCCCCAGATGACGAAAGACAGCGCCATGAGCTGCAGCGGCGCGGCGACATAGACCGGAATGACGGCCACTCCCGGTTCGAGACTGATGAGGGCGGCACCGAAACTGGCGATCACGGAGACGATGACGGTAAGCGGGTTCCAGTCACGCACCACCGGTCGCCGCGACAGGAGCAGCCAGGTAAAGGTGAGTATCTCGGAAATCGCCACCAGCGCGACATTGAGCCGAGTCGGATCCTGCACGAGTCGATACACGCCGCCATAGACAAACAACCCCGCGCAAGCCAGTGCGCAGGCGCGAAAGAAGCCTTCGCGCAGATCGACCAGGATCTCGCGCTTGCGCGCCGCGGAGAAAAACCCGTCCTCGTCGGCGCGTGAAAGCGTTTCACTTTTTGACATGAGCAAGGCGAATACCCGATGGTCCTCTCGGGCGACCTTTGCACGCAACCATTGCCGGGTAGTTAACCAACAAGATCGGATCGACGGCAAGTTAACCGTCTCGATCATTGCGATGACATCAGATCCGCCGGACGATTTGCAATTTATGCTTGCATATTAAGAACAAAAAAGGAACAATGAGAACATTGCCGCCAAGGCGATCAAGTTTTTTGGGGGACCAGCGACATGATGAGCTGGAAGGATGCGGGACTGACCGCCGCCGCGATTGAATTTCGTGCGCTGACAACCCTTGTGCCCAGCTGGTGGCCTTTAGTCGCGCTTGGCGCCGTACTCGCCCTGAACATGCCTGCGCTCGCTGCCGAGAAGGATTATGCCACCTGCATCGGCGAGGACATCGAGCCGGACAAGCGCATCGTCGCCTGCACCGCGATCGCGGAGGATGCCGCAGAGCCGGCCGGCATCCGCGCCACAGCCTATTTCCAACGGGGCGTCACTCTGGGCGACCAGAAGCAATACGACCGGTCGATCGCCGACTACAGCGAGGTGATCGCGCTCGATCCGAACGACGCATCCGCATATCTCAACCGCGGCGCCGACTGGTTCAGCAATGGAGAAGACGATCGCGCGATCGCGGACTTCAACATCGTCATCAGCCTGGAGCCGTCTTCCAGCGATGCCTACAGCAACCGTGGCCTCGCCTTCCTGCACAAGGGCAAGACCGACGCGGCCATCATCGATTTCCAACAGGCAATCGAGGCCGACCCTCAGAATGGCAACGCGCATGCGGGCCTGGGCATCGCCTGGGACAGGAAGGGCTACTCGAAGCAGGCCTTGGCCGAGTATGACGAGGCGGTCCGTATCGATCCCAACAACATATTGGCCAATGTCAAACGCGGCATCGCCCGCGCCGCCGAGAGTGAGTTCGATCCCACTGTCACCGATGACGATGCCGAACAGGCGCCCGGCGGGGATTTATCCGCCGCCAAGGATGCGACCAGCAATCGCACAGCCGCAAAGACCCTGATCGAGCGCGCCGGGATGCGGCTGTCGAAATATGGCATCGAGGGCGCGCTTCTCGACTTCGACAAGGCGATCAGCCTCGATCCCGACAATGCGGACGCCTATCTCGGCCGCAGCCGCGCAAGGACGCTCAAGGGAGACAGCGCCGGAGCGGCGGCGGATTGCCGGCGCGCCATCGAGCTTGATCCGATGCGGGCAGGAAGCTGCGGGGATCAGCTTGCCACCGACCAGAGCAAGCCGGCACTGTTGCCGGGCACCCAACAGCAAAAGCAGCGAGCCGTCGTTCCGGATATCGCTGCTACCCAAGACACGCTGGCCGCAAGGGCTCTGGAGGCGACCGACCCGCGCGCCCTCGAAGCGATCCTTGGCGGCGATGCCTTCCTGGACATGGGCAAGTACGATCAGGCGATCGGCGCCTACAACAAAGCCATTGCGCTCGATCCGAACAACCGGTTCGCCTATTACGGCCGCGGCAAGGCCCGGGCCGCCAAACGCGCTTACGCGCAAGCGATCGCCGATTACGACACGGTCATCCAGCTCGCCCCCAATTTTGCTGCAGCTCATTCTCGCCGGGGCCTCGCCAAGATCACGTCAGGCGATGCCGAAGGCGCTCTTGCCGATTGCAGCCGGGCTTCAACACTCGATCCAAAAGCGCGCGACGCCTACTTCTGCATGGGCATGGCCTGGCACGCCAAGGGCGACGTGGCGCGCGCGATTGCCGCCTATTCGGTAGCCATCGAGATCGATCCGAAAGACGACGCCAGCCATTATGGGCGCGGCATGGCGCGTGCTGACAGGAAGGACTATGACGAGGCAATCGCCGACTTCGGCCAGGCGATCAAGCTCGATCCCGACAATCGCGATTACGCGGTCGCCCGCAAGGCGGCTGTGGCTGCGAAGGGACAGGGCGATATGGCGGCCGCTACGCCCGCCGCCGTCAGCTCGGCGGCGGCCACCGCCAGTTCAGCCGCCGCTTCGACCGAACCGGGCGATACTGATTCGGCCGCCAAGGCGCTTTTCGCCAAGGGTCGGAGGCTGCATGAGAAAAACGACTATGACGGCGCGATAGCTCTGTATGGCAAAGCGATCGCACTTGTCCCGGCATTTCATGACGCCTATCTGGCCCGGGCCATGGCTTGGGAGGCCAAGAACGATTACGCTCATGCTGTTGCCGATTACACGCAGGCGATCGCGATCAATCCGAATATAGCCGAAACCTACTACAGTCGCGGCCAGAACCTCAGTTTCCAGGAAAACTACGACGGGGCGTTTGCCGACTTCGAAAAGGCCATCAATCTCAACCCCGCGGACGCGAGGGTCTATGCCGATCGAGGCGTCCTATGGATGGGAGGGCACAAGGACGTCGCCGCGCTGCGCGATTTCGAAAAGGCCATCAGCCTCGATCACAAAAACCCCTTTGGCTATTTCGGTCGAGGCGTGATCCGAATCAGCAGAGCGGACTATGCAGGGGCCATCGCGGATTTCAGCCAGGCGATAAGGCTCAAGCCGGATTTCGCAACCGCCTACGAGGCGCGGAGCCGGGCGTGGGAAGCCAAGGGCAACCGCAAGCGTGCTCAGGCCGATCGCAAGAAGGCGCTGAGCCTCGGGGTAGATTAGACGGACTTTTTGGGAGGGGCGCGGATGTTGCGTTGGTGTGATTTGAGCGTAATGGCAGTCGCCGCTCTGTGCTTATTGCGGTAAGGGTTTTGCCTTGACCGCAGCTTTGACGAGACTGACGAAAGGCAATCAGCTTGAGCAGAGCTGGCGTCCGATGCGACTTGATCCCTACCCCAGATAGAAGTTATTGAAATAGCTGCGAAAATCCGGTTTCCGGACAACGGGCTCGCCGTCGCCATTCCGGAGGATCCCTGCGGCGAAGAGATAGGAACCGATCGCTTCCATCTTGGCCGGGTCCATGCTGCCGATGGCGCCGTTTTGCCCACGCAGATAGTGCCCATCGATCAGCGCCTTCAGCGAGGCATGGATCAATGCCGGATTGGTCAGGGCATCCTTGTTGGCTGATATTAGCAGTGTGGCCGCGTCTTCGGGATGATCGACGGTGAACTGGTAGCCGCGCCGCGTTGCCCGTATGAAGCCCGACGCCAATTCCGGATTTGCACGCAGATACGCATCGCTAGAGGAGATCAGCGTGGTGTGCTCGTCGGGCACGCCGTAGTCGGCATAGACGAAGCTTCGCTGTTTGACGCCTTTGAGTTCTGCCTCGACGCCTTCCCAGGTCGAGACCTCCAACGTGAAGTCGACCGAACCGTTGGCCAGCGCCTCATAGGCGGACGTGCCGAGCGTCACTGTTTCGAAAGCCCCCTTGCCGCCATCGTGACGGATGATGGTCGAGATCAGCGCGTTTTCCCAGGCACTGCCGAAACCGCCATAGGTCAGGCCGTCAAGATTCTTGGGGCTTTTGATCTCGTCGCGTGCTGCATTGAACACCAGCCGCCCGGTTTCGGACTGCACCACGGCATAGACCGCCTTGAGATCGGCGCCGGCGGTTTTCTGGGTGAAGAGGCCGATGGAGCCGTTGATCCCGAAATCAGCAACGTGGTTGGCAACCAGCGTGCCTGCACCGGTATCGCTGTAGGGCAGGATGTCGACCTCGAGGCCGGCCTCGCTGTAAAACCCTTTGTCGCGAGCGACGAACAGGCCGATATGGTTGGTGTTGACCGTCCAGTCCAGCGCCACCGTTACTTTCCGGGCGGCCGCTTGGGCAAGAGATCGGCCTGGCCGAGCTACAAGGGGAAGGCCAGCAGCGGCAGTGAGCAGCAAGGCTTGCCGGCGCGTCAGATCAGTCATGGTCCATGTCCTTCTGGTGGCTCGGGTTGAGGAGGATGTCGAGGATCTCGGCTTCCAGGGTGCCGGCCTGCCGTGCAGCGCCGCCGGCCAGTTCGCGTGGACGCGGCAGCGGCACGTTGATCTCAGCGACGACGCGCGCCGGCCGCGCCGACAGCACATAGATGCGATCGGACAGGAACACAGCTTCGCGCACGTCGTGGGTGATCAGCAGCGCCGTCCAGCAGTGGCGCCGCCACATCTGTTCCAACCAGCGCTGCATGGCGGCGCGGGTCAGCGCATCGAGCGCGCCGAACGGCTCGTCGAGCAGCAGCATATCGCGTGCCTGCACCACGGTGCGCAGCAAGGCCGCGCGCTGGCGCATGCCGCCGGAAAGCTGCGCCGGAAAATGCCGTTCGAAACCGGCAAGCCCGAATTCGTCGAACAGCGGCGCAACGCGAGCGCGGGCAGCCTTGCGCCTGACGCCTTGCACCTCAAGCCCGAGCGTGGCGTTGTCGAGAATGCGCCGCCAGGGCATCAACGCGTCTCGCTGCGGCATGAAAGCGAAATGCCGGCCATGGTCATCGAGCGGCTTGCCGTCGAAGAATATCTCGCCCTCGCCGTGAAGCGCGCCGGTCAGAAGCTGGAACAGCGTCGACTTGCCGGCGCCGGAGGGGCCTAGAATGGAGACGAACTCGCCGGTGCCGACGCTGAGCGAAATGTCGGCAAGCACGTCGAGCCCTTCGAAGGCCTTGCGCACATGCCGCAAGTCGAGCCGGTTCATCGCCACGGCCCCTTTCCTGGGGCCTGCCCGCCGGCGGCCCGTTCCCAGGGCATGGCAAGGCGCTGGACCAGCACCGTCAGCCCGAACAGGACGAGCGTCAGCACGGCGCTGACGGCGACGGCGGCCAGCACCAGGTCCGGGCGGAAGTTGTTCTTGGCGTTGAGCATGTAGATGCCGAGGCCCTTCGCCGCGCCCGCATATTCGGCGAAGATGGCGCCAACGACGGCATAGGTGATGGAGATCCTGACACCAGCGAAGAAGTAGGGCAACGCCGATGGCAGCCGCGCCAGGACGAAGACACGCCAGCGCCCTGCCCCCATGGCGCGCAGCATTTGGCCGATCTCAGTCTCCGTCGCCTCATAGCCTTCGGCCAAAGCCACCAACATCGGAAAGAAGGTGACCAGCGCCACCAGCATGACCTTGGGCATCAGCCCAAAGCCGAACCACAGCACCACCAGCGGTGCAATCGCCACCAGCGGCAAGGTCTGGCTGACCACGAAGACCGGAAAAAGGGCGCGCCGCAATGGCTGGGAGAAGTCGACCAATATCGACAGCACAAAGGCACCGCTGAGCGAACAGGCAAAGCCTGCGAGCGTGGCACGTAGGGTTGGCGCGGCGTTATCGGCCAGCGCCTGCCGGTTGAGCATTGCCTGAGCGAAGACGCGCGATGGCGCCGGGAGGATTGTCGGCTTGACGCCACCAAAGCGTGCATAGAGTTCCCAGGCGGCCAGCAGTAGCCCCACCGAAAGCATCGCCGGAGCGGTTCTGGCGATGAGGTCCACGATCGGACGCGAAGGGGCGGACGGGGAGGACACACAGGTACCCGGAGCGGACGGCGCGGGGCGCGCCGTCAGACGGCGGTGGGGCTGTTGGCCGAGACGGTGACGTCGAGCGTTACGTGGCCGGCACCCGGCCCGAAGCGGCAAAAGGCCTCGTTGAGAGCGGTAAAAATGGCGCCTGCGTCGCCGCGCAACTTTGTGCAGAAATGCTTGGAGCGCTCATATACGCCCGACTGC
The DNA here is from genome assembly GCF_006442295.1 of Mesorhizobium sp. B2-3-2. Classification (NCBI taxonomy): domain Bacteria; kingdom Pseudomonadati; phylum Pseudomonadota; class Alphaproteobacteria; order Hyphomicrobiales; family Phyllobacteriaceae; genus Mesorhizobium; species Mesorhizobium sp. B2-3-2. Next base: position 29,134 of record NZ_VFWA01000020.1, on the reverse strand, counting down.
TTCAGGACGTCGATGCAGCCATAGATCTCGTCCATGTGGTCGTCGGTGCCCATGACATAGAGCGAGAACTGCGCCGCCGCCGGCTGGCCGGTGACGGCCACGCCGCGCACGGCGGTGATAGCGGCTTCCTTGCGCGGGCCGAGCGGCCCGGCAGGTCCGCCAAACGCGTCGGAGCGACAGATTGGATCGTCCGGCTCGCCCGGGCAGCCGCGCGAGACGGCGGCCGAAAGCACGCAATGCTTGCCGCTGCGCGCTGCCGCCACGAACAGGTCGCGCATGGCAGGAAACAGCACCTCGGGCGGTCCGACCAGCAGGGTCGAGATATCGTCGGTCTCAATCCTCAGTCGATCACGATAGGGATCGAGCGCACCGAGCGCACCAAGGATAACACCGACGAAATCGTCGGCCATGGGATATAGGGAAATCTGTGCGCCTGAAAACATCGCCCGCCTCGCTCCGCTGGTATTACCCAGATCAGCTTTTAGGGTCCGTGGGCTTGCCGCCCTCGTCTCAGCCCCGACCGTACGGAGCACCCCTGTGGATGAGCGCGTTAAAGCACCAATCGGACGGCTATGAAAGCTGTTTTTTCAGGACCATCGCCGGAAATGCATTGCGCCAAGCCTGATTTATGGGCGGTTCCGTCGGGCCCGGTCTTGAGCGAAATTTGTCCGGAACCTTAGCCACGACGAGTGGTTGTCCCTATAGTCGCAAACGCGACGAACTTCGTAGAAACGAGCGAAGACTTCACAGAAATGGAGACAAACCATGTTCATGAAAATCCTCGCAGCTTCGGCTCTTACAATTGGTCTCGCCACTTCGGCGATGGCGCAAAATACTGGCGGAAACGGCGGCGATAATGGGCCTGGCAGCGGCCAATCGGTGACGGTCGACCCGAACACGCCGGCATCGCCGAACACGGTGGATCCTGGCACGACCGGCAGCACGACCGTCATGCCCGACGGCATGAATTCGAACGCCGACCGGAACTGTCCGGCCAGCCCACAAGGTGCTCAGCCGGATGCCAGCCACACCGCTCCGGGCACGGCTTCGCCGACCGTCAATGACAAGCATTGCGGCAAGTAGCCATTCGCCGAAACTGCCGGAGAACGCCACGGCACGCCTGTTCCGTGGCCTCTCCGTCTCTGGATGTTTCACCCTCGCCGAACAGGCAGGCGCCTGAAAATGCAGCCCGCCATCGGCCGAGCCTGGCAGGAACCGGGCTTTGTTCGGTCCGGGCGCCTACGAAACAGCCTTTTCGCGAACCGGCAGCTTCCAGCCCGGCCTGACGAAATGACAGGTGTAGCCGTTCGGGTATTTCTCCAGATAGTCCTGATGCTCGGGTTCGGCTTCCCAGAACGCGCCGGCCGGAGCCACTTCGGTAACCACCTTGCCGGGCCACAGGCCCGAGGCGTCGACGTCGGCGATGGTGTCTTCGGCGACGCGCTTCTGCTCATCGCTGGTGTAATAGATCGCCGAACGGTAGCTCATCCCCACATCGTTGCCCTGGCGGTTGCGTGTCGTCGGGTCATGGATCTGGAAGAAGAACTCCAGCAGCGTGCGGTAGCTCAGCCTGGCGGGATCGAAATTGATCTCGATGGCTTCGGCATGGGTGCCGTGGTTTCGGTAGGTGGCATCAGGCACGTCGCCACCGCTGTAGCCGACGCGCGTGGACAGGACGCCCGGGATGCGTCGGATCAGATCCTGCATGCCCCAGAAACAGCCGCCGGCAAGCACTGCGCGTTCGCTTGAAGTCGCCATATCAAATCTCCCCAAAGCAACTCCGGGAAAGGTTGTAGCCGTTTCCGTCCGGATTTGCGCAAGATAAAACTGGAGGCCCGGCGCTATGACAGCCGCTCCAGGATTTCCCATAGATGGGCATTGTCGTCGGCTTCGTCCAGTCGGCGGGCGCGTCCTGCTGCCGATCACCACGGGCGCGCGGCGTCACTCCCCAGGCTTGAACCTGCGCACCACGACCTCGAATACGATATCCGAGATCCACATGGCGCAGACGCCGATGAGGAATGCGGCCGCCAGCGTCGTGGTGTCGTCATTGGCCATCGGCAGGCCCATGGCGCGGGAATACTGGACCACGGGCAGCGTCAGATAGGCGGCGGCGAGCGCGCCGCAGATCGGCGAGGCCACCATCTCGCGCGGCTTGTAGCGGTGGCGCGACAGCGCTCGCAATATGCCGCCGGACAGGCCGGCGAACACCACCGGCACCTTGATACCGAGCAGGTCGAAAATATCATGCATCATTTCATCGTCTCGCGATCAGGCAACAGATGACCGATCCGGCACCGAAGATGAGCAGTCCCCGAGCAGCAGGACCCGAATCGAGCGGCAATACGATCGTCACGGTTTCCACCCGCACAGTTTCTCGCCCTTGCGGTTGTGCGCCAGCAGCGTTCTGACTTCCGCATCCGACAGCGCTGCGACGGCGGATGCGGACAAGCGCATCGGGCTCGAGACCGCGCAAAATCCGCCGGTGACGGTGGTACAGCCGGCTACCGCGACAAGTGCTGCGGCCGCTGCGACAATCAATCCCTTGCCCATGACCTGAGCTCCTTTCGCGCAGTGGCGGCGGGCAGCGCGCCGATATCGTTGTCAACCTGGTCGGCGACGTCCCGCGCCGCCGCCTCGGCCGCGGCCTGCCGGCTGCGTTCGGCGCGCTCGCCGGCAAGCCGCTGGCGAACACCCCAGCCAAACGCAGCGGCGATGGCCGCGCCGATGCCGAGAACGGTCGAATTGCCGAGCAGGAAGGAGAGGAGCGCGCTCATTGGTTTGGCGCGTCCTTGACGAGATAGCCGACGGCAAAGACGGCTAGCGGCAGCAACGTGGCCCACGTCTCGGCATCGTACCAGGATGGCCAGACATTGCGCACGAAGACGCCGGAAATCGAAACGGCGGCGGCGGCGATGGTCGCGGCCGTCAGCTTGTTGGTCGGGCGGATGGTCGGCTGGGTTATGGTGGCCATGATCAGAACATTCCTTGCAAGGCGGCGGCGATGTGTTGCCAGGCGGCGTAGGCGACGAGCAGGCACGCGGCAATGATGCCGCCCGCCTTGGTGGCGGCTGGGATGTTGGCGTCGGCAGGCGCCGCCGCGAGCGGTTCGACGGCATCTACGGCAGCAGCGCCGCCCGGCGCCGCCGCAGCAGCGGTCGGTGCAGGATCTGGCCGCGTGGCCGATGCCTCGCCTGCCCCGGCAGCCGTCAGCAGCAGCGCCTGTGCGCGGACGGATCCGATCCGGCTCGACCAGCCTTTGCCGAAAGTCGGCCAGGTCGGAAGCCGCTTCAGGAAAGCCAGGCGGGCATCGCAGAGATTGTCGATGACGACAGCGGCCGGTCTGGAACCGACGGCAGCGAGCGTCTCGGGCCCGATGCGGCCGTCCTGGACGGTGCCGACCACTGCTTGAAGATATTTCGCCGCCCTGCCCGGCCCGCTGTTCACGGCAAAATCGAACACTGCGTAATCCACGCCGTCGGGCAACTCGGCGCCAGCAATCGCATCCCAGTAGAAGCGGCGGTACACCGTGGCGAGCTGGGCATCGCTGATCTTCCTGAGATCCGCCTTGGCGGCATCCGCCTTCACGTAGCGGCGGAAATTGGCGAGAGTGACGCCCTTCATGGTGGCGCCGCCCGAATCGGCCGGATTGTCCGACCAGCCGCCTTCGGATTTGAGGACGAGCGCAAGCGCCCGCGTAAAATTGCGGTCCATGATATCCCTTTCGATTTCTGGTTGATGGGGTGAGTGGGTGATCGCCGGCAGCACAGAGGTGCGGATAGTCGCCGTTGCGCGCGCCTCGGCGCCTGCTTGCAGTGCATCAAAACCGAAGATCGCCTTGCGCGCCGGCCGGCGCATGGTTAGAAAAATGCAACTTCAGGACGAACAGGTCTGGGATGAGAGACTTTGTTGGCGCCGCGCGGCGCCTGGCCTTCAACAGCCTGTCGGCCGCCATCGATCGCCGCTGGAACGTCGACCCGCTGGGCTCGGCGCCGCGTGCCCCGAAAGAGGAATATCTGAGGCTGTTCGAAGCCACCCGGCGCGTCTCATTCCCTGAGATCGACAGGCTCGAAACCGAAACCGGCTTTGCCGTCGATCGCGACTGGCTCGACGAACTGGCCCTCCACACCCAGATCACCATCAAGACCAACGCGCTCGCCTACCCGCACGGGCGGGTGCTTTACAGTCTTCTTCGCCGCCAGCTGGCCGACAGCCCAAGGCCGTTCACCACCGTCGTCGAGACCGGCACCGCGCGTGGTTTCTCCGCGATCTGCATGGCCAAGGCGCTCGCCGATGCCGGCGCCTGCGGGCATGTCGTCACGCTTGACGTCCTGCCGCACCATCACCGCTTCTACTGGAATTGCATCGACGACCATGACGGCAGGAAGTCGCGCGCCGAACTGCTTCGGCCGTGGCAGCCGCTGGCCGACCGGATCATTTTCCTGCAAGGCGATTCACTCTTTCAATTGCCCAGGGTCGGCGTGAACCGGATCCATTTCGCCTTTATCGACGCGCAGCACACCAGGAAGAACGTGCTGGCCGAGCATCGCTGCGTTTCGGGCGTTCAGCGCGAGGGCGACATGGTCGTATTCGACGACGTCACGCCAGGGTCCTTCGATGGCGTGGTCGAAGCGGTCGCCGAGATCGAGCGGCAGGGCCGGTACGAGGTGCGCCGTCTGAACGCATCCAGGCAAAGAACCTATGCCTGGGGCATCAGGCGGTGACGAGACGACAGCCCGGATAAACCATCGGAGGCGAGACCTTGCTCAGAAATGTCGCCCGCAGGCTTTATCTCGGCACGCGCCGGAACATCGACACCCGCCCCATGGCGGCCGATGACTACCTGAAGGTGCAGTACAGGGGCGACAAGCTGGAATATGTGCTGCCTCGCGTAAAGATCATCTCGACGGTCCAGTACCTGATCCGGTTCCTCGAAGGGCGCCGCCCGCCGTCGTCGATCCTGGATGCCGGGGCGCGCGACGGCTGGACCGTCAGCCTCTTCAACCAGCTCGGACTGGACAACGTCACCGGCGTGGAACTGATCGAACCGCTGGTGGCGCACGCCAGGGCCAACGGACGCAATGTCGTTCAGGGCGACTTGCATGAACTGCCGTTCGCCGACGGCTCTTTCGGCCTGGTTTTCTGCCGGCACACGCTGGAACACACCATGGATCCAAAGAAAGCCATGCGGGAACTGGTGCGGGTCTGTGAACCGGGCGGCATCGTCTTCATCACCCTGCCGATCGAGCGCAATGCGCGGGGCAAGCACACGGTGGCCATTCCCAATCTGCGGCTTTTGAAGCAGCTTGCGCTGGATGCGGCCGGCCAGCGGATCGACATCCTGAAGATCGCCCGCTCCGCCGAGACGCGCGTGATAATTCCCGACGGCGACGAAGCGCTGCTGATCCTGCGCAAGAAACCGAACTAGCGCACCACCCAGCGATTCAACCTGACCGCGCGGCCGGCAGCGGCTGCTGCCGGCAAGGCGTTGGTCAGTGTCACCGTGTTACCCGAAGGTGCGCCGTTCACAGTTGTGTGGTGCCATTGGAGCTCTGCTCCGGTAATCACAGTGTCAAGTTCGATTCCAATACGGTCGCCAGCTGTGATTCCCGCGACGCTTGCTAAGCCAATCGTGGTGGCACCGGAAATGGCGGCGGTGGAGACGGTGGTCTTCAGTAGGAATGTATTTCGATATCCACCAAATTGCGCCCGCTCGATGGTCGCTCCAACGGGAAGATAGCTTTCCATAAGGAAGCTATAGCAAAGCCGGCTGATGTCGGTCTCTTGGTCGCGCAATCGCAGTATGGGCGCGGCGAAGCCTTGTTCAAAATCGATACTTTCAATGATCGTTGCGCCAATCCATCCGGACGCCCCAACGAAGAATGAGGCAACAGATGGGTGTATCCACAGCCAGTTGGTCGAAAATTCATAAACCGATGCACCGGTCCGAGCGATTGACTGGCCGTTGCTGCCTTTTGCATAGTACGGGGCATTGCCTGACAACACGGTGCCAGAGGCGTCGAAACAGATGACCGTAATGGCGCGCGAACCGTTAAGGAAGTTGAGGAACGCGTGCTGTGTGGTGTTGGCTTTTTTGTAGATGTGGCCGACAGCCTGGCCCGAGCTTGACACCACAAGTTGGCCGTCGCCGTTAGCCCGCGACGTGCGCGCCGTGACACCATTGGTCAGGAAGGGCGATGGAGCTGCATAACCGCCGGTCGCGCTGTCGTACAAAACGACCCCGGGTACCGTGATGCGGCCCTCGGCCTGCACCGGAAAGAACCGCTCGCCCTGAAAGCGCCTCACCAAGTTGGCCCCGCCAGTCGGCCTATTCGACATATCTCGCAGCGAGACAAACAGGCGCTTCAGATCAGGCGAAAGGATGTTCGCGTCATCGATGCCTGACGCGCTCAAAAGATCAATGTTAAAGGAGGCGAAGCCAATCGCGGATGGCACATTAACGAGGGCAAGTGTGTTGGTGAAGGCGCTGTAAGTTTCGATGCGCGCATTCTTGAAAAACACGGTGGTTAGGTTGCTGGTGCTGCCAAGTGCGGCGTAGATGAAAGCGGCATGGCCGACGCCGGCCGAGCCGCCATCAATGCCGATTTGGGGGCTGTCGATCAACACCTCTTCAACGGCGGCGGTCCCGGCAAGCGTCAGCTTGAAGGTGCCGCGACCCGCCGCCTTCTGGTTGGTGCCGATGTACCAGGTTCCACCGCGGAACTGGTTGTTTACGAAATAGCTCGCGCCAGCCAGATCGCAATGCACATGGGAGCCGTTGTTGTAGAGAGTGATGATGTTGAATTCATTGCTTACCCAATTTGTATTTGCCGCCAGGCCGTCGAAATAAAGCCCTTCGTCATAACCACGGGCAGCAAGCCAGAGCTTGCTCTCGGCCATGCCGCCGAAGTGAATGCCTCGCGTGTTGGCGACAACAGATTTGTCTGGTGTATTCTGGACTTCCAACCAGATCTTTGCGCCGCGCAAAACATTGGCTCCGGTCCCACCGATGCGGACCGCCGAAAGGCCGTCGAAAGCACCGCGTATCAGCGCCCCCTTGCCATTGATCTCGCTGATGTCGCGCCAGTCGATAGAAGAGCCAACAGCGTAGTATGTTGCTACGGCAGGCAGGACGAGCACGGCCTTGGTAATCCGGCAATAGGAGCCGAGCGCGTTTAACGCAAGCGCGTTGTCGGCAAGCCCTTCACGGGCGCCAAACATCGTGGCGGTGGCGACGCTTTCATTCAACACCCAAAACCCGCCATTGACTGCATCGGTTGTCCCGTCCGGCATGAAACGGTCGGCGGATCGGAAATAGGCCAGCGCCGGGTAGCCGCCGGCGGTGATCGCGGCGCGCGACATGCGGGCATAGTTGGCGCCGCCCACCAGGGTTGCCGGGGTCGTGAAGACCGGGGCGTAGAACTGGGTCCTGATGCTCTTGACACCGGCAGCGATCGTCGAGCCCGATGCCGTCGCCACGGAAGCGTAGATCGGCACGTTGACGCCCGAAACCTGCGCGGCGTCGGCGGCATATTGCTGGGCCAGGTCGCGCGCGAGTTCCGCGATGTGGATGACTGCCGCCAGCGCTCCGCCGATATCTGCGAGCGGATCATCCGACAGATAGTAGGAGATCACGATGTTGCTCGTGCCGATCACCGGGTTGAGGGTCTGGAAAGCGTAGACCAGGCCACCCGAAACAACCCCCTCCTGCACGTGAACGGTCGTTCCCTTCTGCATCGTGCGCGTGGTGCGGGCGTCCGCCGCGCGGTACCAGTAGCCCTCGCTCGCCGTGTAGATGCCGTTCAGCCGGGCGTCCGACTGGTTCTTGACCAATACCCGGTCGCCGACGGCGGTCGAAATCCCATCGATCGTCTTCAGGCCCAGGATCCAGGCAACGCCGTCGACGATGACCGTCTCCAGGTTTGCCGTCGTCGCCAGGCGCACGGGTTCGCGCTCGCCCGTCAAAAGGCGAACGGCGGCAGTTGCGGGTCGGGCCATGAGGCTTGCTCCATAAAAAAGCCTCGCGAAAGCAAGGCTTGGAATTCGGGTTGGTTGGCGGCGTGGCGAGGGGTTCGGAGGGGATAAGCGCTGGCCCGTGCGGCCACGGCGCCACGGTCATTCAGGTTCTTCTTTGAGAAATTAAGTCACGGCCGCTCGGCCAGGCGAAAGACAATTCAGCGGTCGGTTTTCTGTCCTTGGGCACGCACTTCCTGGCAAGCAGCAATGCCGGCTTGCACCCGGACTGGCTGCCGTGTTAACACCCGCGCACTGCGGTGCCTTGCGCTATGGGAGCGTCAATGTCGCAGCGATTCCACAAGGTGTGATTTCCGATGAAAAAATCCGCGATTGTCGTGGCTGCAAACGACAACCGCACGGCAGAAGAAAGGCCGTTCGCTTCCCGGTACAAATCCGTTGGAGCGGTGGCGGCGCCGGCGGATTTACAGGCAGGAGGCGAAGAGCCGACCGAAGCCCGCACCCTGACGGCGTTGCAGATGTTCTGTCGCGTAGCGGGCGTCTAGTCGCCTTTGAGGCCTCATCCAGACGGCAAGGGCGGGCTCTAAAGTCCCGACCCGCTGTATCTGGTGGCCTCCTTCCACAATGCGAGCGCAAGGGCGGGTGTCCGCCCCTTCACCGCATATTCGCGGTCCCGGTAGCTTCCCGCCGCGATCCACACCGTCTTTGAGCGTTGATAGATCGTAATGCCCCGCGCGCTCGCCCGCGCGAACAGATCTGCGTCATTTCGATACATCGGTTCCAACCCCTGTGGTCCCCTCGAGGGGTAAGGTGCAACGAACATGCCAAAGTTACGCCTAGCTAATATTACTCATCGCAGAGCTGCCAAATGCGCCATGGAAGTGCACTGGCAGCCCTAACGCCAAGGTGTTCCGTGAGTGTTTCCGCTGTATTGCACCTGAACTGCCCCCAGGTAACAGAATAGACCAATCCGGAAACATTTGCATAAAATTGTCTTCTTCAGCCATCGGCGCCGACTGGCCAGCAATTCACCCAAACCAAGAAGTTGGACGACGGCGTGCCAGAGTTCGGTGAGCGGGCCTACTACACGCGTCGGAAGACCGGGCGGCCCGTGCTGGCACTGCGGCAGCCAGGCGAGGAACAGTTGACCGGAACGCGCTATAGCAGGCCGGATTCGCTCATACCGCGGATCTTGGCGTTGCCTCCCGTCCGCCGGCCGGCCATCGCGTTGGCGGCCGAGTAGCCGCGCGATGGAGCGACAAGTAAGCGGCTCTGGACTCTAGTCGGGCAATAACGCTCTCCTGAACTCCACGCTGATCCGAGGCGCTTTGACGCCGTCGGCCACGACGCGGGTGCCACACTATTTGTTGCCGACGTGGAACGGTTCGATGGATGCGGAAGGAAGCCCCAGTTCATCAAGCACATCGAGGGCCCGCTCCGATATAACGAGGTACAGGTTCTGATTAATCCCAAAGTCGTCGTGACCTGCCTTGCCGTCCACCTTGAGCCAGACAAACGGAGGGAGCACGACGTCGGGCTGCACCAGGTGAAAATCCTCGGATATGGTCACCTGCGCGTCGGCGAATGTGGCGCCAGAGATGCCGATAGCGAGCAACCCACGTTTGGCTTCTTCGGTCACAAGAAAACAAGGAAACGAGGTCACGAGTGCATCTCCCAGCCAGCCCGCGAAATGATAGTGGAGCTTGCTCACAATGGGCGGATGAACGCTGGCATCCTCGACAGTGTCATCGCCTAGCTCACCGGCTACTAGAGGCTTTACTTCATAGTATCTCATTACCGAATTCTCTGCCGTCACGGCAACGGGCCGAAGTTCTTCCGCCCCAGCCATCATCTGGCCAAACGCAACAAGGCTACGCCATATTCTTGCGACCACCGCATTCCCCTTTTCAGGTCTTTGGAGAGATCCGCCTCGGTCATCTCCACCTTGTCGCTGCCGAGCTCGAGAGCCAACACCCGTCACCGCATAGGATCGAAACGATCGGAATCCCTTCCTCCCGAAGCCGGTGCCTCCGGCCTCCCGCTCAGGTGGCTTCATCAGAAAAATGTAGCCGTCTCTCCGAGCTCGGGCAGAATGCGCTCTTCCGCGGTTGGCCTCTCCCCGGTCTAGTCAATTGGTTCGATCGTCAGGATTGGGCACCGCGACCAGCGCCGCCCATACGGATTAGAGCCAAATGCAACAATTTAGAGGCCGCCACTCCAATTTACGACTTGAGGTTTATTGGGGTCCCGGAGGCAATCCCTTCACCTTCGCTATGACCTGGCCCATCAACGGCTTTGCCGTTGTTCGGCAATCGGGTCAAAAACGCCTCATTGCCTATACAAGTGCCTACACATCACTTTTCAAGCAGCGGCAGAATCTTTTCATCGAGGAATTTAAGACGTCCGCCCAACATCTCGGCATTGGCGGGGTTCGCCGGGACATTCACAGGGATCAGCTTCGCCACTGACTTCCCCTGACGCGCGGCCTCAACCCATTCATCCATTGCGCCGATATATCCATCCAGCGCCTCGTACGGAGTCTCGACATCGTCGCCGGGCATATAAGCTGGCGGCACATCACCCACGATTACCCATATCCATTGGGGCACATCTGGTCTCCCCGGTGAAATCTCGAAGAGAAAAATGTATATTATTCCCTCGGCGCCATATCCAAGATACTCTGTTTTTATATTCTTTCCCCAATCATAAAACTTTATATATTCACGGGCCTCTTGAAGAGCTGCATCAAGATTATCATCGGCGTCTTGATCACCCTCAGGAAGCGGCAAACGGCTTACTGTACTGAGATCTGGCATAATTGCGTTCACACACCCTCTCCATTACTTAATTTATTCTTCCGCCATCGCCTCTTAGCCCACCGCCGAAAATCACCAGCCTCCATGTGGAGCCTTATGTGATCTTCCCTGGTACGCGGCTGAACATTTGATACATGATCCGCTCCACCATCGGCCAGAGCTTTTTCATGGGAAACATCCATATTTCGACCTGTCTTGGGATCTTTGGGCCAGGGCTTGCCATGCAGTAGTTCCCATTCCTTGCGAAGAGCTCTGTTCGTGGTCGTACGATTGGTCGGGACAAGGTTTAGATCGTCCTCGTCCGTAATTCTTGCAGCCGGGTCCCCTGCGGTCGCAACGCGCTCCGACGCCTCGACTTCTGTCGCCGTCGGAACGCCTTCATGTCGCGGTACGTCGGCTGCCTCGTCGGCGGATCTGCTGTCCACAAGTTCAGATGCTGCCGAGCCTTCCGGCGAGCCGGTGAGCCTCGCTGTCACCTGCCTGCCGATCTCGCTGAGCCCCTCGGCAAGGATATTGCCGCCGGCACCCCAAAGTGCCCCAGCGGCTGCACCGCGCAGCATGTCCTCATCCATGCCGTGCGCATATGTGGCGCCATAGATTGCACCCTCGCCGCCAGCGACGGCGGTTCGTGCAGCCAGGCCGGTCAGGCCGTCCAAGGCTGCGGTGCCCAACTTGCCCGTGAGAGTGATGCCCGAACTCGCCAGACCATGTCCGGCGATGATCCCACCAAGGAGTTCCGCAGGCAGGGCTGCAGACCCTGCCCGGTCTTCGGCATCTTCCGTCGCGGCCCGTTCGGCGGCGAGCAACTCCTCGTAGCTTTTGTCGGAAAAAAGCGAACTGAGGCTGGCCGCGGCTTTGTCCGCGTGACCGAGGGTCATCCCTTTGGCCATCAGCCGGGCCACGTCATCGGCGGCTTGGAGAGGTTGCAGCCAAAGCGACGCAGCGTTGTATTGTGATCGAGCCGGATGCAATGCGACGGTCAACAGGGCGGCCGCCAAGGCGTCTTCTCGTGCCTGGATATCCGCTGATGTCAGCTTCGGATCGGTTGCCGCGTTCTGTCGCAGCCGAGGCAGGCCGGAGGCAAACAATTGCTGGGCCATCCCGAAGCGCAGGCGTGGATCGCGGACCGCCAAAAAAATCGTGCTCAGATCGGTCATGCGCTGCCGCCACGGCACACTTGGATCGATGAATTTCGCAGCAAGGCTTTCCGCGGTGGTCCACGGCAACGGCAGTATCTTGTCGAAACCCATCTCCCGTTGGGCTGCAACAACCCAGGTGATGGCGGCCTTATAGCCCTCGGGAGTGGTGACCTTGTCCCAGTTGGGAGCCCGGCCCGGGAACATTTGGCCGATATAGGCGACAGGGTCGGCCCGCCTGGCGCCTAGAACGAATTCCGCGCCGCCAGCCTTTGCTTCGTATCGCGCCCACTCTTCCTGCGAATTGTTGGGACCGGGCTCAAAATCGCGAAGCTGAGCGTGTATCGCCTGGTTCGGCGCGCGGCGCATATCGAAGACCGCAGCGGCGACATTGGATGTCGTGTCGAAGGCCTGAAAGTGCTCGGCGCCCTCCTCGAGGCCATAGATATTGACGAAATCCTGTGCGGTAGGTTTCTCCTCGGGATACTCGCCCGTGCTGGCGATGACAGCCGGAGCGTTCTGCTCCGCCAGTTGCACCTTGGCGCGGGCATCGACCAATTGTGCAGCGGTGGCCGTGTTGGCCTGATCCCTTAGCGCTGCGAGATCGCCGGGCTTCAGGTAGGTAATGGCATCCAGGGGGATGGCTGACTTGGCATCCGGGGTCGTCGAGATGCTTCGGTCGAACGCCTGCGCATTACTGTTAACCGGCGTCAGCTTGCCAGCACCATTTGCTAAAGCTGCACTAGAGATGCCCGACGCATCAGAGCCATCAACGGCCTCTGCCGTGTCGTACTTGAGCCGGCTTCCAGCTCGCGCCCCGCCCAACATCTCGGCGGCCCGCTTCGGATCCTGGGCGATCATCGCCTGAACCAGCGCCTTGGCCGTGTTGCTGCGCCAGGCCACTTCCGCCGCTTGCCTGATAACCGGGTTTCCGATCTTGGCGATCAGATCGGACCCGTTCTGCCGGATCGCCTCGAAAGCTCTGATATCGTTCGGGTCGCCTTTTGCGATGGAGCTGGTGGATATGGTGTCGACCTTCGCCCACTCCGCCAGCTCATACTCATCGCGTTGTGCCTGCTGCCGCTGCGCCATGCGCGGCGAGCCGGCGGCGCGCATCGGCTCCTTCTGCCTGGCGAAATCGGCGCGCCGGCTCTCGGGTATTTCAGGCACAGCCTCGTCGAACAGCCTGTCGAACAGGCCGGGCTTGACCACCTGCCCGCTGCGCGGGTCGACCTCGCCATACATCGCATCGTGCAGGCCGCTGCCGTCGGCCGGCGCGTTCGCCGCCACCTCGTCTTCCGCCTGCGCGATGCGGTCGGCGAACCGGCGGCGCGCCAGCTCGGCGTCGAACGCTTCCTGCCGCTCCTTCATCTGCCGGTAGCGCTCGGCGACCGCCGAGAGCTCGTCGCCAAGATCCTGCATCGCCCTGCCGGCCGGCGACCCCTCGGGATAGGAGACGCCGTTGCCGGTGTCGAGCCGGCGCTGCGCAAGCTGGAGAGGAATCGTCGCCATCAGTAGAGCCCTCCCGTGAAGGCGCCGCCCGGCGCCGGCGGGAAGGCGCCCTTGCCGAAGGTCACGGCCTTGGTCGGGTCGTAGAGGCGCGAGAGACCCGACACGAGGCTGCCGCCGGCCTTGAAGACCGACGCCGCCGCCGCCTGCCTGCCGGAGAAGCGCGCGAGCGCGGCCTGGCTGTCGAGAGTGTTCCGGCGCAGCGCCGAGCCGTACTGGATCGCCTTGAGGTCGAGCTGGCCTTGCCTGGCATTGGCCGCCAGCACCTCGGCGGGCGAGCCCTGTATGCCGACGCCGGAGGCGCCCGCCTGGGCTCGCGCCTGCGACAGCAGGAGATCCTGCCTGTGGCGCTCCTGGCTCTGTTCGAAGGCCGCACTTTGCGCATCGGCCTGCGCCTGCTGCCCGTAGGCCTTGGCCTGGTAACCGGCCGCCTGGTTCTGCTGCCGGCCTTCGAACAATGCGCCACCCACCGAGATGGCCGTGCCGAGAAGGGCTAATGTGCACATGGTCAGCCTCGCTCAGATGCGGCAATGGGATTTTTCCTGGCCGCCCGCGCGCCGAGCGCCGGTCGTGGGTCGAGCGCGCCGCCGGGGTTGGTGAACGACAGAAGCAGCCTGTCGGCCTGGAGCGCCGGGCGGCTGAGGCGCGCCGGCGCCGCCGCGCGCGGCCCGGCCATGGCGGCGCGGCGGGCAAGGGCCAGGTTCACCGTCAGGTCAGGCATGCCGGCGGCGTCGAACAGGCCGTTGGCGGTGGCGAGCGCGCGGGCGAGCGCATCGGCCTCGAACAATTCCTGGCGCAACAGCTCGACCAGGCGGCGCACGGCGCGCCAGCGCTCAGTCAGCACCTCCGCCCTGGCTTTCGCCTGCTCGCCCAGCGCCTCGACAGCGGCGCGCGCCTCTGCCGCGGCGGCCGCGGCACGGCATTTGTCCGCTGCCGCGATGATCTTCTCCAGCAGCGCGACGACGTCGTTACAGTCGTCCAGCGCGATGCGCGCGGCGGAGAGATCGCCGTCGCCGAAAACGGCGCGGTCCTCGGCCTGTTCGCAGCCGCGCCGGCGGGCGATCGCATCGTTGAGGTCGGTATCGAGCAAGGCGATGACGGCAGCGTATTCGGCAGCCGTCCGCGCCCTGCCGAGCTTTTCGGCATGGGGGGATGTGGTCACGGGGTGGGGTTCCTTGTGGTAGGGGTGGAGGCGGTGGAGCGCCGATCTCCCCCCTTGTGGGGGTTGAGGAGCGGTCCGCGCAGCGGACGCCCGGCAGGGCAGAGGGGGGCGCGAAGGATCGCGGCCTTGATCAAGTCACGAGCGACGAGCGCCTGATAGGAGTGGGCTGAATTGCAGACAGGCTGGCGGGACAGCGCCCCCCTCTGGCCTGCCGGCCATCTCCCCCACTAGGGGGGAGATCGGCAGCTTCAGCGCCTCCCCCTACGGCTCGGCGTCGAACACGGGCGTGAACGCCCGTATCGTGCAGGGCGTCGGGTTGACGTGGCGGATCCGCACCCTGCCCTGCCCTTCCCAGCTGTCGTCGATGGGCACCTCGACATTGCCGGTGAACAGGCTCGCCTTGCCGTCGGGCGCGACGATGGAGGGCATGCGCACGCTTTCCCAGCGGCCGCGGATCAGCGACTGCACCTGAAGCCCCGTCGTGTCGGTCTCGAGCAGGGACAGGATCACCCCCGCCACCTTCTTGCGCCGGCCGAGGATCGAGCCGTCCCGGCCGGCGACGTCGAGCTCCAGCGTGTCGGCCTGCGACTGGAACGCAAGCCCGACCTGCCATTTGGCCGCGATGGCGCCGCCGGGCAGCATCACCTGGCCGGAGGCGACCGGCAGCCCGCGATAGACCTTGCCGCCGGCCAGCACGTCGACCTTTTCGCCGTCGAGATGGCCGAGCCCGGACACGGCGTTGACGGCGGCGCCCGAATAGGTCAGGCCGCAATCGACCTGGAAGGCGTCCTCCAGCGCCCCATACTCGAACGGCGCCGTCATGATCTCGATATAGCGCCTGGTCACGCCGCCGATGGTCCGCCTGACGATCAGCCAGATGTCGTCGACCCCATCCTGGCCGGGCGTCACGACAGCGCTTTCGACGGCCGCCCAGCCGGAACCGGTGAAGGCGCCGCCGAAGCGGTGGCGGTGCATGCCGCGCACCTCCTGCGAGGGCTGGTGGGTGTAGCCGCCGAGCTCGCCATTATCGAGCGGAAACCACAGCATCGGGTCGGGGTCGGTCTGGAACGCCAGTTCGACCACGCCTTTCTTCGGGATATGTTCGGATATCTGGCCGATATCGTCGGAGGTGAAGCGGCCGGTGGAAGCCTGCGTCAGCTCGGCGATCGAGCGGCGCGAGCGTGTGACATAGAGGAACGACTGGCCGGCATCGACCGGGCGGATGCGGGCACAGCCCGATGTGCGCGAGCGCCGGTTCTTGAACGAGGACG
Source organism: Mesorhizobium sp. B2-3-2 (assembly GCF_006442295.1). Classification (NCBI taxonomy): domain Bacteria; kingdom Pseudomonadati; phylum Pseudomonadota; class Alphaproteobacteria; order Hyphomicrobiales; family Phyllobacteriaceae; genus Mesorhizobium; species Mesorhizobium sp. B2-3-2. The sequence continues at coordinate 13,266 of NZ_VFWA01000020.1, read as the reverse complement.
GCGTCAACGCCTCGTCGATGCCGGAGCCGGAGAGCGCGCGGATGCCGCCGAGCGTCCCGATCAGCAGGGCGCCATCCGATTCCGCGATCCACGTGATGTCGTTCGCCTGGCCGCCGCCGGCCTGGAGGAATTCCAGCGCGTCGTCATCCTTCTCGCCCAATGCGAAATTGTTGAAATCTCCGGTGGCCGAGGCGTAGACCGAAAACTTGCGGCTGAAAGCCAGGCGCTCCTCGTAGAGCGATCCGCTTTCGACATATTTGCCGGGCACGAGCGTGCCCAGGCGCCAGCGCGATATCGGGCTGAGGTCCGGCAGGGCAAATCCATGCAGTTGGATTTTCACCGCCGTGGCGCTGGTGCGGCTGGTGATCTTGGCCCAGCGCCAGCGGCCATCGGATGCAAGCAGGCGAATGGCCCGGCCGACGTCCGAAGCCTGGAAACCGGCGCCGCCATTGATGCCGGCGGTCGACGACGCCGTGAGGTCGAACGGCGTCTGGCTCGCCGCCGCCCGGTTGAGGTTCAGTTCGGAAAACGCGCTGTCCGAGGCTCCGTTGATCGCCTTCCATGTAAAGCGGTGATATTCGAACGCCAGCTTGTTGAGGAATTCGTAGTAGCGGGTTTCGCCGCCTGACCACCCGGTCTCGCCGGTGCGGCTGTCGAGCGTCACCCATGTCGCGCCGTCATTCGATCCTTCGAGCACCCAGATCGTCGGCGTGCGGTCAACCGTCCCGCCTGTGCGTGCGGTCAGGTAGTAGTTCTCGACGATGGCCTGGGCGCCACCGGCAAGCTGGTAGGTGACCGAGCCGTTGGTGGCGCCGGCGATGCCGCTGTCCGTCTCCGTCGCCTTGTCGAAAAGTTGGTAGGCGTCCCCTGCCCCGCCCATGCCTGAGACCGTGCCCGAAGGCGCGGCGTTCGACGTCATCTTCGGCGTCAGCGCGCCGTAGTCGGCCGGCGTCAGCGTGGTCGGCGTATCGTTGATGTCGTCATAGGGCCCGTCGTCGATCGCGTAGTCGTCGAGCGTCCATGCCGTATGGGCGGTGCGCGTCAGTACCTTGAGCGGATAGTCCCTGTGGGAAATCCACATCTGGTCCGCGGACTGCACATAGTCGAGATCGAACAGGTCGGCTTCAAGATAGGGCGAGGCCACCTCGACCGTGCCGACACGCGCGCCATAGGCGTAGACGCGGATGTAAAGATTGCCGAACTCGAGCATATAGGCCTGGTCGGCCGAGAAGATGAACGGGATCGCGCGTGTTTTCTTCGCCGACGTTTTCACCTCGCCGACGAAACAGGTGCCGCCGCGCTTGCGGATGCCGCCATGCGGCAGGGTGACGAAGTTCTCGCATTTCGAGAGCGCCGCCCGGTAGAGATCGAGCGAGGCGCGCGCATGCAGGCGCGGCGAGATCTCGCCGCGGGTGAAGACGTCCTGGACCGGATAGAGCGTCGCCATCAGCGCATGATCCCCGCACCGACAAACCGGTTATCGCCGCGCTGCCGCGCCCAGCTCGATATCGAAAGCCGTCCGCCGCGCTGGATGGCCTGCGCGGTGAAGGCGGCGTCAAGCGCCCGGTCGTAGGCCGAACGCGCAATGTCGATCATCCCGGCCTTGTGCGTCAGCGGATGCGCGACCTTGATGGCGAGCGCCGCCACCAGCACTTCGGTGAACAGCGCGTCCCAGTCGTCGGGATCGGTGAGGTTGGCGACATAGCGGATGGTCAGCGGTCCCGCCCGGTCGCTATAGACCAGCCCCGCCTCCTGCCGCCACGAGATCGCAACACCGTCCGGCTCGCCATTGTGGGTAAGCGGCAGCGGGCGAAGGCAATCGACGGGGAGTTCATAGGCAAAGTTGAGCGTGCAGGCGCCGCTGCCGGTATCGCTGCCGGCCACGGATGCCGAAAGGATGGCGAACACCCAGGCGTATTTCGTCAGCTCGGCTTCGCGCGTCAGGTCGAAATGCACATTGAGCAAGCGCGCGGCCTTGATGTCCTGGTCAAGGCTGTCGATCGGCGCCTCGTCGAGGACAGCCAGCGCCATGTTGGCGATGTCGGTCGGGGTTATGGCCATGGGTCAGCGCCTCCGTGGGTTGTGATTGCGGCATGAAAAAAGCCGCTCGAAGCGGCTTGGCGTGGTTGTTGGCGCCCTACGGCGCCCCCCTCTGTCCTGCCGGACATCTCCCCCACGAGGGGGGAGATTGGCGGTTCGAGCGCCAGCGCACATTCTTGCAACGGTGGAGATCAGCGAAGGCCGGCGTGACAGCGATCTCCCCCCTTGTGGGGGAGATGTCCGGCAGGACAGAGGGGGGGCGCGAAGGAATGCAGCCTTTGAAAAAGGGCGGCGCCAAAGGCCCCGCCCTTTCGCCGAGGCGCCTACGCTTCCGTGGTCTTCAGCGCGATGAACGTCATGGTCTTGACGCTCGACGCCGTGCGGTCCCAGTTCGCCGCCAGCGCCAGCTCCGCATCGGTGGCGAATTCGCCGGCGGTGGAGGCGTCGAGGAAGCGCGTGCCGGGAACGTGCGGCACGAAATGCCGGCGGCCGACCATTTCCGTCACCCCGCCGCCATGGCCCTGGCGCGGCTTGCGGTCGAACTCCAGCGGCCCGCCTTCGGTGTTGACGGGCAGCTCGTTCCACAGGATCGCCTTGTCCTTGAACATGAACGCGGTGTAGACGCCGCCCGCCTGCGGGATGTCGTCGTCGACCACGCAGCGCAGCCCCATATAGTAGGGAATGAGCGGCCCGCCCTGCTGCGAGGACGGCACATAGTCGATGAGGTCGGCGAGCTTCAGCGCCTTCATCTGCTTGGAATGCATCCAGAGGGTGCGGAACTTGTCGGCGCGGTCGCCCATCAGGTAGGCCGCCTCGATGATGTCGGTGTCGACGATGGAGGCGCCGGTGGCGCGCACCAGGTCGCCGCCGTCATTGGCCAGATTGTCGGCGACGACGCCTTTGAGCATGCCGAGCAGGGTCAGCTTGTTGGCGCGCTGCCAGTACTCGGTCTGCCGCTTGACGATCAGCTTCTGCGGATCGTCGCCGGCCAGGATCGACGTCAGGTCGGGAACGCCCCAGGCCTGGGCGCGGACGTTGCGGGCGGCGACCTCGCGGCGCGAGCCGATCTTCTTCATCTCGATGGAATCGGCCGGATCGTCATTGACCGGCTCGGACGGGTCGTTGCCGAGATCCTTCCAGCCGGGCATGTCGACGGAACGGCCGCCCATCGACAGTTTGGACGAGATGGCCGGATCGGAAAACAGGATGCCGGCCTGGTAGATTTCGAGCGACTGGACGTGTTCCTCGAAAGCGTATTGGGCATAAACGGACGGAACGATCGCGTCCGCGATACGGGTATAGGCGTCTGCCATTTTGTCTTTCCTTTGAGAGATTGATCGGCGGCTGATGCGTCGGGATCAGAGGGGGTTGTTCGGCATCCAGAGATCCGGGTTTTCGCCCGCTTCCCTGGCCAGCCGCCGGGCGCGTTGAGGGTCGCTTTTGACAAGGGCTGAAATCGCCGAAACGTTGCGCTCGCCGGCGGCGTTGCGCCGGAAGGGATTTTGCCCCCGCGGCGCCGCGTCGGCGTCGATCGTGTCTTCGCGGAACATCGCCTCGCCGATCGCCTGGAAGGCCCTGGCGATCTGCGGATCGGTCAGGGCGCCGTCGGGCAGAAGGATGCCCTTCTGCTTGTAGGCATCGACCAGGCCGAGCTTCTTCATCGCCCGGTTGGCGACCTCCAGCTTCTGGCGAAAGCCGTCGCTGTCGGTCGGTCCCCAGTCCCTGGCGAGGTCGTCATGGGTGGCTTCGACCGAGCGGGCGAGCGCTGCCTGCTGGGCCGCCGCCTGCTCGGCCATGTAGCCGACGAACCTGTCATGGTAGGCCTGGGCGATCTTCGGCGAAGCACCCGCTTCGACCGCCCAGGCCTTGGACGCATTGGCGAGTTCGTCCGAATAGGCGAAGTCTTCCGGCAAGCCTTCCGGCCGCCGGTATTCGACCTTTTCGGGCGATGTCAGCGGACGCATCGCCTCGGGCAGCCGGGCATGAAACTTGTCCCAGTCTTCCCGAGGCGCGTCCGCGGCTGGAACGCGCAGGCTTTCGCCTTGCCGCCGCTCCAGTTCCGCATAGGATGTGAAAACCCGATCGAGGCTTTCAGGCTTGGTCCAGCCCTTGGCTTCAGCAAGCTTGCGGTTGCCTTCGGAAAGACCGTCAAACCAACTTTTGGCGGAAGGCGCGGCGGACCCGTTGTCCGCGCCTGCCGGTGGCCTTACTGGGTTGCCCGCCGGCTGCGATACGGCAGCCACGGACCCGGCGTTTGCCAGATCTGTCATGTGATGGTTCCTTTGTAAGGGGTTAGAAAATGAGCCGGCGGCAAGGCTGCCAATCTCCCCCACGAGGGGGAGGTGCCGGTCCACCCTCCGCAGCTGCAGCGGAGGACGGGCAGGACACAGGGGGCGCGAAGAAACTCGGCGTTCGCGTTTACCTACAAGGCGCCTTCATCGATCCGCGCTGACTTTGACGGAAAGGCTGGCGGGGACAGGCAGCGCGATCTCTATCGACAGACACTTGAACTGTGTGTATCCATACACAACATGAAGAGCTCCGACATCATCGTCAGATTGACCGCCGATGGATGGTTCGAAGTGGCTCGAAAAGGCAGTCATGCTCAGTTCAAGCACACGACCAAGCCGGGTCGGGTTACGGTTCCGCATCCCAAACGGGATGTCCCGATCGGCACGCTGAAGAGCATCGAAAAGCAATCCGGTCTCAAGTTGAGGTAGAGAGATGCGCCAATATATCGGACTGATACACAAGGAAGCAGACAGCGATTTCGGCGTCTCTTTCCCCGATTTTCCCGGCGTGGTGACTGCCGGCACGACACTGGACGACGCCCGTGCCATGGCGCAGGAAGCGCTCGCCTTTCATGTCGATGGTCTGGTCGAGGATGGCGAGGCCATTCCCGAGCCCTCGTCGCTCGAGCAAGTGATGGCGGACAAGGATAATCTTACCGGCGTTGCCGTTCTGATCCCTCTGAAGATCGAGACAACGAGGGTGGTACGGGTCAACGTCACCATTCCCGAAGATGTCCTCGGCGAGATTGACGAATATGCAAGACGACACGGCTACAGCCGTTCCGGATTTCTGACCGCCGCCGCCAGGAAGATTATCGAGGCGGCATAGGCCGGCTGAATCATTTTGCCAGGAAGCGGTGCTAGCGCCTTGTTCGAAAGAGGTGTTTCGCGTCCTCGGTCCATCAACACCCGAGAAACCATGTCTTATATCGTGAGAGCCTGTGCCGCCGTTCCGCCGCAATGCGGCCGCACTTGGCGATCGATAGGGATCTCAGATCTTCAAGGGAGACGTCACATGAACATTCACAAAGCCATAGCCGCCGTTTTGATGACCGCCGCGCTGGCGGGCTGCGCGCAGACGGAAGGCCAGCAGCGGGCCGGAACCGGTGCGCTGATCGGCGGCGCCGGCGGCGCCCTCGTCGGCCAGGCCATCGGCGGCAACACCAAGAGCACTGTCATCGGCGCGGCCAGCGGCGCGCTGCTCGGCGCTGTCGTCGGCTCGGCCACCACCCCGCAGCGCCGCGGCGAACAGCTCTGCCGCTACCAGGACCGCCGCGGCCGCATCTACACCGCGCCTTGCGACGACCGGTACTACAACGGCAATTATTGAATCACCGGCGGCCAGACCGCCAATCTCCCCCCTTGTGGGGGAGATGTCCGGCAGGACAGAGGGGGGCGCCGTAGGGCGCCGACCTCGATCGTCGCCGAACCTTGAACAAGGGTGAGATCGGCGGCTTCAGCGCCTCACCTCCCCTCCGCCCTCGCCGCCTTCTCCAGCGCCACGAGCTGCGCCTCGTCCAGCGTCAGGAAACCCATTATGTGCTGCACCACTTCGGCGCGGGCGTTGCTGAGCGCGCTGTGCAGTTCGAAGCCGTTGGGCGTCCTGGTCCGCGCCATCCACTCGCCGTATGACGGGCGCCTGAAATAGCCGACCGTCGCCGCGAGATCGGCCAGCACCATTTCGCCGTCCTCGCCGGAAAAGACGCGCAGATAGGCCTTGGCGAGCGCCTCGCGCGCCTTGGCGGGGCCGCCGTTCTGCGACGCGTGGGCGAAGCGTTTGCGGCTCATGGGCGCTGTCCGGCCGGCATCGCGCCCTGGGCGCCGGCATCGGGTGCCGGCCCATCGGCCGCGCCGCCCCCCAGCATGCCTTGCAATCCCTCGAACAGGCCGCTGTCGCGCGCCTGCACGGCCGCCGGCACGGCGTCCTTGGCCACCTTGCCGGCGGTGGCGAGCGCCGCCATCGCGGCCTGCGCCTGGCTGGCCTTGGCCCTCGTGTCGCGCAGGCCCGTCACCTCGTCCTTGCGGCGGAAGATGCGCTGCGGGCTGCGGCCGGCGCTCTGCACGACGCGGAGCGCCTCGTCGCTGTCGATATTGTCCATCACATCGGGGTCGAACTGCGCCATCTGCATGGCCGTGGTCACCAACTGGATGGTGTCGCGCGCTTCCGCCGAGCGGCGCAAGACATCGAGCGGACCGGTGAAGGTCGGCCGCACCGCCTTGCCCGCCAGGCTCGCCGGCGGCAGGAAGCGGCTGTCCTCGTCATAGAGGCCCTTGTCCTCCAATATGCCGAGCTCGCGGTCGAGATTGGTGGCAAAGCCCGCCTGGATGATCGAGCCCGACGGCCCGAGCAGCGCGCCCTTCTCCTCCTGGCGGATCAGCGCCTCGGTGGCGGTCATCTGCGGGTTCTGCACCAGCGTCTGGAACAGATTGACGAACATCATGTCGCGGATCTCCTCCGCCCGGCTGGCCGCATAGTCGAAGGCGTAGCTCGGGTTCTGGCCGGTGGTGATCGGCGCGATCAGCGGCCTTCCATTGTCGTCGATCAGGCCCGGATAATTCTCGCCCGGATTGAGCACCGGCACATAGTCGAGCCTGGCCTTCGACGCCGTCGGCGGATCGGTGATCTGCTGGAGCGCGCGCAGGCCCGAGCGGCGTACCGCGTTTTCCTCGCGCACGGTCGTCAGGGCCTCGATGGTCGGCGAGATGCCGTAGGCGTCGCCCTCGTAGCGGCGCCAGTTGAAGGCCGACACCGGGAAGGTGCGAAAACCGCTCTCGCGCACGATCTCCTCCTCGTCCTCGATGACGTGGTAGGAGGCAAAGGCGGCGTCGAGATAGCGGTAGCTTCCGCCCGATCGGTACATGCGGCGCTCGTCGCGCGGCTGGATGCACTGGATGAGCGCGATCTTCTCCTCGCATTTGGCGGGGTCGTCGACCAGCGTCCTGATGCGCGCCGGCAGTTTTTCGTAGCCGAGCAACTGCGCCGCCTGGCGCGCGGTGCGTTCGTAGCGGCGGTGGAAGATGTCGACCTGGCCCCAGCGGTTGCGCGACAGATAGCCTTCCACCACCGGGATCGAGGCATAGCGGATCAGCGTCGAACCGAACCCTTCCTCGGCATAGAGATAGGCCGGGCCGTAGCGCACGACATTGCGCAGGCAGGCCTGCGTCGCCGGTACGAAATTGGAATTGGCGGAGTAGCGCAGCGAAAACAGGAAGTCGCGCAGGTTTTCCGCCCATTCCTTTTCCTCGTCGGTCTCCTCGTCGTCCATCTCGGCGGTGGTCAGCCCGTGCCATTTCTCCGACTGCGGGATGATCAGGCTTTCGAGCCCCGCCGCCAGCCGGTTGGCGGCCGAGTTGATGGTGTTGGCATAGACGCGGGCGCCGCGCCGCTCCTGCCGCTCGGCCTGGCTGTCGCCGCGGCGGGCACCGCGCCCGGACAGGATATCGGGCGCATCGGGATCGCAGAACTCCGCCACCGCCTCCCAGACGGGCTCGTAGGCGGCGCGCTCGCTCTCGAGCTCGGACTGGCGGGAAAGAATATCGCGGGCACGGGAATCGGTCATTTCAATCTCGCTTGTTTGGGCGCCGAACCGGAAGCTGCCGATCTCCCCCCTCGTGGGGGAGATGTCCGGCAGGACAGAGGGGGGCGCTGTCCCGCCGGCCTGTCCAGCAAATCGTCATGGAATTCCAAGGTTGTCCTGGCTCGAAATCGCAAAGGCTGGCGTTCTGTCGCGCCCCCCTCTGCCCTGCCGGGCATCTCCCCCACGAGGGGGGAGATTGCCGATCCTGTCATCTTTTGCCCACTTGGCCGGGCTAGGCTGTCCCTGGCGGCGGGCGTCTGAGGAGGTCGAAGTGACGACAAGCCTTGCCGGCACCGTGAAAAATCGCAGCAAGCAGGCGGTCAAGCGCCTGATCGGCTACGATTCCCGCAACTGGCTGCGCATCCGCCAGATCGAAGCCTTCACAACCTTCCTGACGGCTGCCAACCGCAAATCGCGCGACGTGATCGAGATCTCGCCCGGCTGGAACCGCTACTGGAAGGCGATGTGCCCCAACTATCGCTCGGTCGACTTCCCCGATTTCGACATCTGCAAGGATCGCACCGACGAGCAATACTCCATCGTCATCGCCGATCAGGTGCTGGAGCATGTACAGCGGCCGCAGGCGGCCGCGCGGAACATCCACGCCATGACCCGCGAGGGCGGCTGGGCGATGGTGGCGACGCCCTTCCTGTTTCGCGTCCATGCCAGGCCGCACGACTATAACAGGTGGACGCCGGCCGGCCTGAAGCAGTTGATGGTCGATGGCGGCTTCGCCGAGGACAACGTCCAGGCGTTCGGCTGGGGCAACAAGGCCTGCGCCCGCGCCCACATAGGCGGCCCGGTCCGCGCCTACGGCCTGTGGCGGGACCTCAGCAACGACGAGGAATACCCGATGATGGTCTGGGCGTTCGCGAAGAAGGGGTGAGCGGTGGAAGCTGCCAATCTCCCCCCTCGTGGGGGAGATGGCCGGCAGGCCAGAGGGGGGCGCTCTCCCGCCGACCTGTCAGCTGAATGGTCGATCTCTCAAGCCATCGCAGGTTGAAAACTGAGAGGTCGGCGTTCCTTCACGCCCCCCTCTGCCCTGCCGGGCATCTCCCCCACGAGGGGGGAGATTGGCAGCGTTCACCCGCCACGCCGCTTCACCAACCTTGCATGCCGTCTCCAGTACCACCAGTCCAGCACGCGCTTCCTGAAACTGCGCTTCATTGCGGTCATGGTCACATCCCCAGGAGCACACGGCGCTGGCCGGCGAGGCTGCCGGGCGCCAGATCGGTCTTGATGGTGCTCGCCGTGCCCTGGCGCTGTTCGAGTTCAGCCCGAAGTGCGGCTTCGCGCGCCTGCACGTCCTTGTCCTCAGCCGTCGGCACTGCCGGCAGCGGTTTCAGTTCCGGTGGTTTTTGAAACAGACACATGGTTCCAGCCTTCTCTTGTCCAGTCGTAAAGGAAAAAATCTTCGCCGTTCCTGCCATATCCGGGCAGCAGGCAGCGCTGCGAGGCGCCGAGCCGCCCAAGCCAGCGCAGCGCCAGTTCATTGCCGGCCAGCGCCCGCGCCTCGACCCGCCAGGCGCCGCGGGCGGAAACCTGCGGCCCGAGCACAGTGTGAAAAAATCCGGTGATGCCGGGCACGCAACGCTTCATGCGGCGCGTGCCCCAGCTCCAGGCGATCCACAGCCCGCTCCGCTGCTCGGCAGCGCCAAAACCGGCCTCCGGATTGCCGTCGAGCTCGGCCACATAGGCAAGTCCTTGCAGCGCCGTAAGCGCCAGCAGCGCGGGCGACCATTGATCGAGCTGGCAATCGATCTCGGCCCGGTCCTCGGGCCGCAAATTGGCGGCGATGTAGGAGAGATCGCGCAGGGTGGCGGGGACGATGCGGAGGGTCATGCGGATGCCAGAGCCCCGGGATACGGTTCATCTATGTGAGTGCAGCGTGAAGAATTCACGCCCTTGACCGGTCTCCTAGCCGGTGACCTACTTCGACCATCGAATGCGGGAGCAAGACATCGGTCATCCAATTGAAGGGAGACGGGCGAATGGACATTCGATCGACGCTGACGCAGCTATGCGAGGCCTTCAACGCGCACGATCTCGATCGGATCATGGCGTTCTTTTCCGACGACTGCATCCTGGAGATGCCGAGAGGAGGCAAGCCCTGGGGCTCTCGTTTCGAGGGCAAGGCAAACGTACGGAAAGCACTGGCGACACGCTTTGAAGGCTTGCCGGATGTCCACTACGGCAACGCCGAACATTTTGTGGATTCGACCGCCGATACCGGCATCTCGAAATGGACCCTCACCGGCACCACACGCGAGGGGGAGAAAAAGGAGGTCCGGGGTTGCGACTTCTACACGTTTCGCGACGGCAAGGTGATCCGCAAGGATTCTTACTGGAAAATCCTGGAGTAGGCGCAGGGCAAGCGCAGCGAGAGCTATCGGGCCGGCGCTGGAGCACTCGTTTACTCAGCGAGAATTGCGCCGCCGCAACGCTCCGAAGTCACGGTGGGATCGTTGCCCGAGAATGACGAAATGTGGCGAGCCTACCGAAACGCCCCCAGCGGATCGCTCTGGCCCTTCGCCCGCCTCGCCGCCCTGAACTCCGCCGGATCCACCATCGCCTCGCGCAGCATCATCACGCCATAACGCGTCGCCGCCATCAAATCGTCGCGCAGTTTCACCACCTGGCCGTCCTTGCGATGGTAGAGCCGGAACTCCTCGAACCATGGGACAAGCGTCGAAAACACCTTGAAGCGGCCGGATTGCATGCGGTCGAGCATCTCCATCAGCCCGGCCTCAACCGAGACGGAGCCGTCGGGGAATTGCGCGTGGCGGGTCAGCATGTTCAACCCATGCGCGGCATATTGCTTGGCGAGCGCCGTGCCCGCCCCTTCCAGCGTCTCGCGGCGGCCGTCGCGCGGCCACGCCCAGGGCAGCCATTCGCCCCAGGGTTTCAGGGTCAGCGCCTGCATGGCCGGCGTCTGCTGCGAGGCGCGTGCGGCCTTGGCGACATAGACGACATCGGCCTCCGTATCCCAGGCGAGCTCGACGGCGGCGGAAGGGTGATCCCAGCCGAAATCGAGCGCTCCGATGCGCGGCCAGTAGCGTGGCAGCCGGAACGGCGCGCAGGCAATCAACTCCTCCGCCACCGGAAAGATGCGGCCGGACCCCAGCACCGGAATGCCGCGAGCCCGCGCTTCGCGCTCATGTTCGGGATAGGCGGCGACGATCGCCGCGCGCTCCTGCGGCGAATAATGCTCGGCATCGTCGATGGTCATGAAGGTGACGTGACGGGACATTGGGGAGGTATCCAAGATAAATCAGGAGAGGAGAATAGGTGTTAGATTTCGCAGGAAGTTTTGGACAGAGAGGCGCGGCCGGCGGTCGCTTCACCTTCTCCCCTTGTGGGAGAAGGTGGCCTCGCGAAGCGAGGTCGGATGAGGGGTGTTCCAGGGAACGCCAACGCCTCACTCCGCTGGAGCACCCCTCAACCGTCTCGGCGCTGCGCGCCGATCCACCTTCTCCCACAAGGGGAGAAGGAAAGGCACGCTCCATCACCCCTTCCCCAACCCCTCCACCTCCGCCGCGCTCAAGAACAGCAGCACCACGTCGCTCATCCCCAGCAGCGGCGTGAAGGTGACGATGGTGATCCCGCCGGTGGCATTGGTGCGGGTCAGGCCCTCGGAATAGATGTCGAGCGGCGGTTCCTCGTCGAACCAGACGCCGTGCAGTGTCTCGCCCTGCCATTTCTCGCGGCCTTTCTCGAAACTCTTGAACGACAGCACGCTCTCGCCGGCCTGCACGTCGCCGCCGCCGCCATGGCGCACCACGACGCTGTCGAGCGCGCCCGGCGCGCCACGGCCCATCATTGTGTCGACGATCGCATCGGCCGGGATCATGCCGGTGCCCCATTCAGCCTGCCGCTGCGGCGGGCCGACCAGCACGCGCTGCGGATTGTCGCGCGTGCCCTCGCCGGTGACGCCGGCGGCCCACAGCCGCACGGGCGCATCGAAAACCTTGCCTTGCCACCACGCGGGATAGCGGCCCGTCAGGTGCATCGCCCATTCGGCGCCGCCGGCGCGGGTCTTGCCGAGCTGGTTGCCGGCCATGAACAGCCGCTCGCGGTGGGTGGCGCCTGCGGCGTGGAACGCCGCCTGCCTGGCATAGGGCCGGTAGGCGGCAAGCTGGTTGGTACGGCGCCTGCGGTCAAGCTCCGCCAGCAGCGCCAGATATTCCGTTCTCGCCGCCATCGGCGATGTCTTCGAGGAACGGTTTGACCGCGGCTTCGAGCGCGCGGATGCGGCGGCGGATCTCTTCATCGCTCAAGGCATCCAGATGGTTGACGGCGGCATCGAAATCCTTGGGCAGCACCGAAAGCACGATCTTCAGATACTGGTCCGGCTTGTCGGCCCGCACTTCGGCGATGACGCCGGCGCCATGGGCGCGGAAATCGGCGCGCACGGCGGCAAGAAAGTCGTCGCCCAGCGTTTTCTTCGGGCGTTTGAGGCGGGTCTCCGGCGCGGCCTCCCGGCCTGCGCTCCGCCCGGCGGCCGGCTTGCGCCCCTTGCCGCGCACCGGCACAGCGGCGGTTTCGTCAGCCATGGCCCGTCACCGCTTCGCCGGCATCGACACGGGCCTTGGCCTTCGACGACACGGACTTGACCGACCGGACCCGCTTCTTCGAACGAGCGGATTTCTTCCTGGCTTTCCTGGCGCCCTTCGGCCGCCCCGCAGGCTTCGCGGTGCCCGGCAGGCCCTTCAGGCCCGCCATTGCGAGGCCGATGGCGCCGCTATGAATCGCCGGCTGCGGGAAAGCGAAGCCGCCGGCCGCGTCCCGCGCCATGCCGATCAGCACGCCGGGCGCGACCTGCTCGATCCGGCCCAGCCGCGGCCGCGGCGCCGCACCCTCGAATTCGCCAATGGCGCTGACGACCTCGAGGCCGTCATCGCCGGTGATGATGGTGGCATAGCGTGGCATGGCTGTTCTCGCAGATAATCGTCAGGATCGAAACGTCGCATTCCTTCGCGCCCCCTCTGTCCTGCCGGACATCTCCCCCACGAGGGGGGAGATCGACTGTCGCTATCGCTGTCGCCAATCTCCTGCTTTGCAGGAATGAGCGATACGCTGAAGCTGCCAATCTCCCCACTTGAGGGGGAAATGTCCGGCAGGACAGAGGGGGGCGCCGTAGAGCGCCATCGTTCGAGGAGAAGGCAAAACCAAAAACACAAAACCCGCCTCGGGGGCGGGTCATCGGCGCAACTCAGCACCATAGATAGAAACATAGCATAGTTGCCTTCACCCCGTCAACAGCTTTTAGGAAAAAACTCTTAATTATATACTTGACGTACCATCTGCGATTTGCGATAACGAATCCAAGGAGTTACCGCAATGTTCGATCTGACCGC